>JAZPYS010000029.1:0-91454 GCA_045544275.1 Acetatifactor sp. | reverse complement strand
AGCGGCAGCAGATCCAGAGACGGCAATTTCTTGTGGGGGTATTGTTTTGCTATTTTTTACATTTTTGTATTAAGCTTTATAAAATGGCTGAAATTGGGGAAGAAAAATAAAGTGGCCTTCTGGTGCTGTGGTGTGGTATTTTCTTATCAATTGTACTGCGGTCTGATATTTTTTGTGCGTCTGCTGATGGGAGAGACCTATTTTATGGTGACATAGGTGTGGCAGGAACAGTGATGAACACGTGACTGAGAAGGAGCGCGTCAGATTGACACTAAGAAGTAAATGGAGTATAATGAAAGTTGGTTAATTGCTGAATATTTTATGTCAGTTTATCGAGGAGTGAAGATGGATATAATAGGAATAATTGGTGGACTGGGGCCCATGGCGACAGCGTATTTCCTTCAATTGATTGTACAAATGACGGATGCAGCAACAGATCAGGAACATATAGAGGTGTTGGTGCACTGTAAGCCGCAGGTACCCGACAGAACCAATTATATTTTAGGTAAAAGTCAACATAATCCGGTGCCGGAAATGAAGGAAATGGGAAGAAAACTGGCACAGCAAGGAGCTGCTGTGTTGGCAATCCCATGTATTACGGCCCATTATTTTCAGAAAGAATTGGAAGAAGAAATCGGGATTCCCATTATCAATGCAATTGAAGAGACGGCAGATTATTTAGCTGTTCGCGGAATTCGCAAAGTTGGTATTATGGCTACGGACGGAACCATTGAAAGCGGTATTTTTCAAAAAGCATTAGAAGAGCGGGGAATAGATGTAGTTATACCCACAAAAATGTGTCAGAAAAAAGTGATGTATTTGATTTACGAGAATGTTAAGGCGGGAAGAAAGGTGGAAATGGATGTCTTTCAGGAGATTTCCGGAGAACTTTTCGGAGAAGGTGCACAAGTGGTTTTGTTGGGGTGTACAGAGCTGTCTTTGGTGAAAAGGGACTATGAATTGGATAAATCCTTTTTAGATGTCATGGAGATATTGGCCAGAAAGGCTGTGCTCAGCTGCGGAAAATTGAATGCAGAATATGAGGAATTATTGGGCTGAGTTACAAAAAAGGTGAAGTCTAAGTCAGAATGATGAGGAGAATTTTTTATGCAAAATCATGTATTGGATTATTTAGATCATAATGTTCAGATGAAATTTGATAAGATTGCATTTTCAAATGGAACGGAATCCATGACTTTTGGAGAGGTTTATGAACAAAGCAGGTCTATAGGTACATTTTTAAGCAAGAATAATATTTATAAAAAGCCTGTCATTGTCTTTATGAATAAACATCCTAAGGAAGTGACGGCTTTTTTTGGGGTCATAAGAGGCGGTAATTTTTATGTGCCTATCGATGAAGAAATGCCGGCGCAAAGAATTCAGTTAATACTGCAAAATGTGCAGCCGGAAATTATAATATGTGATGAGGCTACCCAAAAGGTTGCACAGCAGTTTGCGTTTGAAGGTCGGATCGTACTGTATGATGCCATTAAGGATACGCCGGCAGATGAAGAAGCGCTGCAGGAAATTTATGACAGGAGTATTGATACGGATCCCATATATATTGTTTTTACATCCGGCTCCACAGGAGTTCCCAAAGGTGTAGCTGCATGTCACAGATCTGTTATCGATTATATTGAGCAACTGTCAGAAACGCTGGAATTTAATGAAAATACTGTGTTTGGAAATCAGACACCATTATATTTTGATGCATGCTTAAAAGAATTGTACCCTACACTCAAATTTGGGGCGACAACTTATCTGATTCCCAAAAGTTTATTTATGTTTCCGGTAAATTTAGTGAAGTTTTTAAATGAGCATCGGATCAACACCATATGCTGGGTTGTATCTGCACTGACCATGATTTCTGCTTTTGGAACTTTTCGTACTGTGAAACCGGAATATTTAAAAGTGATTGCATTTGGCAGCGAGGTGTTCCCCATAAAACAGTTCAAGTTATGGCGGGAAGTTCTGCCGGAGGCTAAATTTACGAATTTGTATGGACCTACAGAAGGCACCGGGATGTGCTGTTATTATAAAGTAAACAGAGATTTTGAAAATGGTGATGTGATTCCAATCGGAAGACCATTTAAGAATACGGAAATACTTTTGCTGACAGAGGAGGGGACGGAAGCACCAAAAGGCCAGGTGGGAGAAATCTGCATTCGCGGCACTTCCGTAACACTGGGGTATTATAATAACTGGGAAAAGACAAATGAGGTGTTTGTACAGAATCCATTGAATAAAGCATATCCGGAGTTGATCTATAAGACAGGAGATCTGGGAAAATATAATGAGTATGGTGAATTGATCTTTGTTTCCCGTAAAGATTACCAGATCAAACATATGGGACATCGAATTGAATTGGGTGAGATAGAAGCCAATGTTAATTTGATAGATGCAGTGAAAATTGCCTGCAGCATATATGATGATGAGAAGGGTAGAATTGTCTTATATTATGTAGGTACCATAGACGAAAAAACGTTGGCAACCTCTTTGAAAGAAAAGCTGCCAAGATATATGATTCCGAATCATATTATCCAGTTGGAGCAAATGCCCTTTACAGCCAATGGTAAATTGGATCGTGTTACCTTAAAGAAGAATTATCAGAGTAAAAATAAAACGGAAGCTTAAAGGAGAAAAGACCGTGGAAAAGTTATTAAATATTTTAAATGAATTGCACCCGGAAGTGGATTTTGAAAATTGTACCAACTTAGTGGATGACCAGATATTGGATTCCTTCGATATCATTTCCATCATAGCAGAGGTAGGGGAACAGTTTGATGTGGTAATATCAGCGGAGGATATTGTACCTGAAAATTTCAACTCCATAACTGCAATTTATGAATTGCTCCAGAGGTTAGGAGCCGGGGAGGTATAATTTTGTCTGATTATATAAAGTGGAATGACATTATCGAAAGGATAGAGCGCATTGAAAAAGGCAATGTCATTTATCTGGTTTCGGATGTGACCCGGTTGGCATATAGGGCGTTACAGGAAAAGGATCGTTATGACGGTAATATATTGTTAGACAACCTTATACAGAGAATCGGACCGGAAGGAACTTTGCTGGTACCTACTTTTAATTGGGATTTCTGCAGTGGAAAAGGATTTGACTATTATAAAACCCCCAGTCAGACGGGAGCTTTGGGGAATGTTGCATTAAAGAGAGCGGATTTTAAGCGTACAAAGCATCCCATTTACTCCTTCGCAGTCTGGGGAAAGGGACAGGAAGAGCTCTGTGCCATGGAAAATAAAGATGCGTGGGGAGATGGCACGCCTTTTGAATATATGCAGATACATTCCGGCAAGGGATTGATCATTGGCCTGGAAAATACACATGGATTAACATCCAAGCTGCATAATGAGCAGGTATTTGGGGTACCTTACAGATATATCAAAGATTTTTGCGCGCCTTATACTGACGAACATGGCATTACCAATGAAAGGGTATATTCCATGAACGTACGGGATTATGACATGGATCCTCAGTACGTAGAACCCCAAACGGTTTTTACCCAGGTTTTAAGAAGCCTGAATGTTTTGCGTACCCAGGAAATTAACGGTGTGCCCGTATCAACTGTTCTTTTGAAGGAGCTTGCGCAGATAGAAGAAGTAGAAATTAAGTGTAATAAATGCAGGAATATGTATACATATAAAGGGCAGGAGAAAGATTGATGGATGCTGGTAAAAGAATGTATGCCCTGGCAGAAAGACTTTTTCCCATAGGCAGAAGTTTGACAGGGCAGGGTGTCAGAGAGAGTCTTCGCATGATTCAGGAGCAGATTCCTGAATTGGAGATCCGTGAGGTGCCCAG
This sequence comes from Acetatifactor sp., assembly GCA_045544275.1. GTDB lineage: Bacteria > Bacillota > Clostridia > Lachnospirales > Lachnospiraceae > Acetatifactor. The sequence continues at coordinate 87,637 of JAZPYS010000029.1, read as the reverse complement.
CGGTCAGCAGGTGTTTGACTGGACCGTGCCTCAGGAATGGGCGATTTCCGAAGGATATATTGAAGATGAACAGGGGAATAGGATTATTGACTATGCAGAAAACAATCTGCATGTTATGGGATATTCTATTCCGGTGGATAAATATGTGGATTTGGATGAACTATATCAATATATCCGTGTAGAAGAAAGCCAGCCGGATGCGATTCCATATGTGACCTCTTATTATGTGAAGAGGTTTGGTTTTTGTATGTCAAAAAACATGAGAGATTCCTTGAAAAAAGGAAAGTATCATATGGTAATTAAAAGCAGCTTATTTGATGGTGTGTTAAATTATGCAGAGCTTTTTCTTCCGGGAAAAACCGAAAAAGAGGTACTGCTGTCAACGTATATCTGTCATCCATCCATGGCGAATAATGAGCTTTCCGGACCCGTATTGGCTGCAGAGTTGGTTCGTTGGCTGAAAACATTGGACAGGCAGCTATCCTATCGTCTGGTCATTGTACCGGAGACAATTGGTTCTATTACATATCTCAGTAAAAATCTGCCTGTGTTAAAAAAGAATGTAGTTGCCGGTTTCGTATTGAGCTGCGTTGGGGATGACAGGGCATACTCGTATATTGAAACCAGAGAAGCTGATACACTGGCGGATAAAGTTATGCAGAATGTATTGCATTTTGTATGTCCGGAGTACAAGCAGTATAGTTTTCTGGAACGAGGTTCGGATGAAAGACAGTACAATGCTCCGGGAGTGGATCTTCCGGTATGCGGTTTTTGCCGTTCAAAGTATGGAGAGTATCCTGAGTATCATACATCTGCAGACGATATGAGTCTGATATCTCCGGAAGGTCTGCAGGGGGCGTATGAGGTAATGCGTCAGGTTATTATGGTACTGGAGTATAATAAATATTACAAGATAAATTGTTTGTGCGAACCGCAACTGGGAAAGAGAGGCCTGTATCCTACCATCAGCAGAAAAGGAATTTATGACGAAGTCAAAAAACTGACGAATTTTATTGCATATGCAGATGGGAAGAGGGATCTGATAGATATCAGTAATAAAATAAATATACCTGTCTGTGAATTGATTGAAAATATAGAGAAGCTAAAAGAAGGTGGTTTGTTGGATGAAGAAGTCATATATGAAGGATAGGGTTTATGTTTGCCATACTTATTATCATGTGTATGTCAGCTTCTTAAAAGAGATGAACTTACCGAAAGAGCAGAGGGGCCGTGCGGTCATGGTATTAAGTACCATGACAACTTCCTTTGAGAATATTAAGGCCAGAATAGAAGAAAGCGGTATTTTCGAACAAGTGGTAATGTTCCACGAGAAAAAAGATGAATTCTTCCCGGAATTAGCACCCTACATGAATATGAAGGGAAACCAGTTAAAAATAATGTTGGGAAGAATGAAGTATACAAAATTGTACGGTAAATTGGAGGAACCGTACATTCCCCTGGATTTTTCACAGTTTAAGGATATTTATGTATATTGTGATTCGGATCCTATAGGATTTTATCTGAATTATAAAAAGATTTATTACCATGCTGTAGAAGATGGTCTGGATACTTTAAAGCATTGTGATGCCGCAAGAGTGCGAAATCGCCGGTTTTTTAAGTTAAAAGTCTTTTTATCTTCATTAAATCTGCTTTTTATTCAAAATGGGTATGGAAAATATTGTTTGGACATGGAAGTAAATGATATTTCCTGTCTGAAGTATAAGCATAAGAAATATGTAGAAGTTCCCAGAAAGCAGCTGACTGACAACTTATCAGAGGAACAGATTCAGATCCTTTTAAAAGTATTTATTGAAAATATCGATGCTTTAGAAGAACTGATAGCGCATGATAAAACCGTGCTTATCCTTACGGAACCTTTGTGTGATCTGGAAACCAGAGAGCGTATATTTAAGGATATTGTAGATATGTACAAAGAGGAAGGGAAAATAGTCTTTAAGCCTCATCCCAATGACTTCCTTGAGTACAGCAGAATATTTCCCGATAATATTGTGATAGAGCGAAAGGTGCCAATGGAAATGTTAAATTATATTCCGGGCTTGATGTTTGAAAAAGTAATTGCGGTATTTACGGTTACGGAAGGGATTTCCTTTGCGAAAAGCTGTGTGCGTTTGGGATCTGATTTTATGGATCAGTATGAGGATCCCAAGATCCACAGGTATAATGATGATCTGTAGGGGAGGAAGAAAGTAGTGAAGTTAAGTATTATTGTACCTGTCTATAATATGGCGGCAGGTGGAAAATTACAATATTGCTTAGATTCCTTGTTGAAACAGCAGATAGAGGAATATGAAATCATTGCTGTGGATGATAAATCTACGGACAATTCATTAGAGATATTGCGGACTTACGAGCAAAAGTATGGGAATAAGATCAAAGTGATCGCATCTCCCGAAAATATGCGTCAGGGCGGTGCAAAGAACTTAGGTTTAGATGCAGCAAAGGGCCAATGGATTGGATTTGTAGACAGCGATGACTGGGTGGCGGAAGATATGTTTACCCGTCTGCTGCAAAAGGCGGAGGAAACCGGGGCCGATGTAGTCGGATGTGATTATTTACGAACAGATAAAACCGGTCTGGAAGAAGGTATTGCAATCAATAATAATACCCCGGAGCAAACAGGCGAGCTGTCCGTGGAAAAATATAAATTATTGCTTCTGAAACCGGGAAGCATGGTGATTAAAATTTACCGCAGGCATTTATTTGAAGAATATAAAATCAGATTTCCCGAAAAAATGTTTTATGAGGATAATGCCATCGGCGTTTTGCCGCTGCTTTATGCGAAACGTTTTGAGAGAGTTGATGCGTGCCTGTATTATTATTACCAATATGCGGGATCCACAGTTCATGTTATCAGTTTGGAACGATGCAGGGACCGCATGATGGCGGCAAAGATTTATTTGAAAGAGTGTCAGGACAGAGGTTTTTATGACAAATTTAAACAGGAGATCGATTATAAGGTCTTTGAGTTGGGATATCGGAACACCTTGTTTTCTTATTTACAGGTGATACCCCGTCCCAAATATAAATTTGTCCTGGAGATGCAGAAGTTTTTGAAAGAATATGTGCCGGATTTTCAGGAGAATCCATATTTTTCAAAATATATGGATGAGGAAAACCAAAAGTTAATTCGAATGCACAGTAAAAATGCAATGTTCTTTTTGCTCTATTATAAATTATTGTATTTTTATAGAGCGATCAGATATGGAAAAAGATAAAGGAAAGATATATGCTGCAGATTTTAAAAAAGTTGAATGTATTATTGGATAAAAAGCAAAAACGCACTATGGTGGGGCTGGTAGTATTAATGGTCATCGGCGCAGTACTGCAGACAGCCGGCGTCAGTATGATCATGCCGGTGGTGAGTATTGTAATGGATCGGGAAGCACTGCATGAAGAGGGTTTGCTGAATGATCTGTTTTTGTTGTTTGGAGGCGGTTCGGAAATTCGTTTTACGATCATTGTTATGCTGGCATTGATCGGGATTTTTGTAGTAAAGAATCTGTTCCTGTTTTATCAGCAAAAGGTGACGCTGGCTTTTGTTTATAAAAATCAGTTTCGCACCTCGGAGCGTATGATGAAAAATTACCTGCGAAGAGGATATGAATTTTATTTGAATGCGGATACGGCAGTGGTTCAGAGAAGTATAACTTCCGATGTCAATAATATGTATGCACTGATTTTGGGTATCCTGCAGTTGATGTCGGATGCCTTTGTGTTTTTGTTTCTCGTAACCTTCTGTTTTATGCAGGATCCGGTAATGACTGTGCTGATCGCAGGAATATTGTTGGTTCTGCTGGTGTTGATTAAAAATGTCTTAAAGCCGATTTTGCGCAAGGCAGGGGAAGACAATCAGAATTATTATAGTGGATTGTTTAAGTTGATATCCCAGACGGTACATGGTATCAAAGAAGTAAAGATTTCGTGTAAGGAACAGTATTTTGTATCAGCATATGAAAAATGCGGAAAAGGATACGTGGAGGCTGTACAGAAATACAGCCTGTATAATAATATACCAAAATTGCTGATTGAAACCGTTTGTGTGGCAAGCATGATGGGGTATATGATTTTCATGACGGCAATCGGGGCGGAAACGGAGACGATGATTACGACTCTGACTGCTTTTGCGGCTGCCGCACTGGTGTTGCTTCCTTGTGTAAATCGTATTAACAATCAGATCAATAATATTTCCTATTTTGAACCTTTCTTTTTGGGAGTTAGTGATAATTTGCAGGATGAGATCAGTGGGAAGAATACGGATATGACTTTTGCAGAAGAAAGTGACGAAAAACTGCCCGTGAAAGATAAGATTGAAATGAAGGATATTGTATATGCATATCCCAATACGGATAAATTGATCTTTAATCATGCAGATTTGACAATACCGATTGGAAACAGTGTAGGTATCGTTGGAACTTCCGGTGCAGGAAAGAGTACTGTAGTAGATATTTTGTTAGGACTGTTGGAAATGCAGTCCGGCCGGATAACGGCAGATGGGATAGATATTAAGGAAAAATATCGTTCATGGCTGAAAAACGTGGGTTATATTCCACAGATGATTTTTATGTTGGATGATACCATCCGGAAGAATGTAGCATTCGGGATTCCGGAAGATAAGATTGATGAAGAACGTCTTTGGGCAGTGCTGAAGGAAGCACAGTTGGATGAATTTATAAAAACCCTTCCGGAAGGTTTGGAAACGACGATCGGTGAGCGGGGCATCCGGCTTTCCGGCGGACAGAGACAGAGGATCGGTATTGCCAGAGCTTTATATAGTGATCCGGAAGTGTTAATATTGGATGAGGCCACATCTGCGTTGGATAATGAGACGGAAGCGGCTATTATGGACTCTATCAATAGACTGCAGGGTAAAAAGACATTGATTATTATCGCACACAGACTGCAGACAATTGAGAAGTGCAATATTGTTTATCGAGTGGAAGATGGTAAGGCCGTTGTTGTACGGGGGCAGGAATATCTGGCTTAGGTTAAGGATGCAGAGGTGAGAAGAATGAGCAGTGTAGCGATCATTACCGCAAGAGGCGGCAGCAAGAGAATACCACATAAGAATATTAAGGAGTTTTGCGGGAAACCGATCATAGCCTATTCTATCGAAGCAGCGAAGATGGCAGGTTGTTTTGATGAGATCATGGTATCTACAGATGATCCTAAGATTGCACGGATCGCAGAAAGCTATGGCGCAAAAGTGCCGTTTATGAGAAGTGCAGAAAATGCCGATGATTTTTCTACTACCCGCGATGTGGTAAAGGAAGTGCTTGCACAGTATGCAGCACAGGGACGGACTTTTGATTATGCATGCTGTATTTATCCCACAGCACCGTTTATTACCGGCGAGAGATTAAAGGAAGCCGTGGAGCTGCTTGCAGAGAAAGAAGCAGACAGTGTGGTGCCGGTGGTACAGTTTTCTTTTCCGCCCCAAAGGGGACTGATTATGAAAGAGGGCAGAACAGAGTTTAAATGGCCGGAAAATGCACTGGCAAGGAGTCAGGATTTAGAGCCTTTTTATCATGACTGCGGGCAGTTCTATTGCCTGAATACAAAGGCTTTTGCTGTGCAGGAGCTGCTGTTCATGAGAAACACATATCCGGTGGTGTTGGATGAACTGGAAGTGCAGGATATTGACAATGAGACAGACTGGAAGCTGGCAGAATTGAAATATCGTCTGCTTAAGGAGATCACAGAATGAACGTAATAAAAATCAAGGACAGATTGATCGGTGACGGATATCCTGCATATATCATTGCAGAGATGTCAGCCAATCATTCGGGAAGCATAGAGAGAGCAAAAGAGATTATCCGGGAGGCGAAGCGCTGTGGTGCAGATTGTGTGAAGATTCAGACATATACGCCGGATACCTTGACCATAGATTGCCATAACCGGTATTTTCAGGTGGAGAATGGCACTTGGGAAGGCGAAAACCTGTACAGCCTGTACGGAAAAGCCTATACTCCATGGGAGTGGCAGAAAGAATTGAAGGAAGAAGCGGACAGAGTCGGTATCGATTTCTTTTCCACCCCATTTGACAGGTCTTCTGTGGATTTTCTGGAAGAGATCGGCATGGAATTTTACAAGATCGCATCCTTCGAAATGATCGATCTGCCCCTTTTGAAATATGTGGCATCCAAAGGAAAGCCCATCATCATGTCCACGGGCATGGGCAGTTTAGAAGAGATCAAAGAAGCAGTGGAAGCAGTTTATGAGACAGGCAATACCCAGTTAGCGTTGTTAAAGTGCAGCAGTGCGTATCCGGCAATTTCTGATGATATGCATTTAAGGACCATTGTGGATATGAAAGAGCGGTTTCATATGCCCATCGGTCTGTCAGATCACTCTATGGGACATTTGGGCGCTGCCACAGCAGTGGCGATGGGAGCCAATATTATCGAAAAACATTTCTGTATCAGCAGAGAGATTGAGAATCCGGATGCTTCCTTTTCTATGAATCCGGCAGAATTTAAAGAGATGGTGGATACCATACGTCAGGTAGAAAAAGCCAAAGGACAGGTATATTACGGCGTCAGCAGTCAGGAGGAAAGCAGTCTGGTGTTCAGACGTTCTGTGTTTACCATTGCAGATATCAAAAAGGGAGAAAGGTTCACGGAAGAAAATACCCGTATCATCCGTCCGGGATATGGCGTAAAGCCCAAATATCTCACGGATATATTGGGGATGAAGGCGGTGGAAGATATTGAGAGAGGGACGCCGGTACAGTTTGATCTGATGGAGAAAAAAAGCATTCTCTTCCTGACCAACAATCAGGAAAGTCTTGCATTATATGAATGGCTGAAGGAACACGAAACGGGAAGGGAGGTCTATGTGATCTCTAATAAACTGACACCGGATATGGTAAAGGGATTGGATCCGGCATTTATCGTCAGCTATAATTATCGGCATATTATTCCGGGAGAGATACTGGAGTATATGCTGGGAAAAGCGGTGAATCTCCATGTTTCCTACCTGCCATATAATAGGGGCTCCAGTCCGAACTTCTTCAGTTTTATAGATGATACACCAAAGGGTGTTACGATTCATGAGATGACGGCGGGACTGGATAAGGGGCGCATTCTCTGTCAAAGGGAAATTATTTTTGATGAGGAGAAGGAGACCTTTGCTTCCAGTTATTCCAGACTTCAGCAGGAGATCATGGAACTGTTCAAAGAAAATTGGGATGCCATTAAGGCAGGGGCTCTAAAAGGGTTCCTTCCTATAGAAAAAGGCACATACCACACCATGAAGCAGCTGCAGCAGTTTCAGGAGACGCATCCCTTTGCATGGTCTGATGTGATTGCAGAAAAGAAACGTGAGTGGGGATTGTGATGACCGGTGTGGAAAAGATGACTGTAGGAATCCGGGCGGACGGCAATGGCACCATCGGTATGGGGCATCTGATGCGCTGCATGTCCATTGCATATGGATTGCAGGAACAGGGGATGGAATGTGAATTTTATACGGCAGGCCAGGAAGCAGGAAAGGTACTGATGGAAAAAGGATTTTCATGCCGGGTTCTCCATACAGACTACCGGGACATGGAATCGGAGCTGCCTGTGTTAAAACAGATGTTGGAAGAGGATGGCTGCAGGCTGCTTTTAGTGGACAGCTATCAGATGACCCAAAAATATCTGGATGAGTTGATGGAACAGTGTCCGGTGTTTTATATGGATGATATGGGAACAGGCAGACTGACAGCAGACGGCATTATTAATTATAATATTTATGGGCGAGAGTTGGGATATGAAGCTTGGTGCCCCGCCGGGACAATGCTCTTGTTGGGGGCAGAATATGCCCCGGTAAAGAAAGCATTTATCAAGACCACCTATCATGTACGGGACAGGGTTTCTCGTATAATGATCACAATGGGTGGCAGTGATACGTTGAATATTGCCGGACAACTGGGAGAACGATTGCTCAGGATGTTGCCGGAAGAAACAGAGCTGAACATTATCTGTGGCAGATTTAATCCGCATTTGGACACCCTCAAAGAAATGGCAGGGTTGGAGGAGCGGCTGCACATTCTGGTAGATGTGCAGGATATGTGGAACAAGATGGCAGCAGCAGATATTGCTGTTTCCGCAGCAGGAAGTACCATGTATGAGCTCAGTGCAATGGGAGTCCCCACCGTGTGCTGTTATTATGTAGAAAACCAGAGACGAATTGCAGAAGGATTTGGGGTTAAGGTGCAGATGGTCAATGCCGGTGATTTCTCAGCGGACGATGAAGCAGTCTTAGACAGGCTTTGTGAGGAGGTTTGCAGGCTGGCGAAAGATACAGATGCCAGGAAGGCTCTTTCCCGAAGAATGAAACAGGTTGCCGATGGACGGGGTGCTGAGCGCATTGCCCGAGAACTGCAGCAGAGAATTTTGCAAAATTAAAATAGATTGTTTGGAGGAACCATGAAAAGTCAGGCAGAAGTTTGGCAAATGATAAAACAGCATATCAAAAAAGAGTGGAAAGCAGCCTTTTTTGCAACATTTATCATAGGGCTGCTGATTCATATGCCCATGATGCTTCGGGACATTCCCAATCATGATGGTCTGGACAGTATGCACTTTGATCAGAATATGATTACATCAGGCAGATGGTTTCTGACAATGGCCTGCGGTATTTCCTCCTATTTTACATTGCCCTGGCTGATCGGCTTATTAGCGATTCTGTATCTGGCATTGACAAGTGTGGCTTTGGTGGAATTTTTAGAAGTCAGAAAAACCTCTGTAATTATTCTGATCAGTGGACTGTTGGCGGGATTTCCGGCGATTGCATCCACCTTTGCCTATGTGTTTACCATGGACGGATATATGATGGCCCTGTTTTTGGCGGTATTGTCCGTGGTCTTGACGAAAAAATATAAGTTTGGCTTTGCAGCCGGCGCTGTGTGCCTGGCATGCAGCATGGGCATTTATCAGGCGTACCTGCCCTTTGCAGTTATCTTATGTATTTATGGTATTTTGATGATCGCCATGGGAAATGGAGAATTGAAGGAAAAAATCCTTTGCAGCCTGCGTTATCTGTATATGGGAATTGCAGGTGCTTCCGGCTATTATGTCATTTTGCAGATATTGCTAAAGATCCAGGGAAAGGAGCTGGCTTCCTATCAGGGGATCGATGGCATGGGAGCTGTGGAACGGTCCGGTATCTTTGAGATTCTTGTAAAAATGTATACAGATTTCATTGCTTTTACGCTGAAGGGCAATGTACTGGTCAATAATATGTTTTCACTGGCAGCGGTCTGCGGACTGGTACTGGTGGCAGCAGTGACGCTGATACAGCTTATGATCCGCAGAAAGTGGTGGAGGAGCATATGGCTGTATGGACTGTTGGTATTGTTGGTGATAGGGCTTCCCGTTGCCACTAACATTATCTTGATCGTTTCACCGGATGTTACCTATCATGTGCTGATGCGTTATCAATGGGTACTGTATCCCATACTGCTCATGGCTTTTTCAGAAAAATATGGTGGTATGACCGTAAAAGATACCTGGAAGGAATGGGGCATTTTATTGACTGCAGGCATTTTGGTTTGGAATTTTGCAGTGACGGACAATATTGCCTATTCCAATCTGCAGAAGAAGTATGAAAAGACCTATGCATATTGTGTAAGACTTTTAGATCGCATGGAGCAGACAGAAGGGTATTACCAGGGGATTCCCATTGCCATGATCGGGGTTGTGGGGGAGGAGTCCTATCCGGTTACGGATATTTCACAGAAAGCTACCTCCGGTCTGTTGGGTATGAACGGGGATATGCTGCTCTATACCGGCAACAATTACGAATTGTTTATGAAGCATTTTCAGGGAGCCACTTTAAATATTCTGCCTGCGGAAAGTATGGCCGAAATGTATTATAGTCAGGCGTATCGTGAAATGGAAAGTTTTCCTGCCGAAGATTCTATCAGGATCATAGATGGGATTATGTATATAAAGACTGAAAACAAAGAATAAGTGTGAGTCGTCCAAAGAAATTGGGGACTGCACAAAAGAAAGTGAGGATGGATATGGCAGTATTATCAATCGTGCTTCCATCGTACAATGAAGAACAGAATATTGCAAATACGGCAAATGTACTTGCCGAGGTGCTGGAAAAAGAAAAGATCGACTATGAGCTGGTATTTGTCAGTGACGGATCAAAAGACCGGACCTATGAAGAGATACTGAAGGCAGCCGAAAAGAATCCTAAAGTAAAGGGTGCCAAGTTCAGTCGGAATTTCGGTAAGGAAGCTTGTATTTTTGCAGGTTTGAAATTGACCACAGGAGATGCGGTCATTGTTATGGACTGTGATCTGCAGCATCCCCCACAGGTGATTGGACAGATGTGGAAACTCTGGCAGGAAGGATATGAGGTGGTGGAAGGTGTGAAATCCAGTCGGGGTAAGGAGAGTCTTGCCCATAAGATGTCTGCCGGTCTGTTCTATAAGATCATGAGCTGGCTCATCAAAATGGATATGAATGCTTCCTCTGACTATAAGTTATTAGACCGTAAAGTAGTGGATGTACTGCTGCAGCTGCCGGAGAAAAATACCTTCTTCCGGGCATTGACTTTCTGGGCAGGATTTAAGACCACCAAGGTGGAATATGAAGTGCAGGAGAGACTTTACGGCACTACCAAGTGGTCTGTGATCAGTCTCATGAAATACGCTGTCAACAATGCTACATCCTTCAGTACTCTGCCTCTGCAGTTAGTGACGATCATGGGTGTGATATCCATTTTGTTCAGTGCAGTCCTGGCGGTGCAGACATTGGTGCGTTATTTGATGGGGAATTCTGTGGAGGGATTTACCACAGTCATTCTGTTGATTTTGATCATCGGTGGGTTTATAATGCTGAGTCTGGGTGTGATCGGCCATTATATTGCAAGAATTTATGAAGAAGTAAAAGGCAGGCCCAAATACATTATCAGTGATGTTACGGAGAATGTGATGGGGGAAGTGACCGGTGCCTGGAAAAAATAGAGAGGGTTTTGAACCATGAAAAAGAGGATTGTCAGTATAGAATTGCTGCGCATGCTGGCTATGATGATGGTGGTCATGCTCCATTATTTAGACAAGGGTGGTGTACTGCCGGCCCTGACAGGTGAAATGGGTATGAACGGCTATGTGGCATGGGGGCTGGAAAGTCTGTCCATTGTTGCCGTCAATGTATATATGCTGATCAGCGGATATTTTCTAGTGGAATCCGGATTTAAGCCGGGGCGCCTGGTAGAGCTGTTGTGTCAGGTATTGTTTTATACGCTTCTGATTCCGGTGATATTATTGGCAGCAGGCATATTGGATGTGGGATACTTTAATGTGTATCATATTTTGAGAGATGTGTTGCCGGTTCAGATGGAACAGTACTGGTTTATCACGGCTTATGTGATCATGTATTTGTTCAGTCCTGTACTGGGGGCAGCTGCAAAGTCCATGAGTAAGGAGCAGCTAAAAGGAACGATTATTGCATTACTATTGTTCTTTTCTGTGAGTAAAACCATCCTGCCGGTGGAATTGGCAATCGATAAAGCCGGAAATGACGGCATCTGGTTTTTATGTGTTTTCCTGGTTGCTGCATATATCCGTTTATATGGTATCCCGTTTTTTGTGGGAGGGAATGGCGGCAGGAAAGGTCTGCTATGCTATCTGGCAGGCTGTGCCGGTATTTTTTGCTTGACATTTGTGGTGCGGGCGGTTTACTTAAAGACCGGAAGTCTGGATCATTTTATAAAAACCGGATTTGATTATAATCATGTACTCAATCTGCTGGCTGCAGTGGGATTGTTTCATGCATTCTTACATTGGAAGATACCCTCTGAAGGAAAGGCTGCCGGATTCATTTGTGGGCTGGCGCCCTATTCGTTGGGGGTGTATCTCCTTCACGAGCAGATAGAGGTGCGTTATCTCTGGCCCCGGTGGATCGGTGCAAGCGGGGAAGGCAATGTGATACTTATGGTGTGCAGGGCTGTGGGTTCTGTAGTGCTGGTATATGCGGTGGGTACGCTGGTGGATGCTTTTCGTGCATTCATTTTCCGCAGCTTCAGAAAAACAGTACACAAATTTCATAAATAGTGATATAGTTATAGATAGGTAAATAGGAAATTTCGAAAATCTCTGCTTCCAGGGCTGATTTAAAAACATTCCAATGCAGGGGCCTTTCGAGGCGTCGGCACTTGAAATTTTCGAGTGAAAACGATGAAAATTTCTTAGTGTCCGCTACGACTGAGAACGGAGCGAGAGCGTCCCCAAATGGAACGTTTTTAAATCAGCCCCGGAAGCAGAGGAGTTTTGAAATTTCCTACGACAGGCTGAAAGGAGCAATTCAAAGTGATTACTTTTAATGTCCCTCCCTTTACGGGAAACGAAATGGATTATATGAGAGAATGTGTGGAGAACCAGAAAATCTGTGGTGACGGGGGGTATACCCGCAAGTGTAATCAGTGGTTTGAAGAAAGAACAGGAACCCCTAAGTGTTTGTTGACCACTTCCTGCACACATGCATTGGAGATGGCGGCCCTTTTGGCAGATATACAGCCGGGAGATGAAGTGATCCTGCCTTCTTTTACTTTTGTATCTACAGCGGATGCATTTGTGCTCCGGGGTGCGGTGCCGGTATTTGTGGATATTCGCCCGGACACTATGAATATTGATGAAAATCTGATCGAAGCTGCAATTACAGACAGAACTAAAGCCATTGCACCGGTGCACTACGCAGGTGTTTCCTGTGAAATGGATAAAATCATGGAAATTGCAGAAAAATATAACCTGAAAGTCATTGAGGATGCAGCCCAAGGTGTTATGTCAACCTATAAGGGAAAACCACTGGGAACCATCGGTGATTACGGCTGTTACAGTTTCCATGAAACCAAGAACTACAGTATGGGAGAAGGCGGTGCCATTTTGATCAGCGATCCCGAAAATGTGGAAAATGCAGAAATCATCCGTGAGAAGGGTACTGACCGCAGCAAGTACTATAGAGGACAGGTGGATAAATATACCTGGGTAAACTATGGTTCCTCTTATCTGCCCAGTGATATGAATGCGGCATATCTTTATGCACAGCTGGAAATGGCAGATGAGATCAACAATGCCAGACTTGCCTGCTGGGATCGTTATTATGAGAACTTAAAGCCACTGGCGGATGCCGGCTATATCGAGTTGCCTGTGGTTCCGGAAGGATGTGTACACAATGCCCATATGTTCTACATTAAGGCGGCAAATTTGGAAGTGAGAACAGCATTAATAGATTACCTGAAGGAAAGAGGCGTACATTCTGTATTCCACTATATTCCTCTGCATTCCGCTCCTGCCGGTATGAAATTTGGACGTTTCCATGGTGAAGATAAATATACCACCAGAGAAAGCGAAAGACTGCTCAGACTTCCTATGTTCTATAAACTGACGTTGGAACAGGTAGACTATATTTGTGAACAAGTAAAAAATTTTTATGAGTCAAAATAAGGTATGGAAGTAATTGGTTTTTTTGTATTAATTGTATGGCTGCTGGTCATTCCCCTATGCATTGGGGGAATACCGGCGGCTTTTGTGGATAAACAGGGCAAATCGCCGGCATTTATGTGTATAGCCGGGTATATGCTGATGTGGGCAGTTTTTCAAGTAATTTGCGTGCCCTGTGTTCTTCTGGAAAATAAATATGACGGTATGTTTCCGGCTGTTGTTTATGGATTTGGGGCAGTATCGGTAATTTTAGCAGTGTGCGGGTGTGTCTGCCTGTGGCTGAAAAATCGTACCGGAGAAAGAATCATAAAATCTGCCGGTTGCAGACGGACCACCGGGGAAAAAATTGCCTGGTTCATTTTTGCACTGTTTGTTATGATACAATTGGCCGGGTCTGTATTTTTGACCTATGGTGATGGGGATGATGCGTTTTATGTGGCGGTGTCCACCATTACAGAGGCCAGTGATACTATGTATAAGATTATGCCCTACAGTATCGGTGGAACGGGGTTGGACATTCGTCATGGTCTGGCACCATTCCCCATATGGATTGCTTTTTTAGCCAGAATGTCGGGGCTTAAGGTGGCCTTTGTGGCACATGTGGCCGTAGGCACCTTTCTCATTGGGTTGACTTATGTGATTTATTACAAGATTGGGGAAATCCTGTGGCGGGGGAAGAGAGAAAATCTCCCTATATTTTTAATTTTTACAGCGCTGCTGGTTATGTTCGGGGATTATTCGTATAAGACACCCGAGAATTTTATGATTGCCAGAAGCAGGCAGGGAAAGGCGGCACTGGGCAATATCATAGTGCCGGTGGTTGTTTTAGTGCTGTTTATGATTTTTGCGCAGATACAGGAGCAAAAGAAAGCACAGTGGATGTTATGGGTGATTTTATGTGCCACGGTAACAGCCGCATGTCTTTGCAGCACCCTGGGGACCTTTTTAATGTGCCTGATGTTGTGTGTGGCAGGACTGTGTGCCGGTGTTGTGTACAGGAGTCTGAGAATGACCATATGCATGGCTCTCTGCTGCATACCCCCAGTCATTTTTGCGGCCATGTATTTTCTGCTGGGATAGGAGTCTGCTATGTGGAATTCTGCATTGGAATTATTTGAAAACTATATGGGAACCGGTCTGGTAACGGTTTTTTTCCTCGTTACAGTGGTGTATTTGTTTTTTGTGGAAAAGGATAAATCGAAAAGAATTCTGTTTATTTATATGCCGGTGGTTTTGCTGCTGTTGTATTTTAATCCCTTATTCTGCCAGGTGATATACAGTTTGATCGGAGATGAAATCTACTATAGAATCTTGTGGTTGATTCCGGTGACTATGGTGCTGGCATACGGAGTGACATATTTTTGCCAGAGAATTGGAAAACAATGTAAGATAGTCTTTCTGATCTTTGCGGCAGCCATGGTTATGATCTCAGGGAGTCTGATTTACCGTAATGTCAATTTTAAGAAGGCGGATAATCTGTATCACATTCCCCAGACTGTGGTGGATATATGTGACGCCATTCAAGTGGAAGGCAGAGAAGTGATGGCAGTATTTCCGGTGGAAATGCTTCAATATGTGAGACAGTACTCGCCGTATATCTGTATGCCTTACGGCAGAGAAATCATCGTAGACCGCTGGGGATTTTATACGGATCTTTTATTGGTCATGGAGGCGGAAACGCTGGTGGTAGAGGAGATGGCACCATTGGCAAAAGCTCAGGGTTGTCATTATATTATCATAAATAGTGAGAGAAAAGTCCTGGGAGATATGCAGGAGTATGATTACCGGCTGTTCGACAGTATTGATGGATATGACATATATATTGATACGTCCATATATATTGGGTTGTAGGCATGTTTTCTATAGGCACCTAAAAAAACGGCCTGGTGCCTAAAAATCTTTTGATTTTAGGCATCAGGCAAATATTTTTTCTATTAATGGAGAATAACCACATTATATCAACCGCTTTTGTGTTATTTTCTTATTCTTTTCATTGCAATTAGGCATCAGCGTGTATTTAATCATCCCTATGCCTAATAACGGAAGATACAGATCTTACTCATCATAATATTCCAGTGCATAAACAAACCGCTGTGCCACCTTCCGGCGTCCTGCATCGTTCAGATGCACATTGTCTTCCAAAAATTCATCCGCATTCAGTTCATTGATAGTGCCGTAGAAATTGTCTACGAAGCTTACCACATAATTTGCAGCACCCTGTTCCAGCATCATAGAGTACCGGGACAGAGGATGCTCAGCATACAAATACAGGTCGCTGCTGACATACTCTCCGTCTTTGTTGACAGCATAAGCATAAGTGGGACTCATGACAATGATCCTGATGTGCGGGTATGTCTTCTGGATCAAATCGATACCGGC
This sequence comes from Acetatifactor sp., assembly GCA_045544275.1. Taxonomy (GTDB): domain Bacteria; phylum Bacillota; class Clostridia; order Lachnospirales; family Lachnospiraceae; genus Acetatifactor. The sequence goes on along the minus strand of JAZPYS010000029.1, from coordinate 71,802 downwards.
ACAAAGGTTGCCGTAAAAACTTTGAATATCGGTATAGTTTTCCGGATTGTAAATGTATCTTCCATCCAGGTAGTCACTTGCGTCGTACATGACAGTGATGACGTCTACTGTGTTGAAGTCAAGAGTGGTCAGTGTATCAAATGCTTCCTTTGCATCCTCAGGAATATTATCGCCCATCTTTGCAAAAGCACTGTCATAAATACTTGTATTGTCCAGGGTGGCAAGGGTGGCAAGCCAATAGAAATTGAACGCATCCATGGGATCTTTTGAGGCATCAAACGTGGGTTCTGAGGCAGCCAAATAGGAATCTGCAACAGAACAATTATATACCACAGCACCGGACAAGTCTTCGATCAGGGAGGCAAGATCATTACCGGTTTCTCCGGCATCTGCGAAAGGTGCATTGCCGAAAGCAACAACTGTACGGATACCATCATCTGCGGGCAATGTATTTTCATCAATGAGCAGCGGAAGGATGTTGTCATGGGTCTCAACTTCCACTTCTGTGTCGATATTATTGGGGTCATAATCAGATTCTACACGGGTACCCCAGGTGCTGAATCGATATACCAGCAAAATAATGCAGAGGATAAATACCAAAAGCAGAATAATGTGCCAGTTAATGCGGAATATATATTTTTCAAAGAAATCAGAAGGGGTATTGTCGTTGCCCGGAGAGTGCTTTCTGCTGCCGGAATCCGTGTGAAATTCCTCGGTAATGGATTTGTCAAAGGAAATCTTACCTTCTGCATTGATCGCGTCTTTTTCATCCAGATCAATAATATCCAGAGGTGGAATATGATTGGTGCCTCGGTTGTCAGAATGTGTGTTGCTCATATTGTGGAACATTCCTTTCTATATGTTATCATTTTAGGCGATTGCGAAACTACACTTCTTTTGAGCAGGTGCCCAAATGGAATTTTTTTGTTCCTGCTTGAAACATAGAGTATAAAATCATTTTACTATTATCCGTGGAGATTGTCCATAAAATTAGAAAGTTTTAAGAAATTTAATGATCACAAAATTTGAACCCAAATTATTCAAAAATGTCATTATGACAGATGGGAAGCTTTTTAAATGCTGGAAAAATAAAAAAAGAGACAAAAAAATCAAAAATAATGTTCAAAAATTGTCCATTTACACAAATGATTTTGGAGGATATGATAAGGGCATCAAGTACTTGTTTCATGATTTTCTAAGTTACAGAAAGGACGAAAATATGAGAAATAAAATATTGATCAAGATAAAACGTAATTGGATCTTGTATCTGTTCCTGATACCTGCACTGGTATATCTTGCGGTTTTTAATTACGCACCTATTTATGGTTTACAGATTGCTTTTAAGAACTTCAGGATTGCTGATGGGTTCGGCGGTAGTGAATGGGTGGGTCTGAAGTGGTTTACCAGGTTTTTTAATACACCTCGCTTCTGGTCCATTTTAAAGAACACGCTTACTATTAGTATCTACTCTCTGCTGGTAAGCTTCCCGCTGTCTATTTTATTAGCTCTGATACTGAATAACATTAAGAAAAATGGGTATAAAAAATTTGCACAGACCATTACATATATGCCCCACTTTATATCCATAGTAGTACTGGTAGGTATGCTGAATGTATTTTTTTCTCCCAGATCCGGTTTGGTCAATACCATATTGGGATGGTTTGGTGTGAGTCCGATTTATTTCATGGGACTGGAGAACTATTTTCCGCATATGTATGTGTGGTCGGGGGTATGGCAGTCCATGGGTTGGAACTCCATTATATATCTGGCAGCACTGGCCGGTGTGGATCCGTCTTTACATGAAGCGGCAAGAATTGACGGTGCCAATAAGGTGAAAAGAATCTGGCACATTGATCTGCCAACCATTATGCCTACCATGTCCATCATGCTGATTATGAGTTTCGGCAGAATCATGAGTGTGGGCTATGAAAAAGTATATCTGATGCAGAATGATTTAAACCTGAATACATCTGAAATTATCAGTACATATGTGTATAAAATGGGTATTTTGAATCAACAATACAGTTACTCATCGGCTATCAATCTGTTTAATAATCTGATCAATTTTATACTGGTTATTATAATGAATAAAGTAACAACTAAGATGACCAATTCTGGATTATGGTAGGGAGGTGTATGTCATGAAGAAAAATAAAATGAAGCGTTCCTGGGATGACAGGCTTTATGATTGGATCTGTAATATCCTCCTGATACTGTTTATCGTGATAGTGGCTTATCCGTTGTGGTTTGTAGTGATGGCATCGGTATCTGATCCGATCTACGTCAATAACGGTACATTTCTGTTGTATCCCAAAGGATTTACACTGGATGGCTATAAGCTGGTATTTGGCGATATGAAGGTTTGGACAGGATATCTTAACACAATTATTTATGCAGTATTCGGAACCTTGTTCGGTTTATTTGTTACCATACTGGCAGGATACGCATTATCCAGAAAAGATCTGGTAGGACGCAGTGTGATCTTGAAATTGATGGTATTTACCATGTTCTTCAACGGCGGGACCATTCCTCTTTACCTTGTTATTCAGAAGCTTGGTTTATTGGATACCCGTATGCTGATCATTATGCTGGGTAGTGTAACTGTATATAATATCATCATTGTGCGATCCTTTATGGAAAGCAGTATTCCGGATGAACTGCTGGAAGCTGCTAAGATCGACGGATGTGGTAACGGAAAGTTTTTTGTACAGATCGTGCTGCCATTGTCTAAGGCAGTGGTGGCGGTTATTGCGTTATATGTTGCAGTTGCACACTGGAATTCTTATTTTAACTCGATGATGTATTTGACGGACGGCAGCAAACATCCATTGCAGTTATATTTAAGGGAAATCCTGGTTTTAAGTTCCTCTCTTGCAAACGGTGCAGATGTAGATCCGGAATTGCAGCAGAAAATGGAGCAGCTGACCATGATCATCAAATATGCAGCGATAGTAGTATCTACGGCTCCAATCCTCTGTGTATATCCTTTTGTACAAAAATATTTTGTGAAAGGTGTTATGATTGGCAGCGTCAAGGGATAATAGAGTCTTGAAAGATCGTAGGGGAATTGCTATGTGAAAGCATAGTTCCAAATAGAAAATATTTAAATGGAGGTATTTTTGTATGAAGAAGAAAGTAGTAGCATTGGTGCTTTTAGCGGCCATGACTGTATCGTCATTGGCAGGATGCGGCGCAAAAGATGAGGCGTCAAACAGCACTGAGCAGGGAACACAGGTGGCTGAATCCACAACAGAAACCGAAAGCGCAGAGTCAAGTGAAGCTGTTGTAGAAGAAATTGCGGAAGATCATTTTGCAGGCACAACCATTACCATCGCAGTAAAGAGAAAGAACGGCGATGAAAGCAAGAGCTGGAATGAAAAAGAGATCATCAAGATGGCAGAAGAAGCAACCGGTATCCATGTGGAATGGATCGAACTGGATCAGACTTCTGCAAACGAAAAGATTGCTGCAATGCTTATGGGAGATGACCAGCCGGATGCATATTTAGGTTGTCTGGATCAGGCAACTCTCTCAAACAATCTGGATCTGTTCTATGACTTATCTGAAGAGGGGTTGTTGGAAAAATGGGCACCGGACATCGTAGAAGATTATAATGAAGACGATGTATGGGATACGATTGTATGGCCGGATGGGGCTATTCGCGGCCTGATCACCGGTAATATGGTGTCTTCAGCTGACAGCTGGGGTGCAAGTTATCTGGCTATTAACCAGGAATGGCTGGACAAATTAGAATTACCTGTTCCAACTACAGCGGAAGAGTTGTACAATACACTTGTAGCATTCCGTGACAACGATATGGATGGTGACGGAGATCCAACCAATGAAATTCCATTAACTTTCTGCTCCGGTAACTGGGAAGGAGATATTATGCTCCATGCCAATCCATTTGGTATCGGCGGTAATGAAATATGGCAGGCTAAGTATGCATACAAGAATATTGAAAATGGTCAGGTAGTTTCTACTGTAGATACAGACAATTTCCGTGCATTCTTAGAGTTCTACCACAAACTGGCAGATGAAGGATTGTTGGACTTAGAAGGTTTTTCACAGACAGCAGATCAGTACAGTGCGAAGAGAAAAGAAAAAATTGCAGGTGTGTTTACAACTTATACAACCATGCTTGATCAAGGGTATACACCGTTCATTTATGAAGGAATTGAAGGCGTGAAACCTCGTCTGACAGGTCTTGTTGACCGTTTCATCGGTCAGAGAAGTAATTTCTGCGTGACTGCAGATTCTGAAAATGTGGAAGCAGTGCTTCACTGGTGGAACTGGTTGTCTGCTGAAACAGAGCGTAAATTGATTGCTTATGGTGATCCTTATGAAATCGATCCGGACGGCAGCTTATGGCAGCTCCCGGTGGAAGAAGGACAGCCTAAGAACGTAACAATTGGTATGCATAACTATTGTCCTGCAAAGACTGGTGCAGAAAAGATTTATTACAGACCGGAAAATATGGCAGCAGGTACAGCAGTTCGTATTCAGTTTACAGAAGAACATAAAGATCTGTTAAATCAGGAAGGCTTCCCAACTGCATATGCTGATGCAGCAGCAGAAGAGGAACGTACATTTATGGAAGTGGAACTGTTCGCTTATCTGGAGAGCTTTATTGCTAATTCCATCGTATATGGTGTAACGGATGATTCCTGGGCAAAGCATCTGGAGGACTTAAAGACAGTACAGTATTATGATTGGCTTGATTGGTACCAGGATTTTGTAGATGAAGTAAATGCAAGATAATATAATGTAGAAAAGGACCGGCATGACCGGACACAGAAAATGGAGAAATATTTATGCGAAGAGTAGATAGCAAAATTTTTAACCGATTCACCTTGAGTTTTCTGATTGTTCTTGTTTTGCCGGTCGCTTTTTTTATCTTTTTGTTCCTGGGTGATTTTAAAGAAATCTACCGTAATAAACTGACAAGCGAGGCGAAACAGACGCTGGAGGTCATTGCCGGCGAACTGGACCGTCATATAGAAAATTTTCATGGAATTGTTATCTATAATTCTCAAATGTCTTACTTCCAGTCCTATGCCGTGGAACGTGATGTATCCGGAAAGAATATTCAACAGGCACTAAAATCAGAGCTTGCGGTACATTCTATTTTGGAGGATGTGTGCTATTACAACAGTGTCAAACCGAACAGGATCTATACCACGTCCGGAAGCTATACACTTCCTTACTATGCAAAGCTGTCTTTGAAATTGGTAGGTGGTAAAAAAGAAGTGTTGGATAAATGGGACAGTGTAGCAAAAGAAGGTTGGATACTTTGGAAAGCATCCCCGGATACAGGGGAAGAAAATGTGATTTTACAGTATGTAATAAAGGTAAATGACCAGGAAATATGGTTTTTTACCATTAATAAAAAAGAACTGGAGAATATTCTGGGACAGCAGGGTACAATGACGTTTCTGGCAGATCCGGAAGGCAATGAGCTCTACTCCACGGTACAGTGGCCTGAAGTGCCAAAGTCTCGTTATGAGATCATGACATATTCCCATAAGGGGTATTTCAAGTTGGTTCGAACAAGCAGCGAAAATCAATTGTTTTCGGAGGTCAGTGAGTGGCAACAGCGTTTCTTTTTGACGGTTGCTGTGGTAATGTTGGTAGGATTTGTTTTAGTCATGGCATTGACATTCTATAATGAATACCCCATCAGACAGATACAGATTTATTGGGTAGAGAAAATGCATGTACTGGAAAAGAAGCAGATCAGGGATCGTGTGCTTCTGCGGTTTATCTGGGATGAAAAGGGGGATAAGAATTTACTTAGGGCAGCCTTAAAAGATGCCGGATTATTTCTGCATGCAGAGTGTTTTCGCGTGATGGTGGTTATTTCTCAAAAAGAGGAAAGCTGCAATAGGCTGGGGGGCCTGCTGGATAGTACAGCAGGGAAAGAGTATGAATTTCAGGTCATGGAGGTTTCAGCAGGAAATATGGCAGTTGTGATTGCCGGGATGACGCTGGAAGCGGAGGAGAAATTGGAAAAAATACTGCAAAAAGTTGTGCAGTCATTGAAAGAAAACATACAGGATGATGTGTGTTTTTATGTGGGTGGTGTATACCAGGAATTAGATGAAGTCTGTTTGTCGTACCGACAAGCCATGATTTGCAGTCAAAGCAGTAAAAAAGAAGAAAAGACAGGAGTTGTTTATTATCACAAAACAGAAGATGGGGACATGCAGGACAATCAATCTGTAACCGGCATGATCTCTCATATTAGTGAGCAAATTCAGTTTTTAATAGATGAAGAAAAGAAAGAAAAACATATTATCTCGGAGGTTATAGAGTATATTGATGCCAATGTAGATTCCCCGGATCTGAGTGTCAGTGCAGTGGCAGATTATTTTGATATCTCAATCTCTAATTTGAGCCACCAGTTCAAGGCACAGATGGGCTGCACCATTTCGGCATATATTACAGAGAAAAAGTTTGCTTATGCCAGGGAACTACTGTTGACGACCGATAACAGTGTGAGTATGATAGCGGAAATGCTGGGGTATAGTCAGGCCCGTAGTTTTATCCGTAAATTTGGACAATATTACGGAGTATCTCCGATGGAATATCGAAATCAGAATAAACAAAGAGAGGAAAGTGAATGATGAATCGAATTGTGATTGAGAATGGGAAGACTAACTACCATATTGTTACAAACGATATGCCCCATGAAGCAGAGATGTATGCAGCTTCTACTTTATATGAATATCTGCAAAAGGCTTCCGGTGTCATGGTTCCGTATTTTTCGGACTCTGAACGGTGTCCCCGCAGAGGTCCGGAGATTCATATTGGGCCAAATGTCCGTGGCATTCAGACAGATGTTAATGCACTTTCGGATGACGGATTTGTGATTAAAACCCGTGGAGAGGATATTGTGATCGCAGGAAAGACTCCCAGGGGAACCATTTATGGTGTGTATTATTTTTTAGAAAAATATATTAATTTTAAATGTTATACCAAAGATGTGGAAAGCTTTGAACACATAGAGAAATTGTCTGTGGAGAATCTGGATCTTTGTGAGAATCCGGCTTTTGCGTATCGTGAAATGTATTTCCGTTCCGGTTTTGATCCGGATTTTAATGTAAAGAACCGCATGAATTCTAATATTGCTCATATTCCCAAGGAAAAGGGGGGTAAAATAAAGTTCTATAACTGTCATCATTCATTTCAGGATCTGGTGCCATCGGATGTTTATTATGATACTCACCCGGAATATTTTTCTATGGTCAATGGGGAAAGGGTACGGGAACATCCCCAGCTCTGTCTGTCCAATGAAAATGTATTTCAGATTGCCCGTGATACTTTACGCAGGTGGATACGAGAAAATCCCGACTGTAAGGTATTTTCTGTGGCTCAAAATGATTTTAGGAATTATTGTACCTGTCCGGAATGCAGAAGCCTCGATGAAAAGTATGGTACGCCTGCTGCCAGTGTGATCACATTTGTCAATCGTCTGGCGGATGATATCAAAGAAGATTATCCGGATGTATTGCTTCATACATTTGCCTATCGGTATACCAAAAAAGCGCCGGTGGGGCTGGGTGTTCGGGATAATGTCATCGTTCGTCTTTGTAATATTGAATGCAGTTGGAATACACCTATGAAACAGCAGGCGTTGGAGCAACCGGACAGCGAAGCCGCGGGATTTATCAAAGATCTTTCAGAATGGGGAAAGATGTGCAAAAATCTGTATATTTGGGATTATGCATGTAACTTCCGCAATTACCTGATGCCATTTCCCAACTATTATTCTCTGGCAAAGAATCTGCAGACCTATTATGAAAATCATGTAACAGGTGTGCTGCAGCAGGGAAACTTTTCTTACGGAGAGGCTTCCGGTATGTCGGATCTGGAGATTTATCTGGGGGCAAGACTGCTGTGGAACCCTTATCAGGATGTAGACCCAATCATCGATGAATTTATTCAGGGTGTTTATGGGAAGGAAAGTTATCCTTATATCAGAGAATACATAGACCTGCTATTAAAGGCAATGGAAAACAATGAACTGACCATTTATCAGTATACGGATGCAGGCTTTGTTACGGATGAATTGGTGCAAAAGGCAGAAGAACTGTTTCAAAAGGCGTTGAACGCTACGGAAACTGAAATGAATAAATGGTATTTGGAAAAAGAATATCTTTCTATACTTTTTATGAAGGTTACCCGTATGGAGTTGGAAAATCCACAGAGAGATGAACTGATCGATCAGTTGTATGAGAAGGTAAAATCGTTTGGTATTACAGAAATCAGAGAACGTAGATACTTGGATAATTCATTTGAAAATCTGAAAAAAGAACGATATGCAAGAAATCACGACAATGAGTATAGTTTATATTATATTATGCGGTGAGAGGAGTGAGAAAGAAATATGGGTTATATATTTTTAGCTATTTCTCTATTTGCGGGTGCTGTAAAGGGGTACTGTGGGAAAAAAACCAGTGGTTTTGTAGAGAGTTATAGTGGAGCAATGTTTACAAATCTCATTCGAATGTTATTTTGCGTTGTGATTGCAGCAGTAATAATTATACCAGGCGGAGGTTTTAGTGTACTTATACTAAATAGAAGATTGCTGGTAATTTCTGTAATGTCCGGAATCAGCATGTCAGTTTTTGTGGTATGTTGGCTGATTTCCATAAGAAACGGAGCCTACATGATGCTAAATGTTTTTATGATGCTAAGTGTATTGGTACCTATTTGTGGCGGATGCATTTTTTTTGACGAAAAAATCCGACCTATTCAGTGGTTGGGAATGTTGATGCTGATTATTGCGGCTTTTATCATGTGTTCTTACAATAATTCAATTAAGGGTAAAATGAGTTTTTCTGCGTTTTTGGTGTTGCTTATTTGCGGTATCGCCAGTGGAGTCACAGACTTGATGCAGAAAGTATTCGTAAAACAGCTTCCTCGGATTCCAATCGCTGTATTTAACTTTTATACTTATTTTTTTTCAACAATTGTTTTGCTTGTGTTTTTGGTGTCAATTTTAAGAAAAATAGAAAAGGGAAAAAAGGAGGAATTCTGCAATATTAAAAAGAGAATAGGATACATTGCAGTTATGTCGGTTTGCTTGTTCATAAATTCCTTTTTTAAAACAAAGGCAGCTGTATATTTGGATTCTGTACAGCTTTACCCGTTGAGTCAGGGCGGTGGACTTATGCTTTCGGCATTTATGTCTGCAGTTTTATTTCATGAAAAATTAACAAGGAAATGCATAGGAGGACTGGTATTGGCATTTAGTGGTCTTGTGGTTCTCAATATACTGTAGAAAGGTTATAAAAGCGTATGATAAAGAAAGCATATCATAAAGACATTCATGCATTACATATGGGTGAGAAAGCACCCCGGTCGTATATGATTCCTTACGATTGTTATGAAGCAGCTGCGGCTGATCCCAGGGAAGAGTCTGCGTATTTCACATTGCTTTCCGGATGTGACTGGCGGTTTCAATATTTTGAATCTTATCAGGATATACCGGAGGATATGCTGAAAGCGGAGTATGACTGTTACGGGTTGGATATGGTTCATGTTCCGGGAACATGGCAGACAAGCGGATATGATAGGGCCCAGTATCTGACAAGCCCTTATCCGTTTTTGTACAACCCGCCTTATGTGCCGGAAAAGAATCCGGCAGGGGTGTATATCAGAGAATTTGATTATGAACCCCGTGTGGGCAAGAATTATGAATTAGTATTAGAAGGTGTGGATTCTTGTTTTTACCTTTATGTAAATGGCATTTTTGTGGGTTTTTCTACTGTCTCACATTGTGAAAGTGTATTTGACGTTACTTCCATGCTGCAGAAAGGGAAAAATCGTATTACGGTAGTTGTTTTAAAATGGTGCTTAGCCACCTATTTTGAAGATCAGGATAAAATCCGTATGAGCGGTATTTTCCGGGATGTATATCTGTTGGAGAGGCAAAATTATCATATTGCGGATGTCTGGATAAAGCCGGAATTGTTGAATGATGTTCAGGGTGTATATCAGGAAGGCAGCCTGACATTAAAATTGGATATAGAAGCGTATAAAGGTGGAAGCTGCATCTGTTCGGATGAATCAACAGATGCCGGATGGAACATGATGCTGGTGGATCCTTTGGGGCACAAGATTATGGAAAAAAAGGCTGTGTGTGAGAGGGAAATCTGTATTTCCGTGAAGGAGCCTTTGCTCTGGTCTGCGGAGCTGCCTTATCTATATACCTTGTATCTTTCCTGTGGGGAAGAATATTTTTGCAAACGGATTGGGTTTAGAAGAGCAGAGGTCAAGGATGGCGTATTTTTGTTTAACGGCAGGCCGGTGAAGCTTCTGGGAGTCAATCGGCATGATGCCCATCCCGAAACAGGATATGCTGTGGATTATGATCACATGAAACGGGATGTGCTCATGATGAAGGAACACAATATCAATACCGTCCGTACGGCCCATTATCCCAATGATCCCCGGTTCTATGAGCTTTGTGATGAATATGGGCTTTATGTCATGTGTGAGGCCGATATGGAGACCCATGGCTGTCTGTATCCTGACAAGTGGAGTGAGTTGGTGGATGATCCCCAATATGAGGAAATCATTTTGGACCGGGTAATGCGTATGGTTCATACCTTTAAAAACGCCCCTTCTATTTTCAGCTGGTCTTTGGGCAATGAAAGCAGTTACGGATGCTGTATTGAAAAAGCGGCAAAAGCAGTGAAGGCATTTGATCCAAAGGCTTTGGTGCATTATGAAGGCATATTTAATCGTCGTATGCCGGATAAGGAATTGTACCATGAGACCAAAGATTTTATTGATTTTGTGTCCTGTATGTACCCCTCTGTGGAAAAAATGGATTTGATTTTAAATGCGGAGGGAGAAAAACGCCCCATATTCTTGTGTGAATACAGCCATGCCATGGGGAATTCCTGTGGGGATCTTTCTGATTATATGCAAACCTTTTACAGCCATGACCGCTATGTGGGAGGCTGTGTATGGGAATGGTGTGAGCACGCTCTTACCATGGAAAAAAATGGTCGGAAGATTTATGGCTACGGTGGTGATTTCGGAGACAAGGTCAATTATGGCAATATCTGCTGCGATGGTCTGTGTACCCCTGACAGACGTCCCCGGTCTTCTCTTTTGGAGTTAAAGGGGGTGTATGCGCCGGTAAATTGCAGGATGGTATATGGTGGGGCCATGTTGCTGACCATTCAAAACAGGTATGCATTCAGGGATCTTGGGCATCTGACATTTTGCTGGCAGATTTCCCGAAATGGAGAAATACTTACAGAGGGACAGTTTGTGCTGCATACACCGGCCGGAGAAACCGAAAATTATTCTTTGGATCAGGTGATATTGCAGAGTGGGGAGAGTTATCTTACCATACGTGTGATGGAATCTGGAAAGACGGAACCGGTATATATCTATCAGAAAGAACTTCCAAAGCAGCAGACTGGTTACGAAGAACAGCATGAGCTGATAAAAACATATAAGAATGAGCAGGAACTGAAGGTTGCTCAAACAGGTACTGCTGTGATAATAGAGGGCAGAGAGTTCCTTTATGAAATCAGTAAAGTTGTTCCCAGTGTGAATCGTATTGTTTATGGAGGAAGGGAACTGCTGGAAGTGCCCATGGATCTGGCCTTGTTTCGGGCACCGGTTGACAATGATACCCGTTTGGGCAATATCATTACGGCACAGCCTTGGCTGATACCTCGGTCCGGTAATTATCGTTATCCCATTTCAGATTTAAAGGACTTTAAAATAGAGCAGACCACAGAGAAGGAAGTGCGGGTAAGTTATACACTGCTTTGTGGGGCAATAGGGCAGATGCCTGCGATAACAAGCTGCATGGAAATTGTGGTGGAGGCAGATGGTACCATGAAGCTGTTCCAGAAGGGCAGGCTGCGTAAGCTCCATACCTATCTGATGCGGTACGGATATCACTGGACATTACCGGAAAATTTGACCAATGTACGTTATTTTGGATATGGTCCTCAGGAGACTTATGTGGATAAACATACTTATGCATATATGGATGTTTTTTCAAAAAAGGTAGAGGATATGTTTGTGGATTATTTAAAACCCCAGGAGCATGGCAGCGTCTATCATACAAAATGGGCTGCCTTGACGGATGATTCGGGAGCGGGGATTTTATTTGCTGGAAACGGATTTTCTTTCAATGCATCCCCATATACTGTAGAGGAGCTGATGAATAAGGCACACCCTCAGGAATTGGAAATATCCGGTCATATTCAGGTACATACGGATTATTTCATGAGTGGTGTGGGATCTGCAAAATGTGGCCCGGAAATCATGCCAAAGTACCGGCTGGAGGATTGTGAGATCGTTTTTGCTCTTGGTATTTGCCCCATTAGTGCCGGAGAGGACTGCTTTGAAAAAGCGGATACTGCAAGACGGATTCCTTTGCATGTGTCTTTTGTCACACAGAGTGAGGAAGAAAATACTTTGCCTGCGGGGGTGGAATATGACAAAGAAGAAGTCAGAAAGGCTATCGGAAAAGAGGAGTTTATATAATTTATGATTGATAAAACTGGAGGCAATATGAAATCAAGGTTCGTTTGGGAAAATGGAGAGGAAAAGATCATAGATACAGAGATCACAGAAGCGGATTGGGGATTTACCGCAAGAATTGATAAACAGCATATCCATGGTGTAAGCTACGTGGATTTTATGTTTGATTATTTTACGGCTTCTGTCGGAGAAGAAGGTTTCTTTGTAACCAATCATCAGGTAGGAGGAACATACCTTACCAGGTTTACGGAAAGAGAAGATATGGAGAAATTTACAGACTTCTCATTTGTGGGCTGTTACGGCTTTGGTAGGAAGACAGATGGTATATTGGGGATCGTTACAACCCTTCGATGTGATTTTGGTATGGTATTGGGAGTGAAGGACGGAAGATATTATACCTGGCCCCGATTTTTAATTGACGGGGATAAGGCTGACGAAGATATCGTGGTGGAGTATCATTTTCTGAAGGAGCCCGGGTACAGTGGAATGGCAAGGCTGTATCGTGAGTATATGCTCACTAGGAGAGGCTGTGTACCCCTGAAAGAAAGATGTGCAGCGGATAAACGTCTGGCCAAAGCAGCAGACAGTATCGAGGTGAGAGTGCGTCAGGGCTGGAAGCCGGCACCATCCCCCATTCCCTTCCAGACGCCGGAAAATGAACCACCCATGCATGTGGCCTGTACCTTTGACAGGGTAGGCGATATTGCCCGGGAGTTTAAGAGACAGGGACTCCCGGAAGCGGAATTTTGTCTGGTAGGCTGGAATGCAAAGGGCCATGACGGAAGATTTCCCCAAATCTTTCCGGTGGAGCCATTGCTTGGCGGGGAAGAAAAATTAAAGGAGCTGATCCGGGAAGTACAGGATTTGGATTATGGCATTGTATGTCACGATGATGCCACAGCAGCGTATACCATCGCAGATTGTTTTGATGAGGAATATCTGCTGAAGAACAAAGACGGCAGTCCTTATCTGAGACCATACTGTTGGTCCGGCGGAAGACCTCACAAGATCTGTCCGAAAAGACAATATGAGAGATTTGAGGTACCCAATCAGAAAAAGATAGCGGAGTTGGGATTTGAGGGAATCCATTACATAGATGTTATTACCATTTTGACAGTATTAAAATGCTATGATCCCGAACATCCGCTGAACCGAAATGAGTCTGCCGGATGGTACAAAAAGATCATGGAACTGAGCCGCAGGAATTTCGGAGGCTTCAGTTCAGAGTCAGGATATGATTTTGCGGCAGAGAGTATGGATTACTGCATGTATGCGGATTTCAAATTGGGTTATGACAATACAGAAGAGCTCTGTGATGAGATGATCCCATTTTGGCATATGGTATACCACGGAATCATTTTGTACAATCCATCCACTTTCACACTGAATTATGCCACAAAAGGAAAGAAGAACAGGCTGAAATGTCTGGAAGTAGGCGGAAGGCCCCTGGTATGTTACTATGCAAACTTTGCGTCTGATAATAACTGGATGGGCAGGGAAGATTTTCTGTGTGATACGGAGGAACAGCTGGTTGACAGCGTAGCAAAAATAAAAACCATGGCAGAGGATTATGATCTGCTGAAGCCGGAACGATATGAATTTATTGACAGCCATCATAAATTACAGGACAATGTATATGAGACAGTATATTCCAACGGAACCAGGGTGATCGTGGACTATGATAAGGAAACATTTGAAATTATTCGGGAGGCTTAAATGGAGTCAGGAAGAAATATGAAGACGATTACCGAACAGCTGTCCACTATGATGAGTTGAAGTAAAATTAGGGATTGTTTTATTTAACTCCCTTTTCTGAAAAGTGTGTCTGATGCTATTATCAAAGAATTTAGTGAATATTTATTCATTTCATAACTGAATATGCGATTTACGCAATTGATTTCCATTTTTTCTCTAAGCACCTTTTATCAATAAAAATTTTAATTATACCTTTAATATTTCAAAGCATGAAAAAAGGCTATCCAATCGTTTGACTGGGTAGCCTTTTGAATCATATCATATTATCATTTTTTGCGTCTTGTAAAGACAGTTGTAATAACCAATCCAACTGCTAGTATTCCCACACAAACTGCTAACAACGTCCAATCTGTATTACTGAATCTGCCATTCATTTCAGTTCTTTGTTGGTTATCATTAAAGTTAGGGATATTTCCATCAAATTTTTGTGGTGACCTATTACCATTATTTTGCCCCATATTCATTTCGGGCTTACCATTAGGAAAAGATTGTATACCCTCGTTAGTATTGTTTCTATCATTTGGCATTTGTTGCATGTCTCCACCGATAGGATTTCTATTACCTCCCATAGATTTTCCCATAGAACCCATATCACTAATCTGCAAGTCGTCTGCATTTACAAATGTACTATTATCTTGTGTATCGTCTGTCTTTCCGATACTTCCATCAAGCTGTTTGTCTATACTCTCTGCACGAAGTATACAAAATTCCTTTAGAGTTGAAATTCCTTTTTCAAATTCTTCATAAGTACAAAACTTAGTAGGGTCTTTTTCTACATATGGTGTAATCATTTCCTTAACAGTATCCACCACATTTTCGAAATAGCCACTCTCAAAATATTCATCTATAAACTCTGCAAAGATTGTATGATATAATTCCGTATATTCCTCGTTATTAAATATCCATGCAATCATTGGTCTATCTGATATATCACCAGAAACAGGAGAGTCAATAGGTAAATTTACAGTACTTGTTGCATCTCCACCACCTTGGAAAGTACCAAATGCCAAATTATAATCCCAAGGAATCATCTGCATTTGTCCATCATTTTCATACAAATAATAGTTGTGAATCATTGAACCAGTATAGCTATCTCCATTAACTACGAAGTTATGAACTACAAAATATCTAATTACTTCCTCAATAGCTACTGTATCCTCAATATCTTCTCCATTAGTTAGCTTTCTGAGTGCTTCAATTAGTCTTTCTTTATCTGCTTTAGTTATATCTGTTTTGGCATTATTGAATATATTGGAATAACTATCAAAGTTATCATCAGTGTACTGAAGCTTTACATCTGAACTACCCATTCCGAAGCCACCACCAAAGTTTGGCATCTGCCCTTTGTTGATCTCTTGATTGTTTGGATTGAATTCTTCAGTTGTTCCTCTGTTTGGTCTTTGTCCACCAAAGCTATTACCAGAGTTACTCATATCAGAACTTGGCATTTCTCCATCAAATCCTCTGCCAGTATTTGCTGGTTCCACCGTCTCATCAAAGAGTTCTTCACCATCTTGTACTGGGTTAAAACGATTTCTATCTGGCATCTGTCCATTTCCAAACTGTGATGGGTCGAAACCTTCCATGTTTGGCATGTTGCCCATGTTTGGCATCTGTGTTCCTTCACCAAATGGATTGAATCCTCCCATATCCTCTATGTTTGGCATCTGTCCACTAAAACCTTCGAACCCTTCCATACCCTCGAAGTTCTCCATGAAATTATCCATGTCAAAGTCTTTACCATTTCCTCTGCCACCACCGAAGCCCATACTGTCTGGTTTGTATAACTCTCCACCTTCATTTCCATAGTTACGTTGTAAGAAGGAATCTTCAACTGCTTCTACTGCTAAATATAAACCCCAATCTTCTCCATTAACTGTAATATATACATAACTACATAGTGGTGATGCTACCCCCATCTCGTTCATTAGCTGATAACTTATGTAATCTTTCATGTATGTGTTGTCTTGAATAATATTATTTAAACACAGTTTGTCTAAACCGTAATATGTAAGTGCATCATCATAATGGTCAAATTCTATTTTAAAGCTATATCTGTCATTGTTTACCATTGATAAAGATGTGTTTCCTTTTCCTCTGATTGCAACGTTTTTAACTTTCTCGCCATCTAACTCTATATCACAGTCATAGTATTCTTCACTTTTAGCATTATCCAAAAACTCATCCCAATCATCCATTATAATATTTAATGTATGTACTTTGGATGTATCGAATAACTTGCTTTCATATCCCATCATATTTGATTCTTTATGAACTCCCAAAGCTTCTGCATTCATAAAAAGGGCAGTCATTATCAACGTAAGAACAATCACAACACAGCAGATTTTATCAAAATGCTTATGTGTTGACATACTGCACCTCCTTAGCCCATATATTCGCCATTATAGCTTACAAGCATCGCACTGTTTACACCATTCATATCAGACAGTGCATTGATGAAATCTGTATTATCATCTTTCATACGAATTTCAAGATTTAGTTCAATCATACCCTTTGTTGCTGTTTTGCTTTTTACTACACATTTCTGAACATGCTTGTCAAGAAATTCTTTTGCTTTCTTTTCGGCTTCTGAAGTAGAACAAGAAAGCACTACTATGTATGGATTGTAATATGATTTTTTGTTTACAAAAATAATCAATATCAGACCGATTACAACGCTACCGATTACTGCAAGCGGAATTAAACCAGCTGCTAAAACAATACCTACTGCAATTGACCAGAATAAAAATGCAATTTCTAAAGGCTCTTTAATTGCTGTACGGAATCTTACAATAGAAAGAGCACCAACCATACCAAGTGAAAGCACTACATTAGAAGTAACCGCAAGAATTACAACTGTTGTTATCATTGTCAATGCAATCAAGGTTGTGCCAAAACTTGATGAGTACATTACACCTTGATATGTCTTTTTATATACCATAAAAATAAACAAACCGATACCGAAAGCCAGTATCAATGCAACTACCATGTCGAGAATACTAATGCTTGTCATATTCTCCAAAAAACTTGATTTAAAAATATCATTAAATGTCATAATTATTTACTCCTTTTTATTATTAGTCATACATTCTGCAAGCAGCGTATTTTGAAAAAGCTCCTATACGTCCTCTGTTTAATTGAATGATATCTTTTATGATATCTGGCAAATATTCATCCCATTTGATTTCAAGAATAATTGGATTATTTGCGATTGGAACAGTTACACATGAATCATTCAGAAAATCTACACATGACATTCCAGTTCTGATGTTATAGTCCAGAGTTATGCGAACATTCCCAGGTCTAAATACGAATGGTTCTCTTGTATAATCAACAATTGTTTTTGGATGTAATCCATCATGTTTCATTTTAAGATAGAGTTCTCTGATAATAGACTCGTTACATTCTGCCATCCATGTATAATCCCCATCCAGAAGTGCTTCTGTCTGTTCGATTGTTAAACTTACACTTTCCTTTAAACATAGTCCGTTTATCTTGCTTTTTTTCTCCAAATTAATAAGAGAGGTATCTCCGTTGTAATAACGGATTCTGAATTTTTCACGAACGTTGACACCATCAATTTTTTCTCTAAGTGCTTTGTCATTCAAGTTATCAAAATACAAACTTCGTATTTCATATCTACCATCTGTAGCGTGGGAGTCTTTCTGCATAACTGTTTTTAGTCGTTGTCTTAAAACCAACATATCTGCGTATGTTATTTCTTGCTTCAGTTCATGCCTGAACTTCATTTTTTCACCTTCTTTCTATCCATTTTAAATCATTGTAAAAGAAAAATTCGTTTAAACTGTGTTTCCAATGTGAAAAACTTGTGAAATTTTTCTCATTACAAAATCAATCAAATATATCTCAATGCAATAGAAAAGGTTCATTCCATCTTAGTAACAAGCCTATAAAAATTGTATTGAATTTTAAAGTCTGTACTATTCAGTTGGTATTTTGGGCTGGATGTAGATTTATACATCCAAAATGTAGAATTATACATGACTTTTACTTAGACACACAATTCCGAAAAGGGAGTTATTTAAAAAATAGGGATTGGGCATAGAATGAGCATGGCGCTTCATATATGCCCAATATTTTTTGAAATTTATGTATTTTCTCTATAATTATCTCTTTTTTGGTATATGTCGGCAAAACAGAGTTCTTCCGCATGATTGCGTAATTTCCTACTAAGTGATGAGAATGGCAAAAAGGTAGGATAGCGGAAGCTCACAGTGTCCTACTAAATGCTTCAAAGAGCAGAAAAATAGGGTCTTGGAAGTTCAATATTTCCTACGAAATTCCCAAAAAACATAAAAAGTAGGACGGATACAGTTCATAGTGTCCTACTAAATGCTTCAAAAAGCAGAAAAATAGGGACCTGGAAGTCCAAGATGCCCTACTAAATTCCAAAATCACCCTAAAAATAGGAAAATACAAAATCTGCACTTGCACAGAACAATTAAATTAGGATGTGCCTTTTTAGTTTAGGGGAGCAGGAGGAAGATTTAAGAATTTATGAATAACTACTTATTTGCTTGCACCAAATGACCAAGAATGATATACTGAATACGATAAAATGTTACAAAATAGGAAGGCTATGTATATGAAGAGGCCATTTGATTTTGGGAGAAAATCACGTAGAAGAAGTAGGTATCGGGATTTTCCTGAAGAATATATAGATGAAGAATATGTAGAAGAAGATTACCCGGAGGAAGGATATGAAGATTATCCGACCGAGGAGTACACAGAATATCCAACTGAAGAATATGTGGAATACCCTGATGAGGAGTACACAGAATATCCAACTGAGGAGTATGTAGAATACCCTGCAGAGGAATATGTGGAAGAGTATGTGGAAGAAGAAATTACCTATGAAGAAGATGTGCCGGTGATACTTCCTTTGGTACAGGATGTTTTTTATGAGGAAGATTTATATGAGGACAACGACGGAGAGGAATCGGCAGGACTTCTGAGTTTTGGCGATGTGTCGGGGCTTGTGGACAAGCTGATTACGTTCGGCGGTGTTGCAGTACTTTTGGTGGGGATATTTATTGGCGGTATTTTTCTCTATTCTCACATGAATACGGCAGATGAGGACGGTTTTTTGAACGTCGGGAATCAGTTGGCACAGATTGATGTGATTGGAGAATCAGGTCTTTTGGCAGTATCAGATGCACAGAAAGCAGCCTTAGAGGCAGTAGAAATGGCAGAAGAGGAAGAAGAGGAACAAGAGCCTGAAGAATATGAGGAAGAAGAATATAATACGGAAGTAACTGTGAAGCTCAGTATAGCATCCATAGAGAAGGATTTAAAGATCAAGTTTGTCAATCAAGAGACGGGGAAGCTGGTTGGCAATGTGCCATTCAGTATTCAGGTAACTGATCCTGACGGGAAAGTGAAACTTTGGTCGGATGATGATATGGACGGTATCATTTACAAGAAGAATCTGGAAGCAGGAAAATACAAAATATCTGTAAATGCCTTCGAGGATAAGAAATACAAAAAATATGGATTGCCGCCGGGAACACAAAAAGTGGATGTTAAGGCAGAAATTGAGTATAAAAAAGTTGACGTGGCAAATGAGGTAAAGACAGAGTCTCAAGTTGACGTGCAGAAAGAAGATACAAAGATAAAAGAGACAGTGGTGGAAAGTTATCTGACAGACACGGTAACATGGGTTGAGAGCACAGCGACGTTGGTAGCATATACCGAAGTGGCTAAATCCAATATTGTGGATCCTATGCAGTTGGTGATGAATTCATCCTTCGTGCGTTTGAGTACCAGTGGAGGAGATGTGATCACTCCGACCCCGACGCCTGAACCGACCCCAACACCGACACCGGAGGTGAGTCCGAGCCCCAGTCCGACGCCGGAAGTAAGCCCGAGTCCCAGCCCAAGTCCCAGTCCCACACCTACGCCGAACCCCATGGTGATTACTTTGGATCAGAAGACGGCAACGGTATATATGGAAGAACCTGTCGTATTAACGGTAGTGAAAGTGGAAAATGAAATGAAAGATGCAGTCATCACGGCATCCTCTTCCGATACCGGTGTGGCAACTGTTGCTGTAGAAGGTAAGCAGATTACAGTGACCGGTGTAGCGGCAGGCCAGGCCACCATTACAGTGAATTGTACGGCGGAAGTGAAAGAGACTGTAAAGGATGGAGACAGCACTGCGGAGAAAACGGTGACCTATAAAGCATCACCGGTGACATGCACGGTTGTGGTAAAGGCGAATCCAAAGCAAGACACGACTACAGTTTTGAAGGATAATCAAGGGCGTGAAGTGTTTGTATTAGACAATAACACATATAGGACAGCCCATTATGCGGATTATTATACGTACAGTAAGTTCTATGTAAAAGGCGAAGCCAAGTATACCGGGTGGCAGACAATTAATGGAAACAGATACTTCTATGATGGGGCAGGAAAGAAAGTAATCGGAGAGCAGGTCATTCAGGGTGTGAAATATAATTTTGCAAGTGATGGTTCTCTTGTGACCGGGTCCGGCACATTGGGAATTGATGTGTCCAAATGGAACGGCAATATCGACTGGACTGCTGTAAAGAACTCCGGAGTATCCTATGTTATTATCAGATGTGGATACAGAGGTTCTTCCGAAGGGTCATTGATCAAGGACTCCAAGTTTGAGGCCAATATTAAGGGAGCGATCAATGCAGGCCTGAAGGTAGGTGTATATTTCTTCAGCCAGGCAGTCGACAAAAATGAGGCAGTAGAAGAAGCTTCCATGGTTCTGGAAAGTGTAAAGAATTACAAGATTTCATATCCCATTTTCCTGGATGTGGAGCCTAGCGGCGGCAGAGCTGACAGTATCAGCGTAGAGACCAGAACAGAAGTGTGCAAAGCATTCTGTGAGACCATTCAGAGTTACGGATATACTGCAGGTATTTATGCCAACAAAACATGGTTCACGGAGAAAATTAACACCGGTGAGCTGAGTGGTAAATACAAGATTTGGCTGGCTCAGTATGTAGCTGAACCGACCTATACCGGCAGATATGATATGTGGCAGTATAAAGCCACAGGCAAGATTAACGGTATTAGTGGTGATGTAGATATGAACTTGAGTTATCTGGGGTATTAAGAAAAGGAGATAATAATTATGAGAACCTATTTAGTGACAGGCGGTGCAGGATTTATCGGCTCCAATTATATTCATTACATGTTCAAAAAATATGGCGATGAGATCCGCATCATCAATGTGGATGCCCTGACTTACGCAGGCAATTTAGAAAATCTGAAGGGTGTGGAAGACCGGGAGAATTACACATTTGTAAAAGCAGACATTTGTGATAAAGAGGCTATCCGGAAGATTTTTGAAGAAAATGAGATTGACAGGGTAGTACATTTTGCGGCGGAAAGTCATGTTGACAGAAGTATCCGTAATCCGGAAGTGTTCGTGCAGACCAATGTGCTGGGTACAGCAGTAATGCTGAACTGTGCTAAGGCTGCGTGGGAGCTGCCTGACGGAAGCTTTAAGGAGGGTAAGAAATTTCTTCATGTTTCAACGGATGAGGTGTATGGATCTCTTCCGGATGATGAGAATGCGTTCTTCTATGAAACCACTCCATATGATCCACACAGTCCATACTCTGCAAGTAAGGCAAGTTCAGATATGTTGGTAAAAGCATATATGGATACTTATAAGTTTCCGGCAAATATTACCAACTGCTCTAACAACTATGGCCCTTATCAGTTCCCGGAGAAGCTGATTCCATTGATCATTAACAATGCTCTTCAGGGAAAGAAACTGCCTGTATATGGTGACGGCAAGAATGTGCGTGACTGGCTGTTTGTGGAAGATCACGCAAAAGCCATCGATATGGTACAAGAACAGGGCAAGTTGTTTGAAACCTATAATGTAGGCGGTCACAATGAGAAGCAGAATATCGAGATCATCAATATCATTATTGAGACGCTGCAGGAAATGCTTCCGGAAGGGGATCCGAGAAAGGCGCTTGTAAGCAAGGAACTGATCACTTACGTGGAGGATCGTAAGGGACATGACCGCAGATATGCAATCGCACCTGATAAAATCAAAGCAGAGATCGGCTGGTATCCTGAGACCATGTTCAAGGATGGTATCAAAAAGACCATCGCCTGGTTCTTTGAGAATGAGGATTGGATGAAGAATGTTACGAGCGGTGATTATCAGAAGTACTATAATGATATGTACGAAAAATAAAAAATGTGAATAGTTTTCTGTGAGGGATTGCTGTAAAATGGGAAGTTTTGCGGGAATCCCTTCGGTGCGTATTTAGAATATTGCCTGTAGGGCAGAAATGAGGGATAAAATGAAGGGTATTATTTTAGCAGGTGGTTCCGGAACCAGATTGTATCCGTTGACAAAAGCGATCAGCAAACAGATCATGCCGGTATATGACAAGCCGATGATTTATTATCCGCTTTCCATTTTAATGCTTGCCGGTATCAAAGATGTGCTGATCATCTCCACACCGAGAGATCTGCCGGTTTTCAAAGAATTGTTGGGTTCAGGAGAACAGCTTGGTATGCGTTTTGAATATGCTGTGCAGGAGGTTCCCAGAGGTCTTGCAGATGCGTTTATTATTGGAGAAGAATTTATCGGTAAGGATAATGTTGCACTGGTTCTTGGAGATAATATTTTCTATGGACAGAGCTTTTCAAAATTATTGAAGGAAGTGGCTTCCAGAGAAAGCGGCGCAACGATTTTTGGTTATTATGTGCGGGATCCGAGAGAATATGGGGTAGTAGAGTTTGATGAGAACGGCATGGCTGTTTCTATTGAAGAAAAACCACAGCACCCGAAGAGTAACTATGCAGTTCCTGGACTTTATTTCTATGACAATGATGTGGTAGAGATCGCAAAGAATGTGAAACCTTCTGCAAGAGGCGAGATCGAAATTACAAGTATCAACAATGAATATCTCAGAAGGGGTACTTTAAGGGTAGAGACCATGGGAAGAGGGTTTGCATGGCTGGATACAGGCAATCATGATGCACTCTTAGAGGCGGCGGATTTTGTGGCAGCATTCCAGAAGAGACAGGGACTTTACATTTCCTGCATCGAGGAAATTGCCTATAGAAGAGGATTTATTGACAAGGAGCAGCTGTTAAAATTGGCACAACCTCTTCTTAAGACCGATTACGGTAAATATCTGGTAGAAGTTGCGGACGGACTGTAATGGGTTCCCCAATCCCAGGAAAACAGATTATATGGAAAGGTGGATGTAACATTGGGTAAGATTACAGTTGAAACATGTGATATTGAGGGGTTGAAGATTATTACGCCCACTGTATTCGGAGATGCAAGAGGATATTTTGCAGAGACCTATAATTATAATGATTTTAAAGAAGCCGGCATTGACTGCGTGTTCGTACAGGATAATCAGTCTGCATCTAAGAAGGGTGTGCTTCGCGGTTTGCATTTTCAGATCAATTACCCTCAGGATAAACTGGTGAGGGTGATCAGGGGTGAAGTGTATGATGTGGCCGTGGATCTTCGTAAAGGTTCGCCTACTTTCGGGCAGTGGAAGGGTGTACTCTTAAGTGAAGAGAATAAGAAGCAGTTCTTTGTGCCGAAGGGCTTTGCCCATGGATTTTTAGTATTGTCTGATTATGCTGAATTCTGCTATAAAGTAACGGATTTTTATCATCCCAATGATGAGGGCGGTCTGATGTATAATGATCCCGCAATCGGTGTTCAGTGGCCGATTCCGGAGGATATGGAATTGATCCTTTCTGAAAAAGATACAAAGCACGGCAGCTTTGAAGAGTATGTCGAGAAGTATGGAAGGTAATTTTTCATGACAGTTAAAAAGAGTTCGAAAAAAAAGGCAATGACGGCCCTTCCCATGGAGTTATGGCAGAGCAGGCATTTAATATGGAAACTTGCAAAGAATGATTTTAAAAAGCGCTATGCCGGTTCCTATCTGGGGGCTGTCTGGGCTATGGCCCAACCGGTGGTAACGATTGCTATGTATTATCTGGTATTTGATCTGGTCTTCAACAGCAGAGGACCGGTGCTTTCAAATGGCAGAGAGATTCCTTATGTTTTGTCCCTGACTGCAGGATTGGTACCCTGGTTCTTTTTCAGTGAGGCATTGAATCATGGTACAATGGCACTGCTTGAATACAATTATCTGGTAAAAAAAGTGGTTTTCAAGATCAGTATTCTGCCCATTATTAAGGTGATCGGTGCCACATTCATTCATGCGTTTTTTGTGCTGGTAATGCTGATCGTAGCTGCCTGCTATGGTTTTTATCCCAGTGTATATACATTGCAGCTGATTTATTACAGTGCATGCCTCTTTATATTTGTGCTGGCCATTTGTTACACTACCTGCGCAGTGGTGGTGTTTTTCAGAGATCTCAGTCAGATCATCAGTATTGGGCTGCAGATCGGTATGTGGGCAACTCCTATTTTATGGAAACTGGAAGATCTGGAACCGAAAATGGGCCCGTGGGTCAATCTGTTCAAGATCAATCCCCTGGTATATATAGTGAATGGATACAGAAGTGCCGTTTATGAAAATCAGTGGTTCTTTGAAGACTTTTATTATACCATATATTTCTGGATCGTCACAGTGGCGTTGTTTGGCCTTGGGGCAGTGATCTTTAAGCGATTAAAAGTACATTTTGCGGATGTATTATAAGAGTGTGAGCGGAAAGAGGAATACAATGCAGCAGGAAAAGCAGCAGTTAGCAATAGATGTGAAGGGTGTCAAAAAAGTATATAAGCTTTATGATAAACCTTCAGACCGTATGAGGGAGGCTTTCGGTCTTTTAAAAAACAGGCCGCCCAAGAAGCATTATGCATTAAACGGGGTGAATCTGCAGATCCGAACTGGAGAGACAGTAGGCATCATCGGGACCAATGGTTCCGGCAAATCCACTTTATTGAAGATTATAACCGGTGTTTTAAATCCTTCGGAGGGAGAAGTGAAGGTGAATGGTCGTATTTCAGCTCTGCTGGAGCTGGGAGCCGGTTTTAATATGGAATATAACGGTATCGAAAATGTGTATCTTAATGGTACCATGATGGGATTTTCCGAAAAGGAAATCGATGCCAAGCTTCCGGATATCTTAGAATTTGCAGATATCGGAGATTATGTAAATCAACCTTGTAAAACTTATTCCAGTGGTATGTTTGTACGACTGGCTTTTGCTGTGGCCATTAATATTGAGCCCGAGATATTGATCGTAGATGAAGCGTTATCTGTAGGTGACGTATTTTTTCAGGCCAAATGTTATCATAAATTTGAAGAATTTAAAAAGATGGGAAAGACCATTGTTTTTGTAAGTCATGACTTAAGCAGTATCAGCAAATACTGTGACAGGGTATATCTGCTGAACAAGGGTACGCTCTTGGGAGAGGGCGGCC
Organism: Acetatifactor sp.; assembly: GCA_045544275.1. GTDB lineage: Bacteria > Bacillota > Clostridia > Lachnospirales > Lachnospiraceae > Acetatifactor. The sequence goes on along the minus strand of JAZPYS010000029.1, from coordinate 46,139 downwards.
CAAAGGAAATGATCGATACTTACAAACGAGTACTGGTAGGCCAGTATGAGGCGGATGAGGCAGATGCGGATAAACAGCAGGAGAGTGCGGCACGTCAGGATAAAGCAGCGGATGCCGCAGGAGCGAAAAATCCGGGAGAGAATCCTGCACTGGGGCAGAATCCCAATCTGTTAGAGTATGGTACAAAGCAGGCTGAGATTACGGAATTTTATATTACAGATGACAGAGGTGTGCGTACCAATGCCATTATGAAAGGTTCTGCGTTCAGTATTCATATGAAAGTGGAATTTTATGAACATCTTCCGGCTCCCATTTTTGCCTATTCCTTTAAAAATGTTATCGGTGTGGAGATTACCGGAACCAATACCATGGTGGAAAAGGCATTTCTGGAATCCGCAGAGCCCGGGCAGAAAAAGGAGATTACTTTTACCCAGAAGATGGATCTGCAGGGTGGGGAGTATTTACTGTCCCTGGGGTTGACAGGGTATAACGGAGATATCTTTGAAGTATATCACAGACTATATGATGTATTAAATGTTACGGTAGTATCTGATAAAAATACGGTGGGATACTACGATATGAATTCACAGATTACAGTGGAGGAAGTATGACAGAGACAATCGGAAAGATCACTTTGGATCTAAGCAAATATCCCGGACAGGATTTTTACTGCGACGGTACGGTAGAGGATGAGATTCTGGAAATTGTGAAGAAATATTCGACCGTGGAATATGCCGGTATTATAGAAGAGCGGAAGAGCTGGCCCGTACTTTATCATCTTTCAAACCTTCGGGAAAATATTGTGGATTTTATCCCCATGAAGAAAACGGACAAGGTCTTGGAAGTGGGAAGCGGCTGCGGCGCCATCACGGGGGCACTGTCCCGCAAAGCCGGCAGTGTGACCTGCGTGGATCTGTCCAAAAAACGCAGCATGATCAATGCCTATAGGCACAGTGAATGTGAGAACGTGACCATTCATGTAGGGAATTTTAAAGATATTGAACCGGATCTGCCCTGTGATTATGATTATATCTGTCTGATCGGTGTGTTTGAATATGGGCAGAGTTATATCGGCGGAGACACACCCTATGAAGATTTTTTGAACATATTGAAGCGTCATCTTGCGCCCGGCGGCCGCATGGTGATTGCCATTGAAAATAAATATGGACTGAAATATTTTGCAGGTTGTAAGGAAGACCATCTGGGCACTTATTTCAGTGGGATTGAAGATTATGCGACAGGTGGAGGAGTGCGGACCTTTTCAAAGAATGGACTGGAACAGATATTCAGAGCATGCGGTGTGGAGGAATATCACTTTTATTATCCATATCCCGATTACAAATTTATGACCACTGTTTATTCCGACGTACGCCTGCCACAGAAGGGCGAACTGTCCAATAATATAAGAAATTTTGACCGGGACAGAATGGTTCTTTTTGATGAGAAGAGTACTTATGATGGGCTGATCAAAGACGGAATGTTTCCCCATTTTTCCAACTCCTTTGTTGTGATTTTAGGGGAAGAACTGCCCGTAAAATATGCAAAATATTCCAATGACAGGGCTGCACAATACCAGATCAGAACAGAGATCTGTGCAGATGAGGAAGGAAAACTGCAGGTGTATAAATATCCTCTTACAGCAAGTGCCAAAGATCATGTGCGTGGTATGGAGCTTGCGTACAGAAGTCTGAAGGAGCGATATGCAGGGGGAAGTCTGAAAGTAAATCCTTGTATACTGAAGGAAGACAATGGAGATGTATGTGCATGTTTTGACTTTGAAGAAGGCATTACATTGGCTGAGATGATGGATGCATGCCTGGAAAAAGAAGATTATGAAGGATTTCATAAGCTGTTTGATGAATATATGGAGAGAGTGGGCTACCGGGAGGAATTTCCGGCGGCGGATTTTGATCTGATCTTTGCCAATATTTTAGTAAATGGAGATGCCTGGACACTGATCGATTATGAGTGGACCTTTGGCAAGGCTATTGAAACAAAGGAGCTGGCTTTCAGAGCAGTATATTGCTATCTCTTGGAAGACGAAAAGCGTAACAAGATGCAGTTGGATTGTATCTTGGATAAGCTGCAGATTTCCCAGAAGGACGCTGAAAATTACCGGGATCAAGAGATGGATTTTCAGAATTTTGTTACCGGAAACCGCAAGTCCATGGCACAGATCAGAGAACTGTTGGGGTACAAGTTGATGGTTCCCCAGAAGTGGATTCACAAGTTTCAGTCTGCGGAAAGTCTTATGAGAGTGCAGATATATGAGGATACAGGTGCAGGTTACAGCGAAGCACAGTCATGTTTCATACCGGAAGCATATCAGGGTGAGCAGTTAGTGGAGTTTACTTATGAGGTCAGCGGCGATGTGAGGATGCTTCGTATTGATCCCGCCATGGACTGCTGCATGTGTAAGATTTTGGAAATGACCTTTAACGGGGAAGCGGTACCGCTGCAGAAGAAGAAAATGTTGATCACCAATGGTCGTGTGGCAAAGGGAACGGATAGTATCGTATTTCCTACCACAGACCCTAATATCAATGTGAATATCAGTGAACTGGATCGTAAAGCTTCCAATTCTCTGTATGTAAAGATGGAGGTTGTCAGACTGCCTTTGGAAATGGCACAGGATATGGCAGCAGCAGTAAAAAAGATATTTTAATATGAGGATAAAGAAGTGGGACTGAAAGAGACCGTAAAGGGGTTGTGGACCGGAAAAATTGAAAAGGAATATGAAAGGCAGCTTTCTGAAAAGAAGGTCAGTTATGATGCCTGGATCAAAAAGCAGGAAACAAAAGTGGAACTTGTGGGAGAACCTGTGGATTATGTTCTGCTTTTGCAGAAAAACGGCAGCCTCTCTGAAAGTGCACATGGATTGATCACGAAATATTTCAACGAAAATCCGGAGGTTCAGATTCTTTACGGAGATGAAGATCTTATGGCAGTGGACGGTCACAGAGAAAAACCATGGTACAAACCCTGTTGGTCGCCGGACACGTATTTGTCACAGTTTTATGTAGGCAGTGTGGCAGCAGTCAGGAAAGAATTGATGGAATTGACCGGTGAACTTTCAGCAGATGAGCAGTTTACCGGCAGGGTATTATTTGAAAGGCCGGAAGAGGTGAGAGGCCGGCTGACGAAAGCATTAAAAATCTGCGGTGCGTTTGAAAAGGGCAGCAAGGCAGTAGCAAGATGTCCTCATATGCTGTTTCATGTGAATGACGAAGCGGTATGGGCATCCTATTTGGCTTCAGCGGAGTCTGTGGCACGGGTGTATGGTGAAATAAATGACATATCTGTCATTATACCTTCCAAAGACAATCCGGCAGTCTTGGGAAAATGTTTGGAGTCTTTAAAAAAGATTCCGGGTTTGGAAATTATTATTGTAGACAATGGAAGCACAGCGGAGAACAGGGACAAGGTTCATATGCTGGCAGATATGGTGAATACTGACATTGTGAGGCGGCAGTCTGCCCATTATCTGTATCAGCCTATGGAATTCAATTTTTCAAAAATGTGTAATATAGGAGCCAGGGCAGCCTTTGGCAAATATCTGCTGTTTTTGAATGATGATATAGAAGCCTGTGGCAGTGACTGGATCTATGCCATGAGGCAAAAGGCCGCAAAACCCTATGTAGGTGCTGTAGGGTTGAAACTATATTATCCGGAGGGTGTACGTATCCAGCATGCGGGCATTACCAATCTGCCTATAGGACCTGTGCACAAGATGCAGTTTTTTGAGGATAACAAGAGTATCTATTTTGACAGAAACCGTGCAGATATGAACTGTCTGGCCGTGACAGGGGCATGTCTGATGATTGATAAGGAGAAGTATGCAGAAGCGGGCGGCTTTAAGGAGTCTCTGCGGGTGGCATACAATGATGTGGATCTGGGATTTGCTTTGTATGAGGCAGGGTACCATAACGTGGTGCTCAATTCCTACTATGCATATCATCATGAGTCTTTGAGCCGTGGAAACGACGAGACCAAAGAAAAGCAGGCAAGACTTCAGAAGGAGCGGGAGCATCTGTATGAAATGCATCCGGCTTTGAAAGGACAGGACCCTTATTACCCTGATGGCCTGTCCAAAATCGGTCTGGACAGCCGGATTGTGCCGGATTATATCAATGTGCGCAACACCATTCAGGAAGTTACCCGTACGGAGCCCGCACAGGTAGAGCAGGCACGACTGGACAATTGCCTGTTGATCGGTATTGAGCAAAGTGATAAAGGCTATATCAGAGGCTATAGTGTGGTGTTAGGGGATAACAATGCCTGTTACGACAGGTATATCGTACTGGCAAAACCTGAAGAAGACACAGGTTTTATCATGATAAAGACAAAACCACAGTATCGTCAAGATCTGGAAGAAAATATACCCGACCAGAAGAATGTGGCGCTCTGTGGTTTCCATGTACATCTTTCCGAAGAAGAAGCTGCAAAGCTGCAAAAAGATGCGGAGTACCGGGTAGGTGTGCTGGCTGTGCATAAAATCAATAAAGGAAAGTTGTTGAATTGGAGCAGCAGGTATTTTACAATATGATATTTGTGAAATTTTCTGGATTTCAGGCTGCTGCGAAAAGATTCCATTCGGGGACGCTCTCGCTCCGTTCTCGGTCGTAGCGGACACTAAGAAATTTTTATCGTTACACTCAAAAATTTCAAGTGCCGACGCCTCGAAAGGCCCCATCATTGGAATATTTTTACAGCAGCCAGAAAGCAGAAAATTTTACAGAGATAAAATAGAAAATAAGTGAGGGCAGGTATGAGTCAGGAAATTAATTATAAGGAAGCTTATGAAAAAGAACATGAAAAATGTATGGACTTAAGTGACAGGATCGTACTTTTGGAATCTGAGAATGAAGAATTGCAGTTCAAACTGGACAGGATTAAGAACAATGCATTCTGGAAAGCCACAAAGCCTGCCAGAAGTGTCATTCATTTTGCAATCCGCCAGAAGAACCGTCTGGCTACCATCGGAGGACCCAAGGATTTTCTGAGAAAAGTTAAGAATAAAAAACAACAGATGGGGCTGATGAAGGCTTATGGTACGGATAGTTTTCCATCTCCGGAGGAAGCAGAACGTCAGAGGGAGACTGTATTTGAGCGAAGAGTGAAAATCAGTATTTTAGTACCTCTTTGGAATACCCCTAAGGAATTCCTCGTAGAAATGATTGATTCTGTCATGAACCAGACCTATGAGAATTGGGAGCTTTGTCTGGCGGACGGTTCCGATCCAGAGCATGCCTATGTTGGTCAGATGTGCGGCGAATATGCAGCGAAAGCAAATGGCCGTATTGTATACAAAAAATTAGAGAAAAATGAAGGGATTGCGGGAAACACCAATCAATGTTACAAGATGGCTACCGGAGATTATATCGGTCTCTTTGACCATGATGATGTGCTGCATCCCAGTGTTTTATATGAATACGTAAAGGCGATCAATGAGCAGGGGGCAGATTATCTGTATTGTGATGAGACTACTTTCAAGAGCGGGGACATCAATAAGATGCTTACCATGCATTTTAAGCCGGACTATGCACCGGATACGCTGAGAGCCAACAATTATATCTGTCATTTTAGTGTGTTTGCCAGAGAATTGCTGGAAGGCACGGAATTGTTCCGCACGCAGTTTGATGGCAGTCAGGATCATGATATGATTCTGCGTTTGACGGACAATGCCAAAAAGGTGGTGCATGTGCCCAAGCTTTTATATTACTGGAGAAGCCATGCAGGCAGTGTTGCTTCCGGCATCGGTGCAAAGCCTTATGCCATTGCGGCAGCCAAGGGGGCGATTGCAGATCATCTGCAGAAGCACGGCATGAAGCATTTCCAGATTACCAGTACCAGAGCCTGCGAGACTATATTCAGGATACGCTATCAAATATTGGGTAATCCTAAGATATCTATTGTAATTGCCAATAAGGACCATGCACAGGATCTGGGCAGATGTGTGAACTCTATCTTGGAGAAATCCACTTACGCAAATTATGAGATCATTATTGTAGAAAACAACAGTACCACAGAAGAAATCAAGGAGCTTTACAAACAGCTGACGGAAGCACATGATTTTATCAAAGTGGTTACTTTCCAGGGGAAATTCAATTATTCTGCAGTCAATAATTTAGGTGTTTCCCATGCCACAGGGGATTATATCCTGCTGCTGAATAATGATACAGAAGTCATTACCGCAAACTGGATGGAAGAACTGCTGATGTATGCCCAGAGAGAGGATGTGGGTGCGGTAGGTGCGAAGCTGTTGTATCCTGACAGGACCATTCAGCATGCAGGCGTAGTGATCGGTCTGGGTGCCCATCGTACGGCAGGACACAGCCATTATAAGATTCCGCAGCAGAATTTAGGTTACATGGGCAGACTGTGTTATGCCCAGAATATGTCTGCAGTGACAGGGGCGTGCCTGATGGTAAAGAAGAGCCTTTATGAGCAGGTTGGCGGTTTGGAAGAGGCATTTGAAATTTCGTTGAATGATGTGGATTTGTGCCTGAAGCTGCGAGAAGCTGGATTGTTAAATGTATGGACACCATTTGCTCAGCTGTATCACTATGAATCTATTTCCAGAGGATTGGATGATCAAGGAGAAAAGGCAAAGCGCTATAACAGAGAATCTGCCATGTTCAGAGAAAAATGGAAAGAAATCCTGGAACAGGGAGATCCTTATTATAACCCTAATTTTTCGTTGGATCGCAGTGATTATGCATTGCGCAATCCGGCAGATAAGGAGTAAAGAAGTATGAACTATATGGATGCATATCATTTTTGGCTGACAGATGCATATTTTGATGCAGCCACAAAAGCAGAATTGGAAGCCATCAAGGGTGATGAAAAAGAGATAGAGGATCGTTTCTACAGAGAATTGGAATTTGGCACCGGGGGGCTTAGGGGTGTCATCGGAGCAGGCACCAACCGCATGAACATCTATACCGTGAGAAAAGCCACCCAGGGTCTGGCAAATTATATTTTAAAACAGGGGACACAGGATATGGGAGTTGCGATAGCCTATGATTCCCGCTTTATGTCCCCGGAATTTTCAGAAGAAGCGGCACTTTGTTTTGCGGCTAACGGCATCAAAGCGTATGTGTTTGATGCACTGCGCCCAACGCCGGAATTATCCTTTGCACTGCGTAAATTGGGATGTACCGCAGGTGTGGTGGTGACCGCCAGCCACAATCCACCGGAATATAATGGATATAAAGTTTATTGGGAGGACGGTGCGCAGATCACAGCTCCCAGAGATAAAGAAATCATTACAGAAGTCCTGGCCGTGACGGATTATCATAAGGTAAGGACCATGGACAGGGCAGCGGCAGAAGCAGCCGGACTGTATGTGACCATCGGAAAAGAGATGGATGATGCTTATATGGAAGCATTAAAGAAGCAGGTCATTCATCCGGAGATCATCAAAGAAGTGGCAGAGGATATGAAAATCGTTTATACGCCTCTGTGTGGTACCGGTAATGTACCTGTCAGAAGAGTACTGAAAGAATTGGGCTTTCAGCATGTATATGTGGTGCCGGAGCAGGAAAACCCGGATCCCAACTTTACAACTTTGGAATATCCTAACCCGGAAGATCCCAAGGCGTTTACTTATGCCCTTCGCCTGGCAAAGGAAAAGGATGCGGATATCATCCTGGCTACAGATCCGGATGCTGACCGGCTGGGGGTATATGCAAAGGATGCAGTCACGGGTGAGTTTGTACCTTTTACCGGCAATATGTCAGGGATGTTAATTGCGGAATACCTGTTAAGAGAGAAGTCTGCAACCGGTACCATGCCTGCAAATCCGGCGTTGGTGACCACTATCGTAACCACCAATATGACAAAGCCCATCTCTGAAAAATACAATGTGAAACTGATCGAAGTATTGACCGGCTTTAAGTATATCGGTGAACAGATCAAGTTCTTTGAGCAGGAAGGAACCTATGATTATGTGTTCGGCCTGGAGGAAAGTTACGGCTGTCTGGCAGGCACACATTCCAGGGACAAGGATGCCTGCGTGGCAGTCATGTGTCTGTGTGAGGTGGCTGCATACTGTAAGAAGCAGGGCAAGACTCTCTGGGATATGATGCTGGAAATGTATGAGTCTTATGGGTATTATAAGGAAGGTCAGTATGCCCTGACTTTAAAGGGAATTGAAGGAGCAAAACAGATTGGGTTGATCATGGAAAAGCTTCGGAAAAATCCTCCCGAAATGATCGGGGGTGCGAAGGTGATCGGATTCAGAGATTACAAGGAAGATAAAGCAATTGATATGCTGACCGGGGAGGAAAGCAATACGGGGCTGCCAAATTCAAATGTGCTGTATTTTGAGCTGCCGGATAATTGCTGGTGTTGTGCGAGACCTTCCGGAACGGAACCCAAGATCAAATTTTATATGGGTGTGACCGGCAGCAGTCTGGAAGATGCAGAGGAGAAACTGGTACAGCTGACCGAGGCAGTGAAGTCATTTGTAAAGTGAGGACAGATGTTTGGGAAAGTTAAACATAGATAATTTGCGAAAAACAGTATATTATCTGAAGAAAAACGGTATCAGGAACACAATTTTAGCTGCTGCTGAGAGACTGCAGAAAGGGGCGTATGATGATTATACCTATGTGGCACCCGGAGAAAAAGTGCTGCAGCTGCAGAGACTGCGAAACTGGCATGTGACACCGGTCTTTAGCATCGTTGTGCCCCTTTATCATACACCGGAGCGGTATTTTCGGGAGCTGGTGGAGTCTGTGCTGAGCCAGACCTATCCTCACTTCGAACTGATCCTTGCAGATGCCAGTGGAGATGAGAGGTTAAGGACTCTGGCAGAAAGCTATGGGGATGCACGGATTCACTACTTAAAGCTTAAGGACAATGCAGGAATTTCAGAGAATACCAATCAGGGAATACTTGCAGCACAGGGAGATTACATGGCCTTGTTGGATCATGATGATCTGCTGACACCGGATGCACTTTATGAGATGGCAGCAGCTGTGGAAAACGCCGGAAAAAATGCTATGCCGGTGCTGCTTTATTCTGACGAGGATAAATGTGATGGCGAAGGGACTAAATTTTACGAGCCCCACTTTAAGCAGGATTATAATGAAGATCTGCTCTTGACCAACAATTATTTCTGCCATTTTACGGCAGTGAGAATGGATATTGCAAAAGGGAAGCTTTTGCGGAAAGAATATGACGGAGCCCAGGATTTTGATCTGGTGCTTAGAGTGACTGCAGATATTGACAAAGAGCAGGTGATACACATTCCCAAGGTGCTGTATCACTGGCGTTGTCATACCGGTTCTACCGCAGCCAATCCGGAAAGCAAGCGTTACGCATATGAAGCCGGAAAACGTGCTGTTGAAAATTATGTAAATCAAAAGGGCTGGAATGCAGAAGTGGTTCATCTGAAGCATCTGGGATTTTACAGGGTAAATTATATAAACAATATCTTTGAAAATCGTAAAGATATTGGCGCTGTAGGGGGACGTGTCATCCGAAAAGGAAAGATCACCGGCGGTATGATGGATCAGCAGGGAAATGTGGTCTTTGCCGGGTTGAAGGATGGATATTCCGGTTATGTAAACCGGGCTGTGCTGGTGCAGCAGGCACATGCGCTGGATGTGCGCTGTATGCGTGTGAATCCTGCATGTAGGGAACTGGCGGAGCAGAAAGGGGGATTGGCCGGATGTATTGCACAGGATGGTACAGTATTGTGGAAAAAACTGCCGAAAAACACGGACTATGTGGATATCAGTCAGAATTTAAGCAATATCTTTTGGGAAGCCGGATATGTGCTTTTGTGGGATCCCCAGCAGTATACGAAGTTATAATTTGCAATTGAGGAAAAATTTATGCAGATTTGTAAGACCACCGTTGTGATTCCTAATTACAACGGTATGAAATATATTAGAAATTGTCTGGATTCGCTGGCCGATTTAAAGTCGGAAAGCGAATTTCACACGATTGTGGTAGATAATGGATCAAAGGACGGCAGTTTGGAGGTCATCATAGAAGAATATCCGGAGATAGAATTGATCGCTTTGCCTGAGAACACCGGATTTTGCCATGCTGTCAATGTGGGTATCAAAGCCAGCATTACAGATTATGTGCTGTTGCTCAACAATGATACCGTAGTAAAGCCGGGATTTATAAAATATCTGGAAGAAACCATGGAGGAAACGGAATCAGTTTTTTCTGTGAATCCCATGATGCTGACCATGCAGGATGAGAATCTCATAGACAATGCAGGCATCAGATATTGTGTCCTGGGCTGGGCCTTTGACCGGGGGAAAGGAAAACCAGCTTCGGGATTTGAAGAAAAAAGGGAAGTCTTTGCATCCTGTGGAGGTGCATCATTGTACAGACGTGAAGTGTTTGAAAAGATCGGTCTGTTTGATGAAAATCATTTTGCATATCTGGAAGATGTAGATATGGGATACCGGGCAAAAATTTTTGGATACCGCAATGTTTATGAACCGAGAGCAAAGGTCATTCATGCGGGCAGTGCTACCACCGGTTCTAAATATAATGAATTTAAGACAAAATTGTCTTCTGCCAACAATGCATATCTGGTCTGGAAAAATATGCCCTTTTTACAGCTGCTTATAAATCTTCCGTTTCTTATACTGGGATTTTCCGTGAAAGCTTTGTTTTTTTGCAGAAAGAAAATGGGTATGCTATACGTGAAAGGGTATCTGGAGGGAATCAGGAGATGTTTTTCAAAAGAAGGAAAACTTCATAAAATTCCGTTCTGCCTGAAAAATCTGAAAAATTACCTGGGTATACAGTTACTGCTGTATATCGACACCATTCGGGTATTCATAAAATCTTAAGTTGTTCTTTTGGTGATATTATTGTAAAATACAGTAAGATGCAGGGGAGCTTTCGGGTGAGTTTATGATAAAAAATAACCAAAAAGTCTTTAACAGAATGCATGTTGCAATGGATGCGGTCATTATGATAGTTTCCTATGCACTTGCGTATTTTATAAAATTTTATATTTTGAATGCAGATACTATAGGAGTAGGAGTTCTCCCGCCGAAGGATTATTTTGTAGTCCTGTTCTTTATTGTGCCGGGTTATCTGTTCCTGTATTTTATCTGTAATGTATATGGTCCGAAGCGGACCATAAAACAGAAGAACGAATTGTTCTGTATCGTAAAAGCCAACACAATCGGTATGGGATTCTATATTATCATTTTGTATCTATTTGTAAGAGAGATTCATTATTCCCGTACCATGATGGCACTTTTTTATGTGCTGAATATTTTGATTACAGCACTATCGAGATTGGTGCTCAGAAAGGCACTCCGAACACTGCGCAGGAAGGGATTCAATCTGAAGCATGTGCTGGTGGTTGGTTATTCCAGAGCGGCGGAAGCTTATATTGACAGACTGCAGTGGAATCCGCAATGGGGATATTCTGTGGTTGGCATTTTAGATGATCACATGCCGGAAGGTTCTCTTTATAAGGGGGTTAAACTTCTGGGTGGGATTGATGAGCTAAATAATATTCTGCCGGAAAATGGATTGGATGAGATTGCTGTGGCATTGTCTCTGAAAGATTATGACCGCCTGGAAGAAATCGTTGGTGTCTGCGAAAAATCAGGTGTACACACGAAGTTTGTGCCTGATTATAACAGTCTGATACCCAGCCGGCCATATACAGAAGATATGATGGGACTGCCTGTGATCAACATCCGATATGTGCCCTTGTCCAATGCGGGCAATGCATTTTTAAAGAGAGTCATGGATGTGGCAGGTTCCATATTCGGCATTATTATCACATCGCCGCTTTTATTGCTCATAGCGGTATTGATCAAGATAACCAGTCCGGGACCGATTATCTTTAAGCAGGAAAGAGTAGGGCTTCACAATAAGAGCTTTTATATGTATAAGTTCAGGAGTATGGAGCTTCAGCCGGAGGAAGATGAAAAGAAAGCATGGACCGTGAAGAATGATCCGCGGGTAACCCCTATCGGCAGATTCATTCGTCGGACAAGCATTGATGAGCTTCCTCAGCTTTTCAATATTTTAAAAGGTGATATGAGTCTTGTAGGGCCGCGACCTGAGAGACCATTGTTTGTAGAAAAATTCAAGGAAGAAATACCAAGATACATGATCAAGCATCAGATCAGACCGGGTCTTACCGGTTGGGCGCAGGTAAACGGGTATCGTGGTGATACATCTATTCTGAAGAGGATAGAATATGATCTATATTATATTGAAAATTGGACCGTCGGTCTCGACGTGAAAATTATATTACTAACCTTTATCACAGGGTTCGTAAATAAGAATGCATATTAAAAGGGGTAACAAGGAGAAACAGTCATGGCAACAAATGCTAATCATGAAAATGGTGAAGGTACCAAAGGTAAAAAGAGAATGAGTGCAAAGAAAAGACGTGCGAAACAACGAGCAAGGATCATTATTTTTGTAGTGGAATTGCTGGTGATCGTGGCGATGCTGATAGCAGTTCTGAAGGTATTCCAGACAACGGAAGAAGTAGAGGGACCGCACTTTGCGCAGATTGACGAAAGCCAGATCGTGGTGAATTCAGAAGTTGTAGAAAAGTTTGAAGAAGATGAAGAACTGAAGGGGTATTGGAACATCGCATTATTCGGTGTGGATGCCACAGATGGTCAGTTGTCAAAGGGCAGCAGAAGTGATACCATTATGGTGGCTTCTATCAATCAGGATACCGGCGAGATTAAATTGGTTTCTGTATACCGGGATACTTATCTTAACTTGAGCAATGATGTTTACAATAAATGTAATGGAGCATATTCAAAAGGCGGTGCTGAGACCGCAATGGCAATGCTGAACATGAACCTTGACCTGAATATTACGGATTTTGTGACAGTTGGTTATGATGCTGTGATCGACTCTGTCAATGGTCTGAAGGGAGTATGGATCGATGTTGACAGTGAGGAGATTAAGCACATCAATAACTACCAGAAGAGTATTTTAAGAGATACGGATATCGATGAAGAACTGGTCATGGTGGAAGATACCGGTTATCAGCTTCTCAATGGTCTGCAGGCAGCTGCTTACTGCCGTATCCGCTATACTGCCGGTGATGACTTTAAGCGTGCAGAGCGTCAGCGTGAAGTGATTCAGGCCATGGCGGATAAGGCAAAGACAGCAAAATTATCAGAGTTGACAGATACCTTCTTCAAGGTAGTGGACAATGTATATACATCTATCGATAAAAAGGATTTGCAGAATCTGTTGGGACAGATTGCGAATTATTCTATCGTGGGCGAAGATGGTTTCCCTCAGAGAAATATGTTGGCTACTGAGAATCTCGGTGGTGCACGGGGAAGCTGTGTAATCCCTATCGATCTTACGGATAATGTTGTATGGCTGCACGAATTCTTGTTTGGTGTAGAAGATTATCAGGTTTCCTCTACCGTTCAGGAATGCAGTGATCAGATCAAGGCAGATACCATTCCATATTTGAACAGAAGTTCAAATTAGTACTGGTAAAATATAAAAAGAAAAACGAGAAGGGAGCAATTATACTGCTCCCTTTTTCAAAATTAAGAAAGAGACAGTATGAAAGTAGACATAATCATTCCGGTATATAAACCGGATAAATCATTTTTTCAATTAATAGAGAAGTTGGAAGCACAGACAATACCGGTAAATCGTATTATTCTGATGAATACGGAGGAAAAATATTTTTCCCAGTTGTTTTATGGTACACGTCTTTTGAAAAAGTACAGTAATATTGATGTATATCATCACTCCAAAAAGGAATTTAATCATGGGAAGACCAGAAGGCAGGGTGTGAAAAAGTCAACAGCAGATATTTTTGTTATGATGACCCAGGATGCTATGCCCCGGGATGAATATTTACTGGAGAACCTGCTAAAGGTCCTGGAAGGAGAGAAAGTTGCAGCAGCTTATGGGAGACAGCTGCCGGGTCAGGATGCGAACCCCATTGAGTCTTACTTGAGAGAATTCAATTATCCGGAAAAATCTGAGATAAAGTCAGCGAAGGATATTGAGACAAAGGGAATCAAGGCATTTTTTTGTTCGGATGTGTGCTGTGCATATAAGAGAAGTATTTATGATGAACTGGGCGGATTTGTCAGACATACGATTTTTAATGAAGATATGATATATGCGGCAGGTGCCATCAAAGCCGGATATGAAATTGCTTATGCGGCTCAGGCCTGTGTGGTACATTCCCACAATTACAAATGTATGCAGCAGCTTCGCAGAAATTTTGATCTGGGTGTTTCTCAGGCGGATCATCCGGAGATTTTTGCACAGGTACCTTCCGAGGGAGAGGGGATAAAGAGTGTAAAGGCAACCGCTGCATATTTGAAAGAAAAGGGACTGTGGAAGTGGATTCCTTATCTGATCATGCAGAGTGGTTTTAAGTATATTGGATATCTCCTTGGAAAGAAGTACCACAAGCTTCCTGAGAAATGGATTATGAAGCTGACAATGAACAAAGAATACTGGGAGCAGGAAGCTCGCCGGAAAGCTGTTGAAAATATAGATGCGGCCAAAGGATATGGAAAGACCAGTGAGGAAAAGGTATAGTGAAGGATAGAATCGGTTATTATGATCTTGCCCGGGGACTGGGCATTATATTTGTTGTAATCGGGCATATAGATACATTCTATGTGCCTTTTCGCAGTGTGGTAATTACCTTTCATATGGCGCTGTTTTTTATGATTTCAGGTATGCTCTTTTGGGAAACAAAGGAGGAAGAGAGCGAGATTCTCAGAACCATAAAAAAGAAATTCTGCAGGATCATGATACCATATATTCTATTCAGCCTATTATCTATGGTAATTGAATTTATCAGACTGGCACTTCAGGGGATATTTTATTGGCCCCATTTCAGAGCTTTGTTGATATCTGCAGTTTCACTTTACGGCAATTCAGTTATGTGGTTTCTGCCAGCTCTGTTCATCAGTGAAATTGTGTTTCTCTTGGTACGCAAGAGCAGGAATGATTTAGCGACGATCATGATCGTTGCCGGTCTGGTGGCATTTGCTGTATGGGCAAATACATGGAATCTTGCAGGCGGTGAATTTTTGCAGAGCTTTATGGCAGCGCTGATAAGGGGAATCTATTGTACCATCTTTATCTGTATCGGCTATTATATAAGAAAGTATATTATCCCTTTGAAGATTCCGGCATATCTATATGGAGTGACGGGAGGATTACTGATTTGGGTGAGTGTCAGAATGAACAGTATCAATCCGAAGGTAGATCTGCGGGCAATGCATTGGGGAGATATTCTATTCGGAACTGACAGTAATGTCATACTTGTGGCGTATCCGGTATGTTTGTATTTGATTGGTGCAGCTTCAGGGGCATTAGGCGTGATTTTCATGTGTAAGATGCTTGACAGGTTCAGCGGCAGGCTGTTGTTCAGAGGAATTGTTTTCTTTGGAAGCAATACCTTGATTATCATGGCAACGCATCTGGATTTCCATGTGCTTCATTACAGCATGGATCTTGCAGCTTTCCTGAATAGTCTTATGCCTAGTTCGATACTATATCATGGGATGATATTAATCTTTGTCTTTGCAGCAGAAGCGGTGCTGATCAGACTGATTAATAAATATGCTCCTATACTCACTGGAAAACATAAAAAAATTACTTTTTAAACACAATTTTGTCACAATTACGATTTATACTAAGTTCATACAAGCAGGAAACATGTAGTTGACAATATATAATGTTATGCAGGAGGAATGATTATGTACGATAATAACGGATACTACACAAATGAAAATAAAGAAACAGCAAATAACACCACAGGAGCTTACAGCGGTGCGCAAAATGTAAATAAAGATGCATATTATCAGAATTATAATTATGGAAGCGCATATGGCAATTCCTACAGCAGCAATTATGGCGGTTCATACAACAGTTATAATAAGAAGCCGGAAAAGAAAAAAACAAGTTTTGCAGTAAAAGCTGTAACATTTGCGGTTTGCGGCGCATTGTTCGGTGGGTGTGCAGGTGCCGGATTTTATGGAATTAATCTTTTAAATAAAAATCTGATAAGCAATCAGGAGATTACAGTGGATGCGCCTGCACAGGTAACACCCGAAATGGACACACCAGCTGTACAGTTGACAGTACCTACAGAAACAAAGATAATCAGTGCTGATGTGACAGCGGTAGTAGAAGATGTGATGCCGGCAATGGTATCCATTGTAAATAAATATGTGCAGAAGAGCTCTTTTTTTGGCCAGACCTTTACCCAGGAGGCTCAGTCCAGTGGTTCCGGTATCATTATTGCACAGGATGACAAAGAACTTTTGATTGCCACCAATTATCATGTAATCGAAGGTGCAGAAGAACTGGAAGTTACTTTTATCAACGGCAATGTAGCAAATGCGCAGATCAAAGGCAAGGACGCCAGTATGGATCTTGCAGTGATTGCGATTCCTTTAGAGGGCATTGATACTGAAACTAAGCAGGCGATTACAGTCGCAAAATTAGGTGACAGTGAAGCACTGAAATTAGGCGAACAGGTGATTGCTATCGGCAATGCACTGGGTTATGGTCAGTCTGTAACCGGTGGCTGGGTCAGTGCATTGAACAGAGAAGTGGGTATGGAAGATGGCTCCAAAGGTACCTTCATCCAGACCGATGCTGCTATCAATGGCGGTAACTCCGGCGGTGCACTGTTAAATATGAATGGTGAAGTGGTAGGTATCAATTCCAGCAAGATTAGTGGTTATGGAGTAGAAGGCATGGGGTATGCCATCCCTATTGCAGCAGCAGAGCCGATTATTTCAGACCTGATGACTAAGGAAACTAAAGAAAAGGTTGTGGATGGTAATGTAGGTTATATGGGAATCAGCCTGCAGACCATCAATGCAGAAATGTCAGCATACCTGAATATTCCTACAGGTATCCTTGTAGGAGAAGTAGAAAAAGGTTCTCCGGCAGAGGCAGCAGGCATCCTGCCATACGATATCATCACCAATTTTGATGGAGATAAGATATCTGATTACGAAGATCTGCAGGCTTCACTGCAGTACTGTGCTCCGGGAACCCAGGCAGATATCATTGTTATGAGACAGATCAAGGGTGAGTATACTGCTGTTGAACTGGAGATTACACTTGGAGAAAGACCGGAGTAGGTTTGGTAATTTATAGTGATATATAATATTAGCGGGCTGTCGTCGACAGCCCGCTTTTTACGCTTATGTTATATAACATAAGCAAGCTAAAATGGCAAGAATTGACCGAGGTTTATAAAAACTTCACTTGTGAAGTCTGCATATATCAAGTATAATGTAACTTGTCAGCAGGAAAACAAGCGGCGGCGGAGCCGACATTTGTTTTCACCTGACAAGTTAACGACAAACCGAAGGTTTGGAGTGCAAGGCGAAGCCTTGGAGTCAGCAGGAAAACAAGCGGCGGCGAAGCCGACATTTGGGCAGAAAGTGCCTGTATAGCTCGAAAATGCCCAGGAAAAAGGAAAAGCGTGGGCATTTTTGACTGCCAATGACATGCGCTACCCAAAATGAGCGGAGAAACATGGAAAAATTCGATCTTTTGCTTTAATTTTGGGCATAAGAATCATTGCTAAGCATTTTTATATCCAATCAAGTCATCGGACGACCATGACAGCGACAAAAAAGACAGCGAAAAAAGTGACAGCGGAAGATGAAACATTATGGAACTTCCTTTTCGAAGCTGTGTTGAGGATAGGAATACATTGTAATAAAAAATAAGTGAAAGGTGGCGAATGAAATGTTGGAAACGTTAATCGGATTTGGAATATGGTGTATGGCAGGCCTCTTTTTTATTGCTTTAGGTGTTTACGCATTATTTTCAAAGAAAGCAGTAGGTTTTTGGGCGAATGCAGAAATGTTTCAAGTTACAGATGCAAAAAAATATAATAGGGCAATGTGCAAATTGTTTTGTATCATGGGTATTATTTTTATTTTCTTGGGTTTCCCATTATTATGGAAAGAAGCTGCATTATGGATTCTCTTTTCTTGTATTGGTGTGATGATTGAAGTTATTGTGGCAATGATTATTTACACAACTGTAATAGAGAAGAAATATAAAAAAAGTAAGCCTGCTTTAGAGTGGAGGAAATATGACAGATAAATTTAATCATGATGATGATAATAATATAAACGAAGTGTTTGATTTTCGGGAAGTAGATACGGATAACATGGACCGGCAGGACAGACAGGGTGATGAAGCAGCACAGTTACAGTCAGCTGAGATAACCGGTACAAAGACCGAAAGTAAAAGAGAAGACGACGAAAGCGAATATGAGGATGTATGTTTCGTGTGCCGCCGTCCGGAGAGCAAAGCCGGCAGAATGTTCAAGATGCCTAATAACATCTGTGTATGCGATGATTGTATGCACAAGACCATGGATGCAGTCAGTCAGTTTGATTATCAGGGCATGTTAAATGATCCCAGTCTGCAGGGCATGGATCAGATGTTTGGAAAAGGTATGCCAAATATCCGTTTCTTGAATATTTCAGATCTGCAGGGAGAGGGAGGCATTCCTAACAAGCAGAAGCTGAAGAAGAAAAAGAAGGCTGAGGATGTGCAGCCTGCACTGAATATCAAGGATATTCCGGCGCCCCATAAGATCAAGGCAAGCCTGGATGAATACGTGGTAGGGCAGGAGTATGCCAAAAAGGTGATTTCTGTTGCGGTTTATAATCATTATAAGCGCGTGGCTACCGGTACTATGGATGAGATCGAGATTGAAAAGTCCAATATGCTGATGATTGGCCCCACCGGTTCCGGCAAGACCTATCTGGTAAAAACGCTGGCAAAGTTATTGGATGTGCCTCTTGCCATTGCAGATGCTACCTCCCTGACAGAGGCCGGATATATCGGCGATGATATTGAGAGCGTGGTTTCCAAACTTTTAGCAGCAGCAGATAATGATGTGGAAAAAGCAGAGCGGGGCATTATTTTCATCGATGAGATTGACAAGATTGCCAAGAAGAAAAATACCACTTCCCGTGATGTCAGCGGAGAAAGTGTGCAGCAGGGGATGCTGAAGCTTTTAGAAGGTGCCGAGGTGGAGGTGCCTGTAGGTGCAAACAGCAAGAATGCCATGGTTCCCCTTGCTACGGTGAATACCAGAAATATCCTCTTTATCTGTGGCGGTGCCTTCCCGGATTTAGAAGAGATTATCAAGGAACGTCTCACCAAGACGGCAGCTATCGGTTTTAACGCTACCTTAAAGGATGCCTTCAACAATGACAAAAATCTGCTGAGGAAGGTTACCACAGAGGATCTTCGCAAGTTTGGCATGATTCCGGAGTTTTTAGGACGTCTGCCAATTGTATATACGTTGGAAGGTCTGTCCAAGGAAATGATGGTCAAGATCCTGAAGGAGCCTAAGAATGCCATCTTAAAGCAGTATCAGAAGCTGTTGGAACTGGATGAAGTGAAGCTGGAGTTCAATGATGAGGCTTTGGAAGCGATTGCGGATAAGGCCATGGAACGAGATACCGGTGCCAGAGCATTGCGTTCTATTATCGAGGAATTCATGTTGGATATCATGTATGAGATTCCCAAGGATGATAATATCGGACGTGTGACCATTACCAGAGAGTATATTCAAGGAACGGGAGGACCCATTATTGATATCCGCAGCAATAATCTGATTGGCAGTATAGATTCCTTGAATACGGTGGAATCCTGATAGGAGGCTTCAAATGAGCTGGATTCATTTACCCCACGATCACGGGCAGGATTCTCAGAGGATTGCAGAGCATCTTCCGGAGGAAGATGCTTTTCAAAAGGTAACAGATCAGCTTCGATTGCTGGGCGACGCCAGTCGATTGAAGATTTTCTGGATTCTTTGCCATTGTGAAGAGTGCGTGATCAATTTATCCGCAATGATGGAGATGTCCAGTCCCGCGGTGGCCCATCATTTGAAATTGTTAAAAACAGCCGGTCTTGTTACCACACGCCGTGAAGGCAAGGAGGTATACTATAAAGCCGCTGAAACGGATCAGACTGCCATGCTCCACGATATGGTGGAGCGATTGATGATTATCACCTGTCCCAGCGGATTGGATTAATATGTATGCCTAATTGGGATTCACATTTTCCAGGTTCTTCCGTGTGTTTACTTAATCTCCTACTAAATGTTTCAAACAGCAAAAAGGTAGGACATTGGGAGTTTAGGTTGTCCTACTAAATGTTTCAAACGGCAAAAAAGTAGGACAACGGAAGCTCATTGTGTCCTACTAAATGTTTCAAACAGCAAAAAAAGTAGGACAGCGGAAGCTCATTGTGTCCTACTAAATGTTTCAAACAGCAGAAAAGTAGGACACTGGAAGTTCAAGATGCCCTACTAAATTCCAAAAACGTATAAAAAGTAGGACAACGAAAGCTCATTATGTCCAACTAAATGCTTCAAACAGCAAAAAAAGTAGGACAGCGGAAGCTCATTGTGTCCTACTAAATGCTTCAAACAGCAGAAAAGTAGGACGCTGGAAGTTCAAGATGCCCTACTTTCATTTTCAGTTTGATGAATAAGAATCTTGACAAATTCACCTCCCGGTTGTATGATATAAACAACGATTAAAAGTTCGTTTAATTGTTCTGAAAAAATAAAACATAGGAAGGTGTATTATGCAGAAGACCTATAAGATCGAAGTGGATTGTGCCAACTGTGCAAGAAAGATGGAGGAAGCGACTAAGAAGGTGGCAGGTGTTGCAAATGCCACAGTCAGCTTTATGACCCAGAAAATGAACGTGGAGTTTGCAGAAGGTGCAGATGATAAGGCTGTTATGAAGGCTGTCGTAAAGGCTTGCAAGAAAGTGGAGGCAGACTGCGAGATTTATGTCTAAAAAACAGAAAAAAGTCCTGTACCGCATCGTTATTGCTGCGGTACTTATTCTTATCATACGATTTTTGCCGCTGCAGGGCTGGGTAAAATTTGTGGCTTACATGGTGCCTTATCTTGTGATCGGCTATGATATTCTGCGGAAAGCTGTATTAGGCATCGTACATGGAGAAATTTTCGATGAGAATTTTTTGATGGCAGTTGCCACTGTGGGAGCCATTATACTTGGAGATTATGCAGAAGGCACGGCAGTTATGTTGTTTTATCAAGTAGGTGAATTGTTCCAAAGTTATGCAGTAGGCAAGAGCTGCAGAAATATTGCTGCACTTATGGATATCAGGCCTGATTATGCCAATATAGAAGATGAGAACGGGGAAATAGCAGCTGTTTCTCCTGAAGACGTGACAGTGGGAACGGTGATCATCGTAAGGCCTGGGGAGAAGATTCCTATTGACGGAATTGTGGTGGATGGCAGTGCAGCATTGAATACCAGTGCATTGACCGGCGAAAGCATGCCCCGGGAAGTTGCTGTAGGAGATACAGTGATCAGCGGCTGTGTGAATATGACAGGGCTGTTGAAAGTGCAGACTACTAAGGAATTCGGAGAGTCTACGGTTTCTAAAATTTTAGAGTTGGTAGAGAATTCTGCCATGAAGAAAGCTCGCACAGAGAATTTTATTACAAAGTTTGCCCATTATTATACCCCTGCAGTTTGTTACAGTGCAGCGGTGCTTGCCATATTACCGCCGCTTGTAAATATGTTTGTTTTGGGCAATCCGGCAAATTGGACTGAATGGATTACCAGGGCATTGACATTTTTGGTTATCAGTTGTCCCTGTGCACTGGTTATTTCGATTCCCTTAAGTTTTTTTGGCGGAATAGGGGGAGCATCTTCCTGCGGAATCCTGATCAAAGGTTCCAATTACCTGGAGGCTCTTGCAAAAGCAGATACTGTGGTATTTGATAAGACGGGTACATTGACCAGGGGAATTTCTGAGGTGGTGGATATGGTTGCAGATGAACCGGATGAATTGCTGTATTACGCTGCATGTGCAGAAAGCTACTCCAATCATCCCATCAGCAGGAGCGTTATGGCAGCTTATGACAAGAGAGACGTGCGGGGAGCGGACAGCAGGCAGACCGCAACATGTTCCGTGGATAGGGTTGTTATTACAGATGTGCAGGAAATCAGCGGCCACGGTGTGAAAGCCCTGGTGGAAGGTAGGCAGGTGGCCGTAGGAAATCGTAAATTGATGGAAACCATAGGATTACAGGTACCTCTTGTAGAAGAGGCAGGTACCACTGTGTATGTAGCAGTAGATGGTGTATACACAGGATATATGGTGATTGCCGATGTGGTCAAAGAGCAGTCGGCAAAAGCTATAGCGGCATTGAAGTCTGCAGGCATCAAGAAGACGGTAATGTTGACCGGAGACAATCATGCTGCTGCAATGAAGGCGGCATCAGCATTGTTTATTGATGAAGTAAAAAGTGAACTTCTGCCGGAAGACAAAGTGATTCAGGTGGAAGCATTACTGCAAAGAAAGAATCCTAAAAGCACGCTTGTGTTTGTAGGAGATGGTATTAATGATGCACCCGTACTGTCCAGAGCGGACATCGGGATCGCTATGGGAGCAATGGGAAGTGATGCAGCGATCGAAGCGGCGGATATTGTGTTGATGGATGATAATCCTTATAAGATTGCTCAGGCAATCAGACTGTCCAGAAAATGCATGCGAATTGTCTATGAAAATATTGTGTTTGCCCTTGGGGTAAAGGGTATTTGCCTGATTTTGGGAGCAGTTGGCATCGCCAATATGTGGCTGGCAATCTTTGCAGATGTAGGTGTTATGGTGATTGCGGTGTTGAATGCAGTACGCTGCCTGTCTGTGAGGGATATAAAATAAATTTAATGATTTTGGGAATTGTAAGAGGAGTGATTTTCGGTTATAATAAGGGTGTGGATAAAATTATGATAAAATTTTGATAATTAGAAAGGGAGGCATTTATGATACAGATTAGACCCGTTTCAGATTTAAGAAATAAGTTTCCGGATATAGAAAAGGCTGTTGGAGGAGGAGAACCGGTGTATTTGACCAAGAATGGCTATGGAGCAATGGTTGTTTTAAGTCTGGAAGCCTATTCAAGGTTAACAGATGGTGTGGAAACAGCACTGGATGAAGCTGACAGAGCAGCATTGGATGATGAAAGAAGATTTACACATGAGGAGGTATTTTCAAATCTTCGGAGGAGGGTGAATGGCTGATAGAAAGTACAAATTGAGATATTTACCTTTGTTCTATGAAGATTTGGAGCAGAAGGTAGTTTATATTGCGGAGAACCTGCAGAATCCGAAGGCGGCAAATGACCTGATTGATGCAGTGGAAAAAGCCATACTGGAGAGGCTGCCTGTGGCAGAATCGTTTGAGCAATATGAGTCCATGAAAGAGAGGAGATATCCATATTATCGTATCTATGTGAAGAACTTTGTTGTCTGGTATGTAGTAATTGATGATGAGGGTGACGATAGGATTATGGAAGTCCGCAGGTTCCTGTATAATAAGCAGGACAAAAATAAATTGCTGTAAGCAGAAATAAAAAAATAGATAGTACAGTTATAAGCAGAAATGTTTATAGCTGTTTTTTTTCTCAAAAACTTTTTTGAGGCGAAAATTCAACGAGGTAATAGTAATTGGAACTATAGAGGATTTTCTTTATAAATAAATAAACTAAAATATAAAGTAAATATAGCACATGCATTGTAAAGGAGCATAGGTCGCTATGGGAAAGTGTTTATTACCATTTACGATTGATGTTGAAATGAGAGCTTATCACAACAGATCGTTTCCCATGGGAATTATTAAAGCGAATATAGCGGATTATGACGTATGGTTGTGCAATAAATTAATAAACTGTGTTTGCTATGGAAATGATTATATATTAAATACATTTGAAAATGATATATGGTCAGAGAAAGAGGGGCTTACTCATACTGAGATTGTGTCTTTAAAACGTGAGGAATTTAATCAAAAAAATGGTTTATTCACGGCCTTTTCTACACCGGCCAATGCAGTGCCTATGCATATTGTCAGTGCAATCGGAAATGCTGCTGCATGGGGATTTATCGGTACGGGTATGCTGGGAATCAGACTGAAGTGCCTGAAGGAGGAGAGGCGCATTCCCCAATTGGCATTGTTGGCGGTGATTTCCGGACTATTTGGATTTTTACTTACCGTGGTAATGGGGAAATTTGTGGATTGGCTTCAGGTGTATATTGCCGATGGAAATACCATATTTACCTATGCCCAGCAGTTGACCAACATACTGGGAGTTGCAGCAATAGGGATTACCATTATCTATATGAGAAAGACATTTAAGGGGATGTAGAGACAAAAAATAGTATGTGACGAAAGCGTATTTCGGTTTTATTAGCATTCGCATATTTTGAGCACTTAAATAACAGTTCTGGACATATACAGAAAGCTTTGCAGTGGTATAATTCTTATAGAAGAGAAATATTACGCAAAAGGAGAACTTAGCAAATGTATCATGATGCAATAAAATATGCTGTTCAGGCATGCGAAGCAATTATGGAGACTTATACCCCTCAGGAGCTTCCTCCGAAGGGATGCTTTTTTTATCATCAAGGTGTGTTCTTGTCCGGCATGGAGCGTTTGTATGAGCTGATCGGAGATAAAAAGTATTTTCGATATATTAAGGAATATGTGGATTATGTTCTTGGACCCAATGGAGAGGTATATGGTTTTTGTCATGAGTTGGGCTTGCGAGAGGAGTCTCGTTTTAAGGGAAAGGAATTAACGTTATTAGATTGCAAGCAACCGGCAATTCTGTTGTACAAGCTATATGATGAGACCGGAGATGGAAAGTATATGCGGGCACTCAAAACCATTGGAGAGTCCATGTATTACTGGCCGGTAAATGAATATGGTGGTTACTGGCATATGATGAATCAGCACAATCAGATGTGGATGGATGGTGCATATATGTGTGGCCCATTGTCCGTAAAGTATGCAAAGCGATTTGGAGATACGGTATTACGAGAGCGTGCGATTCAGCAGATTTTTATCATGAATGAGCATATGAAGGATCCAAAGTCCGGATTATATTTTCATGGCTGGGATCCTACCAAAAAGGCAAGATGGGCGAACAAAGAAAATGGCCTTTCTGAAAATATCTGGGGTAGAGCAGTGGGCTGGTATGCAGTCGCAATATTAGATATTCTGGATGAAATTCCTGAGGATCATCCGGCAGTACTCCAATTAAAGTGCATAGAAGCGGAGCTTTTAGAGGCGCTTGTGAAGTTCCAGGATCAGAAAACAGGAATGTGGTATGAAGTATTGGACATGCCGGGAGCAGAAGGGAATTGGGTGGAAAGCTCCTGTAGTCATTTATTTACCTATTCCTTTGCAAAGGCTATTCGAATGGGAATTGTTTCCAAGGAGCGGTATGAGGAGGTGCTCCTGAGGGCATATAAGGGTTGTATTGACGCGCTGTATTATGACGAGAATGGACATTTGGTAGTGGATTATGTTTGTATAGGAACATGTATTGATGCAGGGACATATGAGCATTATATCGGCCGGGCATGCACGAAGAATGATCTGCATGGCATGGGGGCTTTTGTGTTGATGTGTACTGAGGTTGCAAAATATAACGAACAGGTGAAATAAGAAATTATAGAAAGCAAAAGTCCGATTCTCATGCCGGACTTTTACTTTCTATTACCATATCAGCAGAGTTGTTGATATAGTTCTATTTTTATATTCTCACAGGATTCCGTTTCCATAGGCGGATTATCTGTTGGATTATATGGTTCCATATAGGTAACTCGTCCGGTCACTTCCAATCCTTTTACATGCCTTGCATACACCACAGGGATGGTATGTGGGTATACTTTTCGGATAGAAGGGAGTTCATCAAAAAAGCCATGAGGCTGCGTACCCTGCTTGCATAGAACAATGTTCATATTGCGAAGGGTAATGTTCTCGATGATAGTATCTTCCTCTCCGCCTACAAAAATACTGGATTCGGCTTTCAGGTTCATGGAATCCACAGTAATGTTTTTGATTGTTCCCGGGAAAGTCTTGGATTCGTTTCGGTAGGTTGCATTGATAAAGATTGGTTCTCCTACGCCCCACCATCTTGCAGGTCCTTTTGTGCGGTATATTGCGTCAGCATATTTGAGAACATTGCCGGTAATGTGATGGATAT
The DNA here is from genome assembly GCA_045544275.1 of Acetatifactor sp. Lineage (GTDB taxonomy): Bacteria > Bacillota > Clostridia > Lachnospirales > Lachnospiraceae > Acetatifactor. The sequence continues at coordinate 20,085 of JAZPYS010000029.1, read as the reverse complement.
AAATATCAGAAATATTTCCGCCATTCCTTACCCAGATACCAATTCCGCGTGAGCAGTTTTTCATGATACAGTTACTGATAATAATGTTGCGAATATCGCCATGCGTTTCCGTACCGATTTTCACACCGGAATCCCGGGAGGTCAAAACACAGTTGCTGATCACGATATTTTCACTGGCTCCATATTTTTTGGTCATTAGCTGAGTGGTTTTGACCACTATTGCATCATCCCCGGTTTCTACCAAGCAATCGTTGATCACGACATCCTTACAGCAGTCAGGATCAATTCCGTCATTGTTGGCGCCACGATGATTGTTGAGAATTTTAATATTATGCACCATAACTCTGCGGCATCCTGCCATGTGAAGCGACCATGAGGCTGCATCACGAATGGTGATATCTTTAATTTTGAGATCTGTTACGTCTTCAAGAAAGGTTGTTCTTGGTCGAAATGGCGCAATGTTTAACGGGCATTCATGGAATTCACCATCGGCTTGATCATCAATAAATAGTTTATATCCCTGCCCTTGAATGGTACCTTCCCCGGAAATTGTAATGTTGTGGGCGTGGTAAGCAAACAAAAAGCATCCCCCGTTCCATACTTCTTCTTCCGGACCATATAGATCCCGGAAGCTTAAGATTTCTTTTTCGTCACAGCTGCACAATAAAACGGCACCTGCAGAAAGGTGAAAATCAATATTACTTTTTAATCGAATGGTACCGCTTAAGAAGGTTCCCGCCGGAACATAAACCTGTCCGCCCTTCTCGCTTGCGGCATCAATGGCCTGTTGGATGGCAGCTGCATTGTTGGTAACACTATCTGCCACAGCACCGTAATCTAAAATATTATATATACTACGCATTTATTATTTCCTCCCATCCAATGGATAACAATTCCTCTAAATCTACAAAGTTGCCATCTCCGGAAAAGTTGTGATCAAAATGACTCTTGGGATTTAAGGCGCGCCATTTGGCAATTACACTGGATTCTGCAGCACTTTCGGCATTCAGATGTGTAAGAATGCGGGGGCTTTCGGAATAAGTAAAAAGAATGGTGTCGTACATTGCAATAGAAAGGTAGCGCTCCCCTTCAAACAATCCCTCTTCCAGAAGCTCTTTATGGTAATAAAGGTAGGATATCAGTTTGTCCGGCATTAAATAGGCGATACGGCCGATACGTTGCTTTTTGCCGTGTCTACGCCAATTATCGACAGAGTCAGGTATGGCGTTGTGGTAAATATGGTGCATAGGTAGCCACTGGAGTTCGCCATCCTTGACAGGTACAGACTTTAAGCATGAGGTCAGAAACGGAAAAATTCGGCAGGGTGTGTGTGCACCGTCTATCACCTCATAATATAAAAAAAGCATGTTGTGATATCGGTATAAAGCGATTGTCATGCAGGCTTTTTCCTTGATAAAAGTTTCCAAGATGTCCCGGTTTTTGACCAGAACATCTTGAAGAAGTTTTGATGTATTAGCTGTTGCAGCATATTTTTCGTTTAAATATGCCATATATTGGTGTCTTGTTATCATAAAACGGTTCTCCTTCTGTAATAGAAAACGAGAATTATTTTTTGAGATATTTTTTCATAGAGCGTTTGAAAATATTGTTCAGACCCTCCGGATCATCTCCATTGTGCGCATAATAGTAAAATGCAAGATGGTCAGGATGATAATTTTCAAGATACGCATTTAAATTTCTTTCGAAGGCTTCATGTTCTTCACGAGGCATATGCATACTTTCCACCAGTGCAAAGGTTTTTTTGCCGGCTTGGGCACATTCCTTCAGCGTACGGTCCCAAACACTTTCAATGCGATATTTGCTTTCCTGAATCTCCTCATGGAATCGTCTCTGACGTCCCAGATTTCCGTCGTATCCAAAGTAGGTAATATCCTTGTTTTGTGCAATCGCTTCTGTGAAAAAGGCAGCTTCCTTTTTAATACAGAACAAAGTCTGCACCAGCTCCGGCTTTAAGGAGTGGCAGTAGTCTGTGATTTCAGCGAAGAATTCACAAAAGCCAACTGCCATATCCTGTTCCGTAGGATGATCCCCGAAACGTTTGATCGTATCCGGATGATGACTGATCATAGTAGGAGCTTTGGGTTCGTCCCAGATGATGCCGTCTAAATCATAGTCAGTGATCAGGGTCTTCATAAAATCCTTGAACCATGCGCGGACTTCGGGGGATTCCAGACAGGCAACAGGAATAAAGTAATCCTTGGAAATCCAAAGATCCGGATGCTTGCAGAGCCATAAACTTGGCATCAAAGGTGCACCGGCAAAGCGACCGGCAATACGGCTTGGAATCACATTGACTTTTAGGCCTTCTTTGTGAGCCATATCTACCAGGATTTCAAAGGTTCTTCTGGCATACATCATTTCGCTTTCTGAAAAACTTAAGTCAATGGCGTCAAATCCCATATCAGCCATTTCCTTGAAATCTTCTTTTACATGACGTGGAATGCACGTCCAATTGTTATAATCTAAACAATATGCACTGATCATAATAAGCTCTCTTTCTTAATTTACAGTATTTGATGCAGAGGTTGCGTCATCAACCTTCCACCAGAACTTCATTTAATATTGTCTTGCAATAATTACATTGCTCACATTGCTTGCTGCAGTTACTGGTTTGTTCAAACCAGTCAGCTGGAAATTTATCGTTGTCAATAACATGAGGGGCCAGTGCAGGACCAAACCCGGGTTCTAATAAATTCAACAGATTTCCGCGAAATTCAGCTTTGGCATAGGCATCGATTACCATTTTCGGCAAAGCATGCATACGGGTTGCCAGCTTCATCATAGGTACGTATTCTTCGTAATGATGAACATCTTCCGGACGAATCCAGGTGTTTTGCAGAATGGAAACCCAATTTTTTCTGTATTTTAGATAGTTCCAGCAGGCATAAGGAAGAAATCCTTTTATGTTTTTGGTTTTCATGATGTCTTCATTATGGGCAACCAGATTGTCATGGAAGGTTTGGAAGGAGCATTCCCGCATACAACCACTGTTGGCGAGAATGTACAGGCCTTTATGATTGGCGTCTGCCCAAGTTTTTAGTTCTTTGATACGTACTATATCACGATTAAAATCACGGCAAATATAAAAGGAATCAAATAAATGTTTTGCGTATTCCATCCCTTTTATTGTTCCGATTCGCATATTTACGGATGCACGGACTTCCATGGCAGGAAAATGCTGCTTTACCATAAAGGCGATGGCGGGTGAGGCAGTAGTAACCACATCCGCCTTACAACCTTCGCTTTTCAGATATTCCAGTACGGAAAGAACTTTGTTGGATAAGCTTTCACTCATACTGTCTGCTCCATAGCAGTTGCCGTTTAAGAGCAAGTCTAATTTGATGCCCATGGCTTTGATTGCTCGTAATTCATGTATTAAAATAGATTGAGCATCCCAGCAGATATACCCCTCACTGTTGGTCAGGGAGCCTCTGCCGGAGGGGATGTCCAGCCAAGGGAAATATACTTCTGCAATATGGTCTTTGTAGGCTTCCACAATAGAAAGAAAGGATTCTTCATCCCTTTCACGCAGTTGATATCCAACAGAATATTTCATATATTATAAACTCCTTCCATATGCTTACTGTTCAATTAATCAGCTTCTTTGTCGTGTTGCTCACTTAAAGAAAGCTCTTTACGTACGGTTTTTTCTGCAGAGTTCTCTGTTTTTCTGCTGGTATGAGCGCCTAGCTCGCTTACGCTGGTGTTAGTAAATTCCACGGGATTATAGTCGGACCAGTCGATACTCCACAATTTCTTTCTACGGAAAGGCTTGTTGAATTTGTTCTTTAGAACATCGCGTGCTTCCAGACTGATCATACAAGCACGAGTACAGCCCATGGCACCGCATACTGCTTGGCCGGTATTGTAAAGATTGGCCGGTTTATTATAGAATGGGCTGTGAGCTGCCGGCTTTATATCTTCTCTGTCGCCAAAATATGTGCCACGCTCGCCATCCTTACACAGTTCGCCGCCGCGGAAAGCAATATCACATGCATCGCAATCCAGTTCCCCATATTCGATTTCATGACCTGCTAAGTTGACCTTAACTACCTTTTGGGCGCTGATTGCTTTGCCGGGACAATTTCTTACACAGGCCATACATTTATTGCAAAGCTGTGGTCCGTCATAAATTGGATCCGGTTCAAATTCAGCCTCTGTTAATACAACACCGATTCGCACACGAGGACCGAATTCCGGTGTGATCAGCATTTTGCTGTAACCGATTTCTCCGAGACCGGCGAGATAAGCACAGAAACGCAAATGCAGCATAATATCCGGCTGTGGCTTACCGTCTTCTACCGGACGGGAGTAGTTCTGGCGCAGATTTCCGCGATTATCAATGCCTCTCCAGTCGCTCTGGTGCCCGATAGGAATGGCTTCATAGCCTTCGTCTTCAAGCACACGACAAAGATTAATTACTGTCATTGGAATGTATGTATAAGTCAGACCGCCGTATCCCATAGCAGAATAGTTGCTAAAGAAAGTACCTTCCTCGATACCTCTAAGGGAACCTCTCATAACGCGGAATCCCATAACAATCATAGATTTTGCCTCCGGCATAATATGGCGGGGATCCATCTGAGCGGGAACGCCTTCAAAGCGGTCCATAGATGTGATACCCACAATGTCCGCGCCAAAGCTTTTTGCATACTGTTTTAGTTCTTCTTTTGTCATTTTGTTTCCTCCTTAATATATTAGCCTTTTACCGCACCGATCATAACACCCTTTACAAAATATTTCTGTAAGAATGGATACAGTGCCAGGATGGGGGCGGTGGTTACAACGATAAGAGCGTATTTAATAAGTTCAACCAGTTGGGCCATTTCATCAGCGCTGGCACCGGTACTGCCCGCCATTTGATTTGCCATATTCAAAATATTGCGCATAACCAATTGCAGCGGGAATAAATCTGAGTTGTTTAAGTAAATTGCAGCTGAAAACCAACTGTTCCAGCGGGATACTCCATAGTATAGAACCATGACTGCCATGGTAGCTTTACTAAGTGGAATCATAATCTTAAGTAAAATCTGTAAATAGGTAGCACCGTCTAATCTGGCAGATTCAGAAAGACTCTCTGGTATGGATTGGAAAGCGCTTTTCATAATGATCAGGTTGGTGGTTGTGATCGCACTTGGCAGAATTAATGACCACAGATCATTGAGCAGATGCAGATCCTTGACATTCAGGTAGCTTGGGATCATACCACCGGAAAAATACATGGTAAAAATAATCATAAATGTAATGGGAGTCTTTAACATCGGTCCTTTGATAGTAAGAAAGTAAGCGCCCAGTGCAGTTAAGATCAAATTCAGGGATAAGCCGAATGCCATGACATATAAGGTATTGGTAAATCCTCGCAATATTTGTTGATTTTGGAATACCAGCTTATATGCAGAAGCAGTAAACGGTTTCAAGGGTGCAGTTAATAATCCGGTGTGTATAGAAAGGGAAGCCGGATCACTAAAGGAAGCAATCACTACGTAATAAACAGGATATGCAGTGACAATGATTATAAATAGCATTATAAGGATATTAAATATAGAAAAGATTTTATATCCGTTCAGTTTCATGTGCAGGTTTCTCCTTTCTGTTTTTACCACAAGCTGGTTTCTGTAAATTTCTTACTGAGCTTGTTGAAAATCACAATAATAATAAAATTAATAACCGAATTAAAAAGGCTAACTGCCGTACTGTAGCTAAATTCCATGTCTGTCAGACCTTTACGATAGACAAATGTGGAAATGACGTCGGCTGTCTTGAAAATACCCTCATTATATAACAACATAACCTTTTCATAGCCAACATCCATGATGTTACCTAAACGAAGCAACAACATGATAATGATAGTTTGCGAAATGCCGGGAAGGGTCACATACAGGGTCTGCTTCCATCTGTTGGCACCATCGATTTTTGCAGCTTCATATAATTGCTGGTCGATACCTGCCAATGCGGATAAGTAGATGATCGCTCCCCAGCCTGTTTGCTGCCAAATACCGGAAATAACGTAAATGGGAACAAAATATTCCGGTATTGTCAGCAGAGACACTTCAGGAACTCCAAATAATTTCAAAATGGATGTAATAAATCCGGTATTGGAAGTAAACATTTTGATCATATTACATACTACTACCATGGAGATAAAGTGTGGCATGTAAGAGATGGTCTGTACCAGACGTTTGAATTTTTGATTTCTGATTTCATTCAAAAGCAGAGCAAAAATTATCGGTATGGGAAAGCTGAAAAACAAAGTAGATAAACTGATGACCAGTGTGTTTTTCAGTATTCGAGTAAAGTAATAGGAGTCAAAAAAATCCTTAAAATGCCGTAGTCCTACCCATTCACTTCCTGTAATTCCGCGTATTGGAGAAAAATTCTGGAAGGCAATGATAACGCCATACATTGGCTTATAGCAGAAAATCAGGTAGAACAATACTACGGGAACGACCAGCATATATGCACCGGCATATTTGCGTAAGTCTTTGCCCAGTCGTAACAGGAAGGAATCTTTCTTTTTTGTCTTGTGCATACAAATACCTCCGAAAATGATGGGAAGAATAGAAGAGAACTGCCGTTACAGCAGTTCTCTTTATTGCTGTTATGTTGCTTTATCTTGCGTTGAAAGCGTCCAGAGCGTTCTGTCTTAATTCAATAACTCTGTCGATGCCCATAGTTTTTAACTGGCCCAAATATTCGGTCTCGAATTTTGACAGATCAGCAGTTCCGGTAATGTATGCGATCATCATTTCAGAAACAAATGTATTAATGTCAGCCCACAGCTTGCTGTATTCAGCCTGATCTTCCTCTGCAATAGAGAGGGTAGGAACCATATATTTAGCTGCATCTGTTTCAGCCCAAAGAGCCTGAGCGGCTTTCTGCTGAGGACGTGCTGCATATTGTTCCATGTAACGTTTGTCCTGAACAAATGGGCCTGCATCCCAGGATCTTGTGTATTGAGCAAGTGCCTGCTGCATACTCCAACCATTGGGGTTGTTGGTGATCAATTCTGTGTAAGTAGGATAGCCATCGACCATTGTGTAGCTTTCTCCTTCAATACCGAAATTGAGAAGCATATATCCTTCTTCGGTATAACCGTAATTCATGAATTTAACAGCAGCTTCTTTATTCTTACACTGAGATGTCATGAACAATGTATCTCCTGTAAGAGCGTTTGAGTAATATCCACTGTAAGCAGTATCACCTGCTTTTGCTACAAGAGGACCAAAGCCGGTCAAATCGTAGGTAGGATTGTCTTTTTCTACAGCGTTCAGAATGGTACCGATGTATCCTCCGGTTGCACCTACGGTTACGCCGGACATGCCGTTAGCCATGTTAGAGTAAACAGTATTGTTGTCGTTAGATGCGAAGTTGGGATCTAATAAATTTTCGCTGTACAATTTGTTCAAGAAAGCAAGGGTGTCTTTATATTCTGCTTCTGCACGTCCATAGTGAAGTGTGCCGTCAATCTGATACCAATCAGATTTTACCTGACCATATGCAGAAGAAATCATACCGCCATTAACAACATGTCGCATCCAAGAGTTTGTTGTGGTGAAAGGTAAGGTTGCACCTTTCTTTTCCTTGAAGGCAACTAATACATTGTAGAGATCATCAGGAGTCTGGGGTACTTCCAGCTTCAATTCATCAAGCCAGTCCTGACGAATAATTAAGCCTGCACCGGAACACAGATATGCGTCACCACGGATGAAGGGTGCACCGATGATATCGCCGTTAGAAGTAACATTGGTCTTGTACCAGACTTCATCGCTTTCCAAAACAGCTTTTAAATCGGGAGCAAATTCATCAATATAGTCGTTCAAAGGTTCAATTACACCATCTTTAATTGCCTTTTCAGCACCACCTGAATATTTGCTAGGAGGGAAATAAATTAAATCAGGAAGATCGCCGCCAGCAATAAGAAGGTTCATAGCATCGTTGTTAGCACACTGAATTACCTCAATAGTAACGCCGGTAGCTTCCTGCCATGCTTTTCCTAAAGGCGTGTCAAATAAATGTTTTGCATTTGCATTTATGGTTGCGTTGTCCAGCATTGCAAGTGTGAGTGTTACATTACCTTCAATAGGATAAGTAATTCCTGTAACTGCTGCTTCTTGTGATGCACTGCTTTCCGGTGCAACACTGCTCTGTGAAGCAGGTGTGGTTGCGGACTCTTTGGTCTTGGATTCTTCTTTGGCGGTAGTGTTTTTTGTTTCACCACAAGCAGCCATAGAGAAAACAAGTGTAGCAGCCAAAACACTGCTCAGTACTTTTTTTAACATTTTGTGTTTCATAATAGATACCTCTCCTTTTTGTTATTTCCGTAAATCGGAATTGGTTTTATTATAAAATCGGAAAGTGGCTGCGTATATGGACAAAAATGGTAAAGCAGGGGATATCTTTGCTGCGACATTTTTGTCCATGTGTTTGTCCATGTTTTATTCTTCGGGAAAGGTGTCTTGCTGTCTTCCGCCATATTTACCTGGTGTTACGCCGGTAAGCTTTACAAATATTCTGCGGAATGTTTTGTAACTGGCATATCCGACCATGTCACTGATTTCCTCCAAAGAATATTTATCTGTACGCAGAAGCAGCTTGGCTTTGCTGATGCGCAAATTGTTAATGTAGTCTAAAATACCTTCCTGTGTTTCTTCTTTGAATACACGGGAGATGTGTCGGGATTTTTTGCCGATTGCATCTGCAATGGTACTGATATTCATGGAACTGTCAGTATAATGTGTTTCAATATATTCCCGAACGGTGGAAACCAGATGGATATCATCATCTTGCTTACAGGTATTTTTGTACACATAAGAGAGTAATTCGTCAAAGATTTTTTTCATGGAATCTTTGTCGGCAGCATTTAGTAGTGGCGTCAGATACCCGGCAAGGAATATACGCTGGCCATCAGCGGCTTCATAATGCTCATAAAAATTAGCAACGACATGAAATACCTCTAATATTTGCATACGGAAAATCAAGAAGGGTGTCCGATCTGCATTATCAAACAATTCTTGGGACAACGTAAGTATTTTATCGTAGTTTTCCTGTAAAAGAGCCATTTCAATATACATGGCAGTTGATTTGGCGGACAGGCAGTCCGGAGTATCCTTTAGGGTTGAGGTATCAATGACGCCCCGACCGCCGATGACATCTTTGTATTCAATGACATCCAAAACATCTTGATATAGGAAACGTATTTCTTCCATTTTCTTTTCTATAGTACTAATGGCCGATGGAACATATATGCCCCACTTATCTTCAAGAAAATCACAGAGAAAATTCATTTTTTCCAGACAGCGTTCTCTCCAAATATGACAATTAGTCATTGGTACTAAAAATAAATAGAATAAATATTTTCCGTCTTCAATGCGATACATTTTTTCGTGCCGCATCAAATCGGTGAAGATATTGTCGATGGAAAACCACAAGAGATCATCATGCTTCAGCTGATGCTTGTCCAACATTGGAATCTCATAAGCTACCAACAGAATACCTTCATTTTCGTTTGGATAAATCTCGGGATACATAGTTTCCTGCTTTTGAATGTTGAAATATTTTCCCTGCATCATAGCCAGTAAATAGTTCTTTTGCATGAGCTCACGTTGTGTCAGAATGCGGCTTTGCATTTGCTTGTTTTCGGAGTCTAAGTTATGAAAAGCACTTTCAATTTGAGAGATTTCATTTCCTTTTCTGATTTGACCGGTGGTTTTGAGCAGCAGTTTGGAAATGGGTTGAAAATTTCTCTTGGCCAGAAAGAATACACAAATAAACCCAATAATAAAGGTTCCTGCCAGACTAAGAAGCAATACATTGCGCACATGTCGGCTTTCTTGCCAGAAGGACTGCTGTGGTATCAGCAGGGAGTAAGATACTTTGGTTTGAGAGGAATCTTCCTGAAGAACAACATAGGAATCCGTTGTAATGGTTTTGTCAAGATATGTAATTTCCTGCATTTCCGGTGTGATTTTGACCATTCCCTGATTATTGAGTGCCAGAATTACATTGTCCTGAGAGTGGATCAATAAAACGGTACCGTCACTTAGAGGGGTGACAAGGGAAGCAATATCGGAAACAGGTACATAAAAAAACATATTCACCCGTTCAAAACCTTTGTATGCCACAGTATCTGCATAAATGAGACAAGGCTTGGAAGAATTATAGTTAAAATACGGCGTAACCAGGAATTCATTGTTGTAATCTTGGGATAACATTCTCATCCACTCTTCATAAGATGGCATGACGCTGGTCCGAAAACATTTGGATTTATAACAAACATCACTTAGATGAATGAGGCCGGACCACAGAAGATAATCTTTTTCTTGCAGATACAATAGATAAGAAATATTCGTGCCAAGCCCACGATAGGTAGTAGAGGGCATTTTGGTATCAAAAAATATTTTAGCATCCCATGCATCAGAATAAAATTCCCCGTTAATGTTGTCATGGGAAATTAAATTAAAAAATTCATTGCTGGTCAATGAATAGGTATACATATAAACTTCATTATATAAGTAGCTGTCAACACTTTGCTGCAAGTTATGAAGAGCCAGTTTATTTGCACGGATGATCTGATTTTCAATCACCTTAGCATTATAATAATAATTAATAAATATAGTAAGGATGGGAATGAGTAATATGAGGATGTAAGAATATACCCAGCTTGTCATGATACTTCTTTTTTTATTCATATGTAGATCCCCTTTTCATAAATTATACAGTTTGTCTGCATCGTATGTATTATTATATCATAAATTTAGTTGGAAGCGTGGTCAAAAATGTCATGAGAATGCCCAAAATGTTTATCAAATTGACAGAGGTGAAAGCGAACATTAATATAATAAATACAAATCAAGGACGGAGGAGGCTGGAACATGCAGGCGTTGAATGCAGAGGTATTGAAATCAAGAATACAGGCGACAGTACAGGCTGATATACAAAGTGGTAGAGTGGGAGGAATAGCGATTGCGGTCATGCACAATAGCGAAACTGTGTACCAGGAATGTTTTGCAAACGAGCCCTTGGGAATCTACGTAACAGAGCATACCTTGTTTCGTTTGGCATCTATGACCAAGCCGATTACAGCCGTGGCGGTATTGAAACTGGCGGAAAAGGGGAAAATTACGTTAGATGATCCGGTGTGTAGTTATATTCCGGAGTTTAAGCATATGAATGTAGGAAAACGAGTGGGTGATGAGATAGAGATTGTAAGACCGGTCAAAACGCAAATGACTATTCGGCATCTTTTAACACATACCAGTGGATTGGGCAGCGGAGAGGTCGGACAACTTTTGGCAGCGAAATTTCCTTTTACAGAAAGAATATCTCTGGCTTATAACGTACAGCATTATGCGCAGTGTCCATTGGATTTTGAGCCATACACGAATCAGACCTACAGTGGTTCTTTTGCATTTGATGTATTAGCTCGTATTGTGGAAATTGTGGCAGAGGTTCCTTTTGCAGAATTCCTGAAAAGAGAAGTTTTAGAACCGTTGGAAATGTTTGACACCTGTTTCGAGCCTACACAGGAGCAGTGGAAGCGCATGATTCCAATGCATGACTATAAGGAAGGGAAAGGTGTATTAGCAGAGTATTCGAATACCAGTGTGTTTATGGGGGTTCCTACGAGCTGCTGCAGCGGTGGAACAGCCCTTGCCTCTACGTTAAGTGATTATAAGAAGTTCGGAGATATGCTATTGAATTACGGATATACCGGAAAGAGGCATATTATCGGAGAAAAATGGATTCGTGAAATGGCCAGAGAACAATTGCCCAAAAGCCTCATGAGTGGTGTCAGAAATTGGGGATTGGGGGTAAGAGTGGTGACTGCGGATCCGAGAAATATATTGACCAGTGGTTCTTTTGGATGGAGTGGGGCGTTGGGAAGTCATTTTTGGGTAGATCCAACGAATCGGATTGTAGCGATCTATATGAAGAATTCCTTGTATGATGGTGGTTCGGGAAGTAAAACCGGGAAACAATTTGAAAAAGATGTGTGTGCTGCATTGATAAGCAGGAGTAAAAAATAGCAGTGGAATATCTGATATGGAAGGAGTTTTGGTATGAGTTTATGTGAAATAATCGCTGAAAAGCAGGGACAAAAAGAAGGAAAAGTAATGTCCAGGGACATTACCCCTTTGATTAATAATGTAAAAAAAGTGCTGGAGACACACAAAATTTCTGTGGGAAATTATGCCAGATTTACACAGGGCGAGAAAGGGATGGTATCCAATGAGTATGGATGTGCAGATGCAGCAAATATACTGTACACCATAGGGGAATTTCCTATGGATGTGCAAGAACGCAGACTATGGGTAGAGACTCTGCAGAATATGCAGGAGGAAGAAACGGGATTGTTTCGGGAAGAAACACATTTTCCGTTACATACCACGGCACATTGCATTTCGGCGTTAGAGTTGTTTGACGCACGGCCTAGGTACAAGCTGGTAGGTTTGGAGCAATACAAAACAAGAGAAGGCTTATATAAACTGTTGGAATCTTTGGAATGGAAAAAATCTCCTTGGAATAATTCGCATATGGGTGCAGGTATTTATGCGGCGCTGAATGTCGCAGGGGAAGCAACACCGGAGTGGAATAAATGGTATTTTGATTGGTTTTGGAAGGAATGCGATCCGGAGACGGGATTGTGGAGAGTGGGGTATGCAGACAAGGAGGATCCAAATATTTTCAGGCATATGGCGGGCTCTTTTCATTATCTTTTTAATCATGAGTATGCCAGAATGCCCTTGCGTTATCCGGAGAAAATGATAGATAGTTGTTTGCATATGTATAAGAAAAATTATTTGTTGGATACCTTTGGACAACGTGCAAATTTTATTGAAATGGACTGGGTGTATTGTATTACCAGAGCTTTGCGGCAGTGCGGATATCGGTATACAGAGTGTGTCGAAACCATTTTTGATTTTGCTGAAAAGTATCTGGACTTTCTGATGAGTGTAGATCCGGAAGCTTCGTTGGCTTTTGATGATCTGCATCGCGTATTTGGCGCTATGTGTTGCGTGACCGAATTACAGCAATTTTTGCCGGGATATATTTTTACAGAAAAGCCGTTAAAGCTTGTACTGGATCGAAGACCATTTATTTAAACACAGAAGGCGGCGGGAGATAACAGTTATGGATTTTAAGAGGATTGCCAAAAAGTACAGACCGATTCCTTTTTGGAGTTGGAATGAAAAATTAAATGTGGAGGAAACCAGAGAACAGATTCGTAAAATGGATGCGGCAGGGATTGGCGGGTTTTTTATGCACGCAAGAGGCGGGCTGCAGACACCATATATGGGTGAAGAATGGTTTGCGAATGTGGAAGCTTCTATCGACGAGGCAAAAAAATATAAAATGCGTCCATGGGCGTATGATGAAAATGGCTGGCCAAGCGGGTTTGGAGATGGCTTGGTAAACGGTCTTGGTGTGGAATATCAGCAAAAAAGTCTCTGCATGGAATCGGAATGGATCCATAAGGAAAACTTTATCTGCAAAAGCGGAGAACATTATTTTTATTATGAAGTAAATCCTTCTTATGTAGATACATTGGACAAAAAAGTAATTGCCAAGTTTATAGAAGTGGCGTATGAGCCGTACTATGAGCATCTGGGAAATGCTGTAGAGGGATTCTTTACAGATGAACCGCAGATTTCCAGATCAATACCGTGGAGCTTTTTGATAAGAGAGGAGTATGAACGTCGTTATAGAGACGATTTATACAGTCGTTTGGAGGAATTGTTTCTGGAGAAAGGGGAGTATCAGACAACCCGTGTGCGATTTTGGAAAATGGTAACAGAGTTGTTTTCAGAAGCATATATGAAACAGATTCAGGACTGGTGCAGGGAACGTGGGATGAAGCTTACCGGTCATTTGCTGTTGGAAGAAAATTTGTATTCTCAATTGTTTAGCAATGGCGCATGCATGCCACATTATGAGTATATGGATATTCCCGGTATGGATTGGCTGGGGCGCCGTGTGGGGAATAATCTTACAGCGCGTCAGGTGTCTTCTGTGGCAGAACAGCTGGGAAAGGAAGGTGTTCTTTCAGAAACATTTGCACTTTGCGGACATAATGTGAGCTTTGCTGAATTAAAAGGTATGTATGAATGGCAAATGGTTCGTGGCGTGAATTTGTTGTGTCAGCATTTGCAGGGATATTCCATGCGGGGAATCCGCAAGCGGGATTTCCCACCGGCAATGTTTGTGCAGCAGCCCTGGTGGAAGGTTTATGACAAATTGATTGATGCACTTTCCAGAGAGAGTATGATATTGGCAAAAGGTAAAATAAAGGTAGATGTACTGTTGCTGCATCCGGAAACAACAGCCTGGAGCTTATACAATGCAGGAGATCCTGCTTTGATACGGCAGTTACATACCCGTTTTATGGAAGTGATAAAGACCTTGGAGAGAAAACATGTTGTATTTCATCTGGGGGATGAAATCTTGTTGGAACGGCATGGCAAGGCAGAGGGCGGCAAATTGATCATAGGAGAGCAGAGGTATTCCTATGTCATTGATTCTTGCTGCAATATTTTGTTGCCTCATACTCGCGTATTGCTGGATGATTTTAAGAAGAGCGGCGGTAAGCTTGTACAGGCGGAAGATATACCGGATAATCCGGTAACAAATCATCCTGACATTGTTTATACAAAGCGAGAATTGGAGAATACCGTTGTTCATTATTTTGTAAATAGTTCACCGGAAGAAAAACTGGCACGGTTTAACGTATGTGGAAAGGCACTGAATATATACAATGGAGAGCTGAAAGCGTTTCATGGTAAGCATACCTTTGAGCCCTGGGGAAGCTTGATGATTTTTGAACAAAAGACTGAGGCAGACGATGAGGGGTATTTGGAAACGGCGGAAACCATCATTTATCCGGGGGAAAAAATGCGGTTGGTTGAAAGCGTGAACAACTCTTTGACATTGGATCGTTGTGATTATTATTTTGACGGAGTGCTTCAAGAGAAAAACGGATATGTTCTGAATATATGTGAAAGAGCTAATGCATTAGAGAAAGAAGTACATATACATCAGGATTATTATGTTGACATTTACCGCATTCCACAGGAAATATATCTGGTGTGTGAAACGCCTGAAAAATTTCATATCACTGTAAATGGTATCCCTTTAGAGCAAAAGATGGTGGGATATTTTGCGGATAAAAGTTTTCAAAAGATGGAAATAACGGATTTGGTAAAAAATGGCCGAAATACCATTTCCTTTGATTGTAATTTCAGACAGTCCGATGCATTTTATAAAAGCTGGAAAAATTCCCATATGTATGCCAGCGAAAGAAACAAGCTGGTTTATGATTTTGAAATAGAACCCATATATTTGGTGGGAGACTTTTGTGTAAAAACGGAGGGCAGTTGGACAACTTTGGAAAAAGATGCGGTGCGTTATTGCGGATTATTTGTGTTGGATCAGCAGAAAAGGGAAATCTGTCCCCGGCATTTGGAACAGCAGGGATATCCTTTCTTTTGCGGTGAAATGGTGCTGGAAGGAGAACTGGATATTCAAGGGGAAAATCCGGTGTTACAGCTTACGCGTCGTGGAATTACTGCGGTTAAAGTGGAGATTGCCGGAAAGGAACAATGGATGTTAACCTCTGACAGGCTTTCCTTAAAGGAATTTGGAGTGACAGGGAAGGTAACAGCAAGATTTACACTTGTTAATAATTTGAGAAATCTGCTGGGGCCACATCATTTAGAAGAAGGTGAGTGTCTAAGAGTAAATCCGGGCAAGTTTTATAAAGAAGCTTGTGTATGGAATCAAAATCTCGAAGAAGCATGGAATGACGATTATTGCTTTGTGGAGATGACATTATAGCTTATATGTTACGCAGAGAAGAGGAAGAAAGAAGGAAAGAAAGGGATGAGCCAAGATTTGGAGAAGGAAAGGGGTAAAAAGAAATTTGTAATAAAAGCATTGCAAGTGGCATGTCCGGCAGTGCTAGAATACTTTTTCGTAGCATTGGTAGCGTTGATTGACTCTTTTATGGTAAGTGGGCTAGGCGCTTTTGCTGTTGCAGCTATCAGTTTGACAACGCAACCCAAATTTATCTGTCTGGCTTTATTTCTTGCTATTAATATGGCCGTTTCGGTATTGGTCAGCGGAAATACTGCGGAGCAACTGCTAATGCGTTTTGGATTTTTCATGTCGGCATTTTTAACTGCAAAATTGGGGACGGAGGTTTTGGCGGCACATCAGGTTGGAATGAATGCAATGAGCTTGAGCTTTTCCTTTGGAGATGGCTGCAAGTGGCAGCTGTCACATTGATTGGACAGAGTTTGGGGCAGGGCAATAAAGCATTGGCAAAAAAGTATGGTAATATTTGTCAAATGATCGGATTGGCAATCTCTGTAATCCTGGCGATGATATTTTTGATATTTGGGCGAAGTTTTTTTGTAGTGTTTTTTCCGAATGAACCGCAGATTGTTGAATTGGGGGTCTCCCTCATAAAATTTATGATATTGCTTGTATTGTTGCAGATTTCTCAAGTGGTATTTTCCGGAAGTTTGCGTGGGGCAGGCGATGTGCGTTTTACCACGATCACATCTACGATCAGTGTTGCAATTGTTCGTCCATGTGTTACCTATATAGCAGCATACACATTGGGGCTGGGAATTACCGGTATATGGGTTGGTATTCTGGCAGATCAGAGTGTACGATTTGCAATGAATGCTTTTAGATTTAAGAACGGCAAGTGGATGAATAAAGTAATTTAAGAAAATGAATGGATTGTATTTATTTTTAAATTTTCGTGACAGGAAACGCTTTATCTGATATGATAAATTCACTTGGTAATGGAACAAACAATCATAATTGGATAAAGAGTTGGAGCACAGGTAAGGCGGATTGCTGCGGATAATCCTGCAGAAGCCGGTGTGTCAGGAAAGAGGAAGATATGATCATAGATACCCATGCACATTATGATGATAGTGCTTTTGATGAAGACAGAGAGGGTCTGCTTGGTTCTATGCAGGAGGAAGAAATCGGACGGATCGTCAATATCGGTTCCAGTATAGAGGCTTGTAGGAGGACGTTGGAGCTGATGGAAAAGTATGAATTTGTATATGGAGCACTGGGAGTGCATCCCTGTGACACCGGGGCCCTGACGGAAGCGGATATAGAGTGGATCAGGCAGCAGTCTGCCCATAAAAAATGTGTGGCCATCGGTGAGATCGGGCTGGATTATTATTGGGATGAGCCGGACAGGGATATCCAGAAAAAGTGGTTTGTGCGACAACTGCAGCTGGCAAAAGAGGTGAGGCTGCCGGTTTGCATACATTCCCGGGATGCGGCTCAGGATACAGTGGATATTATGAAGGCAGAGCATGCGGAGGAGATTGGTGGTGTGGTGCACTGCTATTCCTACAGCAGGGAACTGGCCAAGGTATTTCTGGATATGGGATTTTACTTTGGGATCGGTGGTGTGGTCACCTTTAATAATGGCCGGAAGCTAAAGGAAGTGGTGGATTATGTACCCATGGACCGGATCGTGCTGGAAACAGATTGTCCCTATCTGGCACCTGTGCCCTTCCGCGGCAAACGAAACGACTCGATGAAGCTGACATATGTGGCAGAGATGATTGCCCGGATCAAAGAAATCAGTGTGGACGAAGTGCAGGAGATTACCCGGAGAAATGCGTATGGGTTGTATCCGAAGATGAAATAGTTTGCATTGATTAATAGTATAATTGTGGCATAATAAGTCCATAATGAGGTGAAGAAATGCCACAAATCATTCCGATAAAAGAGTTAAAGAATACCTCGGAAATACCAGAACAGTAAATCGAATAGAGAAAAGCCGGGCAACAATTGTAAAGTCCACGTAGTTACTTTGTCCGATGGTACAGAGGTGGAAAGGTACTGTATTACCATTTACTTTAACTATAGAGGCTTTTGTGTCATCCGGCAAAAGGATATAAATTATATCTGGACCATATTGCGCAAGGATTGCATAGAGGACAATTCTTTCCTATGGCTCATAGAGGGGAGATTACAAAAGATGATTTTGCAGCAGAGCTTCCGGAGATTGTGGCAGGTATAAAACCCGGCAGAGAAAATCCGCTTGATCGTTTAATGTGTGAATTAGTGGGCATGGGAAGCCCGGATCTGTGTGTCGCAACCATGGCGTTTGAGAGAATATCTAAGGCCGGAGATGCGGTTATAACCGTTGATATGATGGGAGAGTAAATCAAACGAGGGTGCTTAAAACACCCTCGTTGTCCATTTTGTACAGTCCCACACGTCAGTGGCCAGTCCTTCATAGAATTCCGGTTCGTGGCAAACCATCAGCAGGCTGCCCTTGTATTCCTGCAGGGCCCGCTTTAATTCGGCCTTGGCATCCACGTCCAGATGGTTGGTAGGCTCGTCCAGCAGCAGGATATTGGTCTCGCGGTTTAATAACTTACAGAGGCGTACCTTGGCCTGCTCGCCACCGCTTAAGACCTTTACTTTGCTTTCAATATGTTTCGTGGTGAGGCCGCATTTGGCCAGTGCGGAGCGTACCTCATACTGGGAAAAGGCCGGAAATTCATTCCAGATTTCCTCGATACAGCTGGTATTTACATCCTGGCTCATCTCCTGTTCGAAATAGCCGATGTGGAGATAGTCTCCTTGTTGTACGCTGCCGGCGAGAGGCTCGATCAGTCCCAGGATACTCTTTAACAGGGTGGTCTTGCCGATGCCGTTGGCACCGGTCAGCACGATCTTTTGTCCTCGTTCCATTTCCAGATTTAAAGGGGAAGAAAGGGGTTCGTTGTAACCGATCACCAAATCTGTTGTCTGGAAGATATATTTGCCCGGTGTGCGGGCTTCTTTAAAGTGGAATTCCGGCTTGGGTTTTTCATTGGCCAGTTCAATGATATCCATTTTATCCAGCTTTTTCTGACGGGACATGGCCATGTTTCTGGTAGCCACCCGGGCTTTGTTGCGGGCAACAAAATCCTTCAGGTCAGCAATCTCCTTCTGTTGTTTGTTGAAGGCGGCCTCCAGCTGTACCTTTTTCATGGCATAAACCTCCTGGAATTTATCGTAATCGCCCACGTATCTTGTAAGCTGTTGGTTGTCCATGTGATAGATCAGGTTGATCACGCTGTTCAGGAATGGAATATCGTGGCTGATCAGGATAAAGGCGTTTTCGTAATCATTCAGATACCGCTTCAGCCATTCGATATGTTCCACATCCAGATAGTTGGTAGGCTCGTCCAGCAGCAGGATGTCGGGCTTTTCCAACAGAAGCTTGCCCAGCAGGACCGTGGTGCGTTGACCGCCGGAAAGCTCTGTTACATCTCTGTCCAGCCCGATCTCTGCAAGTCCCAGAGCACGACCTACTTCTTCTACCTTGGAGTCAATCAGATAGAAGTCGTGCTGGGTCAGAAGCTCCTGGATGGTGCCGAATTCTTCCATATATTCCTCCAGCTCTTCAGGAGTGCAGTCTCCCATTTTGTCGCAGAGCAGATTCATCTGGGCTTCCATGTCATATAGAAAAAGGTAGATTTTCCTTCCCCGTTGGCACCGATGAGACCGATATGTTCTCCCTTTAAAAGACGGAAGGATACATCTGAAAAGATGGCCCGGTCGCCAAAACCATGGGTGAGATGCTCTGCATTTAAAATACTCATTGATTTTTCCTCCAAAAAATGTTAAGTTCCTTATAGGAGTATACATGAATTTTTGAAGGCTGTCATCCATTTCTTGCAGGGATTCAGGATAATATTATTAAAAAATTTATAAACAGAACGATTTCTTAAATTTAGATCATAAAATTTTAATAATGATTTTGTTTACAAATTTCAAAAAATAGGTATACTAGTAGACCATAAATTAATTAGATAGACTAATAGGCTATTTGCCGAAGTCATCCATTTTGTACTTCCAATGGTATACAACAGGTGCCTCATTCACTTCGTCAAAGTATTTATAGATACGATCAATGAGTTCCTGCTTTGTGGATACTCTTATACCCTTGAGCATTTGTCGTGTCATTTTGCCAAAGAAACCCTCAATCATGTTTAACCATGAACCGTGTTTCGGCGTAAATACGAAAATAAATCT
>JAZPYS010000028.1:0-6050 GCA_045544275.1 Acetatifactor sp. | reverse complement strand
CAGATGCCGGTAACTATTCAGGTGGAGTTTTCAGACTGCAGATATTTAGAAATCATGAAGCGGCTGTATCCGGATGTTTTTGTGGATGAGCGTACCGTGGAGATGAAAGACGACAATCTGCTGGCGTGCTGGTCAAAATATCTGGCCATGGAAAGGGAAATGGTATCCATATGAGTAAATTAGATAAAGTGATTTTAGGGATCAATCATCAATTTATATATCCGGAAAGTATTTCCAATGGAGATGCACATACGCAGAATCTGCGAAAATTAGCAGACAATTCTTATGTGGATGCATTGGATTGTTGGGTATGGGCATCTCATGCAAAGGAAGAAATAGAAATTTTAAGAAACTGCGGTAAGCAGATTAATTACAATATCGGAGATCGTATCGGAGAAGTTCCAGTGTTTCCAGCTACGGCAGATACAAAGGAACGTGTGTATGCTTTAGAAATACTGAAAAGGGAAACAGACTTTGCAATCGAAAGCGGCGCAAAGAAGATTATATTTGGAAGCGGTAGAGATGTGGCACCACAGGAGAGACAGGATGCTTACAAACGTTTCGAAGACTTTGTACTGGAATGGTCAGAGATCATTCCGAAGGATGTGTGGTTAACATTAGAGCCTACTGATAGGGATGTGGATAAGTTCTTTTTGTATGGTGATGTGGAGGATACCTGCAAAACGGTAAGAAATATAAGAAAAGCCGGCTTCGAGAAGATGGGTATTTTGCTGGATATGGGTCATATTCCGATCATGCATGAGACCTTAGAAAGTGCGTCTGCAAAGATTGGTAATTTGTTAGAACATATTCATTTGGGGAACTGTATTATCAAGAATATGGCTAATCCTCTTTATGGTGACAAGCATCCTTGCTGGGGAGCAGTAGATGGTGAATATGATGAGAAAGACGGAGAAAAGTTTCTGCAGTCCTTAAAGAACGTGGGATATTTATCCAGAGGTTGTGCACAGACGATTTCCTTTGAGATGAGACCTCTGACAGGGATGAGTTCTGAAGAAACCATAGAACATCTAGCAAAATGGTTTCAGAAAGTTTATTGATTCCCCCTTTACAAACACAACAGTTTCATGGGATAATACCATCATAAAGTATGTCGCACGACACCAAGGAGGATAAAATATATGATACTTGATAAAGTAAGCAACAGCCAATCTTATGTAAATACACATCCATTATTTGCAAAAGCATTTGAATATTTAGAGGAATATTTGAAGAACCCTGTAGCACCCGGAAAATATGAAATCTGCAGTGAGGATTTGTATGTAGTGGTTCAGGAGTATGAAACCAGAGAGGAAGGTTTGTTGGAGGTACATAATAAGTACATAGACATTCAGTGCATGGTAGAAGGTATTGAGAAAATATATTATGCACAGCGGCAGGAACTGGAAGCAGAGACTGAATATGACGAAAAGGGCGATGCACAGTTTTTAAAAGATTCCGATAACTGCTTGGAATTTTTATTCCGTGCCGGCGATTTCGCAATATTCTTCCCCCAGGATGCACACAAGCCGTCCATGAATGCGGCTGGTAAGGCGAAAGCAAAGAAGTTGGTGTTTAAAGTAAGATTAGATGCATAAAATTCGGTTTGTTCTTCGCACATTCAATAAGCGATTTAAATCACATGATTTGGGTTCAACCGCTCAATTGTTACGCAAAGAAACTGATCCGATGAGAAAGTCTGATATTTTAGATCGGGTCAGTACCGATGATATCAATCAGCGTTTAATGAAGCTTATAGATAGGCGTTGGTACACTCCTTAAAAGAAGCCCCTGTTTTTGCAAAGCTCAGCGAGGTGGAAAAGAACATGGTATGTGAACGTATTTTGGAAGAAGTACGGGGACGTATGATGGAAGAGATAGTACTTTTGGAAACTACAAAAGTCATAGGTTGAAGACTATTTAAACTTTAAAAGATAGGAGAGATCGACCATGAAGATAGCAACAATCGGTTCCGGCAGCATTGTCCACAATCTGTTGGATGGTATCCGGGAAACGTCAGGAATCAGCTGTGAAGCGGTATATTCTAGAAGCAGAAAAAAGGGTGAGGAACTGGCGGCAAAATATGGCGTCGGGAAAGTTTATACAGAATTAAAAGAACTGATGCAGGATGAGCAAGTGGATTTTATTTATGTGGCATCCCCCAACAGTCTACATTATGAGCAGACTAAAATGGCTTTAGAGCATGGTAAAAGTGTGATTTGTGAAAAGCCTTTTACCACTACCCTGGAGAAAAGCAGGGAGTTGGTGGAGATGGCCAAAGCAAAGGGATTGTTCTTATTTGATGCGGTTCCCCCGTCCTTTTTGCCCAATTTCTTTGCGGTGAAGGAAGCATTGCCTAAAATCGGTAAGATAAAGCTTGTTATGAGCAATTATAGTCAGTATTCCAGCCGTTATGATGCCTTGTTGGCAGGGGAGATTTCCAATGTTTTCAGCAGGGATTTTGCAGGCGGATGCCTTCAGGATATTGGCTTCTACAATTTGTATTTTAATGTTGCCATGTTTGGTAAGCCCCTAAAATCCATATATTATCCGAATATGTATCCTGGACAGGTGGACACTTCCGGGGTGTTGGTCCTTCAATACGATGGATTTGTCAGTACCAATGCAGGAGCGAAAGATACCTGGGGGATCAATTTTGTGCAGATCGAGGGAGAAAAGGGATATATCTATATCAAGGATGGCAGCAATGCATTGACAGAAATCAAAGTAGTGACCCGGGAAGGGGAGGAGACCATCAATTTTCAGCAGCCCATCTCCCGCTGGCTGATAGAGGTGCAGGAAATCACAAAGATTGTGCAGGCCGGCGACTATGAAGCTTGCTATCGCCGGCTGGATGTAACCCTTAATGTGATGGAAGTGTTGGAAAATACTCGAAAAGCAGCCGGCATTTATTTTACCGGGGAAGAGTGATTGTTGCAAAGACAGTGGTGCAGCATCATTCTGATCTTATTTTCTCTAATATAACAGCAGATCTTTCATAAGAATAGCGTGTCTTGACAGCAGTGTCCGGAGGCGCTATTTCTATATGCTCAGGATAGGCTTTCTTTGCAATGTATTCCTTCGTAGTACAGCCGAAAGTTTTTTGGAACATCTGGTTCAGGTAGTGGCTGCTGGAAAAGCCGGATTCTAAGCAGATGTCTAAAATACTCAGGTCTGTTTGGTGAATCAGCTGCAATGCATGGTCAAATCGTACATTGCTTAAATAGTCTTGAAATGATATCCCCAACATTTTTTTAATAAAATGGGAGGCATGGTAGGAAGTGATGTTTTCCAGTGCGGCAACATCGTCCAGTGCAATCCGTTCCTGATGATGTTCAATGATATAGTCTGTGATGCGATTGATCCGCATAACATTGTTCTGGGCAGAGGAATATTCTTTTTCGCTGGTGATAATATACGGGGTATCCTGCAGCAGGAGATAAAGGGCATCTAAAAAGAGCGAAGAACATTTCACTTCGCTGAATTCTTCAGAACTAAAATAGTACCTTGCACATTGCATCAGCATTGTGTAAAGTCTTTCATAGAGCGGTCCGCTTCTAAATATATTTTCGCCGAAACGTAAGTATTCCAACTGGTGGCTGATGATTCTGTAAAAATCTGTATGTACCTGAAACGCAAGAATGATATTCTGCCCTGCAGGACTGGAAAAGGAATGCATCTGATAGCGGTTGATCAGATAGATATCACCTTTTTTTAATTCATATCGCTTTTGATCCACAAATACAGTCATATTTCCTTCCCATATAATTCCCAATTCCATATCACTGTGACCGTGAAGCTGTTTTGCGGTCATTTCTATGAGAAAAATCTCCAAATGGTTCATATTGGTATGTCTGATGATCTCTAACTGTCCTTTTGTACTCATATCTGCCTCATTTCTCCGGGAGAACCGGTGCTGCGGGAGCTGTTTATCATGCAGTGCCTCGTTTCTTATAGTATAAGCCATGACAGCACAATATAGCAAGCGGCAAATCGCAAGATTGTACTTTTTAAGGGAAGTGTTTACGATATACTTTTTATAGAAGTCAATAGTATGCAGCATAGGAACAGGAGGTATATGGATTGAAAAAGAAAGTAATCGCAGCCGGACATATCTGCTTAGATATTACACCTATTTTTCCGGGAAAAAAGAATAAGCTTCTGACAGATGTTCTTGCACCGGGCAAGCTTTTAAATGTGGGAGAGGCAGATGTGCACACCGGTGGTTCTGTAGCCAATACAGGTCTTGCCATGAAGATTTTGGGTGCAGATGTGACCCTTATGGGTAAAATCGGTGATGATGCTTTTGGTGGAATGGTAAGCAGTATTTTAAATAAATATGATGCAGGAGATGGGATGTTGGTGACAGCAGGTGAGTCCACTTCTTATTCTGTGATTTTGGCAGTGCCGGGAATTGACCGCATTTTCTTACATAATACCGGTGCAAATGATACTTTTTGTGCAGAGGATATTCCCAAAGAAGCTTTGAAAGAAGCTGCATTGTTCCATTTTGGCTATCCGCCGCTGATGAAATCTATGTATGAAAATGACGGCGAAGAATTGATCAAGCTTATGAAGATGGCAAAGGAATGCGGCGCTGCTACGTCATTGGATTTTGCGTCTATTGATCCTAATTCGGAGGCAGGTGCTGCTGACTGGGAAAAGATTTTAGAAGAAGTGATTCCTTATGTGGACTTTTTGGTGCCCAGTGTGGAGGAGCTCTGTTATATGTTAGATAAGGAACGTTTTCAGGAATGGCAGGAGCGTGCAGCGGGCAGGGATATTACAGAGATTTTGGATCTGGAAAAGGATGTGAAGCCATTGGCAGATCAGTGCATGGATTTCGGTGCCAAGGTGCTTTTGATTAAATGCGGTGCACCGGGCATGTATTTCCGCACAGCTGATAGTCTGACCATGTGGGATTTGTGCGGCAGACTGGAGCTTGACCTGAAACAGTGGGCGGACAAGGAAGGATTTGAAAAGAGCTATGTTCCGGAAAAGATTTTGTCCGGTACCGGTGCGGGGGATACCAGTATTGCTGCGTTTTTGACAGCAACGTTGGAGGGATATTCTCTGCAGGATACCATGCATTTGGCTGCAGCTACCGGGGCTTCCTGCGTAGAAGCTTATGACGCCTTGAGTGGTCTGAAGTCTTTTGATGAATTGAAGCTCAAGATCAATAATGGCTGGAAGAAAAATGAATTTAAATAAATTACGGAGGGAAAGAACATGTTAGTAAATATGAACGATGTGCTGAAACCGGCACAAAAAGGTAAGTATGCAGTAGGACTTTTCAATGCAGTAAATTTAGAACTGGCAAGAGGAATCATTGCGGCAGCAGAGAAGACTCAGTCACCTGTAATCATGGGTACAGCAGAAGTGCTTTTGCCTTATGGCCCACTGGATGAAGTGTCTTATTATCTGATTCCCATGGCAAAGAAGGCAAATGTACCTGTAGTTGTGCATTTGGATCATGGTTTGAAGAAAGAGACTTGTATCAAGGCATTGGAGCTTGGTTTTACCTCCATCATGTATGACTGCTCCACAGATCCTTATGAAGTGAATGTGGAAAAAGTAAGGGAAATGGCTGAGATTGCCCATGCCTATGGTGCGACCATCGAAGGTGAATTAGGGCATGTTGGCGACAATGAAGGTTCTGCAGAGGGAAGCTCTCATTTAGCAGATCCTTCCAAGTATTTTACGGATCCTAAAATGGCGAAGGACTTTGTGGAGAAGACCAAGGTAGATGCACTGGCGATTGCAGTAGGCAATGCCCATGGTGCATACAAATTACCGCCCAAACTGGATTTTGAACGTATCAAGACCATTGCAAAGACGGTGGATGTTCCACTGGTATTACATGGAGGTTCCGGACTTTCTGACAATGATTTTAAGAAAGCCATCGAACTTGGTATCAGCAAAGTAAATATTTTTACAGATATTAATATTGCAGCAGTAAAGGCAGAGTTTAGACAGTTCACTTCCATGGACAAGGGGATCATCGATCTGATCCCGGCAGCAGTGGAGGCCATCAAGCAGGAGGTTGTGAA
>JAZPYS010000027.1:0-42424 GCA_045544275.1 Acetatifactor sp. | reverse complement strand
TCATGGTCGTTCCCGAATCGGATTGGGCATAAAATGGCACAGTTGGGGTTCTTCCGTATCTTTATGTAACGACATTATAAGCTTTCGTTGTCCTACTTTTTTGCCATTTGAAACATTTAGTAGGGCACAATGAGTTTCCGCTGTCCTACTTTTCTGTTGTTTGAAACATTTAGTAGGACACAATGAGCTTCCGTCGTCCTACTTTTTTGCTGTTTGTAACATTTAGTAGGGCAAAATGAACTTCCGTCGTCCTACTTTTTTGTTGTTTGAAACATTTAGTAGGACACAATGAGCTTCTGCTGTCCTACTTTTCTGCTGTTTGTAACATTTAGTAGGGCAAAATGAGTTTCCGCCGTCCTACTTTTTTGCTATTTTCATCATTTAGAAGGATATCACATAAAAATGCGGAAGAACCCAGTTGGGGTTCTATTGCCCAAAATCAGATCAATAAATTGATTTTTATAATCTTCTGGGTCTTACTTTGGGCATCAGAACCTGATTGGCTGCTTCATTTTTGGGTAAAAGAACCGTCTACCAGCTGTTTTATACCCAATCCGGTCTGTAAAATGTACCCTATAGACTGGACACAAAATTTCAGGCAAAGCAGCCACAAAGCGGCGAAAGCGAGCTTCATGACCGAGCAGTTACCATAAAGCACAAATAATTCGAAAGGATAAAACATCATGGAATTTTTGAGATTTTTAGAAGCACTTCGCACTCCTGTGGGAGATACATTTTTCTCAGCGATCACACATTTAGGTGAGGAGACTATTTTCATATTGGTTGGCCTGTTATTCTTCTGGTGTATCAGTAAGAAGCAGGGCTATTTTATCTTGTCTGTAGGCTTTTTAGGAACTGTTATCAATCAATTCTTAAAATTGACCTTTCGCATTCCCCGGCCCTGGATACGGGATCCGGAGTTTACTATCGTAGAATGTGCCAGGGCGGAAGCCACAGGCTACTCATTCCCCAGCGGTCATACCCAGAGCAGTGTAGGGGTATTCGGAAGTATCGCCCGGCTTACCAACAACAAAATCCTGCGCGTTTTTTGCATCGCCGCATGTATCCTGGTGCCACTGTCCCGCATGTATCTGGGTGTACATACCCCCGCAGACGTTATTGCTTCTTTCGTGATCGCAACTGCACTAATCCTGATACTATATCCTATCGTTAATAAAGTGGTGGACAATCCCGCAAACATGCGCTTCTTTTTAATGTGCATGGCTGCTATATCCTGTCTGTTCCTGATTTATGTGCTTGCCTTTCCATTCCCGGCAGGCACCGACCAGCACAATCTGGAAAGCGGTGTTAAAAATGCTTATAAGATCCTTGGTTGTATCCTGGGTCTCTGGGCAGCCTATGAAGCAGATGAACTCTTTATACACTTTGATACCAAGGCAGTATGGTGGGCACAGCTTCTGAAATTGATACTGGGTCTGATGCCACTGTTAGCACTAAAATCTCTTTTAAAATCACCTTTGTATGCATTGTTTGGAGGAAGCTATCTGGCTGACGGCGTTCGTTATTTCCTGATTGTTATCTTTGCCGGATGCATCTGGCCTCTGACCTTTAGATTCTGGGGACGTCTAGGAGCGAAGAAATAGATTCTTAAACCATCATGTTTTAAGAATAGATTGCCACATTGAGATTTTCAGTATATACTATTGATATGTTTAAAAGAAAGAGGTGCTCTTATGGCTAAAGAATTACCAAAAAGAAGTGAAGTTAACGAAGCGTTTACTTGGAAGTTAGAAGACATGTACCCATCTGTAGATGCTTGGGAAGCCGATGTCCAAAAAGCCCGGGAATTGACAAAAGAATTAGCTGCCATGGCAGGACAGATTACCGCCAGTGCAGAAAATTTATTTACTGCATTGGAAAAGAATGCAGAATTGATGCAGATCATCTCCCTGACCTCCAACTACTCTAACAGATTGAGTGATCAGGACACTAAAAATACTGATAACCAGGCATTGAATATGCGCTTGAACGTGATCATCTCCGATATCGTCAGCGATCTTTCCTTTATGGAGCCGGAAATCATTGCGACTGATGCAGAGATTCTGGAAAACTACTATAAAGAACTGCCCGCATTGGAATTCTATCGGAATTATATCAATGAAAGCCTGCGCATGAAGCCCCACCGTCTCAGTGCCGAAATGGAAAAGCTCATTGCCATGACCGCAGAAATGGGACGTACCCCCTCATCAGCATATTCCATTTTCAACAATTCCGACCTGACCTTCCCGGAAATGCTGGACGAAAACGGTGATACCGTGCGTATTACCCATGGACGTTTTATCGGGCTGCTGGAATCTGCCGACAGACGTGTCCGCAAGGAAGCTTTTGAAAAGCTCTACCACACCTATGAGCAATACAAAAATACTCTGGCAAGTCTTTACAGCGGCCAGATCAAAAAACAAATCTTCAATGCCAAAGTACGAAACTATGATTCTACTTTAGAGGCAGCTGTAGATGCCAACAATGTATCTCCAAAGGTCTATGAAAATCTGATTGCCACTGTAAATAAAAATCTGGACAAGCTGCACCGCTATGTCTCTCTGCGCAAGAAATATTTAGGTGTAGAGGAACTGCATATGTACGATATCTACACACCCATGCTGCCGGATTTTGCCAAAAAGATACCTTATGAAGAGGCAAAAGAAACTGTCCTGAAGGCGCTTGCTCCCTTAGGCGAAGATTATGTAAATACTGTAAAAGAAGGATTCAACAATCGCTGGATCGATGTATATGAAAATGAAGGCAAACGAAGCGGTGCATACTCTGCCGGAGCATATGGTACGCATCCTTATGTACTGTTGAATCACAACGATACCTTGGACAATATGTTCACATTGGCACATGAAATGGGGCATGCTATGCACTCCTACCTGTCTAATGAAGCGCAGCCGTTTATCTACTCACGGTACAAGATCTTTGTGGCTGAAGTAGCTTCTACCTGCAATGAAATTCTGCTCATGGAGTATCTGCTGAAAAATACAACGGACAAAAAGGAACGTGCTTACCTGCTCAATCACTATTTAGACAGCTTCAAGGGCACGGTATACCGCCAGACCATGTTTGCTGAATACGAAGCGGAAACAAATCGCATGGCGGAGGCCGGCGAAAGCCTGACTGCAGATGTACTTTCCAAGCTGTACCATGAACTGAACAGCAAATATTATGGTCCGGACATGATATCCGATTCAGAAATCGCAGTAGAATGGGCACGAATCCCCCATTTCTATTACAATTTCTACGTGTATCAATACGCTACCGGATTTACCAGTGCTGTTGCTATCGCACACAACATCTTAAAGAATGGAGCACCGGCTGTAGAAGCCTACAAAGAATTCCTGCGCAGCGGTTGTACTCAGGATCCCGTATCCCTGCTTAAGATTGCGGGCGTCAATCTGGAAACTCCTCAGCCGATTCAGGATGCACTCAATGTTCTGGATGAGATCTTAGATGAGATGGAAGCGTTGGCTTAAATGATAACGTGAAATATGGGCGTCCGGGGAACCGGACGCCCAATTTCTTCTGTGACTACATCCCTATCAAAACCTACTCCACACTCACCTGGCACACCCTCATAGCATCCAGTGCATTATCGTGACTTTTTGGCGTCACTCCGGCACAACAACCTGACACAACTGCAATCTCAACCTCCGGCAGCACTGCCTTTGCGATCATCACATTGGAAATCACACAGATGTCCGTACACAAGCCAATTCTATTTTTCTAAACAATATCAAAGTATAAATTTAAATTAATCCCTATTTTATCTTATTATTTTTCAATTTCTTTCCACGCATAGTCTATTCTTTTAAAAGAATATGATCTATAAATTTTTCAGAAAAGAGGTACAATATGATGGAAAACAAACACTGCCTGCGAAAATAGTCAGCATAACGTTGCCGACCATTTTGCCGACATCGGCAAAATGGTTACGATAGGTTCTGGTGCCGAGCGCGAACTGGATGACATCGAACTCTCCCGTTATGCCTGCTACTTAATTGTCCAAAATGGTGATCCCCGCAAACAGGTCATCGCTCTCGGACAATCCTATTTTGCGGTCAAAACCAGACAGCAGGAGTTAATTGAAAACTACGATAACCTTAGTGAAGACCAAAAACGACTTGCCATCCGGTATGAAATGACCAAACATAACAAACTGCTAAGTGCTGCTGCCAAGGACGCCGGTGTCAAAACCACCATCGATTATGCCGTATTTCAAAATCACGGCTATATGGGACTCTATGGAGGCTTAAAGGCAGGAGATATCAAAAACCGTAAAGGCCTGTCAAAATCCCAGAATATTTTAGACCACATGGGCTACGAAGAACTTGCCGCCAATTTATTCCGCGCTACACAAACGGAAGCAAAATTGCGCCGTGATAATATACAAGGGAAAGAAAATGCTAACCAGACTCATTTTACCGTTGGCAAAGAAGTCCGTGATACCATCGAACGATTAGGTGGAACAATGCCTGAAAATTTACCAACACCCGAAAAAAGTATCCAACAGTTAGAACGTGAACAACGCAAACTACTGGATGCATAAAACCCCCTCATCCTGAGCACCCTATCTTGGGAAAGGATGGTAATCTATCATGAAAAATAATGAGTCGCAGAACAAAACCGTAATTTATCCGGATGGTCAGAAACCTGCCAATGTCTACGATGACGGCAACATCCCACAGGTGGATCTACCTCAGGATGTGATCCCCGATGAAGTCCCCCGAAAGGACGGCCCAGGCGGAGAAGGCGGCAGATAAATCTTTGGCCTTACGGACAAGTCAGCACGCTGCCAAGCCCCACAAAAAGGACCTGCAGACTGCCACAGTTGCAGCTTCCGGTCCTTTTCACATCTTATCCTATAATATCCCGCATTGCTCTCTTTACATTTTTAAAAGCAATCATCTCGATCTGCTCTGCTGTAAATCCATTCTTCGCCATGGCATCAAATAAAAGCTGCATTCCGGAACATTCCGGAATATCAAATTCCCCAAAGGTTCCGTCAAAATCCGTTCCGATGGCGGCTGTCTCGATACCACCCACATTTACCATGTGCTTCAAGTGAGCAAGCATCCTGGGAATCGTACTGGCTCTGCCTGCGGCATCCGCATTCAGAAACGGTCCTGCAAAATTCAGTCCCATGACACCACCCTTCCCGGCCAGTGCTCGAATCATCTCATCTGTCATATTCCGCCTATGTGGTGCCAACGCACGACAATTGGAATGACTGGCAATAAAGGGCTTCTTTGACAGCTTAGCCACATCCCAGAAACCACCGTCATTTAAATGAGAAACATCCACCGCAATACCTAATTCATTCATCCGAAGCACTGCTTCTTTACCAAAATCCTTTAATCCCCTGCTCATCATATCTGCATCTGCAGAATTAGGAAACCCAAAACAATTTTCATAGTTCCAGGTAAGAGCGATCATCCGAATCCCTTCGTCGTACATCCACTCTAAGTTTTTCATTTTTCCATTCACAGCACGGCCATCCTCTACGGACAAGATACCGCTCATTTTCCCGGCAGCTTCATTTTTCTCAAGTTCTGCAATGGTTCGTGCCGGTAGGATCACATCTGAACATTCCTGCATACTTTTGTGAAATATCCCAAGGAGCGACTTCACATATTCCATATCCTCCGGAAATGGAACATTCAATTCTTCTTCCATGGTCTTCGGCAGCATAAAAATTGCAAAATACTGAGCCAGACATCCTCCTTTTTTCATGCGCTCGATATCCAGCATAAATTCCGGTACCCGGTACACCGTCTCCTTTTTCTCCACATAGGCCCGCATTAATGTATCACAATGCATGTCAATATATTGCATCTTTTCGTTCTCCTAAAAGTTTATAGTTATTTTATTAATTATATCAACTATTAATTACCACTTCAACGACAAATTGTCATATAATATAAATAAGCATATTTGCGCAGGGGAGAAAGAAACAAATGAAGAAGAATGCATCCTTATGGAAATCCATCAATCTGGAACTTCGAGAACACAGAAGTTCCTTTATCGTATACATATTGCTTCGTGCCATTGTCATCGCATGTATGATCTTACAGATTTTCAACAGAAACTACCAGAACGTATTTTTATGCATACTGACACTGGTACTTCTGGTGATGCCCAGTCTTATTCAGTTGAAATTGAAAATTGAATTTCCCAGTACTTTGGAAATTATTACACTGCTATTTATTTTCGCTGCTGAGATCTTAGGTGAAATCGGTGAATACTATATCAAGTATGACAACTGGGATACTATTTTACATACCTTGAATGGTTTCCTGATGGCAGCCATCGGTTTTTCTCTGGTAGACATATTAAACAGGGAAGAAAAACTGAAATTCCAGCTCTCTCCCCTGTTTATGTCCATTGTGGCTTTTTGTTTCTCCATGACGGTAGGTGTCGTCTGGGAATTTTTTGAATATGGTATGGATACCTTCTTTTCTTTAGACATGCAGAAAGATACCATCGTAAATAATATCAGCACCGTCATGCTGGATCCCACCGGCGGCAACACTCCTACCCTGCTGAAAGATATCACCGAAGTGACCGTCAACGGCCAGGACCTTGCTCTGGGCGGTTATCTGGATATCGGTCTTCATGATACCATGTTCGACCTGTGGGTAAATTTCATCGGCGCTGTGGTCTTCTCCATCATCGGGTACTTCTATATCAAATACAAGGGCAACCACAAATTTGCCATGCGCTTCATACCCAGATTGAAAGATAATCCACTTTGAGTTCTACCCTTTCTCAAAATACATGGCATCCATATATAACTGGTTAAAATCCTTGTCTGCAGACAAATTGATTTCTTGTGCATTGCTGCCGATTACCGTTACACGCTCTCTGGTCTCCTTTTCCGTCAAAAACTTTACAGCACCTCCCAGAGAACTATTTCCTACGGTCTCTATTTTGTCAGCAAAACACTGTGGCAGCATCCCGATTTCTATTGCCTTGCTGCAGTCCAGTTTGAAGCCAAAACCTCCTGCCAGATATACATGACAAACCTCTTCTTTGGAGATACCATAGCGCAGAAACAATGTTTCCACACCGGCGCGGACAGCCGCTTTTGCCAACTGTATTTCCCGGATATCCGCCTGGGTCAGCAGGATCTGTGTACCATCCTCCATATCCCCCAATGAATATCCTTGGTCAAAATATTCATCGTCAAGACATCCTGTCTCATCCACCAATTCCGCCTTCACCAATTCCGCAATCGCTTCTATAACACCGGTTCCGCAGATGCCTACCGGTACTTTATCGGCAATGGTACGTATACGCACCCCTTTCTCATCTATATCCACTCCGGCAATGGCTCCTTCGATACTTCCCACACCAAAAGCAATATTACCGCCTTCAAATGCAGGTCCTGCGGCAGTGGATGTTACCATGATCTTATCCTGATTTCCCAGCGCAATTTCTCCATTGGTTCCAAGATCTATCAGCAGACTATATTCTTTCTTTATATCAAAGTCACATGTATACAGACCTGCCACAATGTCCCCACCTACAAAAGTCGAAATTCCCGGCAGGATATATACGGTTGCCCCTAAGAAATCATCTCCTATAATATTTGCATATGTATCTGTGATCTGTCGGATATTGACCGGGATAAAGGGAAATTCTCCCAAGCCTTTACAATCATATCCCAGGAGCAGATGTATCATGGTGGTATTGCCGGCAATAGCCACTTCCGTGATTTGCTCCGGCTGCACTCCTGCCTTCCCAGTGACTTTCCGAATACCCTCCGCCAGATCCTTTCGGATCATTTTTTGCAGTTCCTCTTTCTTTCCCTGCATCGATGCCATGATACGAGAGATAACGTCTGCACCAAAGACTCTTTGATGATTGATGGTGGTATGATTGGCCAGTTTTTGACCGGTCACTTTATTTAACAGCTGCACGGCTATAGTGGTAGTACCGATATCTATGGCGATACCCAAATCAGCTACCTCTTCATATACACTTCCCCCGTCCTGTATTTTCCAGGTCTTTGTACCTTCTTCACTACCATTGGCTTCCCTGCCAAAATCACTTACCACTTCGAAAGAAGCTTCTTTCTGAAACTGCAGAGCAATCTGCAGAGGTTCCGTGGGATATGCCTTACATGCCAAACGCATGCCTTCCTTTAATTCCTCGTCTGTAAAGTACATTCTATCTGCTGTGGAAACAGGCAAATATCCACTCAGAACCTTGATCTTGCACTTTCCGCATCTGCCAGTTCCACCACACACTGCGGATATGTCACGATCTCGTGCAATCAACACATCTAAAATACTTTTCTTGTCCTCTACCACGATAGAATAGGTTTTATCCCCATCCACCACCTTCACCATCTATTTCCTCCTCTGAAACCACGGGGTTCGACTCCCTCTTTGCTCCTAAAAAACCCAAAAACAAAAATCGCCACTCTAACGAGTGACGACTCTGTTTCCTACTGAGCCACCGGGGACTCGAACCCCGGACAACTTGATTAAAAGTCAAGTGCTCTACCGCCTGAGCTAGTGGCCCATATTTGCTATCAGATAAAAGATAGATAATAAAAAAACAGGGCTAGCTGGATTCGAACCAGCGAATGCAGCAGTCAAAGTGCTGTGCCTTACCGCTTGGCGATAGCCCTAAACATGACACCAAGCGTGCCAACTCGACACTTCCGTGTTAAGCAAGGTGGATAAAGGGATTCGAACCCTTGGCCTCCAGAGCCACAATCTGGCGCGCTAACCAACTGCGCTATACCCACCATAATGTGCCCAAAGGGATTCGAACCCCCGACCCACGGCTTAGAAGGCCGTTGCTCTATCCAGCTGAGCTATGGACACACAAATTTTATTTGAGAACAAGTCCCAAAAAGCGGGTGATGGGAATCGAACCCACGTATCCAGCTTGGAAGGCTGGTGTTCTACCATTGAACTACACCCGCAGATATAAGTCGGGGTGACAGGATTCGAACCTGCGACCCCCTGCTCCCAAAGCAGGTGCTCTAGCCAAGCTGAGCCACACCCCGATTGCTTTGACGCGTACTTTCAAGTATCTCTCTCAAGCACATGATTGATTATATAACTAACCACAAAATAAGTCAAGCATTATTTTTAAAATTTTTCACACATTTTAAACATTTCTCCTACTTTCTGTCTCTATCACAGATAAGCAACAGTAAAATGTGCCTCTCCCTCCCGATCAACATCCATGATCACGTAAGAAGGTCTGCAATTGGACTGTCTTGGATAAGATATACTTCCCGGATTAATCAGGACCAAATCATCCTCTCTCTCCACTACCGGCTGATGAGTATGTCCAAAACACACAATGTCCGCTCCTCTGGAACGAGCCGCTTCTTTGATGTCCTTCGTTCCGGAATACACGAAATAGTTATGACCGTGTGTTACCCAGACTTTATATTTTCCAATATTAAAATCTAATTCTCTGGGCAGCTGACAGAAGAAATCATTATTTCCTGCAATCATCATGACCGGACAAGGTGCCGCTTCCTTCAAAGTATACTCACTGCCTTCCACATCCCCACAGTGAATGATAAGATCTAAAGATTGCATCCTCTCTACCAATTCCAGATAGTTTCGATTCATCCTGTGTGTATCACTGACAATCAGTATCCGCATACTTCTTTAATTCCTCTTTCATGATTTCTAACGCACGGCCTCTGTGGCTGACCTTGTTCTTTTCCTCTTCTGTCAATTCTGCTGTTGTTTTTCCGAATTCCGGCACATAAAAAATGGGGTCATATCCAAAACCATTCTCACCCTTTTCTTCATAGCCGATACGACCTTCAATAATGCCTCTTGTAGTCAACTCTTTACCATCCGGCAAAACTGCTGCAATAGCGCAGACAAATCGTGCCGTACGCTGTTCATCGGGTACATCTGTCAATCTATTGATCAAGTTGCTGTTTTTTATCCGATAGGAGGTGTCTTCACCCATATATCTTGCAGAATAAATGCCCGGTTCCTTATTCAAATAATCAATTTCCAGGCCGGAATCATCTGCCATTACAATTGCATCCGTATATTTTGCAACCTCTCTGGCTTTAATCATGGCATTTTCTTCATATGTAACACCATTCTCTTCCACATCCACATAAATACCTTCGTCTTTCATGGTGGTGACTTCCACACCCAGATCCGCCAGAATCATCTGTATTTCTTTTACTTTACCCTTATTGCCTGTGGCAAAGACGATTTTCTTAAGCTCCATTTTGTTTTCCTCTTCTATTTACTCTTTTTTGGTGGCTTGGGCCCCATAAACTGATAATAATATGTTTTCATCATACCATTATAAATCTTGCGATTTTTGTCCGCTTTACGCCCGATATCTTTTTCCGCATCCTCATACGCAGTAATCAAATACATGCTCCAGGAATCCAATGCCTGATATCGCTCCCCGATTACTTTATATAAAGCTGGCAGATCCGCCTTATCCTCCAGTCGCTCGCCATATGGTGGGTTCGTAATGATAAATCCATACTTCTTCGGATGACTCAAATCCTTCACATTTCTCTTCTGAAAATGAATCAGTTTATCCACCCCTGCCAATCTTGCATTTTCTCTGGCAATCGCTACCATACGTTCATCCAGATCATACCCCTGAATGTCCGGCTGCACGGATAAATCCACCATTTCGTTTGCCTCATCCAGTG
This sequence comes from Acetatifactor sp., assembly GCA_045544275.1. Classification (GTDB taxonomy): domain Bacteria; phylum Bacillota; class Clostridia; order Lachnospirales; family Lachnospiraceae; genus Acetatifactor. The sequence goes on along the minus strand of JAZPYS010000027.1, from coordinate 31,740 downwards.
TATCATACCAGTTTCTCTTCTTTATGATATGTCCCCAGTTCTCAGCTGTAAAGCTGCGGTTCATGCCCGGGGCCATATTTGCTGCCATCATAGCCGCTTCAATTGGAAAAGTTCCACTTCCGCAGAAAGGATCCACCAGGATACGATCACCTCTCCAGGGTGTCAGCATGATCAGAGACGCTGCCAGATTTTCTGCAATGGGTGCCTTTGCTGTGAGCTTTCGGTACCCTCTTTTATGCAGGGAATCACCGGTACTGTCCAGCCCTACCGTCACTTCATCCTTCATCAAAAAAACTCTGATGGGAAAGCTTTCACCATCCTCCGGGAACTGGGATATACCATACACTTCCTTCAGACTCTCCACCATAGCTTTTTTCATAATTCTCTGAATATCTGACGGACTGAAAAGCTTACTTTTTATACTTGCTGCCTTTGCCACCCAGAACTTACCATTCTTAGGAATATAATCTTCCCAGGGCAGCTCTTTTGTCCCTTGAAATAACTCCTCATAAGTCTCCGCATGGAATCTTCCTATTTTAATCAAGATACGTTCTGCCGTGCGCAAGAATATATTAGCCCTGCAAAGTGCCTCCTCATCTCCCCAGAAGGTAATACGTCCATCCGCCACCTCTGTGATATCGTAACCCAATTCAATGATCTCATTTTTTAATACCGCTTCCATCCCAAAGTGGCAAGGTGCGATCAGTTCAAATTTCCTCATAATTCCTCTTTCTATTCAAGATTTTCAATTGCCCACAAAACACTAATATAATTATACATGCAAATCCTTTTTATGTAAATAGGGATACCGCTGAGCGATATCCCCATAATTTTTAGTAGTTGTTTCTAGAACTGTTCTGTGAATTATTCTCAGAGTAATTCTTTGAGTTGTTCTGAGAGTTGTTCTTGCTGCCACCGGTTCTGTCCTGTGCGTTTCTGGTGCTGTCCTTGCAGTTGTTTGAGTTGTTCATGTTGTTTGAGTTGTTGTTATTCGCATTTCTGCTGTTATTGTTATTAGGCATTTTTCTTTCCTCCTGTTAGTTGACTGGTTACAGGAGTAGTATTTGCATCTCTTCATAATTTATTCATTAATTTAACCAGTCTCTAAATAATTTCACAAAAAACAATACGATCAATACCGGCAATACAAAAGGAAGCAGGAATGAGACCAAGGAGAATATAAAACTGATCACACATACAACAATCAAAATCACAATAACCGTCCATAACCACCCCGGCATGTTCCTGACCTTAACCTCATTGCGATAATTTTCACTGTTATACTTTGTATCATCATAGGATGTACTCTCACGATAAGAAGCTTCCTCTGCTGTTTCCGTACCATTCGTCTGCACGATCGTCCTTGCAATCAACCTGGGATCGCCAAGCATATCCATAACCTCCTGCTCACTTCTCCCCATACGTATCTGTGTATCAATATATTCGCTGTAATAAGTCATATTTTCCTGAATCAGCGTGGCAGAAACCTTACCGCTCAGTGCAAGTTTTAACCTATCTAAAAAATCATATTTTGTCATATATCAAAAATAATCTCCCTCATCTGTTCTATCGATTATCTGCGCTAATTATATCATGCACCGACAGTTCAGTAAATATTTCTGCTCTTAAGGGATTCTAAACTTTTTATAAAATACACTACACACATGCACTATCCTTTACATTCAAAAACCCCACAAGCAACTGCTTGTGGGGTTCACTGTGCGTTAGAAGATTCGAACTCCCGACCTTTTGGTCCGTAGGTAAGGTTCGCACGCTTTATATTTGCCAGCAACATCGATTTTTGTTAATTTTACGGTATTTCTTTGCTTGTGTGTTTTTATAGTTTGGCATTATTTTGAGCTATTTTCTATAACTTTGTTAACCAAATGTTAACCAAAATACCTCACTTCTTATTTAGCTTTCTAATTTCTCAAAATTCATTTTTTCGCATATTTACTACATAAATTGCTGTTTCGCAATTCTTCTCAATGCATACTTTCCCCCCTTTTTATTTTTTTGCATCGAGATGGAAAAGGCTACCCTCGCCGGTCCCTTTTGGGTTAATTCATAACCCCAGACCCCGGGGGGATTATTATTTCCACCGCTTACCGCCTTTTTCTGGATGCATCTTGTTGTGACAAGAATTGTATAGACTAATCCGATTGCAGTCCTTACTCTAATGTGACCATTATTTTCCCTTGATGTTGTTATAGTTACTGCTGCCGTACTAACATTAAAACAAGGCATCTTTTCAGATGCCTTGTTGATAATTCATCTTATGCAGTTTTTCCAAATCCCTTAATTCTACAGATGTGCTTAGGCTGAAGCACTGCACAGTCTATCATTGCCATTACTCTGAAGCATACTAAGCCACGCTTAACACATTCTGTATCACCGTCAAATACTTTGATATTAATTCCATTATGAATTCCAATAAGTAGCGCATTAGGATCAAATACCAAAAGATCGCTTCCTGTTGTTTCATTATATGCCATCTGATTAGATACAATCCGCTTAACAGATGTATAAGCAGCTGGTGGTGTAATATACTGACCACTCTGATCTTTCAAAAGAGAAAGTGCCTCTTCTGTAGCTGCATTGACTGCCAGGGCTGTGGGCATTCCATTTGCAGCTTTCACTTTACCAATACCTTTAATGATCTCATCATAATTTGAATCAGTCGCTGTAACAATATTGATATCAGCATTATTAAATATGCCTGCTGGTGCATAATTTTGATATTCAGTTCCTGAATACACACCATAAATCATTGCCTTATCAATTCCTTCTGCAACAGCTGCACCAAAGGAATTATATAAAATGTTTTCAAGATTTTCTGCTGACTCAATTGCTTCGAGGGATACATATGCATATCCATAGATTGTTTTAGCTTGAAGAGTAATACCTTCGAGCTCAAGAGGTGTACTCTCTTCTGCTACTTCTCCTTCCTTCTTGAAACCAACTTTTAAATCCTCTTTTATTTTTGCGACTCTTAAATTGTTTGTTTCCATTGATGCTACCGGAACATCTGCAGCTGTGAAAATACTCAAATTTCTTGCCTTATCCACAATATTTGTATATAACGGTGCAGGAATTAAGGAGCTGGCACCAGATGTAAGCATTGCTCGTTTTTCTACATCTGCATCATTCCACTTACCTGTTACCATACCTCTGACATATTTCCCCAGATTTAACTGCATATCTTCCCCTGAAAATTTACTTCTTTCAAAAAAACTGTCATTGTTCCTAAAAATAATATTTTCCATACCTTTATAAATCCTTTCATTCTGTTCGCTTTTTACTACCTTAGATTTGAGTATTGTTGCAGAACGAGACCGCTCTTCTTCCTCAGACATCTTATTAGTGATTTCTTCCAACTCTTTTTCTGCTGCAGCAATCTCCTCTTCCAACTTAGACGCTTTCGCAGCATAATCATCAACCTGTGCTTCCAACTTTTCTTTCTCTTCATCTGTTGTATTCTCATCAACAGAATTAATTTTGTCTTCAAGCTTATTTCTTTCATGATACAATGCTCTGCGCTCTTCCCTTTTGCTTTCCAGCAGCATTTCTTTTTGCCTTTTCTGCTCGGCCAATTCTAACATTCTTATTGCCATATCTCATTCTCCTTCTATTTTTCATCTATGCATAAATAGTTCTGGTTTCTATGTACCTCTATCCCACACCGTCCTCAACTAAGCACCGCCTTTCTTTTCTCTACAATTACCTTCCTTGGAGGCAAGGACATACCCCAACGGAGTCAGTGCCTGAACATTTAAACCTATTCGAATTTCTCTTAGTTCTTCCGGACTTAAATCATCCTGATCGACAACCCTATCTCCGATATGAATCAAATTCACTATATTTAAATCCATGGTCAGTCCCTCACCTTTAACATTTTTTAAATACAGGTTTTCTCCCCAGCTTCTGATTCGGATACTGCTGACGGATTACTCTCTCGACCTTAACGGTCCGTGCTCCTGCCACATTTGGAACGAGAACTCGATCCCCTGGCATTATCTTACTGGCCAATAAAATGGGTACTCGCCATGTATAGCACTTCTTACTGCCTGCACAATGAAAAGCCTCTATCATCTCTATATAGCCTTGATATATATCAGCTCGCTGTATTCCATGCTTTACAGCCAGCAGATAAGTAATATAACCATCAATAAGCACATTATCGTCATTAATGATTATATTCACAGGCAGTGCTCCGCTCTGAAGGTAATCTTGTTCAACCTTCTCCATCTTTTTATTGCTGGGTTGAGTGCCCTTAAAATCCTCTGAAATAATGATATCCTTTAACTGATAATCTCTTAATAATTTCATCACTTTACCTTTCCTATCCGGTGCATATCAGTGCTCCAGATAAATCATGTTAAATTTAAATTTCATCTACTTCTCGTGCAACAAGCCACTCACGCTGCCAATGTACGGCTTCCTCAATGCTCTCAGGCTCACAACCATTTTCACGACGGTAATTATGTACTGCATTTTCTCTGGCCAACTGCTCCCATCTTTCATCCGACATCATTGGTATGTCTAAAATCGGGATGATCTCTCCTATACTTGTCTTTGCATGTCCCACAACTGGATAATTTAACATTTGCTTAATCCTCTCTTTCTTCTTGCACGTTCTTCTCGCTTTCCACATATCACTCCATAGCGAAAAGCCAAATTAAGTGCATATGCATTATAACCAGCTTTATCAGCTATGCCGCTCAGTACACCAAATACCTTATGCGGTGCGTGCCACAATCGATTTTCTTTCGCCATGAATATTTCCTTATCAATCTCCATCTGCTCAATAGCATTTTTAACAACTCCAAGAGCTTCCTGCATTGCAATGCTGGAAATCTTCCCCCCACTTCTTGACGTTCCTCAGAATCAAGTTGCAGATATGCCAGTACAGCCTCTTTATACAAGTTATAATCTTTATTATCCCGATTCAGGACGATCATGTGCCTACTTCTATCGTAGTACAACGTCAGCGTTCCAATTGGCGTTCCTGGTTCCCAGCTGTTCAAAATACTTTGCACTTCCTGAGATGTCAGATCTGCGATTGAACAACTGGCTAATCTTATACTTTCATCAATAATTTCAAACATTTTTCTTCCTTTCTCCGGAAAGCCGTGTTAAAATATACATGGTTTATATGCGGCTCCGGCTGTGCTTGCCCTTGTCGGTGTTGGCGCACTGATAAGGGCATTTTTCTCTTCTTGCTCCTCTTTTTCCCGGCAGTCATCACATAAACGTCCTTCCCCAGGATCCAAATAACAGCCACAATTATCACATCTGTAATTCCACATGTTATGTACCTTCTCCTTTCCCATCACCCAGCAGATGACGTTCTAATTCGTCAAAATCATATTGATTCTGCTCAAACCGGTTAAAACTGTTTGGTTTCGACTGCTTATAGTCCTGCTGCCTGCTGCCAGGCTGATATTTACCGCCTCTGTCCTGTTCCTTTGAAAGCCAGTTATTAATAAACTTGCAGATACCTCTTCTGGTTTTCCTTTTCGTAGGATTTGCATCTAACCATGCGATCATCTTTTTAAGTTCCTGCATCACATCAACAGCCGGATACGTTTCTTCCCACATGGAAATCTTATCCAGCGGAACATTGTAAAATGTTTTATCGTTTAACGGCAGCAGGATTCCGCTTCGGTTCGGAGCAGATTCTTCTGTCTCCGAGCATATAGTATTTATACTATCCTTTACTATACTATCCTTACCTATACTATCCTGTGTATACCATGTGTCAGAATTTGGTATACCATCGGTTGACAAAACATATTCATCATCAATTATCAATAATTGTGATTTTTCCTGAATGTGCCGGGTCTTTTTGTATCTGTCCGACCTTAGATAATTATTCTGTTTCCAGTGTTTTATAACGATTATTCCACTGTTGAATGGTATGATATAACCATTTTCAGCGAGTGTTTTTAAATCACCATTGGTACAGGCAATAGATTTGATTAATTGCTTTGGAGATGATATAAAACCATCATCATCCGCACGCATACCTAAATGAAAATAGAGACACTGTGCAGTAGCCGGCATATCTAAAAATTTATCAGACCCCACCACATCCAAACTGAACATCCTTCTATTTGCCATGTAACGCCGCCTTTCCCCTGATGTTGCACCGGTGCAACATTTCAATTTTACTCATTTGCTGAATCCCCCTGGTTCAAAAATTCAATCAATTTCCCAAGATTGATCAGCCGCTTACGCCCTGCCCGAACATGTATAATCTTGTTCTGCAGGCACAGATTGCGTAAATAGTTGTAGCTAAGTCCCGTCTGTGCTGCTGCCTCACTGATAGTTACCATTGTCGGTATTGTCATGATCCCTTACCTCCTTAAATACTTTCCATAAACGTCCATCACCGAATCAGATACGCCACTTTTATACTCTTTTCTAATGTCAGCAATCATCTCATGCTTTAGTCTCTTTAATTCTTCGATTAGGTTCTTGCTACCTTTGACAAAACTACAATATCCTCCAAAAGCATATTCTATTCGATACCTCATGTGCTTCTCCTTTCTCAATCTTCTAACGGTTCAGTTGATACCAGCTCCAAAACCCGCCAGAATCCTGTTAGCCCACTTCCCAGATGACAATAAAGACCGTTTACTGTCAACGGTTCGTATCTGTGAATGATTCTGGTCCGCTTCCCTCTTTCACCATTCACATAGTTTTCTTTTACAATCCGGTATGTATATAGCACCTCTTCACACTCCCTCTTTTTTGCGATGTCGCAATTCAAATCGTGACAAATTGTCACAGCTTATTGCTCCATAATTTCTGCTACATCCACTTCCAAGGCTTCTGCCATACGACCGGCAGCAACTGTTGATAACTCACGCTGATTCAGTAACACATTGATTCTTGCACGACTCACACCATACTTATCAGCAAGCATCTGAACAGTCATCTTCTTTCTTGCCATACAGATATTAATTTTATCTCTGCTAAGTTTCATTTACTCACCTCCATAATACACCATTTCGGTGTTTTGTCATTGACATCATAACACCGTTATGCTATATTGTCAATAAGGAGTTGAAATTTTTACACCGTTTTGCTATTATCTACAGTACGAGGAGGTGTGTATATGCCAGAATTTGCACGTAGATTAAAGGAACTAAGAACCCAAAGACAAATTACACAAAAGGAGTTGGCTGCTGCTTTAAACGTTTCTCAGAATGCCATTTATAACTGGGAAAACGAAAAACGTGAGCCATCAATACAAATGATTTCTAAAATAGCAGGGGTTCTTGAGGTTACAGAACAAGAATTATTAGGATATACTGACAGAGTATATGCTTTTCATAAAGCAAATGAAGAACATGAAAATATAAAAAATATAACTATGGACTATCCTGATGGTGTCTTTGTTATAGACGGGGTTCTTATATCCGACCAAAAACTTCTTAATGAGTTTCACAAATTAAATGCTCATGGTAAGAGAGAAGCAATAAACCGCGTAACAGAATTAAAACACATTCCTGGTTATACAGGGGACGATGATATCCCTTTTAAGTAATGCATTAAAACCTTCTCGCTAATTATAATTTGACAACATAATATACTTAACCGGGCAGCCGGGGGACGTGCTCCCATCCCGTTCCGAGTCTTGTGGAAAGGGGTGGTGCCTTATGAATACATACGAGGAATTTCAGATCATTCTGGGTGTTGCAATGCTTATTGTAGCCATTCTGAGTTTGACGCATAAAAAATAGCCGTCCTGCCCTGGAAAAGCTGACGACTATTTTTAGTTACTGTTTTCGCCGGAGCGGGTGAGGTGCATTCACCTTCCGGCTGTCTTGTTAAGTATATTATACGTCATTCACGTACTTTTTGCAACAAAATACAGAAATTTTCTGTATACCAAACATTAAAGAAATCCGCCCCAGTGCTACCAACACCAAGGCGGTTTCTGATACACCGGGAAGAACCCGATACATCAACCTAACAATTGAATTGTATCATCTTCCCGGGAAATTATCAACAAAAAATACGATTTCCGGGCATTTTTATGCCCATTTTCAGGAGCAGTAAGCCGGTGACATATTGTCACCAACTGAATTGCGACGTCGCAAGAAAGGAAGATTGATACCATGGCAAGCATCACAAAACGAAACAACTCTTACAGGATCTCTGTCAGCAACGGCAGGGATTGTACAGGAAAGCAGATCATCGAGACCACCACCTTCACACCGGATCCGGCAAGGACTGAAAAACAAAACCAGAAAGCTCTGGAGAAGTTCGTTTTTGAATTTGAGGAAAAAGTCAAATCCGGCAAATATCTGCAGGGTGAAAAGCTGACCTTCCAGGCATTTACTGAAATATGGCTTAAGGACTATGCTGAGATGCATCTGGAAGCCTCCACAATCCAATTATACAGGCATTTGCTGAAACTGCATATTATCCCGGTAATCGGACATCTGAAGCTCTCTAAGGTGCTTCCTGCGCATCTGAACAAAATTTACAACACAATGGCTCAGCAACGCTATGACGGTAAGGAAGGTGGCTATGCAGCCAAGACGATAAAACACGTCCATAATGTCATCAGTGGTATATATACTGCTGCCGTCAAGTGGAACATCGTCACAGATAACCCTTGTGATCGTGTTGAGCCGCCCAAACAGGAGGCTGCCAGGGATAAGATTAAATACTTTACCATAGAGCAAACAGAGACCTTCCTGAGCCTTCTGAGCAAAGATTTCACTACTACCTGCAAAGCACATGATCGTATGGATGATACCGGCAAAACGTATCATGTGGCAGATTACAGCGAAACCAGAAAGATCCCTACACAGTATAAGTTATTCTTCCAGTTGGCTATCTTCTGCGGCCTGCGCCGTGGGGAACTGATTGCCCTGGAATGGTCCGATCTGGACTTTACAGATAACTCTGTCCATGTTACCAAGAGCACCAGTCTTGTGAATGGTAAACCTGAGACCAAGGCACCCAAGACCAGAACCTCGATCCGAAAAATCTCGGTACCGGCTTCTGTCATGACATTGGCAAAAGCATACCGCAAGGAGCAGCTGCATTACCGGCTTGCAATCGGTACTCAGTGGGAAGGCAGCAACTATATATTCATTCAATGGAATGGTAAGCAAATGTATCCGGATACGCCATACAACACATTCAAGCGCATCATCCGTAGATACAATGAATCCTGCTGCCGTGAAGAGGATAAATTACCAGACATTCCACTGCATGGCTTAAGGCACACTTCTGCCACTCTTCTGATCAGTCAGAACGTGGATGTAAAAACAGTATCTAACCGGTTAGGTCATGCTCAGACCAGCACTACCATGGATATTTACAGTCATGCTCTGCAGAAGCTGGATGAACAGGCAGCAGTCGCTTTAGATAATTTATTGACTAAAAAAGCATAAAAATTAACGTTAACCAAATGTTAACCATTTGCCTATTTTAACTAAAAAGAACAATTTCCACAGAAAAGCAAAAACCTCGCAAACACCGAAGTTTACGAGGTTTTTTATACTGTGCGTTAGAAGATTCGAACTCCCGACCTTTTGGTCCGTAGCCAAACGCTCTATCCAGCTGAGCTAAACGCACATTTATGAGGTTTATCACCTGCAACATGATGTATTTTAAACCATGCCAATATAAAAGTCAATACCCTTTTTCAATTTTTTTAAAATATTTTAATTGTAATATTTCCCAAAAATGTGCTATACTATACAAAGTGTTGCATTACAGGAGGATAACGATGTTAGAACTGAAAAATCTTTCTTTTCAGGTTGAAGGTTCTTCTTCCAAAAAAGAAATTATCAAAAATATAAATCTAACCATTGATGACCACAAGTTCGTGGCTATTACGGGGCCTAACGGCGGTGGCAAATCTACCCTTGCGAAATTGATTATGGGTATCGAAAAACCCACATCCGGTCAGATTCTTTTTAACGGCCTGGATATTACAAATATGTCCATTACCGAACGTGCTAAAGCAGGCATCAGCTTTGCCTTCCAACAGCCGGTACGTTTCAAAGGCATCAAGGTACGAGATCTGATTACACTGTCTGCGGGCAATGCCATCTCTACAGCAGGGGCCTGTGAGTTTCTTTCCAAAGTAGGACTTTGTGCACGGGATTACATCAATCGTGATGTGGACGGCAGTCTTTCCGGCGGTGAACTGAAACGAATTGAGATTGCTACCATTATAGCCCGAAATACTCCTCTCTCCGTCTTCGATGAACCGGAAGCGGGTATCGACTTGTGGAGTTTCAACAACCTGATCAAGGTATTTGAGGACCTGCACAACCAGCAGAAATCTCTGATCATCATCTCCCATCAGGAACGTATCCTGAACATTGCAGATGAAATTGTCGTGATTGCTGAAGGGCATGTCAAGTCCCATGGAACCAAAGCAGAAATATTACCGGAGCTTTTAAACGGTACCGGCAGCTGCAAATTCTATCAGGAAGTTCAGAGTTAGGAGGTCCGACAATGGATGAAATTCAAAAAACATTATTAGAACAAATTGCCGGACTCCATGAAGTTCCGGCGGGTGCATACAATATCCGTTCCAATGGTGCTTCTGTTTCCCGAAACAGCACTGCACACATTGATATCGTAACCAAGGAAGATAAACAGGGAATTGATATCATCATCAAACCCGGCACAAAAAAAGAAAGTGTACACATCCCCGTAGTCCTGAGCCAGAGCGGCCTTACCGAAATGGTCTACAACGACTTCTATATCGGTGAAGATTGTGATGTCACCATTGTTGCTGGCTGCGGTATTCACAACGGCGGAGATCAGATGTCCAAGCATGACGGCATCCACAGTTTTTTTATCGGCAAAAATTCTCATGTAAAATATGTAGAGAAACATTACGGCAGCGGTGAAGGCACCGGTGAACGCATTATGAATCCGGAAACGATTGTTGAATTGGCAGAAAATAGCTTTATGGAAATGGAAACGGTACAGATCCGGGGAGTAGACTCTACCAGGCGTGTAACAAAAGCAACTTTAGCAGACGGTGCCAAGATTATCGTTACTGAAAAACTGATGACTCACGGCAAACAGTATGCTGAGACTGACTTCACTGTGGATTTGAACGGTTATGGCTCCAGCGCCAATATCATTTCCCGTGCCGTTGCCAAGGATGATTCCAGACAATTGTTCTTAGCCAAGATCAACGGCAACAACAAATGTGCGGGGCACTCCGAATGTGACGCCATCATTATGGACAATGCAAAGATCAGTGCAGTTCCGGAAATTACTGCAAATAATCTGGATGCAGAACTGATCCACGAAGCTGCCATCGGCAAAATTGCCGGTGAACAGATCATCAAGCTGATGACCTTAGGATTGACAGAAGCTGAGGCAGAGGCACAGATTGTGAATGGATTTTTGAAGTAGAAAGGGAGCATAAGCTCCCTTTTATAATTCCTCCGCTGCCATCTGAAGTGCTGCGGCGATTACTTTATCCATATCATAATATTTGTACTGTCCCAGTCGTCCGCCAAAGAGCACATTTTTCTCTGCATCAGCCAGCTCCTGATACCGTGCAAATAAAGCATTATTGCGTTCATCATTGACCGGATAATAAGGCTCATTCCCCTTCTGCCATGTACTTGGATATTCTCTGGTAATAATGGTGCCTGGACATGAAGAAAACTCAAAATGCTTGTGTTCAATGATTCTGGTATATGGAATCTCCCGCTCTGTATAATTCACCACTGCATTTCCCTGATAATTGTCACAGTTTTCCATAATTTCATGCTCAAACCGCAGGGAGCGATACTGCAGCTCTCCCAATTTGTAATTAAAGTATTCATCAATCATGCCGGTGTAAAGAACCTTATCATACACAATCCCGTCTGCAGCGCTTTCCTTTCCATTGGCTGCACCTTCCCGCACTACTGTATTCTGCTCTATGAACTCCCTATAACTAATGCCCAACTGTACCTCTGTACCTTCCAGGAGTTTCTCAATAATCCGGGTATATCCCCCCCTGGGAATTCCCTGATAAGGATCTGTAAAATAATTGTTATCATAAGTAAATCGAACGGGCAGACGTTTGATGATAAATGCAGGAAGTTCTTTGCAGCTTCTTCCCCACTGCTTTTCGGTATAACCCTTGATCAGTTTTTCATAGACATCTCTTCCTACCAGCGACATGGCCTGCTCTTCCACATTCTTTGGATTTTCCACTCTCGCTTGTTCACATTGCTTATCAATAATCGCTTTTGCCTCCGCCGGAGTCTTTATGCCCCACATTTTACTAAAGGTATTCATATTAAATGGCAAATTATACAGTTCATCTTTGTACACTGCTATAGGTGAATTGATATAATGATTAAACTGTGCAAACTGATTCACATAGTCCCATATCTTTTTATCAGAGGTGTGGAATATATGTGCACCGTACATATGCACCTGAATGCCATTCTGTTCTTCTGTATAAATGTTACCGCCGATATTTTTCCTTTTATCTATTACGAAACAACGCTTTCCTGCCTTCTTCATTTCGTGTGCAAATACGGCCCCGAACAATCCTGCCCCCACTACTAAATAATCATATTTCTTCATATTCTATTTTTCCTCTCGTCAATGTCATCCAGTCAACTTTTTCTTTTAGTGTAACATATTCTGCCATCAAAAACAAATCTGAAAAATCAGAAAAGCCATGCCACCTCACGATCCGCTGGACTTATAATGTCTCACCCCGAATCGCCACACCAAATAACAAGGAATAATGAACAAAATCGCCAACAGTGGCATGAAAATATATACCGGATTATCTGTCCTGCCAAGCAGATACTGCAGTGGATAATATTGTACCAGAGTGTAAGGAATAATCACCGTTGCAAACTGCATCATACGCTTCCCGTACACGTCAATGGGATATTTGCCATACTCCCTGCCACCATCCGTAAACACATTCATAAACTCCAATCCTTCCAGCGTAAAGAAACACAATGCTGCATAAATCAGAAACAGTCCTGTAAACAACACGCTTCCCCCGATCAACATAAAAATAACCGTCAGCACTCTTGTGAAGGTCCACTCCACACCACTGCTGAAAATACCATATATAAATGTGATAATCGCCTGAAACATACGGCCGATTCTTGTGATCTCGAACCTGCTGCCCAAGACCTGCAGAATCTCGCCTCTCGGACGCACCATAATGCGATCGAATTCCCCTCTTCTGACCATTCCGGCAAACATATCAAACCCTCTGGCATACATTTCTGCTAGTGAAAACTCCATCAACACAATAGAGAAACACAAAAGTACTTCACTGTATGTATATCCCTTCACACTATTGAATCTTTGGAACATAAAATAAATTCCAAAAAAAGCACTAAAGGATGTCAGCAGCTGACCCATTACCATCAAAAAGAAAGATGCCTTGTACTGCATGGTACTGCGTACATTAATTGCTACATAATGCATGTACAAACGCAATCCACTTACGACTCTACTCATTTATTTTAACCTCCCTGCACCACCACTTTCTTTTCCGCAAATCTACATAAAAGCTTGCCGATGATTACCAAAACGATCAACCAGACAAACTGCAACACAACCGCCTTTATCATCTGTTCATCCGTCATACTGCCACTGTAAATCCGCAAGGGTACATTCTGCATAGATGCAAAAGGCAGTATTTCCAGCACTCTCTGCACCTTTTCCGGAAAAAATGGTATGGGAATAATGGCTCCGGCAAAAAATTCCACCACTGAAGTAATCAATATTCGAAGGCCGCTGGGAGAAATGGTAAAGAAGGTTAAACCATAAATCACCATAAAAAAGGATACGGTTACCAAAAAGCCCAACAGCATGGCAAGCAAAAACCATCCAAAATGCCGCAGACTGGCAGGCATACTGATACCAAAAGGATTTGGCAAAAAGGACGCAAATACTAATATAGGCACACAGCGCAGCATTGCCCGTGACAGTCGATTTGCCACACTTCTAAAAAACCACATATTGTAAATACTGATGGGACGGCATAACTCATAGGCTACGTTGCCGTTCATAATATTATCAAAAATCTCGTGTTCTATAAGCCAAGCCGCAAACAGCACCAAAAAAGCCTGCTGCAGCCATATGTAAGAACATGTTGCCTCCAAAGTCATAGGAAATGCCGCCGCATCAGACTCATAAAATGCCCGATACACAAGTATGTTCATGCCACCCCAGAAAAACTGTGTTACCATGCCGGCGATCGCCGCCGTCCGATACTGCAGGCCCATGGAAAAACGCAGCCTGAAAAAAGACCAATACTTCTTCATGCCACACCTCCTAAATGTCATAAGTGCGATAAAGCTCAGCAATCGTCTCATCAATATTGGCATCACCCTTCTTAATATCATTCAGCGTGCCATCCATCAAAATCTGCCCCTTCCCGATCAGAATAATACGATTGGTAAGTGCCTCAATATCCTGCATATCATGGGTTGTTAAAATCACTGTTGTGCCGTGAACCTCATTCTGCTTTTTGATAAACTCCCGTACAGCTAACTTGGACACCGCATCCAACCCGATGGTAGGTTCATCTAAAAAGAGAATTCTTGGACTGTGCAACAGCGACGCAGCAACCTCACAACGCATACGCTGTCCCAAAGACAGTTGCCTTGCCGGTGTACGCAGCAATTCCTCTAAATTCAGCAATTCCGTTAATTCCTCTAAATTTAAGCGATATGTATGCTCTGAAATGGAATAGATATCCTTTAATAATTCAAAGGAGTCTATGACCGGAACGTCCCACCACAGCTGGGACCTTTGCCCAAACACCACACCGATCTGTGCCACATGCTGTATCCTATTCTTCCAGGGAACCCGTCCGTCAACAAGGCACTGACCACTGTCAGGGGTCAATATTCCGCTTAAGATTTTAATTGTGGAGCTTTTCCCTGCTCCGTTGGGTCCAATGTAACCCACCATCTCACCGTCATTTATCGTAAAACTTACATCTCTGAGAGCGTGAACTTCCTCGTACTCTCTACGCAAAAGTGCTTTACATGCTTCTTTAAATCCTGCGTTTCGTTTTGCAATCTTGTACGATTTACATACATTCTCCATCGTGATCATCGCTTTCCTCCTGAGATCATCTCTTAGTTTACTCTCTTTAACATATATACATTATACTTTTCTCCATTTGTCAATTGCACTGTGTCACTCAATTTATATTCTATTCCACACTCACGCAACCTGTCTAATACATGCATATCAATCTTCCCATCATATACTCTTACAATAGTCTTTAGCTCATGGTCATATTGCTCCAAATATCTTTCTTCCGCTTCATACATTGTAGGACTATTGTAAAACCAACCGCCGCACCACAAAAATGACTGCCTGCCGTGCCACTTTGTATCAAGCACTTCACCTGTATAAAACATTACAATACCTGTATCCAAAAGGTATCCACATTCATCTTTATTCCAATAATCAAAAAGTTCATTTATCGATGCCGTATACTCACTTTTTGCAATATGGCTTTTTCTTACATCCCAGTAAACAAAAATTTCACGATGCAATACATCCTTCAGCAGCAAAACGGTACATCCAAGTAATACTACCTTTTTCCACACTTTTCCTCCTAAAATCATGCCAGTTTGCTGAACAATAAACAGAAGGAACAGTAATTCTGCAAACATGAGTATACTGGTTACCCGAAGAGGATATCTGCCCTTGAACACCAAGTAAAACATTAGTACAAATTTTGTTACTTCTATCACTATCATCCAAAGGAAATAATGGTATTTCTTTTTCAAAATGAGCAGCACTGACACAAATAGTAAAGAACACGTCAAAAAAACATCATATGCCGGCAGACTGTATCCTGATGGATTTTTCCCGTAACACTCCAACAGTGTATTCTTCAAAACAGTACCCATACTGCTCTGGCGCTGGATTTCATAATTTGACTGTACATAATCCCTGATTTCAATTAAACATTTATTGTCAATCTCGCTCATGCACATCCAATCATTTATAAAACATTGATAATCTGCCTCCGTCACATTGTGCTTCTGCAGAATTTCCGCAATCTTTTCATCATAATGCCGTCCATAATAATCAAACAAATCCGTATTTAAATCATTATAAGCTGCATATTCCTTCCATTCAGTTGAACCATAATCACCTATTACATAATTGCCTATAAATGCCATCACAAATACGCCACACAACACACCTGCATATTTTGTCATATCTTTTATGCCACTTTTCACATCTTTATGTTTTGTCCAAATATCCTTCAAAATAACACATGCTAATATTGCAAATCCCATGGGCTGCACCAGCATCATAGACTGGTCCCTTACAAAGATTGCAAGTACTTCAAAAACAAAGAACAATCCTATATTCTTTTTCCTGTCCTGCACTAATAAAAAGTAACCGGTTATGGCCAACACTCCTGCTATTGTTGTAAATTGCAGTTCACAAAAAATATATAAATTCATGCACACAAATAATATGCCTGTTACCCAGTATGCACAGATCTCAATGATATTTCTTCCTTTCATCATCAAGCAATACATAATGCAGACATACGAAATATAATAACAGGCAATCAAAAACAATCCTAACCATGGAACTTGTGTAGTCAATGTGTATAAGCTTGAAAAAATCACGCCTAATATATAATTCATATACACAACATGGGGATCCGGTCTTCCTGTCATAGAGCCGGATAATATATGTATCATATATCGCTCATCATTCGTCTCAAAGTACACACCGCAACGCCAATAAAACAATCCCAAAATAAGTGCTACTGTTATAGCACTGAATATCCCTGTCAATAGTTCTCTTTTCTTTAACATATTTCGTACCTTCATGTTTAATATTCTCTCTTAAGTATTTACTACATTTTATCTCATATTGGCTTTTTTTTCAATGTACAATATGTCCCCAACCGTATGACAGCTTTTTAAAGACAATATTATATATTTTTGCTAATATTGTGTTAACCATATGAATCGGTAAAGGAGGCATCATTATGCATTGGCCAAGATTAGAGACTTTAAGACGTGACAGCGATTTAACACAGCAGCAGGTTGCAAATATCCTGCATTGTCAGAGAGAAGTTTATAGAAGATACGAAAAAGGTATTCGTGAACTTCCTCTTTCTTACGCTATCATTCTGGCTCAGCACTACAACGTTTCTATTGACTACATTGTTGAACTGACAGATGACAAGAGCCCTAAGTAAAATCGGACAAGTAATGTGTAACGCACAAAGAACCCCACAGAAGAGTAGATAACAACTTCTGTGGGATTCTTTGTTTAAAGCTTCATTATACGTTCTTGTTTACTCTACACAGACGGTTCCGTCGTCCTTCACGGAAATCGTCATTCCATGTTTTACATAATCCAAGAATTCATCTCCCAATGAGTCGATAACGGGCATTTTCACATCCGGGCACCACACAGAAGCCAAAATGGATCCTGCTGCTGCCAAAGAATCAATAGGCTTAGAAAAAAGCATACACGCCGGCTGGCGTCCCATGGCACATGCACAATACAGCACCAGGCCACCGGTGGTGGAACCAATGGTCTGGGGAAGGCAAAGTGCTTTGCCCGCCAGTTCTTTACCATGAAGATCGGGATTGTTCTGGTCACCGCAAGTTGCTTTTTTATCTCCGAACTGCAATGCTCCCTGAAGAGATGCCAATGTGTTAAATCCACCGTGAGAAACCACTGCTTCTGCTGTAACTGTTCCGGGGGCTATGATACGTCCTTTGAATTCTTTCATGATTAGTTGCCTCCCTTCGTAATCTTCTCTAAGATCTCGCTTTCCGTATAGTAGCGGGCAGTTGTGTAAGTACGCAGCTTATTGGATGATGTCATGACCGGCATACTCTTGCATAAAGGATTATTCATATACATAAGAGGACAGATGCAGCTCAAAATCACACCGGTCTTCTTTAATCTTACAGCATACTCCATCTTTTCAAATTCTTTTTTCACACCGGGAGCAGTCGTAAATACGGTAGGAATCAACACCTTATTTTTACCGCTTGCTTTCAACCCTTCTTCCACATTTACAGTCCAATCCTTCAGTTGCTGCAAGCTCATATGCGGACATCCCACAAAGCAAAGCTTTGGTTCTGCATTCGGATTCTTCCACATAACCGGATATTCCTTCTTCACACGCTCCAGCTCTGCATCATCGATGACATAAACATTGGCATTTTCAGCAACGAGAGCCTTTCCCTGTTCCTTAGCTTCGGGAGTCAAGTCTTCCACATGGTACAGTCCCACTGCACCGTTTGATGCTGTGGCTGCACCAAAATCCTTCAAATATGCACAATTCTCATCATTCAATTCAGTGCCCAGCCACTGATTCATACCAATGATATAAGGAACATCTTCCATGACCTTCATGCCAATAGCAGATCCTAAAAGCTGTGCTTCCGGTTTCTCTTTACACTCCACCTTGATGATCCAGGTTGCCTTGCGTCCCTCATCCGTCAGCAAACCAAAATGCGGAACATAACCGGCAATTGATCCCATAATGTCCATGATGCCGGAATTGCGATTACAGCGAGCTCCCAGCACAGAGTTTGCATATACAACAGCAGAAGACTCCGCCCAACTGAGCACTTCCCCTTTCCGGGGCTTGTTGCCAACCTGGTCCAGATAACAGGCACAGGTAAAGGCATCTTCATTCACCAGTCCCAATTCTTTCAGCTGTCTTTCATACTGCTCCTGTGTGGAATACATGAATTTGTTAAACACAAGATTCTGCAAAAAATTGGCCGGCACATTCCTGTCAACCGGACGAGGATCCACAGAAAACTGCTGACCGGATACAGCACCATTGTCAATCAACTGCTGCATCAAATCAAAAACAGGGGTCATCATCTTCAGTCCAAAAGACGTAACCAAATGATTATATTCAGAAGTTACAGGCACCATCTTATCAGCACCAAAGGTATCCCCATACATTACTAATGTCTTCCAAACTTTAGCCATGGTTTCACCTTGGGAACCATCTAAAATCGCCTGTTGCTGCGATGTCAGATTCATTTTTAACACTCCCTTTCTTTTTAGATTTTCATACATACATCCCACGCCCCCCAGATAACAGTACGCAGGTTGCCTACTTTACGGGCATCTCCCACAATGTGGATATTGGAGGCCTTATTGGTCAGAGGTGAAGGACGATATCCCACGGACAGAATCACAGAATCTGCCGGAATCGTAAATTGTTTTCCGCTCTTATCTGCTACCAAAACGCCATTCTCCGTGATCTCCTTCAGACTGGTTTCCAAATGTACTGAAACCTTATTGGCATTAAAGAAATCACGCAGATAACTGGAGTTTGCCAAACAGACACCCTTCACTGCGATCAAATCATTCTTCATTTCCACAATTGTAGGCTTTTTGCCCTGAAGATACAATTCATAAGCGATCTCACAGCCTGTTAGACCGCCGCCGATAATTGTAACATTTTCTCCCACTTCAGCCTTGCCTAACAGAAAATCAATCGCCTGTATCCCCTTCTCAGCTCCGGGTACAGGAATTCTGTTCGGTACAGATCCTGTGGCAATGACGATTTCATCCGCCTGCAACGCTGCCGGATCCTGCACTTCTGTATTCAGCTTCACCTCTATCGGATATTTTGCAATCTCGCGTCTATACCATGCGATCAGTTCCCGGTCCTTCTCTTTAAAGGAAGGTGCTGCCGCTGCGATGAACACACCGCCCAGCTCTCCGGATTTTTCGTATATGGTTACCTTGTGACCACGTTTTGCCAATACCAGTGCAGATTCCATACCACCGATGCCACCACCGATAACGGCAACATTTTTCACTTTCTTTGCAGGCTTTATATTATATTTCTTAGACTGCATGGTTTCAGGTGTCAGTGCACATCGCGCCAGACCCATGGAATCTGTCAACTCCTGATCATTTGCATGTCCCTTATAATGACAGAAATTAAAACATCCATTGTGACAGCAGATACAAGGCTTGATGTCTTCCAAGCGGTCCTCAATCATCTTTGTAATCCACTCCGGATCCACCAGAAACTGTCTTGCAATACCTACTGCGTCAATACGGCCTTCTGCAACTGCTTCCGCTCCCACATCCGGTTCCATTCGACCAGCACATACAACCGGCACAGTGACAAATTTCTTGATATATGCCACGTCATCCAGATTGCAATTCTGAGGCATATACATAGGTGGATGTGCCCAATACCAGGAATCATATGTACCATTATCACAATTGAGCATATCATAGCCTGCATCCTGCAGATATTTGGCTGCTTTCTCGGATTCTGCCATATTTCTGCCTGCTTCTACATATTCCTCCCCAGGCACTGCACCAACACAAAAATCCTTTACTTTAGATTCTACGGAATAACGCAATGAAACCGGGAAATCCTGACCACAAGCCGCCTTAATCGCCTGAACGATCTCCACTGCAAAACGATAACGATTTTCAAAAGAACCACCATATTCGTCTGTTCTCTTATTGGTCCATTCCATAGTAAACTGATCTAAAAGATATCCTTCATGCACTGCATGTACTTCTACACCATCAACACCTGCTGCCTTACAAAGAGCTGCTGTTTTAGCAAATGCATCGATAATCTCATGAATCTGCTCTATCGTCATTTCAGGGCAGATAATCTCATTATCCCATCTGTTGGGCAACCTACTTGGGCTGGCCAGCTCATGATCCGTATCAATGACCAATTTGGTAATGGCTTTCGTCACCTTATTTTTATGTAATTTTGCCACCATATCCGGAATTGCCCAGCTTCGTCCCATACCAGCAGTCAGCTGGATAAAAAGTTTTGCCCCGGTTTTATGAATTTCATCCATAAATACCTTCAAGTCATTAAACATTTTAGGATTCTGCCATAACCATTTCCCCCAAATAGTGTCACGCACCGGTGCAATACCGGTAATAATCAAGCCGACATTATTCTCCGCACGTTCCAAAAACAGCTTTGCTGCCTCTTTATCAAAATGACAGCCGGTTAATTCCATCCACCCAAAGAGGGATGTACCACCCATAGGACACATGACAATGCGGTTCTTGATCTCCACATTACCGATATGCCATGGTGTAAATAATGCATCATATTTTGCATTCATTGCGTATCTACGCTCCTTTCTAAGTTTTTTGATTCGTGATACAACTATAAATTTATTATATCATTTCATTCGACATTTTTATAGAGAAAAATCCCTTAACACAAAAAATCCGGCATCTCTGCCGGATTCTCTGCATTACTCATTCTATAAAACTACTTATTTTTCTTGTTATCATCAATCTCACGAACAGATCCAACTACCATTTTGGTCAGTGCAAACAGTGCCAAGGCATTGGGTATAACCATCAGATAGTTAAATGCATCCGTCAACTCCCAAACCAGATCGTTGCTCATCAGTGTACCAAGGAATACAAATACCAACGCAATCACAGTATAAACGATGGTACAAACCTTGCTGTTTTTTTTGCCAAACAAATAAATAACATTGATCTTTCCAAACATATTCCAGCTTAGAATCGTAGAAAATGCAAAGAAAAACAGGCAAACTGCCACGAAAATTGCACCGAAATTAGTGCCAAAAACTGTACCGAAAGCTGTCTGTGCTAAATTGGCCTTTGTAATCACTGTACTTGCTGCTGCAGCACCACATTCAGCAAGAGGACCATCTGCAGTATACAGAGTAGAAATAATAACCAATGCATTTAATGTCAAAACTACAAAAGTATCAATGAACACACCAGCCATAGCCACAACACCCTGATCATGAGGATGTTCTACATTTGCCTGTGCATGTGCATGAGGTGTAGAACCCATACCTGCTTCGTTTGAGAAAAGACCTCTCTTAGCACCCTGACTGATTGCTGCCTTCAAAGCTGCACCAAAAGCACCACCCACAATCGCCTGAGGCTGGAATGCATAACGGAAGATCATAGCAAATGTTGCCGGCAGATAAGTAATACGGCATACCAGAATTACCACACCACCCAGTAAAAAGATTGCTGCCATAATGGGAACCAGCTTCTCTGTAACAGATGCCAGACGCTGTACACCACCTAAGAAAATAACTGCGCAGATAACAACAAGTACAATACCGATTACCCATGCCGGAATACCAAATGCTGTTTCAAAAGTAGAACCGATGGAGTTGGACTGTACCATACATCCCATGAAACCTAACGCCAAAATGATTGCTACTGCAAAGAAACCGGCTAAGAATTTTCCAAAACCGCCTTTAAATGCAGTCGTAATATAGTACACAGGGCCACCAAGAATATTACCATCCTTGTCCACCTTACGAGTCTTCAGTGCCAATGTTGCTTCTGCATAAATGGTTGCCATACCAAAGAAAGCAATCACCCACATCCAGAAAATCGCACCAGGACCACCAGTTAAAATCGCACCGGATGCACCGACGATGTTACCGGTACCTACCTGTGCTGCAATTGCAGTAGCCAGTGCCTGAAAAGAACTCATACCCTGCTGCTGCTTTCCGCCTCGAAGAGACAGATTACCGAACACTTTCTTCATACCTTCCTTGAAATAACGAACCTGAACAAATCGTGTCTTGATAGAGTACCAGAGACCTACTGCCACTAACAATACAATAAGAATGTAGCTGGATAAATACTCATTGATTTTTACCACAATCGGGTAAAGTGCATTTTCAAACGCCTGCATAATAACCTCTTTTCTGTATTTCACATTTTTATCCGGTGAAACCACTATATTTATTACTTCTGATAAATAAAAAACGGAACAGTTGAAATCAACGGCTCCGAAAAAGAAATCATAGCAAACAAAACATGCATCATCTGCAAAATGTATCCTCTGTCCTTTTACCTGAGAGATTCGGCTGCATATACAACCTTGCACCTTCGGTACTCATATTTGAGCTTCTCCAGAGCTGCATCCATTCTTAGTCCTCACCCGCTTACGGGCGCCTGAGAGTTTTACTCCTTCGGCAGGCATACGCCATTCCCCTAAAAACTTCAACTGCCTATATTTATTTCCATGAACATTAATTTAGCACATTTTACTTTATTTGGCAATAGTATTTTTCATATTATTTATAAAATTGGAAACAATATCTTTTAAAAGGGGGATGTAAGATGCGCAAAACAGCAATAATCACTATAATCGCTTTATCAAGTCTACTGATCAGTGGTTGTACACAAAAAAATACCGACAATACAAGTACTATTTCGGAAAATGATGCTAAAAAGATTGCCCTCGAGCACGCCGGAGTAAACGCTGACCAGATAACATTTATTCATAGTAACCTTGAATATGATGACGGATATCAATATTACGATGTTGAATTTCGAGGTTACAAACAAGAAGAGTATGATTATGAGATCGATCCATACACCGGCAAAGTGTTGGATTTCGACTATGATGCAGAACATTATTAAGTGACTATTAAACAAATACGAAGTGCTATTAACATTCCAAGTAACATTTCCGTACCGGAATTATTTCCCACCTGCGTTAATTTTGAAATGTCAAGCGGTTCCGTTCCGCATAGCCCATTCCAGACTTGTTCCATCCGTTCAAAATAAGCTCCCTGAATGATTGCCTTTAAATAGGCACTGCTCACTTGATTGGTATGGCTGTCACATAATTCCAGTATACTCTCTCTGAATGTGCATACTGCCTGTGGAGACTTTTGCGGCAATTTGCGAAATACATACAACATTCCCAGCATTACATCATCAGCCTCTTTGCCTAATATCAACGGTTCCACAAGCATGCTGATTCCATGCTTTTTTTTAAGTGTTGCTACTTCCTTGGCGGCCTGTTCCATAAACCTCTTCTCCGGTTGCCGAAGACGCTCCTTTTCAGGTTGACGAAAACGATCCTCCTCCGGATTGGTGTGCTCCATTATCAAGTGAACCGTTCCATTTGGAAATATGAGCGTATTATTTTTATAGAAAGCGGCGAATACAACTGCTGTAAGATGTGGATATGAAGATCTTCCGAAAACGCTGCAAACCCCAGAACAGTAACAAGGACAACTATACGCTGGAAGAACGGCAGCGGATTCTGGATTATCTGGCAGACAAGACGGACATCTACTCTCTGGCGATCCGCTTTTCATTCTTCGTACCATTGCGGATCAGTGAAACATGTGCAATTAAGCTCAAAAGCCAAAAAATACTGCAAATATGCGGCTTACAAACATTTACAAACAATTTTGACCCAAAATTTTATTTTGTAGAAAAAAAAGAGAGAAAACATTGAATTTATCAGTGTTTTCTCTACTCTCTTAATACTGCTGGTGGCCGGACTTGAACGCAAAAGCCACCGGAAAAATGCTGAAGGAAAGGGGATTTTGGCGTGCTTGATTGCGGAGTGTAAAAAAGTGTAAACTATAAGATATTCTTAAACTTACCTTCCAGAAAAACTTTATAGTCCGGAATCTCACTGGCAATCTTGTATTGTTCCTTTATACACCGTTCAATCCATGCCAGCATTTTTCGCTATTCTCACTATACTTTTTTATCACAATTAATCCTTTATCTGCGGCTTCTTTTAAGGCCTCATAAGCGTCTGGAACATATTCACAAGCATCTACCGACACAGGCTCTGTACTCGTTGCCGCAAAAGGAATATCTTTCATACTTTCTGCTGACGTTACATTCTTTGCTGAATAAATATACCCTGAAACACCTGCATAAGTATCAACTACAGCATCCGGCCAATATTCCTGCAATTCAAGAATACCATCCTTTGTGAAACCGTAACTACACCATTTATAATACTTTCCCGAATGTTCAAAACCAATTTCTTTACAATACTTTTCCACTGCATTGCTAAGATAAACCAATGTATTTTCCCTTTTTGTTGTTAGATATACAAATGGTTTTTCATGCATGGAAACACTGGGAATAAGTTCTTTAATATCTGCTACATTTGATGCATGATAGTGCATAAATCGGATCTCCTGTTCTAAATATATGTATTTATACTCTTTTCAACCGATCGTACAGCACCGCTGATTGTCCTGTTGACTTCTTTAGCTTTTCCTTATATAACAGCGTCCATGATGCTTGATTCTTCGAATAATCACGATTTGTTTCCGGGAAAAAAGATCGACAAAAATATGTACCATTCTTATCTTTTGAGAGAAAGATAAATACATCCTTATCAACTAATCTATTTTTCATAAGATAATCAGCTTTTATCATTGAAAAAGAATTCTTCTTGTCATTGTACTTGAATACCGTATCATTGCTGTCAAACAAATCCTCCAGAAAAGGAAGTAAATCTACCCGATCTACTATCTGTTCGTACAGATCAGACGATTCAATCTGCTCTTTTGTCAGTACTCTCGTTTTTATCTCATCAAAGATTTTTCCTCTGTCCCGACTTAATTCCGGTCTGTCAGTCAGATACTGTAAACCCATTAAGTGAAAGCAGTCTTTCTTATCAAATGTAATCTTCAGAGAAACCGCCTCTCCTTTTCGTCCGAGTATTAATTGATACTCTGTATCTAACAATGAGGCAAACGAATCCACGCAGTCATAAATATTATGCATAACCCCACCCTATTTCTATAGTTAAAAAAAGCTCTGCTTCCGCAGAGCCTTTCAGACATTTTCTTTCAGCTACCAAAGTAGCTTAGCCGGATTGTGGTAAATATCAAACCCTTATAAAGCTGGCAAGGCACTGCCCTCCGGCACAACACCTTGCTTCAATGCTTTGACCGACACTCAAGTTGCCCGTCTCTAATATTATATTACCGCAAGCGAAAAAGTATGTCAATTTATTTCTGGTCTTTAAACATTAAATCTTTATTAATTAAGGTGTCACATTGCAATATCTGCATCAAAAGCAGCAAGCTAATCTACACTATATGATGGATGTTTCTAAATAATTTGCAATTCCGTCCTCGTCATTGTTGCCAATCACTATATCAGCTACTTCTTTAACGCAGTCAATTGCATTTCCCATAGCAACACCTGTTCCACAAAGCTTGAGCATTCCGATATCTGGAGCATCATCTCCGAAAGCAATTACATCTTTTAAGTTAATACCGCAGTATTTACACACTTTTTGGATTGCGTTTTCTTTTGTAGCTTCTTTCTTAGTAAATTTATACCAAGCACTTCCGGAAAATCTTAGACAGTCGCAATTAGGCAAACATGCCGCCAACCTGTCTGCCAGCGAATCATCAAAGATTTCTACACAGAACTTTAGTGCCTTTTCAGAATAATCTATAAAATCTGTATAGATTGTCTCGCCCCAAGTAGGGTCAACCTTATTAGGATCCACTTTATAATTCCAGTAGTGAGTATCTATGGTATCAATTGTAATTTCACAATCAGCACCACAAATATCTCTTGCACATGCAATCATAGACCGAGTCTCTTCCACCGAAAATTCGGCGGTATAAATATAATTATTCCTGTATTTAACCACAGCACCTCCGCTGGCGATAAAGACATCCGGGGTCAGATCCGGCAAGAACGCAATGCAATTATGCTCTGCCCGAGATGTGGATATCCCGATCAAAATTCCTTGTTCTCGGCATTTACCCAGTGCTTTTATTGTGTGTTCAGAAATTGTCTTATCGCTACGTAACAAGGTTCCATCTAAATCAAAAAGCAAAAGTTTCATATGATTTCACTCCTGTTTAACTAAAACTCCGGCAACTCAATAAACTCAACCCCTTTTTCATTTGTTACACCTACATATAATTTATCTGTAAACTGTCCCACCGAACAATAGTGTTCTATAACATACTTTGCTGTATAGGGCATCTCCAATTCTGTAATTTCTTTAACGGAAAACCATTTTGACCTTCCTTCATTTGAAATCAATTCATCATTGATATTATCTTTCAAATTAGCAAAGAAATAGTAATTTTGTCTTATCTCACCATTAGTCATTCGCAAAGTCACATATCTGTGAGATAGTTTTTGCAAATCATTTTCACAAAGCCCTAATTCCTCGTTCATTTCTCTTAATATACATGCTTTTGCATCGTTTAATTCAAATTCTTCGAAGTGACCTCCAGCAGAACCAGTCCAAACATTATTCACAACTCTGCCACCCTGTCTAAACAAAAGAAGCACTCTGTCTCCTTTAAACAAATAAATTGCAGTCATATTTCTTAATTTACCTATCATAAACACTCCCCCTCAAGTCTGATTCTTACTTCCATTCAAACACCCTACAAAATAGCGTTTGAATAATTACTCAAGCCATTGAATAAACGCAGTTTTGTCATTGCTATTGTAACCTGCTTTCTCATAAAAGTTAATCGTTGTTTTTCTCTTTGACCCAGTAAGCAACATCATTTTATAACAATCCATTTTTTCTGCAATCTCTTTAGCATAGTTCAAACACTCTGTTGCATATCCTTTCCCTCGATATTCTGCATGAGTAACAACATTCTCTACAAATGCATAAGGTCTAATATTTCTTGTTAAGTTAGGAATAATCACACATACACAAGAAGATACAATCCTACCGTCAACAATTTTGACTATGATATGATGATTTGCGTCTTGTATTATGGTTTTCCATGTTTTATTCAAATGTTCTGTCATTTCCGGCACAGATTTCTCATGCAGATGTAAATATAATTCTAACAGTTCACTCAATTCATTTTCATTAACTTCTCTGACCATTTCAGCCCTCCAAATCATTCCCCTGCAAGCTTAACTTGGGAGTACCCAAAAGCGCAAACACTTTATTTATAAATATTAGTCCCTTGCTTTCTGTACCCACTCCAAATCCTTTGCCGGCAACACAATATAATTACCTGCACCTTCGCCAATCCGCAAGTAAACATTATTGATCCCTGCCTGAATAATAGATCTGGCACATAATGGGCAAGGCTTAGCCTCATGAATAGAATTATCCTTTGGATTCACACCTACCAAATATAAATCAGCTCCCATGGTCTGCCCCCGAGAACAATTCAACAGTGCATTTTCTTCGGCATGAACCGCCCGGCAGATCCCATAACCTTCTCCCTGATGCATATTTCTTTCGATTCTCGCACATGTTCCAATATCACAACAATTCTCAAAACCTCTAGGGGCACCATTATACCCGGTGGATATCACAACATCATCTTTTACAATAACTGCTCCATACTTTCTTTTAATACAAGTACTTCTATGTGCAAATACTTCAGCACAATTCAGGTATGTATCAATTTTTGAAACACGCTTTGCATTTTCAGATCTGACCATATGGCATCTTTCTGAAAACAAAAAGTCCAAAGATACATCCAACTCTTTTGAAATGATCAGTAGTTTTTCTGTTTCAGGATATCCAAATCCTGATTCCCATTTTGAAATCGCCTGCCTTGATACAGATAAGATATCCGCCAACTGTTCCTGTGTAATATTATGCTTTTTTCTTATATACTTTAAATTTTCCGCAAAACTCATATTTTTCTCCGAAAGTGATATTGTCTGTATTATTTATAGCAAATTTCACTTTAACTGTCTACCAACTTACATTTGCCTTTGGGCAACCTGAAGTGGCTTAAACTTTTTCCTATTATCACTTTCCCATACTTCTTTAAGATACTTTGCAACACCGTCACAATCATTACTTTCAATAATTTTGTCCGCCATTGCTTTCAGTTTCTCGTTTGCATTACTTACTGCAATTCTTGTACACGCAAGATCAAACATCTCCTTATCATTAGCCTGATCTCCAAAAACGGTAATGTCTTGTACATTAACATTCAACAAATTAGCGACATATTCAAGCATTTTCCCTTTATTAGCATCCTTGTTTGAAACTTCCAAAGTATAGAATCCCTCATTATAGATATCTTTAATTACTTTAATCGAAACTTGTTTATCGTATTTACTGCGTAATATATCTTCCAGTTTACGAATCTGTTCCAATGGATACAAAAAGTTAATATTGATCAATTCATCCAAATTACCAACACTTGCATCTGCCATTGTTAATCGCTTATCATTCCTTTTTATACGTTCATCCAAAAACTGTACCTGAGCAGAATTTTTCGGTTCCTCATATACCAATTTTTCCACCTGATCGCTTGTTTTTCCGAAAATATAAGGCTTCATATCAAAACTTTTTGCAATATTTATCACATCATCAAAAACTCCCCGTTCAAGAAGATTCTTGCGAATTACATCCCCGGTATCTGCTATCATAACATAGACACCATTATATGTTATACAAGGCAAACAAAATTTCACATCTTTCAACATCATAGATGTCGTATAAAAACTTCGAGAAGTAGATAAAGTAATGGGAAGTCCTTCCTCAATTAATTGATTCAGAGTTTTTACAGTATAATCACTTAATTGTATTTGTGAATTTAATAATGTGCCATCCAGATCTGTAACAAACAATTTATTTTCCATCATCAATTCCCTCGACAAATTCACGTACCATTACGGCTAAATACATTTCAAGCATCCTCTTTACTATAAAATACTACATATATTTTATCATATTGCAGTTTTCGTGAAAAGCACTTTATAGATTACATTTTCTTTTTCAAAAAAAGTCCAAAAACTTAATTTTCTCACATCTCGCTACTACGTACCCCCTTTTTGCCGGATTTTGTTAAATTCCTCGAAATTCGATATTGCGAAAAATATCAACCACTCTCCTAACATGTCTACACAATGTATCAAAACAGTTTTTCTCGATCCTGCAAAATTATATTTTTAGATTTTCTTCTGATAATTAATTTTTTCCTGCTATAATTACCCACCATTAGTTACTCCGCCTTTATACTCTTCAAGAATTTTTTTCTAAAAATGGCTTGTTTTGGGCAAATTTCCGGCAAAATATAACTGTAAATAATTAACTGAAATTTATTACCGCCCCTTTTAGTGACTCCAAGGACATATTTATTACCACAATAGATTAACCAAAATTTTTTCTCAAATCTATTGCCTTCGAGTGAAAAATTGCGTATCATATAAGTAGGTAATATATATCAGATAATTAATTTACAGCACAGGACAGATTAAAGACAATCGGAGTTTTCACACATAAACTCTGCTTGTCTTTTTTTGTTCAAAAAAGGAGATTTTACTATGGATACTTACGAAAGCAGAGAATTACTTCCCATGCCATTCCCTAAAAAATTAAAGGAAATGACGGACGAAGCACTTACCATTTTACTTGCCCGGGACATGAACTACAACGTATTGATTCCTACACTAATTGAAGCCAATACACGAAAAGATCATGCCATTGCAGAATTAACCAAAAGAGTGGCATTTCTTGAAGATAAGGCACTCAAGAAAGCCGGACATCCCAAAACTCGTTTTTATTTAAATGGAATAGAATTGACTGACGAGGAATTGCAGTATCAGATTGACCGCCAATACTTTACTATCAGAGAACTGGAAAAAGAAGTCGGTGCCGGCAAAAATCAACTCCGAAATCGTTACAACAAAGCAAAGAAGAAAGAAAAACTTAAGAAGGAGGAGGCCGATCATGGAAATCGTTAGACCTACCGTGCAGGAGTGGTGCATCCCGGTGCAGTACACTTCTTCCCCGGAAATTATTAAAAACTGCTTGCAAGAAGTCCTAAGTGAAGGTATGATGAATCCGCAAGCAAGCACGCCGGATAATGAAGCAATGAGAAAATCTCAGAAAGAAAAAATTATCAAGACACACATGGAACAATACACAACAAAATATTATGAGTCAGACAATCGGTGGCACTCTTTTCTCCCGGATGAGAATCATCCCAGAAAGATGCGTCCTATTGCCAAACGGAAGTTTGAGGACTTGGAGAATCTGCACATACATCATCACTCGCAATCGACTTTTACCTACTTTTATCACTCCAAAGAACCGTGTAAAAAAGTGTAAACACTTTTACACACAAAAAATCCAGCATTTCTGCTGGATTCTTACTGCTGGTGGCCGGACTTGAACCGGCACGGGGTTGCCCCCGAGGGATTTTAAGTCCCTTGCGTCTGCCTATTCCGCCACACCAGCCGACGCAATGTCTTGATAGTTTTTAACTATCCAATGGGGCCTATAGGGCTCGAACCTATGACCCTCTGCTTGTAAGGCAGATGCTCTCCCAGCTGAGCTAAGACCCCAATTCTTACTGGAACGATTAAACATGTCGTTCAACCGAACGACCCAGATGGGACTCGAACCCACGACCTCCGCCGTGACAGGGCGGCGCTCTAACCAACTGAGCCACTGGGCCATATTAAACTACTGCATTTTAAAGTTTCCTCTAAATGGACCTTCGGGGACTCGAACCCAGGACCGACCGGTTATGAGCCGGTTGCTCTAACCAACTGAGCTAAAGGTCCGTAATCCTTACGGCACTCACTAAAAAGTGATGACTCCTACGGGAATCGAACCCGTGTTACCGCCGTGAAAGGGCGATGTCTTGACCGCTTGACCAAGGAGCCTAATATCTTTTGAACTACTTCTACAACAAAAGCACTCGATTATATTATCACATCTTGTGTCAATTGTCAATCATCTTCTACATTTCTTATGTAGAACTCCTCCTGTTGGACTCGAACCAACGACACCCTGATTAACAGTCAGGTGCTCTACCGACTGAGCTAAGGAGGAATAATAACTACTTCTTCTTAAGTGTATGCAGAAATCTCTAACATTATACACTCAAAACCGAACACTGAATCAATCTCTTTACAAGTCATCTTTTCTCAAGTTTTCCTTCCGGATTACTCTCGATTCTTTCCTCTACCAACTTTGGTTAAGCC
>JAZPYS010000026.1:0-71220 GCA_045544275.1 Acetatifactor sp. | reverse complement strand
TCCATGGATTTACGTTTTGAGTTTCTCCTTGGTGTTGGGCGACCGCCTGCTATTCATTGCCAACTCCGACCCTGCCAGCCAGGTCACTGTCATGACCCTGATCAAGCAAAGCTCCGCAGTGGTTACAATTATCCTGGGCAAAGTGTTGTATCATGAAGAGCATCTTGTAAAGAAGCTGGTCTGCGCCGGAATCATTTTAGCTGGAATTGGGCTGGCTGTGGTGTAATTTGGGCATTAACAAGGGCTGCGGTTCGTTTCAACTGCAGCCCGGCACTTTATTATTCTGTTTCAATTTCTTCCAGCAACTTCTTATATGCATCCACTTCCTTCTTTGCTGCATCCACTTCCTGGCTTGCCGCATCCATCACAGCTTTCATTTCCTCCATTTTTTGCTCCGCCATCTGCTCTGCCATCTCTTTTGCTTCTTCCTCTACTGTAAGCCACATCCACTCCCGCATCTGCATATACTTCACCCCGATTTGCTTATTGTTTTTCAACCGTTTCACGTTCACATGAAGCTTTTTCAGTTCCGTATCCACTGCATTTTCTTCCGTGGTATTCTGTATGTACGCCAGCATATCCTTCAGAGCCTTCGTTCCACCCTTTGTGCCGCCTGTATACAGAAAAAGCTTCCTGACACCATAAGATCCAATTCTTCAATCCGTTTCTTTACATTGCTCATGCGCAATTCCTCCTATGTGTTTGTAATGCAACAGTTTATTGCACTTTCCAACATGAAAATTTGAATAACTTTGAATACAATAGAAGTTCTATACGAGATCACACCTCCTCCCGATACTGTCTCGGCGTTACCCCTATCTGCTTTCTAAAACGGCGGATAAAGGAACCTACATCTTCATACCCCACCACACTGCTGATGTCCTTGATCAAAAGATCCGTCTCCCGCAATAGTCTCTTGGCCTCCTCCATGCGCAGATTGGTCAGATATTTGGAAGGTTCTATCTCCATCTCATTTTTAAACTCTATGGACAAGGCCACGGAACTGATCTGAAGATATTCCGCCAACGCATTCATGGTTAAATTCGGATCATGGTAATTTTGACGCATGTAGGAAATTGCAGCATTCACAACACCGCCATCCTTCGACACCCTATCCGACTGATTATCAAGCACCATCAGAGCGGCCTCTAAAAGCAAGCTGTAAAACTCATCCATATTCATACACTGAGACAGTACAAATACATTGTAGAATCTGTCCAAAAGCTGCTTGTCACCTTTACACTCTGAAGACAGAAGCTGAAACATATCGTTGTAAAGAATACGAAATTCATACAGGGATGCTCTCTCACTCTTAACCTTCTGACAGATATTTTTTACGGTACTCTCCACAACGATCCTGTCTCCGGTGCTGATGGCATATTTCAGTTCCTGCATATACTGCTCTCGCTGCAGAATATCATATTCTTTGCGGGTAACATCCGAAAAACGTATGATCTCGCTATTGTCCTGCAGGAAACGGTAGTCAAACGCGGCATCTGCCTCCAGATATGCAGCTGCACTCTCCTTGAAATCTCTGTGAAAATTGCTGATAGAGATAATATAATCCCGACAATGCATCCTTTCAATGGCTAACATCTTGTCCAGAACGTTCTCGATCTCCATCTCCGTATCCGCAAACAGCACAAACAGATTTTGATTATTGTTTACCAGATGAATCCCATAGCCTTCCACGCAACTCTCTTCGTCCAACATCTGAAGCATCTGTGCATAGATTTTATCGTCGTTATCCTGTTCCTTGTTTTTCAGCAAAACGATGAGATACATAGCATAGTCAATCTGCATCCCGGCCTTCCAGGCCTCTTCCAAAAGACTTTCCCGTTCTCTTAGGTAGCCCCGGAAAAAATTTCGAATAAATTGCGCCCTTCGGAAGCTTAGATTCTCTTTTTCAGACTCCTGCTTCATCAATGTCAGTGCCTGAATGCCCCTCTCAATCATACTGAGATCGTAGGAAGGCTCCTCCAAAAGCTGCCCCAGACTTTTTACCTTTTTTATCATTCTGCCGGAAAAGAACCCCGTAATACAGATAGCTAAAATAATACATACCAACACCATCAGCACGATCATCCACTGTTCTGCCTGTATCTTGTCATAAAACATTCCTTTGTCCTGCACTGTGGCATAAACAATACCGCTTTCTCCCCGGCATGCGCTGAGCAGAAAGGTTCCTTCCCCCAAAGAAATCTCTTTCTGTATGTAACCCTCGTCTGAAGCATTATCCATATCCTCTCCGGAAAGAACTGCCTGCAGCGCTTCTTTATATTCCTCCATATCTCCTCTGCGTACGATGATCTGGCCGTCATAAAATAACAGATCACAGCGTCTGTCCTGACCGGCCTTCACCAACAGTTTATCGTAATAGGAGGCGGGCACAATAAATATCAACGTCTCCTCCCGCTCCGGTTCCACAGTTCTGACCAATAAAACTGCGTTCCTTTCTGCAGACATGTAATTCTTGATCCAATATCCACTGATTTCCTGCTCTGTGAGAATCCGAAGTCCTGCCTCTGAAGAGTAGAACAGCTCCGAAAGTTCCTGTAACGAGGTTTCTGAAAGCTGCATCCCTCCCTTCAAAAGAAAGTCTGTCTCCACCGAGGTAGCATGACTGTATAAATGCTCATCTTCGTGATATTGATATAAGATCATTGTAAAAAACTGGCTGACTGTGGTATATCTTCTTAAGTGCTGTTTTAATTCATTTGCTTTCTCATGATGCCCCTTCAGAAAAAAACGTGTTGCCTCCTCCGTCAGACCGATTTGCTCCACGATATCCTCTACCACCTTCATGTCATTCTCATGGCGATTCACCACTGCTTCAAGATGCTGTCTGTTTACTAACATAAAATCCGAATACATAGCACGATAGAAAAACTGATACAAATAGCCGCCCAACACGAGCACCACAATAAAGATTACCATTAGCTGGCTCAGAATATAATTCAAAAAATTGTCAGAGAACCATTTCCTTTTCACAATACCTCCCAGTTTCTATAACCCACAAGAACAGATGCACCCTTCGGTGCACCTGTTCCTTCTTTTATTTCATACAATTCGATCTGTGTCTGATTACTTAATGTCAAGCTTAGCCATGCCTTCATTCATAACATCCACATATCTTTCATCTACCTTCAGATTGTCCAGCACTTCCATAAACTCATTCCAGCTGTCATCTGTTACACCTTCGTCAATAAACTTTGCAACATGTTCAAGCATTGCACTTTCCAATTCAGTCTTAACCAAAGCAACGTCCTGACTCTGCTCATTGTTCAGTTTAACATATCCTGTCCAAGAGTTGGAGTATTTCTGGAAAACACCTGCATCTTCATAAAGTTTGGCATTTTCAGTTTTCTCTGTACGGTAAATAGGCATCTCAAATACATCTGCATAATTGGTAGGAGACATCAGGAACAAGCCGGTAGCCCCTAAATAAGGTAACAATGCAGGTGCCTTATCCTTATCAACTGCAGTCTGCTGAATATTGCCATTTTCATTATAGAACCAACCGGGTTTTGAGGTATCCTCTTTCTCCTGTTTTTCACCATAGTAAAGTGTAAACTGAGTTTCCACATCGAAACATGCATCAAGCCATTTCATCGTTGCTTCTACATTCTCATTACTGCTCAGAACATTTACTCTGTCAACTGCAGCTTCAATGGTCTTATTATATTTTGCACCTTCACCGGGAACATAAAGGGTATAATAATCCAATGCAGTAGCACCCCATGGACTACTGTTCAATCTGGAAGTTGTACCAAATCCGATTCTGCCTTCACCAGCCTTGGAATTCACGGTCTTGGTATCCTGTGACAGACATTCTACGTCCAACAGTCCTTCCACATAACACTCATGGAGCCATTCCATACATTCACGGAAGCCCTCAGACTTAGGAACCAATGATACCTGCTTGTTATCATTTACCCACAACCAGTCATAATTTGCGTAAGGAATACCGAATAAACCTAACATATAGAACAAGGAATCGGAACCACCCTTTGTCACTGTACCACTCATCGGAATTTCATCTGCCTGACCATTT
Organism: Acetatifactor sp.; assembly: GCA_045544275.1. GTDB lineage: Bacteria > Bacillota > Clostridia > Lachnospirales > Lachnospiraceae > Acetatifactor. The sequence continues at coordinate 67,166 of JAZPYS010000026.1, read as the reverse complement.
CCATTAGGATCTTTGGTCTTGAAGGCTCTCAGTACTTCTGTAAGTTCTTCCACATTCTTCGGCATATCCAGCTTCAATGCCTCCATCCAGGTCTTGTTAATAAAGTACTGTACACCGGTATTTACATTCTGGGGAACGAAATATCCCAATGCATAGCGCTTTCCATCGGAAGTAATCTGTTTCGTGGTCGGATCTACCGCTGACTCTGCAATCTGCTTACTATAGTTTGGCATATGCTCTGCGATCAGATCATCCAGCGGAAGGAACATTCCCTGATCTACGCCGTATTTTTCACAATCCATCTTAGCTGGTGAAATGATAACATCCGGCCAATCCTTTTTATCTGCCAAAATCAGATTGATCTGGGTACTCCAGTTAGCCTCTTTGATCACTTCCCACTCAGTCTCTACTCCAACCTGTTCGTCAATGGCAGTGATAATATCCATATCATCAGGATCCATCATATTTACGGTATCACCGCAATGCAGTAAGATTTTGATGACAGGAGTTTCTTCCGGCTCTTCTGAAGATTCCTTAGCAACAGAAGATGATTCTTCAGTCTTGCCTTCACCGGCAGCGGATGATTCCTTGCCCGTCTCAGCCGCCCCACATCCAGCCAATGCTGAAGCCATCATAGATGTTGCAATGAGTAATGCTACTAATTTTTTGTTCATAATAATACCTCTCCTTTTATTTTATTTCCAACACTTTCGTGTATGGTTACCCCTTTAAACTGCCAATCATAACACCTTTTTCAAAATATTTTTGCAGGAAAATATATAAAACCACTACCGGTACTGTTGCTACCACAATGATACAATACTTAGATACATTTGCAATGCGGACTGAATCCATCATACTCTCTATATTACCATCCATGGCCATCAATACTTCATCCGTCAGATCCACTTGCAAACTGGCCAATATTTCCTTAAGAAGTGTTTGCAGCGGCAATTTACTTCTATCCCTGATATATACCATACCGGTCATATAGTTATTCCATTTGGCAACTCCATAATACACTGCCAATACCGCCATAATCGTCCGGCTCAAGGGCATCACTACTCTGATAAAGTACTGAAAATGAGATGCTCCGTCCAGTACTGCCGCCTCATACAGTTCATCCGGTATACTGGTCTGAATGTAGGTTCTTGCCACCATCAGATTCCAGGTAGTAACACAACCGGTAAGTATCATTATTGCACTGGTGTCATATAATCCGATATTTCTCATTAATAAATATTCCGGAATCAAACCACCACCGAAAAACATTGTAATTACAAAATACATATTGATCGCAGATCTTCCCACCATATTCTTGCGGGAAAGTGCATACGCTGCACTCAGGGTCAATGCAATTCCCACAACAATGGTTCCCGCAACATAGAACAGTGAGTTTGCATAACAGCGCCACAGCTCTGAATTATGTATCACAGCCTCATATCCGATCAGCGAAAAATCCACGGGCCATAAAAATACATCACCCCGGACAATTGCATCGTAACTGGAAAAGGATGCTATAAGAACCAGATACAAGGGATAGATGGTAACAAACAATATTACTATCCAAAAAATAGTATTAAACAGATAGAATAGCCGATTGCTCATACTCATATTCTTTATCTTTTTCATGCTCCAGCCTCCTAAAACAACCCTACATCAGATACTTTTTTAGCGATCTTATTACAAGAAAGTATCATGATAAAATTAATCACATTTACAAACAGTCCGATGGCCGTGGTGTAAGAAAACTCTCCGCCGGCAATACCCATATTGTATACATAGGTACCGATAAGCTCTGAAGTACGTATATTCCCGGGCGTCTGCATAATAAGTGCCTTACCGGTGTTACTGCTTAACATAGTTCCACAGTCTAAAATCAGTCTGATCATAGCGGTAGGTACCAGTGCCGGCAGATCAATGTAACGTATTTTCTGCCACATGCTGGCTCCATCTATCTCGGCTGCCTCATATAAAGAAGGATCTATGCTGGTCAATGTGGCTATGTATAAGATACTGCCATAACCGGCTCCCTGCCAAAGACTGGATATGATATATATGCTCCTGAAGGCACCTGCTTCAGACATATAATCCACCGGTGATCCTCCCAATGCCACTCCTATGGCATTAAAGATACCACTACTGGGGGACAGGAAAATATACAGCATACCTGCCATTACTGAAGTGGATATAAAATGCGGAACATATATGATGGTCTGCGTTACCCTTCTTCGTCCTTCATTCCGGATGCGATTTAACAGTATCGCAATAACGATAGGAAAAGGGAATCCCCACAAAAGACCATATACATTCAAAAGCACCGTGTTTTTGATCAATCTCTCAAAATAATAGGAATCAATAAAGGTCTTAAAATGCTTTAATCCCACCCATTCGCTGCCTAAAATTCCATCCACTGCCCTGTAGTTTTTAAAGGCAATCTGAATACCATATATAGGCATATAATGAAACACAAAATAATAGATAATTACCGGAAGCACCATCACATACAGCTGCCAGTTTCTTTTCAAAATCACTTTAAGTGATTTTTTTTGTTTCATATTTTTGCTTACTTTCATAAATTTCCCTCCCGTGTCTGTCAGCCAATCCCTGTCTGTGCAGGAGCTTTAATTATATTTTAAGGGCTGTTGACACTATCTGTAAATCTACTAAAATTTTGCACATTCAGAATATCAAATACAAACATCAACCGATCTTTTCTCTTCAGCCGAAAGAAATGCCGCCTCCATTACCTTCATAACGCGCATTGCCTGCTCCGGGGTAATGGTAAGTTCTGCTTTTCCCTCAACTGCATCAAGAAACTGATCGTAAACCACCAATATGCTGTCCACTAAGTCGGTAGGAAGGGAAAGTTCTATCGTTTCGGTAGATTTTTCTCTTCGGGGTGCCATGGTCTTTGTAGGACCTGCGGCGGTATAGTATATTTCTTCATCCCAAACATCCTCTTTATCTATCCGACGAACAATCTTTCCTGTGCAGCTCCAATCGTTGATCTGTATCGTTCCTTCCTCACCCATAACATACCAGCGGGGGTGTGTAACATAATTGTTGGTACCCACCTCCACAATAGCTATAAGACCGCTTTCAAAGGTCATTGTGAGTTGAAAGTTATCTTCAACCTCAGGATACTGAATTTTAAGCATTTTACAGTATACTTGTACTACTTTTTCGTCTATCATATGCATAAGTTGGTCTATAAGATGCACGCCCCAGTCAAGCATCATACCCCCACCAAGTGACTTCGTTGTCCTCCAGCCCGTAGGCATTCCGCGGGAGCCCTCAACTCTTGATTCAATAATAATAGGCTTACCGATAATGCCCGACTCAACATAACGACGCATAAGCACAAAATCCCGGTTCGTTCTTCTGTTTTGGTTTATGGTAAATACCTTCCCTGTTTCCTCAACCACCTCCATTATTTCTAAAAGATCGGCGGAGGAGATAGTTACCGGCTTTTCGCAGATAACGTTTTTGCCTGCACGCATTGCTTGGATAGACATAGACTTGTGAGCATCGTTGGTAGTTGCAACAAGAACACAATCTATTTCCGAATCAGAAAGAATTTCCTCAAGGGAAGAATAAACATATAGTCCTTTTTCCCTTGCCACATCACAGGCATTGGGACTTATATCAAATACCCCTTTTATTTCGACCCGGTTATATCCTTCCTTACGCATTCGGTCGTAATGAGCTCTTGCCATACTGCCAAAACCGATTATGCCGAGCTTATGTATTTTATTCACAACTTTTCACCTTCCTTTACGCAACTAAATACTTTCGATATCTTCAAGGGCTTTAAATCTTTGTGGCTTTATCTCCATTCCTTTGGCTACAGGGCATGCCCAACGTACTGCGTTGCGTATAATACGCTGAACATTTTCATTGGTGAAAGAAGGACTTGTTTCATGTCCCGGCTGAAAGTAGAATATCTTTCCATTGCCACGTGTCCATGTACATCCGCTTCGAAACACTTCACCGCCATTAAACCATCCCATAAAGATAATATCCTCCGGGTTAGGTATATCAAATGCCTCTCCATACATTTCTTCATTTTCAAGAAGAAAGCCGTCCTCAACGCCTTGTGCAATAGGATGATTGGGTTTAATTACCCAAATACGCTCTCTTGCGTTAAGTCTCCACTTCAAACAGCAGGTGGTTCCCATAAGTTTTTTAAAGATTTTGGAGAAGTGACCGGAGTGCAGAACGATAAGTCCCATTCCGCCAAGAACATGTTGGTAAACTCTGTCCACTATTTCATCATTTACCATTCTATGTCTTACATGTCCCCACCAAATTAAAACGTCTGTATCTGCAAGTATCTCCTCAGTAAGTCCATGTTCCTCCTGATCCATCGTTGCGGTACGCACCTCAATGTCATCACATTTCAAAAAGTTTGCAATATAACCGTGAATTCCTCCGGGATAGATCGTTGTTACGATGGGGTTTTCTTTTTCGTGCACATTTTCATTCCAAATAGTTACTTTCATGCTTTTCACCTCATTAAAGTATTATCTCATGTCCTAATTCTGCTGATCTGTACAGTGCATCAATTATCTTTATCATATTTACTCCTTGTATCGGCTTAAATTCCGGCTCTGTTCCATTCAAAAGCACATCAACAAAATGTTTAATATTTTCTGCATGCATGGAAGGATCCTTTCCAAAAACAGGCACCACATCTACACTATGACCGTTATCTTCGGTAAATATCTTTGTCCCGGTAAGAGAACTGAATTTGAATCCTGCCTTGGTTCCTCTCAGCTCTACAAATAATTCATCTTTTTCTATGTTGGAGGCCCAAGATGTTTCTACCTGCAGGCAGGCACCATTATCAAACCTGATAAAGCCCATTGCAAGATCTTCCACATCAAATGTCCCTCCTGATACTTTTTCTCCGAAAGAAGCATCTACCGATTCACTGACATCATTATCTGCAAACTTACGATATGTACATCCGGTAACCGCAACAGGTGTAGGGTTGCCCATCAACCAAATAGCCAGGTCAAGCATATGTACACCAAGGTCAATCAGAGGACCTCCGCCGGACTGTTCCTTGGTGGTAAACCAACCTCCTTTGCCGGGTACACCGCGACGTCTTAACCAACCGCACCTGCCACAATATATTTCACCCATTTTACCGTCGGCAATATATTGTTTTAAGTATTTGGCGTTACCGCGATAACGGTTATTACGCATTGCCATAAGGTGTTTGCCGGAGCGCTGCGCAGCAAACATCATTTTTTCTGCCTCCTCAGTGCTTATGGCATCCGGCTTTTCCGTAAATACATGAATTCCTTTATCCAGTGCCGCAACGGCAATGATAGAGTGCAGATAGTTAGGTGTTGAGATATCAACAAAGTCAAGCCCTTCCACGTTAAGCAAATCATTATAATCCGTAAAAGAAAGGACCTCGTCTCCAAGAGCAAATTTTTCCTTTAACGCTGCTATTTTTTCCGGAAGTATATCACATATAGCGACCACCTCCACATTGTCCATATTCTGATATATCGGCATATGACACATCTTTCCAAGACCGATAATACCAACCTTCAATTTTCTCTCCATAAAAGACACCTCCTAAAATCTTAATTGTATTTTAAGGCCGATTTACATCTCCTGTAAATCCACTAAAATTTTGCATATCACTTCAATGTTTTCCATTGTCAGGGTCGTAGTCACACTGTTATGATAATGTTCTCTGATACGCACTGATTCATCTCTGATCCATGCATTATAGTCACAAATACTTTCCCCAAGACACCATTGATATTTATCCTTGCTGTATTTTCCGTTGAAACGATCCTCGAACGTTGCCCAAAAGCACACCTGCGGATCAATCATCTGATACAACTCCTTATCCCCGCCTATCAGACCATGATGCGCCAACTGCAGGATATCACTTTTTAAATAGTAGCCATATGTTGCAGCCAATTGCTTAGACAGCTGATGGGTACAATCCCCCAAAACCATAAAGCTTTTCCCATTGTCGAATATCATTCGCCACACTGCAGTGGTATCATTATAAACAGACGGCACCATGGGATAGATATCTTCTTCGGTCAGCAGTATTTCTACCTTAACGCCTTTAAAATAATAAGTTTGTCCCGTATGAAGGGTATAAGTTACTGCTTTCGGATAATATTCCTTGATATTTTTCTCCAACACTGCAACCGCCGCCTTCATGGCAAGGTCATTCTGCTTCGTTGTCATGATTTCATAGTCCGGAAAATTATAAGCAAAGGCTTTGATTTCTACCGCCTCCTTATACTGACGGATAAATTCTGTGGCAAGCTCAATATGGTCTGGATCCGAATGGGTATACATCCATGCTGCAATCACAGGTATCTGTCCCCGTGATCGGTCTGCCATAAAATCATAAAGTCTCTCTGCGTCACTTTGGACATAGGTTCCACCGTCAATGACAATAAAGCTTGCATCCGGTAGTTGAATCACATAGGACATTCCGATCTCAATCTGCATCTGTGTGACACTCGGTACAATAATATCCCTTTCTTCCAATGACACCTTTTCCAAAGAAGGCAGGGGTTCCGCATATGTATACACAATACGGGATGTGTTCGAAGCGGTATTCCATGAGAGAAACACATGCAGTTCTTCTGTTGTATATACATAAAACAGATTAGGATGGCTCTCCCATCCTGCACCGGCAGGCATCATGGTCTCAGAATATTTCTGAAACCCCACCTTTTCCAGAAGCTGCGCATATTTCTTACACTCCTGTACTGTGGTATTTTGGATACACACTTGGTAGCCGCCTTTACCAACGGAATGCAGCTTAAGCTCCTGTCCCTCAATGGTTTCGTATTTTGGAAGAATCCCTGCATACACTTGTGTCATATCTGATATTTTCATCATTTCCGCTCTCCCACATTCGTTACTGAAATACTGCTCCCTGTTTTTTCAATTCTGCCATCAGTTCTTCATACTTTACTTCTTTTACCCCGATCCCCTGAATTGCGGCAATCGCAGCTGCACATCCTGCAGCCTGCCCCTCCGCCATACAAGGGGCCTGTACTCGCAGCCCGCTATTTGCGTCTGTATCTGAAGATATGATTCTGCCGGCAGCCAAAACGTGCTTTGCTCCTTTCGGAATCAATGCCCGATAAGGAATATGTGCATATACTCCCTCTTCAAAAAACTTTTGTTTAATCCCAAATTCTTCATGCAGATCAATGGGATAAAATGCATTGCAGACAGTATCCTCATATTGCGTACCGGATATATAGTCTTCCCAGCTGATTATATGTTCCCCTACAATTCTGTTGGATTCCCTTACGGCACATTCTGTAGCCACATGCTCCACCTGCAATTCTTCCAAGCCCTTAATTTTCCTGAGAAATCGTACAATCTGCATGGCATTTTTGCGGGCTCTTCGCTCCAGCTCTGCCTTTCCCTTTACGGCATCTACATCAAGGGGACATATCTCATGAATATCCAAAACACTTCTTCGCAGACTACTCATGATCGTCTTTACAGTAGCAAGACGGGGAAGCTCCTGATTCCTGATGCCTGCTTCTATTTCTGCCTGTACATAAGCCTCCGCTGCCAATCCGGTATCATATCCGCTTAACTTCACAAACAATGTGGCCGGCTGCAGCACCTGACTTTTCATGCACTCGTATCCCAGCATTCTGACAAGATCGGCATCCCCTGTTGCATCAATTACCTTTTTAGCTTTCAATATGTACATTCCCGCCTTCCCCGTCACCAAAAGCTCTACACCATTTTCAGACTCTTCAGCATGAGATAGCATTGTATGAAACCATACATCAACTCCGCTTTTTTCGCAGGCTTCCTCCAGTGCACACTCCAGCGCAAATGTATTTATTCTGATCTGCTGATACCAATGATGATCGCTTTTATACGGCATCTCCGGAATCTGCGCCTCGCCGCTTTCTCCCAGCCTTTGAATCAGTTCCCAGCAAGGCCCGCCGATAATCTGCTTCCCCCAAGCAAAAAACAGTCCCGGAAAATTCACTCCACCGACGGTCATGGTTCCACCCAGAACACCATTTTTCTCAATCAATGCGGTATCCGCACCGGCTGCTGCAGCTGAAATTGCCGCAAAACATCCGGCGGTTCCTCCGCCAACCACCACTACATCTTTTTCTATGACTGCCTTTAGCGGCAACTCTTTTATCATCATCCTCTATACCCTCCCTGAATGAAATAATCTATTTTCACTTATTCGTTAGTACCATTTTACGTTTCTTGAAAATAACCTCCTGCAGACCGCATCTCAACGCCAGATTTCTTGCCTGCTGATAACCTGCTCCCATATCCTGCATGCGATGCGCATCCGAACCTATTGTAATGTATTTTCCTCCACAGTCTTTATATATTTCCAACAACTCACGATCTACCAGTGATCTACTGATTCCTTTCCTGAAAGATGATGTATTAATTTCCAACACAATATTCCGATCCAGCATATACCCGAAAATTTCTTTCATTACAGCTTCCGTATAATAAAGCTCCCGATAACATCTTCCCGGCAAGTCGATATGAGCCAAAGCATCAAAATCTCCGTGTTTCACTGCTTTGAGTATCTCTTCCCAATATATACCAAAGAACTCTTTCGCAGACACCTTTCCAATGAGCGATTTTCCCGGATATAATTTGCCTGCCCAGTGAACACTCCCCAAAATAAAATCATATGGATATTTGGAGGCGGCCGTCATTTCTTCACTATATAAATGGGGCTCCCCTGCCTCAATACCTGCACAGATATCAACTCTGTTTTCATATCTTAGTTTCATACGCTGAAATTCTTTAAAAAATTCCTCCGGGGAATACTTCCCATAGCCGGACGACACCTTATTAAAATCCAAATGTTCTGTAAAACAGATTGCCTGCATACCATCATCGATTGCTTTTACAATATATTCCTCCATGCCTGACACTGCGTCATGTGAATACGTTGAATGTATATGAAAATCATTCATGAATAAAATTTCCTTTCACACACTTTCCGTTGATTTCTCTTCAATGAAAGTGTATACTCAAAATACAATTACTTGGAAGGAGTTACCACCATGCCACTACATCCCCATCCCGTTATTGAACAGATCCGTATTACCGAACTGTACACTCTTTTTGAAATATTTCGTGAAAATCATTTCTCTTTCAAAGGGGAATCACATAACTTTTGGGAATGCATGTATATTATCAGTGGCTCTGTATGTATATCTGCCGATGAAAGAGTCTATCAGGCCGAAGCGGGAACCATTGTCTTCCATAAACCTATGGAATTCCACAAATTTCACGTAACACACGATCCCGGGGCAGTATTGTTCATTTTTACCTTTTCTGCCGAGGGACCATTGACTCATTATCTGCAGAATAAAGTTTTCTGCCTTACAGATACACAAAAGCTCTGGATATCCTCTCTATTAGATTTTCTCCACAGCAAAACAGAAAGAGGCCCTCTTTTACCCGGAATCTATCACGAATACCTGACACCTTGGGACAAGAACGCCTCTTATGGCCAGACCGTAGCCTCTTATCTCCAGCAATTATTCCTTTCCTTATCCGAAAACGGCAATCTTTCGTTAACGGATGTGAATGAAAATGCTGTGATATTTGGTCAGGCTGTCTGCTATTTAAATATGAATGTACATCGCCAGCCCACCGTTTTAGAGGTTGCGGAACACTGCCATGTCAGCGAGTCTAAAATCAAACGAATTTTTCAAAAATACGCAGGTATCAGTGTACATAAATATCTTTTAAATATGAAGATCAAGGCCTCTGTCAAGTTGCTGTCCGACGGTGAAAGCGTGAACGATGTTTCTGAAAAGTTAGGTTTTGCCAGCCCCTGCTATTTTTCAAAAGCATTTAAGCGGGAGACCGGCGTAAACCCTTCTTCCTACAGACAGTAATCCATATTACATCCTGTCAGCAAAAGGCATTGCCAGATACATCTCTCCGGAGATATTCGCAACATGTATATACGTTCCATATTCCGGGTCACTTACCACCTGACAGTTCTCTACCGGGGTTGGTGTGACATCATTATCACCGTGGAAGAATAATGCCCTTGCCTGCTCCGCACAATAATTTTCTCCAAACAGGTATACATCTGCATTTTTCAACCCCGTTATTTTTATCTTGCGACGATATTTACGATTTACAGGTGCCATCTCTCTGACCCTTACAATACCACTATCCTGTTTTACAAATACACGGCACTCTCCGTGTACGCTTCGTGGAAAACGATAAGTGGCATACCCATCTACCAACAGTGCATCATATCCATTGATAATCGGTGCTCCCAGTGGAAATTTAAATCGTGCCTCCACAGTGGTATCACGATTGTACATGTCAAAAAACATCGCATTATCACTACGGTGCAGAATTGTTGTCGGCAGATCAGAACTGCTTTCTGCTTTTTTATAGCATATCTCATATCCTAATCTACCCATGGCCTTGATAATATCTTCTACCGACCCGTCAATATCCACTTTTTCGCATGCAAAATCCACCTCTGACAGTGCTTTCCTGCTGCCGTAAATAATGACTTTTCCACCATTTTCCGCATACTCTTTCAATTTTCTTTCCAATTCGCAGTTTCCTGATGCTGCCGGTACTACCAATATGGATTTTCTATATACCTCTTCGGAATGTTCTAAAAAATGATCCGAAGACACTACCGTAGCCAACGGAAAGCCATTGTTAATAGCTTCCTGTAAATACGTATCTCCAAAGTACATTTCCTGCAGAAGTTCTGTCTCCATGGCAGTGGTATATTCCCGCATGGGGTATACAAGCACCAATGGGCCCGGCTCATCCGGTGCGTCTTTCTCAGCTTTCAAAATATGTGGCAGCGGTTCGTATACACAAGAATCCGGCATGTCACCCATACTATTATCGATAGATAAAATATTAAACAATGTAGGATTCTGCACCTTTCCCTTTTGGTCAATCCTTGACAGTGCCATAGGAATATAAATATCCCATGGATTTCCCTCATAGCGGTCATACCAAGGAGTATTCATCCACCATGGGTCATGGATATAGAATCGGAACATATAATCCTCTCCCGGAAGACTGCAATTTCTGGTAAGATGTCCCAACACTTCGATTCCCACATCATCATTGATGGCTGCCCATGGCGAATTGGGCGGTGGTGTGATATTGAATCCACCGTTATAAATATCATAAAGCGGAACACCGTCACTGGCATAATCAATTCCTACAGAATAATTGGTTCCTCTGGTTTCAATTGGGAAGTCCGGGCAGGCTTCTCTGAATAGCTTCCAGAAAAGGAATACTTTCTCTCTGGTTTTCTCTAATCTTTCCGGATAAAATTTCTCTCCATCATAAATCTTGCCGGTTTTATTCCAGGGCTCATAACTAAATCCCATACCATTGGAGAGCCAGATATAATCAAATCCCATATCCCGTAAAAAAACATTTGTCTGTGCTCCAAGCAGCGTTCCCATAGGTATTCCCTGAGGCAGTCCCTGAGGATATGCTGCATAAGGATAATCATCCCCATCTAACAATGCCGTAGCATCCACAAAACCGATTCCGTCGGTTCCCTGCCCCTTGCAGCATTCTTTATGACGATGATATTTAAAATCCGAAATCGCAAACTCCGGGCCAATATCAAATGTTGCACCCACACGAATCCTTGCCTGCGGCAGATTTTTTCGTCCTTCCTGTTTTAATGCCGCTACGATCTTTTGCAAAATCCGATATGTCATCCGAGGCGGATTGTCTATGTAAAGCTGTTTTCTCTCATGCAGACTGGTCTCGTCCGGCTGATCTACTGCAAAAGGCAGATTCGCCGTTCCGAGAAAATAGCACCACTCAAACTCTTTATCCAAATCTCCTGTATAATCCAGAATCTCACTGCCATCTGCTGTCCAAAGCATAATCGATACCACATCTCTGTTCTTGAGTAAAGGACGCCATTGTTCAAAAACACCGGCACAGACCTTTTGAATAGACGCATCATCAATTTTCTTGAAAGGCTTCAGGCTCATCTCCAATGTAACAGACTTAAACATCACCGATCCTCCTATTTTACCAATTCTTCAGACCATTTCCCATTTGTAAAATCTGGAATATCTACAACTGCACCACCTCTTGCAATAGACATCTCCGAAAGGGAAGTAATTGCCATCCAGCTTGCCGCATCATATACATCTATAGGCATCGGTCTTTCCTCACGCAGTGCACTGAAAAATTCTTTAAAAATAAGCATATCTACACCGCCGTGTCCACCGCGGACACCATCGTTTAAATATTCTTTCCACATAGGATGCTCATATTGTTCTTCATATTCCTGTGCATTTCCCACACATTTCTTCAGCCACTTGGAATGACAATCATCCTTACCGTCTCCGTCTATGAGGATGGAGTCTGTTTTTTCCTCATAAAACCCTTTTGTACCCCGAATCGTAAAATCTCTGCTGTAGTACATGGGAAGTGTTGTATCTAATGTCAGAACAATGGTCTCGCCATTTGCACATTTTATAGTGGTCGTTACAACATCCCCCTGATTAAACTGTGCATTTTTTAAATACTCATCGTCCTGTTTATTTCTCATGATGTAGTCATGCAGACCGGCTGCCTTAGAAGACATTGCCGTCAATGTCAACATTCTGTTTCCATGATTTATGTTTAAAATTTTTGCAATAGGACCCAACTCATGGGTAGGATAATTTTCACAATTTCTGGACAGGAAATTACGCAATCTATAATGACGATTTTCCTTACCAAAGGCTATTTCGTGCCTCAGATCATGATGGTATCCACCATGGCAATGTACAATTTCGCCCAGTACTCCCTGCTGAGCCATATTTAAGACCATCATCTCCCGTCTTCCATAGCAACAATTTTCCAAAAACATAAACGGTGTTTTGGTCTCTTCATATGTACTGACTAAATCATAACAGGATTTTAATGAGTAGGCTCCCCCCACTTCCATGGCAACGGCCTTTCCTGCTTTCATAGCCGCAATCGCAATCTCAATATGTGTCTCCCAGGCCGTTGCAATGATGACCGTATTGACCTGTTCATCATTAATCATGTCACGATAATCCTGATACAATTCGGGACGTTTCTGTCCTGCTTTTTCTACAACCTCCGCAGTTCTTTGCACCCTGTCCTCATAAGTATCACAGACAGCCACAACCTTTTCTCCCTGTGCAAGAATAATCTGCTCAAGGAGTGAGTATCCTCTTTGCCCTAAACCTACAAAACCTATTTGAATATTTTTCATGCCCTATGCCTCCTATTGCTTGTTCTATAATTCAATTATATCATTCAGAAAAGACATGTCGATGTTTATATCGCTCATAAAACTGTCTTTTTCGGCCAGTTAATTATTTGTAAATGCTCTTTTCGGATTTGTAAATAGGATTGCAAAATGACCCTGTAAGCCAACAGCCTACAAGGTCATTCTTAAACACCATATTAACTTATCTTAAATTACAAAGCATTATGCTTTGCAATTACCTGTTACACAAATTCCTTCACAGCCTTATACACACCCTTAGCATCTAAACCATACTTCTCAAGCAGGGCTGCCGCAGGGCCGGATTCGCCGAATACATCCTGCATACCTATTTTCTTCACAGGGATAGGACATTTTTCAGACAGACAATCACAAACAGCACTGCCAAGGCCGCCGATTACAGAGTGTTCTTCCACAGTTACCACTTTGCCGGTCTTCTTTGCACTTGCGATGATCAGCTCCTCATCCAGAGGCTTGATGGTACAGATATTGATCACTTCTGCTTCGATACCATCTTCTGCCAAAAGCTTCGCTGCACCTAATGCAGAATCTACACAAATACCGCTGGCAACGATGGTCACATCCTTACCGTCACGGATTACCTCGCCTTTACCGATTTCAAATTTATAATCCGGTCTGTCATTGATGATGGGCACATTTGCACGTCCGAATCTCATATATACAGGACCGTCATGCTCTACTGCCGCACGAACTGCCGCCTTTGCCTCCACATAGTCAGAAGGACACATAACTACCATACCCGGAATGGTTCTCATGAGAGCGATATCTTCGTTGCACTGATGTGAAGCACCGTCTTCCCCTACCGTGATACCGGCATGAGTCGCACCGATCTTTACATTCAAGTGAGGATAACCGATGGAGTTACGAACCTGTTCAAAGGCACGTCCTGCTGCGAACATTGCAAAAGAGCTCATGAAAGGAATCTTGCCGCTGGTTGCAAGACCTGCAGCGATACCTGCCATATTTGCTTCTGCGATACCACAGTCAATATGTCTCTCAGGGAATTCTTTCTTGAAAACACCTGTCATGGTAGATGCAGCAAGGTCGGCATCTAATACCACTAAATTGGGATATTCTGCACCAAGTTCTTTCAATGCATCACCATAAGCTACACGTGTTGCAGCTTTGCCTGCTTCTTTAATGATCACTCCTGCCATTACTGCTCACCTGCCTTTTCTAATTCTTCTGCAATCTTGTCAAGGTCTGCCATAGCCACTGCATATTCATCAGCATTAGGTGCCTTGCCATGCCATCCGGCCTGATTTTCCATGAATGATACGCCTTTTCCTTTTACACTGTGCATTACGATACAGGTAGGCATTCCTTTTGTTTCTCTTGCTTCCTTCATTGCTGCACGAATCTGATCGAAATCATGGGCATCGATATTGATCACATGGAAGTTGAATGCTTCAAATTTCTTGTCAATAGGATATGGAGAACATACTTCAGTGATAGGTCCGTCAATCTGCAGATTGTTGTTGTCAACGATCACGACTAAGTTGTCCAGCTTGCGGTGTCCTGCAAACATAGCAGCTTCCCAAACCTGACCTTCTTCGATTTCACCGTCACCCAATAATGTATACACGCGAACGTCGGTACCATCCATCTTTGCAGCAAGTGCCATACCTGTTGCTGCAGAGATACCCTGTCCTAAGGAACCGGTGGACATATCCACACCGGGAATATGAACGCAGGGATGTCCCTGAAGATAGGAACCCAATTTTCTCAAAGTTGTAAGATCTTCCACAGGGAAGAAACCTCTGTGTGCCAAGGTTGCATACAGACCCGGTGCTGTATGACCCTTTGATAATACAAAACGATCTCTGTCTTTCTTTTTTGGATCCTGGGGATCGATATTCATTTCTTCAAAATAAAGAAAGGTAAACATGTCTGCTGCGGAAAGAGATCCGCCGGGATGTCCTGCTTTTGCACTGTAAACACCTGTCACAATACCCTTGCGGACATCATTTGCAATTTTCTGCAATTCTAAGTTGTTCATGCTCTTCTCCTCTGCCGCTATTCGGCACTTATATTCACAGTTTTGAACTCATACTAACACAATTTTCCATTTACGTCCAGTACTTGGAGATTTTATTCTTGCAAATCATTCCACATTTTGGCCGTAATAAGCGTTTGCACCATGTTTTCTGAAGTAATGCTTATCCTGCAGCTCCTGGGGTGCCGGCTGAATGCGTGCATTGATGATCTCTGCCCGGTATGCCATTTTTGCCACTTCTTCCAATACCACAGCATTATGAACCGCATCCTTCACGTCCTTTCCCCAGGTGAAGGGGCCGTGATTTTTACACAACACAGCGGGAACTGCTGAGGGATCCTTGTGTTTGCGATAGAACTCATTGACAATCAGATGACCGGTGTTTTCCTCATATGCATCATCGATTTCTTCCTTTGTAAGACATCTTACACAGGGAACTTCACCATAAATATAGTCTGCGTGGGTGGTGCCGTAACAGGGAATGGATCTGCCGGCCTGGGCCCAGCTCGTTGCATAGGAAGAATGGGTATGTACCACACCGCCGATTTCCGGAAATGCCTTGTACAACTCCACATGAGTAGGGGTGTCGGAAGAAGGATTATATTTTCCCTCCACTTTATTGCCGCACAAATCCACAACTACCATATCTTCCGGCTTTAATTTATCATAATCCACTCCACTGGGCTTGATTACGAATAGACCGGACTCTCTGTCAATGCCGCTGGCATTTCCCCAAGTAAAAGTCACCAGGCCGTACTTGGGAAGCTCCATATTGGCTTCATATACTTTCTGTTTTAATTCCTCTAACATTATTTGCTCCTTTCATTTTCGATGTTTTGGAATTTTTTTGTTTACATGCAGGTGAAAAATATTCCATTTGGGGACGCTCTCGAAAGGCCCCTGCATTATTTCCAGTTATCAACTGCACCGTGCTGTGCTGCAAAGCATGCTTTGTAGTTTTCCACAAAGGCATCAAATCCTGCAACGTCTGTTGGATCCGGTGCCAGGGTGGTTCCACTCTGTCCGGCAAACACCTTACCATTGAGGTAATCACTTAGTTTTTCGCCCTCTGTTTTCTTTAACATATATGCTGCCAGCACGGCCATGCCCCATGGGCCGCCTTCGCTTGCAGTATCCATTACGGTTACAGAAGTATTCAGTGCTGCTGCCAAAAGCTTCTGGCCAACCACAGGTGTTTTGAAAAGACCGCCATGGCCCATAATGCAGTCCACCTTTACGCCTTCCTCTTTGATCAGGATATCATTGCCGATCTTGATAGAAGCCAAAGCAGACAAAATATGGGTTCTCATAAAGTTACCAAGGCTGAAATTGGCATCCGGTTTACGGACAAACATGGGTCTGCCCTCTGCAAAACCCGTTACATGCTCACCGGAAACATAGTTGAAAGAAACCAGGCCGCCACAGTCAGCATCCCCTTCCAACGCCTTGCCATAAAGGGTTCCATACAAGTCATTCATGTCCACTTTCATGCCGAAGGTATCTGCAAATTCTTTGAACAAATATACCCACGCATTCAGGTCAGATGTACAATTGTTGCAGTGCACCATGGCTACCGGCTTGCCATCAGGAGTTGTAACCATATCGATTTCTTCATGAACACCCTTTAAATCCTTCTCCGTAACGATCATGGAGAAAATAGAGGTTCCGGCTGACACATTACCGGTTCCCACTGCCACTGCGTTGGTGGCTACCATACCGGTTCCTGCATCCCCTTCCGGTGGACACAGCGGGATGCCGGCCTGCAGCTTACCGGACACATCTAAAAGCTTTGCACCATTTTCCGTCAGCACACCTGCCGCTTCTCCGGCACTTAAGCATTTCGGCAGGATTTCTGCCAGCTTCCACGGATATCCTTTTTCAGCAATTAGATCATCAAACTGTGCGATCATCTTCTGATTGTAATTGTGGATCTCAGAATCAATTGGAAACATACCGGATGCATCCCCGATACCCAACACCTTCTCACCGGTCAATTTATAATGAATATATCCTGCCAGGGTAGTAAAGAAAGTAATATCTTTTACATGATCTTCCCCATTTAAAATCGCCTGATACAAATGGGAAATGCTCCACCTCTGGGGAATGTTAAAGCCCAGTTCTTTCGTTAAAACAGCACTGGACTGTGCGGTAATGGTATTTCTCCAGGTGCGGAATGGCATTAACAGGTTGTCATCCTTGTCAAATGCCATGTACCCGTGCATCATGGCACTAAAGCCAATAGCACCAATGGTGGTCAGTTCCACATTATATTTTGCCTTTACGTCTGCTGCTAAATTTGCATAGCAATCCTGCAGACCACCCCAAATGTCATTCAGTGAATAAGTCCAGATACCATTTTCCAGACGATTCTCCCAGTCATGGGTGCCCATGGCCACCGTTACATGGGATTCGTCAATCAAAACCGCTTTGATACGGGTTGAACCAAATTCAATCCCCAGTACCGTTCTACCATTTAAAATTGCTTCTTTTACTGCGCTCATAATCATCCTCCTGCTAATTTTCATTGATATCAGAAACCGTTTCTCTCTCCACCACACGGGTGCCATATTCAAAGGTTCCATCATATTTATGGTTGTAAATCATTTCCAATAGATTCTCTGCTGCTTTCGCCCCCAATTTTTCTTTTGGGTGGGGCAGAGATGTTATCGGCACTTCACACATCCGGGCCAGATCAGAATCATCAATACTGATCACCGACAGATCCTCCGGAACTCTGATATTCCGCTCCTTCAACAAATGAATCAGCTGAAATGCCACCTGATCATTGTAGCACAGCAGTGCAGTGCAATTGGCAACTCTGGCCAGGATCTTGTCCATACACAGAGACAATTGTTTAAAATCATCGGTATCAATCCAGACAATCCGTGAGTCAGAAACAGGCAAGCCGGCTGCTCCCAGTGCCTGCACATACCCCAAATACCGAAGCCGTCCCTGGCCGTCGTCCAGTTTCATAATGGTGCCGATCCGGGTATGTCCCTTAGAAAGAAGATAATTTACTGCTGTCTCGGCCGCTTCCACATCGTTCAGTGACACATGGGGCGCCTGAATTTCCGGATAAAAAGTATTGATAAAAATGATAGGTATCTTTTTCTCCTGCAATTTTTTATACAATCCTATATTCGGGTTTGGAAGTCCGCTTTTCGTGCCCTCTATAATAACACCGGCCACATCTTCCCGGCTGATGATATCCTCCAGTACATTTCGCTCCCGCTCCACGGTATTATTGGTAAACGCAATCTGCACAGAATATCCTTTTTCAAAAAGCACCTTCTCGATGCCCTGTATGGTCTTCGGAAAAATATAACTGTCCACGTATGTAGTCACCACTGCAATCCGGCTCCGTTTTTCAGGATACATAGCCCCCAAATCCCTGACATAGGTACCGCTGCCCTTGATACGATCCACCTTGCCCTCTTCTTCTAAAACACCAATGGCATGTCGGACCGTCTGTCTGCTGATTCCAAACATACCGGACAACCTATTCTCAGATGGCAGCTTATCACCAGCTTTTAATTCACCGGTTTCTATTAAATTGTCCAGATACCTGATCAGTTCCTGATATTTTAAAGCATTCTCTGCCATAACCGTTTTCCTCTTACCTTTCTAATATAAAGTATATGCAATAACCAAGCACAATGTCAATACATCTTTTATAATTTTATTACACATGTTTTTAAGTTGTATTTAATACAACTTTTGTGTCATAAATATATATCCTAATAGCATATATTATGCTGACTATACTTAATTTCAGGAGTCGGCTTATGCAAATTCGTTCCTTTTTTACACGCAGACGTCCCCTCATCTTTGCACTATGTATTACATTACTGCTTTGTGCCTCCTGTGGGACTGTCTGGTACACCCATCCTGCAAATCAATATAAACGTGCAGCCAGCCAGCTTTTTTATGATGAGATGACTGCCAGCACTTTAAATATGCATTACACACTGGCTGTTCCGGAAAAATATGGAATCGACGACTACGATGCCATTCTGCCCTGCTATGACAGTTCCGGACGTCAGGAAGGCATTGCCGCACTGGAAGAGGCCCTCAGTTTTTATCAAAATCTTGATGCAGAAAAAATATCCCCCAGGGATGCTCATATCAAGCAGCTTCTGGAGACCTACTTAGAGACCACCCTTGCTCTCAGTCAATATCCTTACCACGAAGAGCCGCTTTCCCCCTCTTCCGGCATGCAGTCACAGCTGCCCATCCTTCTGGCAGAATACACCTTCCGCAGCATCAGGGACGTGGAAGACTATCTGGCGATTTTGGCCCAGACCGGTGATTATTTTTCTTCTCTCCTGCAGTTCGAGACTGAGAAAAAAGAAGCCGGACTGCTAATGGCTGCAAGCTCTCTCCGAAATGTAGCCCGGCAGTGCCGCTCTGTCATCACCGCAGATGCGCTGAAATCAGGCGAACATTTTTTACAGATTACCTTTCAGGAACGACTGACAGCATTAAATGAGGAGCAGCTTCTCACCACCCAGGATATGCAAAATTACATACAGCGCAACGATGATATCCTGGCCCATATCATGCTGCCTGCCTACCGGGAACTGGCAGATGGTCTTGAACAACTGGCTGACCCTTCTATTCTGCTGGAAGGACTGGCAGCAAAGCCGGATGGGGCAGATTACTATGAGATCCTGTTAAAATCCGAAACCGGCAGCCATCGGAATATTAGTCAGATCAGCCAACTATTGGTTACCAAACTGGATGAAGAATTTGAATTTTTGCAGACACTTCTACGGGATGTGGATTATGATCTTCTGACGGATGAAGTCTTTCAGGAATGCAGCGAATTATTCCCTTTACAGACATGTGAAGAAATGCTGACAGATCTACGGAACCGGATGACAAATCTATTTCCCGCATTTCCCGATGCTGGGTATGTAACGCCGTCCATCCACGTAAAAGAAGTAGCCCCATGTCTGGAAGAATATTGTGCACCGGCATTTTACCTGACACCTCCTCTGGACGATACTGTGCGTAATTCCATTTATATTAATACCAGCCGGACGATTTCAGCCATCGACCTGTATACTACACTGGCACACGAGGGATTTCCGGGACATCTGTACCAAACAGTCTACAGCAACCAGCTCCAACTACGGCACGATGATACTCCTGTACAACAACTTCTTTGGTTTGGGGGATACCTGGAAGGCTGGGCACTGTATGTGGAATTCATGGCTTACGATTATGCTGCTGAGATCATGCAGCAAGCCGGCTACCCGGATTATGCTTCTCTGATACAAATAGAAAAGCATAACCGCTCTACGCAGCTATGCCTTTATTCTTTGTTAGATATATTGATTCACCATAAAAACGCAGATCTGCAGCAGACCGCAGAAGTACTGGCGCAGTTCGGCATCACCAACAGTGCCTCCGTCAGCACCATTTACGAGTACATCACAGAAGAACCTACAAATTATCCAAAATACTATCTGGGATATCTGGAAATCCTGCTGTTAAAGGATGAATGCCGAGAGGCCTGGGCTGAAAATTACAGTGACCTGACCTTCCATAAGTTCTTTTTGGATAATGGTCCGGCTGATTTCGGAACCCTGAATAAGTTGGTTGCAACAGAAGCAAATTAAGACTCCTCCATCATACGGTCCAGATACCCCCTATCCCACAGCAGGATCTTCAATTTTTTTGCAGCCTCCACAGCAGGTGCTGTAAAATACTGGTTGGTCATCACCGCACCTACCATCCTGTCATAATAATCCCTTCCGGCGTAGGCCTCCTGAATGGCTTTTACGCCGATGGGAGCTGTGTAACATTTACACTGAACAGCGTAAGTCACACCATCCTTCTCCGCCAAAATATCAATCCCATAATCCCCGCTTCCCTTGGTAACTTCCACCTCTATGAAGCCTTTCCTGCGCAAAAGATCCGCACAGAAATACTCAAACTCATGGCCTTCCATCAGGTCCATCTCGTCCGGATACCGCCTCCGATTCCTGATGGCCCGGCAGAGCAACAGGGCGAGCATTGCTGTCAAAAGCACCCCTGCTGCTATCACGTAATATGTATATTCATGCATTTTCCCTTCCTCTATATACGGATTTTAACTCTTACTTATATTTACTGAAACACATCATTCAATTGATGTTTGCAGTAAATTCCAAAATCCAGTTGACAATCACGATCTTATTTCATAAAATATAATTGTAAAAGGTACTACCGATAGACGGTTAGTCCAAAGTTAGTTACTTACAAAAAAGTAACCAATTCCTTGGTCGGGGTGGTTACTTTTTTGTATTTTCAATATACAATGGAACTCTATGTAAACAGAGGGTCACAGTCCCCCTGAAGAAGGACTAACCACCTACCGTATTGGTAGTACCCAAAAATATTATAGCATGACTATACTGCGTTTGCAACAAGAATTTCGAACATACTTTCGTTTTTAAATAACATTCTTCTCACACCCCAAACATCAGCCGGGTGATCACCACCGTTGCCACCGTGCCTGCCCCGATGGCTGTCAGTGCACCGGGCAAGGTGTAACGGGTCTTTGTCACATTGACAGCAATAAAATATACACTCATTGTATAAAAACATGTCTCCGTACAACTTACCAAAATAGAAGCCATAACACCTGCATAGGAATCCGGCCCGTACGTCCGAAAAATATCTAACACAAATCCGGTGGCTGCAGACCCGGAAAACAACTTAAAGAAGAGTAGGGATACCATTTCGCCGGGCATATTTACAATACTCACTAAAGGCGCGATCAGTCCCCCTACAAATTCCATAAAACCGGAAGCGCGCAGGACTCCCACTGCCACCAACAGACCAATTAAAGTAGGGGCAATCCCGACTACTACCTTCAGCCCATCTTCTGCACCTTTCAGGAATACCTCATAAACTTTCACTTTTGCCAAAAGTGCATATCCCAATATATAAAAAAATATAAGCGGCACCATAATATTTGAAATCCATGTCAGAACCTGCATCATCCCGAAAATCCCTCATTTTTCAATATCATACATTTTATTTTATGCTTTTTCTGACACAATTATTTCAATAACAGCCTCCTGTTAATCCACTCTCACACAAAAACATTTCTCCCGAATTCCAAAAGTCTCAAAATACTTCTCCTCCATAGGAATCCAGACCTCTTTAAATCTTACCAGCTTTTCCGGTCCGCTGCGGCCTAATATCCGTTCAAGCTGACCTGACCGGCTGCTCTCTAAAAATATCCTTACATCCTGCACATCCCCCAAATGCGGATGGCAGCTGTACGCACCTTCGATGATGACCATCCTGTTATAAGGCACATGCACTGCAGGTTCCATGGAAAATTTCCCGCAGTCGAATCGTCGAAATTCCAGACCTTCCTGATCCGTCAGATGTTCCAGTACCTCTTCCCGAAAACGCTCATAGTCCACATTGCCGCCGGGCTGCTCCAAACGTTCCGGTGTTCTCTGATGGGGCTGTAAAAAAAAGTCATCCATATGAAAGAGACTGCAGCCGAAATACGTCTGCAATCTTTCTGCTACTGTAGATTTGCCGCTGCCGCACATACCGTCAACGGCAATCAGGAACACCTTGTCTGCTGCCTGCATCGCATCTTCCGGCGTCTGCATATTACAACAGGCCAATCGTCTCTCAATCTCCTGTCGGCATGCTTCAAATACTTTATCCCACATATTCATCTATCAATCCCGCTTTTTCTAAAATCAATACAATGACCGGTATCAAAACCAGCTGCAATACAATACCCGGAACAGCGTTTAACAGCGCACCACTTATAAACAACTGCCATGAAAATACATTTCCCTGAATACCATAAAGCAGAATACTGACAATCCCCCAGACAATTCTGCCGCCCAACATTGCACCAATCAGGGTAATGTAAATATTGAGGGACTTCCCGGTCAGTTTCCGATACAGCAACCCACTGATCATGCCATATGTCGCCAATTCGAATGCCATACCCACAGCAGTGGGCATCATCACAGGCATGCCTGCCAGAACGCTTCGAAACTGTGGTACCACAAATCCTACCATAAGGCCGTACTGCCAACCACACACAAATCCACACAAAAGCACCGGTATATGCATGGGCAGCAACATTTTGCCCACTGCGGGAACCTGCCCTGTTAAAAAAGGCAACACATATCCCAGCGCAAGAAACAGCGCTGCCAGAATTAATTTTCTTGTGTTTTTCATATTATGTAAACCTCTGCAAATAAAAAATCCAGTAAGGACCACTGCCTTTCATAGCTGTGTACCTTACTGGTATTCGGTATTGGCTCCGGCCAATGATTGTTATTATTATAGCTGTAATATGTCCCTTCGTCAAGCCTTTGCCGGCTTGCATCCACCGCTTCCTTTGAAATCGTAGCTCTTACACCACTACACCCTTCTGTAGCATAACATTTGCATAAATTGCGCTTTCTCCTGTGGCGATGATTGCATATGCCTTTTTTGCTTCCTCATAGAACGCAAATCTCTCTATATTTCCAATAGCAGCATCTTTCCGCTCGTCATACTTAGCAACGATCTCTTTATAAGTATCCCAAATCGGCGTTTCTACCCTGCCAACATCATTTGGCATCAACTCCATCAGGTTGACCGGCTTTTCCACGTAAGTATCCAGCGGAAATACCTGCAGGATTGCATCCAATATTTCCGGTACACCATGACCATCCATGCGGATCACAATTGCATCCTTACCCATGGTCTCTGCCGGAAAGTTGCCGTCCGCAATGACCAATCTGTCACTATGTCCCATTTCACACAGCACTTTCAGTAATTCAGGGGATAAAATTTTCGGAATTCCTTTTAACATTTCCATTTCCTCCGTATACAGAAAGGACTCCCGGGAGTCCTTTCCAAAATCAATCAGCTCAGTTTATTTGTAGAATGGGCCATATGCAGCACATGCACGATAGTCAGCAGCTTCTTTATCCATACCGAAGGCATCCCATGCCTTGGGTCTGAAGATCTTTTCTTCGGGAACGTTATGCATACATACAGGAATTCTAAGCATAGAGCACAGAGTGATCAAATCAGCACCAATATGTCCGTAGCTGATGGCACCGTGGTTAGCTCCCCAGTTGTTCATTACCTCGTAAGCGGTCTTGAATGCAGATCCTTCCTTACCATCGCATCTTGGTGCAAACCAGGTACAAGGCCACGTATAGTCAGTTCTCTTCCAAAGAGTATCAGATACATCTTCAGGAAGTCCCACAGTCCAGCCTTCTGCAATCTGCATAACAGGGCCTAATCCTTTTACAAGGTTCAGACGGATCATGGTTGCAGGCATGGTAGCCTTAGTTTCAAATCTGGAAGAATATCCGCCGCCGCGGAAGTAACCATTGTCTGCCGGGTTCCAGGTGGTTGCTGCCATGATAGCATCCATATCTTCTTCTGTCACTTCATACCATGGCTTCATTACTGCATTGCCGTCAGCATCCTTTGCCTCGCCGTTGGCGTCTAAGCAGCATGCACCGGAGTTGATCAGATGGATCACACCGTCAGCTTCCTTTGCATAACCTTCAATTTCATAACCAGTCACTCTCTTGATAGCGTCACCGCTCCAATATGTACGAACATCTGCAAACATCTGTGCTCTGTTAGTCAGAAGCTTCATGAACAGCATGCTGATACCGTTGAGCACGTCATTTTCGGTTGCAAGGATATAAGGTTCTCTTGCACCGTTCCAGTCGAAAGAAGTATTTAACACTGCTTCTGCGAAATCACCGTTCGGATAGAAGTCTGTCCACTGTCTCTGTCCCTGAAAGCCTGCAGCAATAGCATTGTGGCCAACCATTTCTTCCTCGCAGCCTTCCGGCAGGTTCTTGTTGCCGTTCATCATATCCTTGATGATAACAGCCATCTTTACAACGAATTCAAACTGTTCTTCCTTTATTTCGTCACTCTTCTTTACAAATTCAGGGTTCTTGTCAAAACCGATGATACATTTTTCTTTTGCCCATGCAAGTGCCTTCTGATATTCAGCTTCATCATAGATGCCCTCAGACATACGACGAATGATTTCCACCTCGTCAACGGACTCTACACGAAGTCCCAGATAAGACTCTAAGAAATCAGAATCAATGATGGAACCACCGATACCCATACAGATGGAACCGATCTGCAGGTAAGACTTGCCTCTCATGGTTGCTGCTGCAACTGCCGCACGGCCAAATCTTAACAATTTCTCTTTGATATCCTCACCGATAGAAGCATCGTCTGCATCCACTACATCATGTCCGTAGATACCGAATGCAGGAAGTCCTTTCTGTGCATGGGTAGCAAGAACAGATGCTAAATACACTGCACCCGGTCTTTCGGTTGCATTCAGACCCCATACGCCCTTGATGGTGGTAGGATCTGTATCCATTGTCTCAGAACCGTAGCACCAGCAGGGAGTTACGGTAAGGGTAATTGCCACACCTTCTCTTCTGAACTTTTCTTCGCAGGCTGCTGCTTCTGCCACACGACCAATGGTAGTATCTGCGATAACAACCTTTACAGGCTCCCCGTTAGAATACTTAATATTTTCCTCAAATAATTTCTTAGCTGCCAAGGCCATGCCCATGGTCTGGTCTTCCAGCCCTTCACGAACCTTCAGCGGTCCTCTTCTTCCATCGATGGTTGGACGGATACCAATTACCGGATAACCGCCGATCAATCTGCTTTCTGCCATAATCAATAACCCCTTTCGTTAAATATATTTGCATTGTTTTCAATTACTCTATCGTCATTTTATCATTTTTATTTCCTGTTTTCTTGTTATATAATCATTAAAAATGGTTCACAATTCACTTTTAGATTATCTTATGCAGGAATATACCACATTTCTGAGCCTGGGCTGGTAATATTCTTCTCTGGGATTTAAGGTATGCTGTGCATAGAAGACACCCAACCCGATCCGGGGATCAATGATAGCTGTAGCACCTGCGGCACCACCCCAGCCAAATTCACCCAAACTGGAAATCACGCCTGATTTTGCAGGATCCATATGGGTTCTCACACCCAGACCATAGCCGCAGCCTGTCAATTGCTTCCAATTAAAGTCTTTCAGCAAGTCCCCACTTAAACGGTTGGTCCGCATCAAGTCCACAGAATACGGAGACAGAATCCTTTCTCCGGTAAGTCCCAGTCCATAGCCGGCAAGTGCTGCCATCAGCTTTGCATAATCGGACACCGTGGTAATAATGCCTGCTCCGCCGCTGTCGTATTCTTCCCCCAGGATGTGGCTTACACCCTTTCCTACATTCTTAAAGTATCCGTCATTGGCACTGCCATACTTCTGCGCCTCTACAATATCAAAATTTTCATTGCCGGCCGGCACAAAGGAATACTGCTGTGCCACTCTATCCAGAATCTGAGGTGTGTGATGATAAACACTTTCCTTCATATCCAAAGGATCAAAAATGTTTTCCTTTACATAGTCCCTGAATTTTTGACCGGACACCACACTGATTACTGCTGCCAGCACATCATGACAGATGCTGTACTTCCAATGGGTTCCCGGTTCAAAGGAAAGAGGATCCATAGCTACACATTTGATGGTTTCTACCGTATCCATTCTGCCGCCGGTCAATTCTCTTGCCTTCCGAAAACCGGCAGAATTCAAATCATATGTAAAGCCCGCTGTCATGGAGAACAAATCTCCCAGGGTAATGGGATTTTCTGCTTTTTTCAGACTGCCATCAGGCATCTTAACATACATCTTGCGAAACTCCGGTATATAATCATACAGTGGATCCGTAATCAATATTTTTCCTCTCTCCAGAAGCTGGGTACCTGCGGTCACCGTGGTGACTTTGGAACAAGAATAAATATTGTACATCTCCACGCCTGTCAGCGGTATTTTATTCTCCAGATCCGAATATCCGGACACATACTCAAATACTTTTTTACCGCCCAGATATATCTCCACCTCATTGCCGGGTGTTCTCTCTGCCGCCATATGATCCATAAATTTCTTTAAATTTGTAAAATCCATCATGTTGCCCATCCTTTCTCATCATCTGCAATGTCTCAGGATAAAATTCATGGGTGCTGTAGGATCCGCCAATCCATGAGGATGGTGATCGCAGCCCGGCTTTATATATACTTCAATCTCCACTCCGGCATCTTTGTATGTCTTTTCCAGACAGATACCATTCTCACAATAGGGCACTACCTGATCACTGTCACCGGCAACCATAACCACCGGAATCTTTGCCTCCGCCAGCACACCTAATTTGTCCAGAGGCATGTCCCTGTATGCCAACAGCTGGGAAATATCCTTCAGCCCAAGAGCATTCAGTATTTCTGAGTTGTCCTCTGAAAGGGGCTTGCCGATCCCGAATCCACAAGGGCAGCTCATGAAATTAACCACTGGTGCATCCAGATACAGGCATTTCACCAATTCCGGATATCTGGCTGTCAACTTGATGGCAATCAGTCCGCCGCAGCTCATTCCCACCGGAACACATTTGCTGCTCAGCCCGCATTCTTCCTGAACATATCGAATAAATCGTGCCTTACGATCCAGGTCTGCATGAATCCCCCATCTGTTATCATTTTTTATGTAGCAAAGATGGAAGCCATTCTCCAAAAGCGGAAACTCAATTGCCTCCGGAAAGGCTCCCCAATATTCTGTTTTTACGGCAAGATAGCCATTTGCAGTCCCCTCCTGGGGGTATACGATAATGGCCTCATGTTCCTCAAACAGCAGCTGTTTACATTGATATCCCATCCACTTTTGTTCCATGATGATACCTCCTTGTCCATATATTGTCATTTTATCATTGTTCAAACACAGTTTCTTGTGCTATAATCTCTTAAAGTAGTTAGAAATTCACTTATGGAGGGCAAAACAATTATGATAAACTCCCTGACCTTTCACGAATCCGAGCAGCATGGTACTCTGGATTTTCCCGCAGAATACTTTTATCTTGATGCTAACCATCCAAGATACAACATGGCCTTTCACTGGCACAAGGAATGGGAAATCATCCATGTGCTGGAAGGTACCTTTACTGCTCATGCTGATGATGCGGTATTTGTTGCACATGCAGGAGATACCGTGCTGATCCGGGACGGTATGCTTCATGGCGGCACTCCGGATAACTGTGTCTACGAATGTTTTCTTTTTGACCTGCATGGCCTCTTCCGCAATCTGGATATGGTAAAGAAGTATCTGCGCCCCGTATATCGTCAGCAAATACTGCCGGAGATTTTTTATCCTGCTGCTCAGACTCCTCAGGTGAAAGAGATCATCTGCAACCTGACCCATGCATACAACGAGAAAAACTCTCCCTTGGAATTGGTTGTCATCAGCTGCATCAGTCAGCTTTTTGCGCTTATTCTGCAAAATGGGTACTACACAGACAGTTCTGTGGACTATGGGGAACGTCCCCACAAGATCGACTTGATCAAGTCTGTTCTGGAATACACAGAGCTTCACTATGCCTCACCCATTACGCTGGATGATCTGGCAAAGGTAGCCGGCATGAACCCACGATATTTTTGCCGCTTTTTCCGGTCCATTACCCACCAGACTCCTATAGAATATGTAAACATGTACCGCATAGAAAAGGCAGCCCAGATGCTTCACAACACCAGACTGCCTATCACGGATATCTGTATGGAATGCGGCTTTAATGACAGCAGCAATTTTATCAAAGTTTTCCGCAAATACAAAGGAATGACTCCAAAGCAATACCGGAAAGTATAAAAACCATAAAGACCGGTTCTTATATCCCCAGGAAAAATATCACCAATATGATAGCAGGAATCACGAAAGCGCAATAAGGTCTCATCCACTTTGCCACTTTTAACCCCTTGCCTTCATTGGCCTCCTTTACAAAATTATCCCATCCCCATCCGTATCTGGTCACACAGAACAATACATAGGTCAGAGATCCCAAAGGAAGCAGAATATTGGATACCGCAAAATCTTCCATGCCCATGATATCCAAATTGCCCAGCTTCACATTGCTCCATACATTGAAGCCCAGCACACATGGTATGGAAAGCACAAACATCAACACACCGTTGACCAGACAGGCCTTTCTCCTGCCCCACCCTGTCAGATCCACAGTGCATGCGATAATATTCTCAAACACTGCCAGAACAGTAGAAAGCGCTGCGAAAGCCATAAATACAAAAAATAAACTGCCCCAAATCCTGCCCAATGGAATATGATTGAAAATATTTGGCAATGTTATAAAAATCAGGTCCGGACCACTATCCGGCTGTACCCCATATGCAAAACACGCGGGAAAGATAATCAGCCCCGAACTGAATGCTACAAATGTATCCAGGATCGCAACATTTACAGCTTCCCCCATCAATGCCCTTTCCTTGCCGATATAACTGCCGAAAATTGCCATGGAACCAATACCCAGACTCAGTGTAAAAAAGGACTGATTCATGGCCCCTACAATGACCTCACCAACTCCGATATCCGTCATCCGCTTCAAATCCGGCAGCAGATAAAATTTCAGGCCTTCTGCACCGCCATCCATAAAGCAGCTGTTGATGGCAAGAATGACCATAATGCCCAAAAGAGCAAGCATCATCCATTTTGTAATACGCTCCAACCCTCTCTGCAGGCCCATAGCACACACGGCAAAACCCATAATTACCACCACAGCCATATAAATGGTCAGCTCCACCGGATCACGCAGCATTTCCTTGTAGGCAGCACTTACTCCTGCTGTATCCATCCCTGTAAATTTGCCTGCTGCCATATTTACAAAATACTGCAGCATCCAGCCTGCAACACAACTATAGAACATCATCAGTATATAGTTTCCTGCCATTGCCGCATAACCATGCAGATGCCACTTACTGCCCTTAGGCTCCAACTCCTGATAAAGTCTTACAGGACTCTTCTGACTGGCCCGCCCCACGGCAAACTCCATGGTCATAACAGGTACCCCTAAGAGTACCAGGCACAATAAATAGATTACCACAAAAGCACCGCCGCCATATTGACCTACCATGTAAGGGAATTTCCACACATTGCCGATACCAATGGCACAACCGGCACTTAACAGTATAAAACCAAGACGGCTTCCTAATTGTTCTCTTTTCATTACACTCCTCATTTCCGTATAAATTTACTCAATTTATTGTACTTCGGGATATGCTGTAAGTCAATTAGATTTTCTGACATATATTACAGCATTTTTCGTCATTTTTCTTCCAAGAAAGGTTGACTACTTCTGCCGAAACGAGTATCATTTAATCAGAACGATAAGATAAAGGAAAGTATAGAATGGACGAAAATATCGTAAAACTTAATGAAAAAATGAAAGCACTTCTGGCACTTGCCAGAAAGAAACAAAATGTATTGGAACAGAGTGAGATTGTTGCAGCACTTTCTGACGTGGATTTCGATGCAGACAAGATTGATCACATCTACAAATATTTGGAAAATAATGGTGTTGACATTGTCTATCCTGTTGTTGAAGAGGATATTGATCTGGATGATGCTGATCTGTCAGAGACTGATTTTGACCTTGAAAATCTGGATTTGTCAATTCCTGAAGGTGTTGCCCTTGACGACCCTGTCAGAATGTATTTAAAGGAAATCGGTAAAGTACCGCTTCTCTCCAGCCAGGAAGAGCAGGATCTGGCCGAAAGGATCAATGCAGGCGATGAGGACGCCAAAAAGAAACTTGCAGAATCCAACTTAAGACTGGTTGTCAGTATTGCAAAGAGATATACCGGCCGTGGCATGATGTTCCTTGACTTGATCCAGGAAGGCAATATCGGTCTGTTAAAGGCAGTTGAAAAATTCGATTACAGCAAAGGCTTCAAGTTCAGTACTTATGCCACATGGTGGATTCGTCAGGCCATTACCCGTGCCATAGCCGACCAGTCCAGAACGATCCGCATTCCGGTTCACATGGTTGAAACGATCAATAAGCTGGTTCGGATTCAGCGAAAGCTTCTTCAGGAGCTTGGACGTGAACCCAGCCCGGAAGAAATTGCTGAAGAGATGGATCTGCCCGTAGACAGAGTACGTGAGATTATGAAGATCTCTCAGGAACCGGTATCTCTGGAAACTCCTATCGGTGAAGAGGATGACAGCCACCTTGGTGACTTCATTCAGGATGATAATGCCCTTGCTCCCGCAGATGCGGCTGCATTCACCTTGTTAAAAGAAGAACTGAACGCTGTTCTTGCAACCCTGACCGAACGTGAACGTAAGGTATTAAGCTTACGCTTCGGTCTGGAAGATGGACATGCTAAGACTCTGGAAGAAGTTGGCAAAGAATTTAATGTTACCCGTGAACGTATCCGTCAGATTGAGGCAAAAGCACTTCGAAAGCTTCGCCATCCGAACAAGAGCAAGAGACTGAAGGATTTTATGAATTAATTGGACAAGATAAAACCGCACGGTGTGCCGTGCGGTTTTACTGTCTTTTCCTGTCTGTTGCCTTGCAGAACACCACCGCCGCCAATGTACTCACCAGCGTTGCCACAATCGACGGGCCGATAATTCCCGCCGGGTGACTGCTTCCATACTGACTTCTGTAGGCAATGATGTTAATGGGAATCAATTGCAGGGATGAAATATTTAATATGAGAAAGGTACACATTTCATTGCTGGCAATCCGTTCCTTTTCATCCAATTCCTCTAAATATGCCTTATCTCCCCGTTCTGCTTCTAACTGTGCCAAGGCTTCCATGGCTTTCAGTCCTGCAGGTGTGCAGGCCCAGCCCAGCCCCAGCACATTTGCGATTACATTTGTAGCAATATACCCCAGTGCGGGATGCCCCTGAGGGATCCGGGGAAAGAGGGTTCGCAACAGAGGCATGATGCCCTTAGTCATTTTTCCGATCAGACCAGCTTCCTTGGCAATCTCCATGAGCCCCATCCAGAACGCCACTACGCCTGCCATGGTGATGCACAGAGAAATCCCTTCTCCTGCGCCACTCAGCACCGCATCCGTTACCGCTTCTATATTTCCCGTAAGTACCGCATACACGATTCCTATGAGGATCATGGCCGCCCATATATAATTCAGCATCTTTTATTCCCTGGTTTTTCACTATCTTATGCGATGCTCACCGGATTTATTCGTCCTTGTATTAAATTCTTGCCACTCCACTCTTCCTTGCAGCATCTGCAACTGCCTTGGCAACTGCTGCACCGACTCTCGGATCAAATGCCTTCGGTATGATGTAATCTGCATTCAGCTCCTCATCTGAGATTAATTCTGCCAACGCATTTGCTGCTGCCATTTTCATCTCTTCATTGATGTCACTTGCACGGACATCAAAGGTTCCGCGGAATACGCCGGGGAATGCCAATACATTGTTGATCTGATTCGGGAAATCACTTCTTCCTGTTGATACAACCTTTGCGCCTCCCGCTTTTGCCTCATCCGGGAAAATTTCAGGTGTAGGATTTGCACAGGCAAATACGATCGCATCCTTGTTCATGGTCTTTACCATTTCCGTTGTTACCTGTCCGGGTGCGGAAACACCGATAAATACATCTGCACCAACCAGCATATCTGCCAAAGTACCCTGCTTCTTCTCCAGATTGGTTACTTTTGCCATTTCCTCTTTCATCCAGTTCATGCCCTTTTCACGGCCCTCGTAAATCGCTCCGGAACGGTCACACATAATGATATTTTCAAATCCTGCAGACAAAAGCAGTTTTACAATAGAAATCGCTGCTGCACCGGCTCCACAAGTAACAATCTTTACGTCTTCTTTCTTCTTTCCAACTACCTTCAAGGCATTCAGAAGTCCTGCCAGCGTAATGATCGCCGTACCATGCTGGTCATCGTGGAAAATGGGAATATCACATTTCTCTTTTAATTTCCGTTCAATCTCAAAGCATCTCGGTGCGGAAATATCCTCCAAATTTACTCCGCCGAAAGATCCGGACAAAAGATATATGGTATTTACAATCTCATCCACGTCTTTTGATTTAATACATAAAGGAAATGCGTCCACGTCTCCAAAGGCCTTGAATAAAACACATTTACCTTCCATAACCGGCATGCCTGCTTCCGGACCGATATCTCCCAATCCCAATACAGCTGTGCCATCTGTAACAACCGCACACATATTATGTCTTCTGGTCAGTTCGTAGCTTTTGTTCACGTCTTTCTGAATTTCAAGACATGGCTGTGCCACACCGGGAGTATAGGCAAGAGATAAGTCCTCCTTTGAAGCCACCGGTGCACGACTGATAACTTCAACCTTTCCCCCCCATTCCTTATGTAATCTTAATGATTCCTTTGCGTAATCCATTCTTTTTATCTCCTTTCCTTTATTGCATCATTTCCATGATATACTTCTCAACAGTTCTCATATGCTCCTGCATGCAGGTCTCCGCTTCTGCAACTTGATGATTTACGATGGCCTGCACAAGCCGCTTATGCTGCTCATCAACCTCCTGAACAGAGTG
The DNA here is from genome assembly GCA_045544275.1 of Acetatifactor sp. Classification (GTDB taxonomy): domain Bacteria; phylum Bacillota; class Clostridia; order Lachnospirales; family Lachnospiraceae; genus Acetatifactor. The sequence goes on along the minus strand of JAZPYS010000026.1, from coordinate 33,446 downwards.
ATTTTTCTGCATAATATAAGCCCGTATGCCGCTTATCACATTCTCCGTTAACTGAGTGGAAGCACACATAACATTGAAAATCATAGGATTTCCTGCCATCTTACCGATTTTGATATGCAGATCACGATCTAAATTGGCACGGATACGCTCATCCTCTTCTGCTTCCAGCCGAGCCAGAATCAGATTCAGCTCTGCCGCATCTACCGGTGTACAGTTCTCTGCTGCTAACCTTGATGCCGCCCCTTCCAATGCTCCGCGAAGCTGCTGGGTCTGGCGGACACTACTGTTATTCATCTGAAACAAAATAGACAGCGGCCCGATCAGACAGTGCTCAATATCTTCTGAAATGTAATTTGCACCGCCCCGCACGGTGGAAATAATGCCCAATAACGCAAGCGCACGCAAGACTTCCCGCACTACAGGTCTGGAAACTCCAAGCATTTCTGCCATAAGCCTTTCTGATGGAAGTGTGTCTCCCGGCTTTAAGCTTCCCTTCTGTATATTTTGTATAATTTGATCCAAAATCTCATGAAATGGCTGTTCTTTGTTTACTTCCCTGAACATGGTCTCCTCCTGACAGATTTTACAACATTTGCTTTATCCATCTATTATGAACAAGTATAAACCATTTTATGTATTTTTTCCAGCCATTTTCAAGCAAGAAAATCCTATTTGCCAACAATATTAAATTAATAGTTACCTGTAAAGAATTTGTTATTTTCCGGAAGCTGATATCCCTCAAAATATGCATTGAAATCCAACTTCAGGTAATCACACAGTTCGGCCAATTCGATCATGGTATTATCATTAACCGGAATTCCATTTTTTCTGCGGTCTGCTTCCGCAAGGACTTCCTTCTCTCCGTGTGTATATATACGATCTGCTCCCTCTGCCTTTGGACTTTCTCTGAGTGCCTGAAGATATTCTGAAAAATGCTCTCTGATCTTGTCTGCATCACCAAAAATAGCCGGATCCATTGCCACAAAGCCATGGCAGATACCAGTCTTATCACTGAAGGTACAGCACTCATCAGAAGTAACTCCCTGTGAGAAAATAGAACTCATAATTTCGCAGAGCATACCATAGCCATAACCCTTATGGCTTCCGCTTACCTCGCCGGCACCGCCAAGAGGCATGATTCCGCCGCCCTTCTTGCCTACAATATTTGCAAGCACTCTGGGTGCCTCTGTGCTTTCATGTCCGTTTTCATCTAACGCCCAGGCTGTTGGAAGAGGCTTATCCATCTTATTATACATTTCCAGCTTGCCTCTCGTAACCACTGATGTAGAAGCATCAAAGAAAAACGGATACGGATCTGCCGGCATAGCAACTGCAATGGGATTAGATCCTAACATTGCCTTCTTTCCAAAGGTCGGCACCATAATCGCTTCAGAGTTGGTGCAGGACATACCAAGCAGTCCCTGATCACTGGCCATTTTTGCATAATAGCCTGCAATACCATAATGATTGGAATCTCTTACAGAAACGATACCGATACCGGTCTTCTTCGCTTTCTCGATTGCCTTATTCATAGCGAACGCACCAATCAGCTGTCCCATACCATTGTGTCCGTCAATGACTGCGGATATTGGTGTCTCAAATACCACCTCCGGTTTCTCCTTCGGATGAATCGTTCCTTTTTCAATTCCCTTGTGGTAGCGGACCATCCGCTGCATTCCATGGCTCTCGATACCGATCAGATCCGACATCAAAAGCACATCTGTGATTGTCCTGCTTTCTTCTTTTTCAAATCCAAATGATTCGAATACGTCACAGCAAAACTTGTCTAAAACCTCATAACTCCAATTTACGTATCCCATTTTACACCTCGCAGCATTACCTATTTTATTATTGGTATTACCAATTCACCAACAAGTATACCATTGTACCAATAAAAAAACAATACCTAAGTATTGTCTTTTTCCTTTTTATATGAAATTCGCAAACATAGACACTGTAATCACCGTCATGATTCCTGCCACTACAATGGACAAACTGCTCATGGCTCCTTCTATCTCCCCCATTTCCATAGCCTTCGTGGTACCTAACGCATGGGACGCTGTCCCAATCGCCAATCCCTTTGCAATGGGGTTTATGATTCTGCACAGCTTCAGCCAGCTTTCTGCAATCACATTACCTAAGACACCGGTTATACATATAGCAACCACTGTAATGGTAACGATTCCTCCCATTTTTTCAGATACCCCCATTCCAATGGCTGTGGTAATGGATTTGGGAAGCAATGTGATATACTGCTCATGGGTCAGACCAAAAGCAAAACTCATCAAGAAGATACTTACCATAGTCGTCATGACACCGAATGCTACCCCCGCAAAGATTGCCACAGGATACTTTTTCAGCAGATTCAGCTGCCGATACAGGGGAATAGCTAAACACACAGTTGCAGGCGTCAACAAATAGTTGATCATCTGTGCCCCTGACTTATAATCAGCATAATCTATCTTTAATAACAGTAATACTGCAATAATCAACACTGCTGCCGTCAACAGAGGCGTGGCAACTGCCCAGCCGGTCTTCTTTTTGAACCACACACCGATCTCGTAGCAGATCAAGGTCAATACCACTGCAAAATATGCTGTTCCTGAAATCATCTCACTCATTTTCCACACCACCTTCCATATTTTTTCCATCTTTTCGTCCCCGGATAATCCACTGTGTCACCCATCCGGTAACAGACATGACTAACAGTGTGGATATCACAGAAATAACAATCAGAGGAATCAGCATCTTTTTCATTTCTTCCACACTGGCCATAATACCTACCGTAGCAGGAATAAACATGATGGCCATATTTCCTGTGAGAAAATCCGACACGTTCTCCACATCTTTCAGTTTGATCACCTTTGTCATCAGTGCTGCCAACATAAGTAACAATCCATAAATACTGGCTGCTACCGGCAGCGGAATCAAATATTCCAGCAGCTCTGCAATAAAGCAGACTCCTAATATAATCCAAATTTGCTTGATATATTTCATCATTTCAACCTCTTCTCACACTTTACATTTGATGTCTTACCACCGCATATTCATCATCATGACTGTAATACGGGCACTCCCACTGACTGCCGGATAAAAAACGATACATCTCATCCTCGTCTAAATTTACCAGACAACAATAGCATTCATAATCTTCATCGTATACATAATTTGCACAGCTGTCACAACTTGTTTTCGCCATAATTTTCTTCTTTTCTCCTCTACAGCTCCAATGTCTCTCCCGATCCGTCTGCCTCACATGTCCCCCGGCACAGTTTACTCCACATACACTTCCGTCCAGGCCGGCACAAATCCGGCCTTCAGTCCCACGGTCTGGGAAACCGTATGGGACTCACTGGTTCCATAAAACGGCATTTTCCCCCTGCGAATCACTTCTTCTTTCATCATGCGAACCAGCTTCGAGGCTACTCCTCTGCCTTCCGCTTCCTTTGCCACGTCGATACCGATCTGCCACAGATACTCTCCATCTGCACTGACACCCGCCATACCGGACATTCCGGACTGATCAAAAGGCTTTTTTCCACTCACGCAATCTCGAGCACTCCCCTGCACCGCTGCCACTGCCAACATGTCCGGCTGTGTTTTTGAAAAACAGATGGCATTTCTGAATTTATTATTTCCCTGAAAATTTAATATTTCTTCCTGACTATACCAGACATATGTCTCATGGTTTTGAGTACCTTTCACTGTGGTCCCTTCCGAATTTTCCCAGACATTCCCTATGCCTGCTGCCTCCGGCAGCATATACACATGGGTATCTTTGATACGATGTCCATACTCTTTCAGTTTCTCATCGATCATCCGCAGGTTGTCAAATCGACAAAACCACTCCGGCGGATAATTTGTAAACTTCTCTACCGCCCAATCATAAAGCTGCTCATCCACCACCAAAAACAACTGTCCCAGACATATAATGGCATGAAAGAAATCATTTCTGCCCTCATACACTCTGGCACCTTCTGTATTGATCAAATGGGTTCCTTCTTTATAAGATACTTTCCTGATATATACTTTCTGCTCCGGCTGTCGCACATATTCTTCCCAGGACAGTCCCATATCCAGACAAAACTGCCTTCTGGCCCGCTCCAGGGCATTTGGGCTTAATATAAGTGAGTTCATTCATGACCACCTTCCCATACTAAAGCTTGTCTCCTATCTGTCTGCCAAGATTATGGGCATACTGTTCAAATCCCCTATCATTTGGGTGCAATCTCAGATCCCCAAAATAATTTTCATCCTGAGGAATGAAGTCATATCCACAGATGCATGTAATATTTTCAAAGTTTTCCACAATCGTCCGGATATCTTCTGCCACTTTTCCAAATGAACCAAAGGCTGTTTCCACCTGACAATCCTTTCTCCAGATAGGCGTAATGGCAAAAATCTTGGCATCAGGGTAGTTTCTGCTCAGTGCCTCATAAAAAGCAAAGCATCTCTCCTTGAAATCCCCTTCCTCTGTCTTACTCCAGTCATTTGTGCCGTAAGCAACGGTAATATAATCCGGGGAGAATGCGTCACATGCCTTCGCTAACGCCGGGAAAAACACCTCTCCGCCAATACCTTTATTGATCTCCTCTGCCTCCAGAGCCTCCGCCAGTTTTGCTGCATAACGGTTAGACGGCCGCAGCGCATCGTATCCATGGGTTATGGAATCCCCGAAAGCAATCAGCTTCTTAGACGGCTTCACAGGTGTTATGCAAGCCCCATCATCAATGGACAATTCCTCAAGTTCTACTATAACAGACCAGGGCAGATAAATACAGACCCTCTTTTTTCCACTGCCCAATGCAAAATTTCGGGAAAACTCTCCCAGGGGCAGCTCCACCTGGGTATAATCCTTTGGCAGAACTTTGCCGGAAAAATTATCTAAATATCCCACCATTTCTCCATTGACGGCAACATCAAAGGAAAAATATCTGCGGGAAGATCCCCCGGCAGAAACATTCACTTTCAAAAAAAGCGTCTCACTGTCGGTCTCAAACAGAAGCTTCATTCCGGCTGTTGCAAAAGATTTCTTATAAAAATCTTCACTTCGCTGCCTATAAAGCTCTTCCTGCTCCTCCGTAAATCGATATAACCGCACGCCCCTGTCTGTTTCTGCCGCCCTGACTGTGCCCAGACAAACAGATGTAATCTGCTCAAAATTAAGTTTCATCTTCATTCCTCCTATGCAGGTACTGATAAATCTCTCTCTTACCTACACCCCGATCCTTCGCCACCTGCTTCATGGCACTCTTCTCATCCATGCCCTTATTTAAATAAAGCTCCATATGCTCCGGAATCGTCATGCTCTCCCAAGAAGTGATCTCCTCCCGGCGCTTTTCTTCCAGACTCTTGCCTTCCACCACCAGCACATATTCTCCTCTGGGTTCCTCTTCCTTATAAAATGCCAGTGCACCCTCCAGGGTAGTGGGCATGGCGGTCTCAAACTTTTTGGTCAGTTCCCTGCACAATGTGATCTTCCGATTTCCTAAGGCTTCATACAGCTCCTCCAAGGTCTTGACTAAATGATGGGGCGCCTCATATATGATGATGGTCCTACTCTCACTGCGCAGCTCCTTCAAGATGACTGCCTTTTCCTTCTTTTCTGCAGGCAGAAACCCCTCAAAACAGAATCTTCTGGTGCTCAGTCCCGACAATGTCAATGCCGTGATACAGGCTGCGGGCCCCGGCAGGGAGGTCACCGTGATCCCCTGCTCATGACACATTTTTACCAGCACCTCTCCCGGGTCAGAAATGGCCGGAGTCCCTGCATCTGTAATCAATGCGATATTCTGGCCATTCTGCATCTGCCCGATCAGCTGATGCGCCTTTTCTACCTTATTATACTCATGATAACTGGTCATGGGTGTATGAATGTCAAAATGATTAAGCAGCTTGATACTATTTCTGGTATCCTCCGCTGCGATCACATCCACCATATTCAATGTTTCAATCACTCGCGGCGTCATGTCCCCCAAATTACCGATGGGAGTGGCGCACAAATATAATTTTCCTGACATGCTGTATTTCCTTATCTATGTTCCTGCTTAATATCCATAAATATCATAAATCTCCGGCATATAAACACCCGGCTCTTTATAAACGATCAGCGGTTTCTCCACTGTCATGCGGGACTTCCCGCCTCGAACGGCCTCGATAAGCACCATATTGGGCTCCTTATCCACAAAAGGATATACCAGCTGCATCCGTTTTGGCTCCAACTTATACTTTACCAATGTAGTAATGATTTCCGCCAGTCGGAAAGGTCTATGAACCATAAAGAAGTGTCCACCCGGCTTCAGCAATTTCGCTGCCTGGCTTACCACATCTTCCAATGTACATAATACTTCATGTCTGGCAATCGCTTTGGGTGCATCCGGGTTGGTCAGGCCATGCTGCCCGATCATATAGGGCGGATTGCAGGTAATTACGTCAAAAGAAGCAGACCTAAAAATCCTGCCTGCTTCCTTAATATCTCCGGTTACAATATCTATTTTTTCGGACAATCCATTCAGTGCCACGCTTCTTCTTGCCATATCCGCACTTTCCTCCTGGATTTCCAGTCCTGTCAAATGTCCGGCTTCGGTTTTTGCCTCCATTAATATGGGAATAATACCGGTCCCTGTGCCCATATCCAGCACCATATCCCCTTTTTTTGCCCCGGCAAAGCCTGACAACAACACTGCGTCCATACCAAAACAGAATTTCTCAGGATTTTGAATAATCTGATACCCATTACGCTGCAATTCATCCAGACGTTCGTTTTCCTTCAATGCAACTTTTGTCACATTTTTGTCTTTCTCCAGATTAATTGTCATCTAATTTTGATTTTCCTTCCTGTTTTTCCAAACGTTCCAATTCACGCATCTCTTCCTTGGTCAGTTCCATCTTTTCCTTTTTATGTCTTCTCTTAAAACGCAGCTTTGAAGCTTCATATTCTCTGATTTCCTTTTCATCATTGACATCCACAACGACTTTGACCAGCTGACGAAGCACATTTACACTATGCACCTCACCCTTCAGCCCATCATCTGTATTCACGAAATCACCAATACCCGGAAGCTTACGGTTCAGCTCCTCATAAGTCTCTTCTTCATGCTTTAAACAACACATCAGTCGTCCACAGACACCGGAAATCTTGGTGGGATTCAGGGACAGATTCTGCTCCTTCGCCATCTTGATGGACACCGGAATAAAATCAGATAAATGGGTATGGCAACACAAAGGTCTGCCGCAAATACCGATCCCCCCCACAATCTTGGTCTCATCTCTGACACCGATCTGACGCAGCTCGATCCTGGTCTTAAATACTGCTGCCAGATCCTTTACAAGCTCACGGAAGTCAATACGACCGTCCGCTGTAAAGTAAAACAGTACTTTATTATTATCAAATGTGTACTCCGCATCGATCAACTTCATTTCTAAATTATGCTTGCGAATTTTCTCTAAACAGACCTGATATGCCTCTTTTTCCTTTACCTTATTAGCAGCCTCCTGCTCAATATCCCGCTGATTTGCAATACGAATCACCGGCTTCAAAGGCTGGATAACCTTGTCATCCTCCACCTCTCTCATATCCCCTACCACGGTACCGAACTCAATACCTCTGGCAGTCTCCACAATAACAAAATCGCCTCGTTTAATGCGGAGCTTTCCCGGATCAAAAAAATATATCTTACCCGCTGTGCGGAATCTTACACCAACTACTTTAACCATCTTTATCCATTCTCCTTAATATCCAAGAACAACAGTTCCATCGTCAATTCAAAATTCACATTTGCTTCCAGACGCTTCTTCGCTTTTGCCAGTGCATGAATCACGATCTCAATGCCTTCATAGCTGCACCGCGCAACCACTTTCCGAATGGCCTGAATCTCTTCCCGAAAAACCAGACTGTTGGCATCCGCTGTAGCCTTGAACAACAACACATCTCGATACCAGATGGACATAATATCTAAATAGTCACTGATTTCTAACTTGTACTCGTTGATCTTCTTCACTGCCTGAATAATCTCCTGCAATTCCATATCATGGACGTGCTTCAGCAAAGCCAGTGCTTCGTTCTTCACATTATCAAACTCCTCACTGGATGCTAATGCTTTTGCTTTTCCGATATTGCCTCTGGCAAATGCCACGCATACATCCGCCCGATAATCGGGAACCTTCAGTTCCTCCATCAGATATTTCCTTACTAAGGTATCACTGACAGGCTTCATATTCAGGGTCACACATCTGCTCAAAATCGTGGGCAGCAAAGTCTGCAGATTGGATACCAAAAGCAGGATCACCACATACGCCGGGGGCTCTTCTAATGTCTTTAAGATGGCATTCTGGGCCTGCACCGTCATCTTCTCAGCCTCGTTAATGATATAAACCTTATATTTACTGCTGTAAGGCTTGATCGCCACATCATTATTCACCTGTAAGCGGATATCCTCCACACTGATGGTATTTGGCTTTTCATGGGTCAAATAAATGATATCCGGCTGGTTCTTAGATAGCGCCTGCTTACAGGAATGACATTCATTGCAAGGCTCTGCACCGCCCTTTTCACATTGAAGTGCCATAGCAAATACTCGTGCTACAAATTCTTTACCGGTGGATTTCTCTCCATGAATAATATATGCATGGGATATCTTCTGCATCTGCAGTGCATTCTGCATATGTTCTTTGATCTGCTCCTGTCCTATAATACTGTAAAATCCGATCATTGTCCCCACCTGCCTTCATGATTCGTACATCTTGACGCTTACTTATGTTCTTTAATATATTGTACTATATTTCTTAGGCAACTGTCCAGACTTTCATTTTGAAAACGCATGGTAATTCCTGCTGCCAGGATCTTTTTTTCTGCAAAATCCTGACAATCTGCTAAAAACCTTCTGCACATCTCCTCGTACTTAGGTTCCTTTTGGCTGCGCTCTCTGGCAAGGGCTCTCTGCAGTCTCTCCCCATCATCTATTTCTATGTACACCGGAAGCACCTTTTCGCTGCCGAAATAGTTGCGGATATTTACATATGCCTCCAGCGTCCCGATCATACAGTAGTCGTACTTTTCCAATTCGATTGAACTATCTGCCACCGTAAAATATCTCCAGAGACCGTGTACCGTATTGTAGGCACGTTCTTCGATGATCTTCCCTTCCTCAAGCAGTCTCTGAAATCCGGCTTCATCCGTATAATGATAATCCACTCCTTCTTTCTCCCCTGTACGGATGGGACGGGTTGTATAGGGCACAATAGTCCGAAGACCTAAAGTGCCCTCCTGCAATAACTCTCTGAAAATTGTATCTTTTCCCGACGAACTCTTGCCCATCAGGCAAATAATCTTGCCCATAAATTTATCTTACCTCAACAACTCTGATCATATTTGTGGTACCGGACATACCCAGCGGCAAACCTGCTGTCACCACTACGATATCTCCTTTTTTTATATATCCTGCTTTCTTAGCTGCTGCTATTGCACTTCTGAAAAGCTCTGATTCACTCTGTGCTTCGTCCAAATGAATGGGTGTTACACCCCATAACAGATTCAACTGTCTGCTCACCTTTTCGCTGATGGTGCAGGCAATGATCTGACAGTCCGGCTTATAATTAGCCACCATAGATGCGGTGCTGCCGGAAATAGTTACTGTAATGATCGCTGCAGCTTTCAGGTCCATAGCGATAGAACAGGTTGCATGAGAGATGGACTGCGTAACATCCGGTACCTCCGGATGTCCCATTTTATCCATTCTGCCACGGTTGTCCACTGCGATTTCAGCTGTTTCTGCAATACGTGCCATGGTCTTCACAGCCTCCACCGGATATGCACCGCTGGCCGTCTCGCCCGAAAGCATAATTGCTGTGGTTCCATCAAAGATCGCATTGGCAATATCTGTCGCTTCTGCTCTGGTAGGCCTTGGATTTTTAATCATGGATTCTAACATCTGTGTAGCCGTGATTACATGTTTTCCTTTGGCATTGGCTAATTTGATTAAGCGCTTCTGCAGCACCGGCACCTCTTCAAGGGGAATCTCAACACCCATATCCCCCCGGGCTACCATGATCCCATCTGCCACTTCCAAAATCTCTTCTACATTTTCGATACCCTGCATATTTTCAATCTTAGCAATGATCTTCATGTCACTGCCTTTGATATCCAAAATCCGACGCACTTCTAACACATCTTCTTTGGTTCTCACAAAGGATGCTGCAATGAAATCAAATCCATTTACTGCGCCAAATTCAATATCTGCTCTGTCCACGTCACTGATATAGGGCATAGACAATACTGCTCCCGGCACATTGACACCTTTATGATTGGACACAAAACCGCCATTTATGACTCTGCAGACAATGTCTGTCTCTGTGATTTCTTCCACCACCATCTCAATAAGACCATCATCAATCAATATGGAACCGCCCACAGAAATGTCATCTTTCAAATTTTTATAAGAAATGGCAGCTCTTTCACTGGTCCCTAAGATTTCCTCCGTAGTCAGGGTAAAGGTCTGGCCTGCCACTAACTCTACTTTTCCATTCTCAAAATCTCTAAGCCTTATCTCCGGTCCCTTGGTATCTAACAGCGTTGCCACAGGCAATCCCAGTTCCCCTCTGACCTTGCAGATAGTATCAAATTTTTTCTTCTGCTCCTCATGGGTTCCGTGGGAAAAGTTCAGTCTGGCCACATTCATGCCTGCAAGCATTAATTCCCTCAGCTTGTCTTCCCCCTGACTTGCAGGTCCAATGGTACAAATAATTTTTGTTTTTCTCATACTTTCTCCTCATCTATATAAAATTGTCCTTGTGTTTATAAACTATACTTCTTTCAAGCAACAGATGTTTGCATAACCTCCCTGTGTATCTTTGTGCAAACCCTGAATCTCCAGCCCGCATTTCAGACAATTGCAAATTTGTCTGATCATGGCCGCATTTACCCGCTCACCCGGCACTGCAATGGGTGTCCCCGGTGGGTACAGGTTGATGAACTCGCCTGTGATACGTCCCTGCGCTTGGGCCAGTGGCACTGCCTCCTTCTCCCCATCCCACGCTTGAAATAAGGGGATGCCTTTTGTGGACTGCTCCAGACCTTCCACTGCCGATGGTTGATCCGCCAACTGCTGTCGGTTTTCCTCCATGGCTTCCTCGACGAATCCACGCTCTCCGGTTTCGTCCGTCAATTTCACACCACTTTGCTCTAAACCGGCATCTATCTCCAACAGTGCCCGGGCGAGTCTTTCATATCCTTCCAGTGTATCTGCAATGGTAAACATGGCCAACACATATGTCTCGCAGGCCATCTCCATTTCCAAATGATACTTTTGCCTTAGCATGTCCGACAGCTGCTTTCCGGACAGCTTAGTGCCCTTGGTGGAAATAATCAGCTTGCCCATATCATGGCTTTTTCGCTCTGGTTCTTCATACAGTACTTTTATTCTCTGCAGTCCCTGCAGCTTCTTGTGCAACTCGCTCCATCTTTCTTTAAACAGCTTAAACAACTCTTTCTTCTGAACTGCCGTCTGCACAGCCTGCTCGATGCTTGCCATCATTATATAAGATGGACTGCTGCTTTGATAAATATGCAAAAACTGCTTCAATTTATCCCGATTAATCAATGTTCCGCTACAATGTAAAAGCGCTGTCTGTGTCATTGCCGGAAGTGTCTTATGCACACTGTTAATTACCAAATCGGCTCCCAATCTGCCGCTGTTTGTGGCAAAATCTTTATCAAATCCCAAATGCGCCCCGTGAGCTTCATCCACGATCAACGGAATCCCTTTGCTATGGACCACTTCCGCAATTCCTCTTACATCAGCAATCCGCCCCTCATAGGTAGGAGATACAATCAACACTGCCTGAATACTTTCATCCGCCAGCAGCATTTCCGCTACCTGCTTCGGCGTCACTGCTTCACAAATATCAAACATCTTATTGACCTGAGGATATATATAAGACAATTTCAGCTGCCGCAGATATGCTCCATGATAGACGGACTTATGACAATTCCTTGCGATCAGCAGATGCCCTCCAAAAGGAACCGCTGCGCTGATAGCACTCAATATTCCACAAGTACTGCCGTTTATCAGAAAAAAGCTTTCCTCCACACCATAGGCCCTTGCCACGCTCTGCTGGGCTTTTAAAATAAGCCCTTGCGCCTGATGCAGATTATCAAAATCAGCAATCTCAGTAATGTCCAGATTCGTCACCTGCCTCGGAAAACCTTCCACTTCGCGCCTTTTATGACCAGGCATATGATAAGGATAAAAATCAGAACTTCCATATTCATTTAACTTATCATTTAATATCCCCAATTATAATCTCTCCCTTGCCACATTCTATCCAATTATACCATTTGTTCCGGTAAAAATATAGATAAAATTATATTTAGATGTTCTTCTAAATATATATTGACATCTTTCCACAGTATATATATACTATAATTACATCAATTAGATGTTTGTCTAAATATCGACGCAAGCTTTATTTGTTCGAAAGGAGGATGCAATGAGTTTTCAAGAAAGTTTCAAAGCGCTGTCCGATCCAACCCGGCGAGAGATCATCCATTTATTAAAGAAGGAGAAGTTGCCTGCGGGAGAGATATTGGAACATTTTGATATGACCGGTGCTACCATTTCCCATCATCTTTCTATTTTAAAGGATGCCGGTCTTGTTACCAGTGAAAAAAAAGGGAAATATATTTATTATGAACTGAATTTATCCGTTGTAGAAGAAATCATGGCTTGGTTTTCCAGCCTGAAGGAGGTTTGATTTTATGAAACTAATACACAGAGATAATTATAAGAATTACATTATCGGCCTTGTGGCATTGATTTTTTCCGCGATTGCCTATCCCAGGCTTCCGGAGCAAATTCCGATCCACTTTAACGCACAGGGCATCCCAGATGGTTACGGCAGTCCACTCACCATTTTTTTGCTCCCGGCAATTATTTTACTTGTCAATGTATTGGCGGAAGTTACCAAACATGCAGATCCCAGGGCCGCCAATTATTCTGTTTTTTCGAAACATTATTACCTATTTTTTCTGGTATTCAATGTATTCATGTTTTTGGTTCAGCTATATCTGATTGCCTATGCACTAAATATCATCACATTTAATGTTTCCAATGTGATAATTATTGCCCTTGGTGTGTTATTTATAATCATCGGAAATATGATGCCCAAGTTTAAGCAAAACTTTTTTATGGGCATTAAGACTCCATGGACATTGGCCGATGAACAGGTCTGGTATGAAACTCATCGTTTTGGTGGAAAAACGTGGTTTATTTTAGGAATTGCAATGTGCATTTGTGGATTTCTTCCCAGTATTGCTTCATTCACCATTATGCTGATCGTCATCATCATTGCTGCTGCAGCACCGATGGTTTACTCTTATATCATTTATAAAGGGAAGACCTTAAAATAATTGGATTTATCTTTTTATGAAAAATTTGGGGAAGGTTGTAGCTCGTATGAACTACAACCTTCCCGACTTATGCCTATATCCCCTGCAAAAATCTGTCCACCACCAACTGTCTAAACTGTGGTGACAAGCTTGCAAAATATGCCGTAAATCCAGTCACTCTGACAACCAAATCCGGATATAAATCTGGATTTTCATGAGCTGCCATAAGCTTTTCGCCGTCCAGCACATTAATATTAATCAAGGTCCCGCCCTGCTTAAAATGTGATTCGATTAATGTCAGGACCGTATCCACACCCTTTTCATCTGCTGCAAGCTTTGGATCAAACTCAAGTTGAAGTGGTGCTGTATTACCATAACCACACTGCACGGAAGCAATACCATTAGATTGTGCTGTTGGTGCACCATCCTGTCTAAAATGAGGATTTGGATTTGCACCATGAGAAATTGGAGTCCCTGCTCTTCTTCCATTGGGTGTAGCACCTACTTTTTTACCATATTCGATACTTCTGGACCAGCTAAACCAGCCCGGAATGAGTTGTCTGCCCTCCGGCATTTCCTGACTTTTCACCATCTTTACCCAGCTATCTGTTAGTCGCTTTGCCCATGCATCAGAAACGGTTCCACCCTGACAATATTTCGGTGCCGTATTTAAAATCAGTCGTATTCTTTCCTCTGCAAAATCGTTATCCAAAGCCTCAAACATTTCTTCCCATGTAAGAAGCTTTTCCTGTTCAACTCTGCATTCCAACGCCCCAAAGGAATCTGCCACTACCGCAAGTCCGGCTCCATCAATACCTACTGTATAAAGCTCTGCGCACTGAGAAATATCCTCTCCGCGCTCCAAGGTGTTTTTCATCATCAGGTTCATGATAAGCTCCGGAGTCACCTCCCATGCATGGTCAATATGATGATTGATACCTGCTGCGGTCACTTCAACGGCTTTCTTCAGATGCTTTTCATAAAGCTCAAATAGGCGTTCCAGTGGCTTCGCAAGCTCCATTTCGCTATTCCGTGTGCGATCTTCCTGCATTTCCAGTTTTAAATCCTTTAATGCCTCCTCTAATACCTTTGCCACATTGATTTTTACGGTATCGTTCATTGGAAATTCCTTGCCCGGCACACACATCCAGTTACATCCTACAGCTATACGCTCTCTGGCCGTCTTTTTATCAATACCATTTCGCATATATCCTTCAGCCAGTGCTTTATCGTTGCAAAATCTTGGCCAACCGTTTTTATTCTTTAATAAATAATATACTGCCTTCTTTACAAACTCTCTGTCACAATTCTCATGCACTCTGACCGTTAAGTTGCATGCAATATTAATGGAATCCGCTGCTTCTAAAATCAAGTAAGACAGGTGGTTTGTCATATCCTTGTCCTGTTCATCCACACCGGAAAGCTGATAGTAATGGGGATCTATGAGCAACAGGTTTGCAATCAAAAACTTTACTGTTTCATCATCCAATATTCCCGCCTGAATATCCTTTTCGTAATAAGGATAGAGTAAACCATCCAACTGAAATCCCGCACCATCTCTGGTGTAAATTCTTGCAGCACAGTTAAAAAACGCAGTCCACTGACAAGCCTCACGGAAGGTGGCCGGTGCATTATACTTAACATTTTCGCAGGTTTTCTTCATAGTCTTTAGATTTTCCAGAATTTTTTCAGTATCCTGATCACCAGCTTCCTGTTCCAGCTCCGCTATCATCTCACCCAGCTTATCAATATGCCTCTGAACAAATCGGATAATCGCCTTTACACAGCGCTCCTCCGCATCATAAAATGCATTTTTGTCCGGGTTCACTGCACGATACTTTTCAATCTTTTCTAAGAAGCCCCCAAAACCCAGTGCAAACCCAATACGATAATCACATGCAAAGTGAGCATCCGCATCAATGCCTGTTGTAATATTGTACTTTTCCTGAAGCGGTTTTAGATGGTCGTAAGGAAAACGCTGTTCGTCCCAGCGCTTACTCCACTGGTTTGTGGCTCCATTTTTGATAAATTCCAGGTTCTTTAAATTATTTTTCAGCCAGTCCGGCATATAATGCAGGTCACCACGATAATTTACCAGCATATCCCGCCAGCGGCCACATAACATCTCGTTTGGGTCAATGTACGGTTCATGCGCATCGATGACTCTGCAGAAGTTTTCACTCATGCCATCATAACCATAAAAACTACCGTTGGTACTGTTATACCATGGTTCCACACAGTATCCCTCGGAAATTGGCACCGTACCGAAATCATCTAAATCGGTATACCCATTCTGCTTTCTTTTTGCAAGCGTATGCTGTATCTTTGTATCACGCATCGCCTTTAATCTAGTTTCGTATGAATACATACTGTTCAAGCTCCTTCATATATACTGCAGTAGGAATGGTATAGTCCTTCACAGCCATTCCTAAAGCTTCTCTCTTTGCACCACCTAAAGGATGGTAGGGGAGAAGCTCATATTTTATTACGTTATCCAGTTGCTTTAGAAATCTTGAAATCTCATCTATTCCCTGCGAAATTTCAGGAATCACCGGGGTGCGGGCAATGATCGGAATTCCCAGTTCATTCAGCTTCTTAAAATGCTCTTTGATTTTTATATTTTCCACACCGGTATACTGCTTGTGCAGCGCATTGTCCCAGATTTTCAAATCTGCCATAACCAAATCCAGCTTTTTGAAAATTTCCTCATGATAATAGATCAAAGACGTTTCCACTGCACAATGTATTCCTTCTGCTTTACAGACATCTATAAGCTCACTCAAAAACTCAGGCTGGGCCAATGCCTCTCCACCGGAAAAGGTTACTCCGCCATCACTGCCGTAATAGTCCTTATCCAAAAGCACTTCTTTTAGGATATCTTCTACCGTCATTTCTTTTCCGCAGATAACCCTTGCTCCGGCAAAACATTCCTTTTCGCATAAGCCACAGCCTATGCATTTTTCAGGATAATACATAAGCTGTGGCTGAAAAGAAATACACTCCGGATTATGACACCATGCACACTTTAAAGGACATCCTTTGAAAAATACCGTTGTACGGATACCCGGTCCATCGTGTACACTGGCACGCTGAATATCTGCTATGATAGCTTTTTTCATTTTATAGACACTTCCTGACCGCTGCGTGAACTCTTAATTGCCGCATCTAAAATAGCCATAATCTCAACATTTTTATCAAAATCAAGCATTTCATGAATTGGCATTCCTTCCTCTATATGCGCTGCATAATGCCATGGCATATTTTGAAGTTCGTTACCAAACTCTATCTCCGGCACTTCCACTTCCTTGCCAAATATATCGTATGCTTTTACATCCGGTGCAGCTTCTGCTCCGCCCGTACACATGATGACACCTTCGGTGCAAATCACCATCGGTCCGGATGGAATGACTGCTCTCGGTGTAGTCCAGGTACCTTCCAACACAGCCATCTTGTCCTCATACTTTACGATGGCAGCAAAATTATCTTCCGTATCTCCAAAAGTGGTATTTAAGTTTGCCCCATAAGAAACCACACTCTTTTCGCCATCGCCCATAAACCACTTGGTAAACAGACAGCCATAACAGCAAATATCCAAAAAGACGCCGCCGCCAAAGGCATCCTGATGCCACCATGTCTTACTTCTCTGCTCATCGGTCATTTCTTCTGCATTAGCACTGACACCTCTGTGGCGTGCCCCTTTTCCTAACGGACCGGTATGACCATTTATGTATCTTAATTTTATGGGTTCTCCAACCAGCTTCAAATCCAGTGCAGCTTTCATCTTATGAATGTACTTGCGCCACACTACCGGCCAGTTCACTACCGCTTTAATACCATACTTATGAATACACTGCTGCATCTGAAGCGCTTCTTCTAAATTCATGGCAATTGGTTTTTCAATGCAGACATTTATTCCACGCTTTGCACATTCTTCTACCACTACAAGCTTTTGTACATTTTCTGTAAGAATAAATGCAATATCCGGCTTCACTTCATCCAGCATTACTTTGTAATCTTCATATACATTTTTGCAGTAATGCTCGTACACATTTTCCAAATTCCAAGTCGGTGTATAACGTAATGGTGCAATCTGCGGGGCTGCAGAAGGCACATCTGCTACTGCTGCCAGTTCAAAGGAAGGCTGTTCACTGATATATAAAGCCACCTCATTCACATGCATGTGTGAAAATCCAATAATAACCGCTTTGATCATATTACCCCTTCCTACAGTTCATCCACTCTAACTTCTCTGTTTAATTCTGCTGATTTATAGAAGCACTCAATTGCTTTAATTACTTCCAGATTCTGATGTTCTTTTACCAAATATTCTTCTTTGCCAAGTAACGTATTGAATATATTTCGGTACATATATCTGTGCTGCTCGAAGTTTACGCCTTTATACTTTCCATTATCAAACCATTTCATTTCGCATTCTGACTGGTATCTTCCAATGTTCTTATAAAGTTTTTCCTTATTCACATGTAGCCCACCCTTATCACCGCAGATAACCATATCCAGATTTGTAGTAGGAAGATTGATTGCCCATGCAAACTTGAAATTAACACTCATGCCGCCTTCCAAACGTAAGAAACCTGTAGCAAAATCTTCTACATTATATTCTTTCGGATCATATGGACGTGGTGTAAATTCTCCACCGTAAGCACCGCTTTCTGCAAGGCTGATATGAATGTCTTCTGCCTGATTTGCAATCTTGGTATAAGTACTGCCGGATACTGCCTCTACCTTCTTGCCTCCGATGATCCACAGCAAACAGTCAATCAGATGCACACCGATATCACAGAACGGTCCACCATAATTATGCTCCTTCATATGGAAGTATCCCCAAGTAGGGAAACCGATTCTTCTGATAAATTCCAGATCTGAAAAATAAATTTCTCCCAATTCGCCGGTTTCTACCAACGCTTTGGAATGCTGCATATAATTACGCCATCTCATTGCCTGACAAGGAAACAAGGTCTTGCCACAATCCTTTGCTGTCTGCCACATTTCCTTTGCATCTGCCACGGTAACTGCCAGCGGTTTTTCACATGCAACATGTGCTCCTGCCTTTAATGCTTTGATAGTCCACTCCTTGTGGGAAACATTCGGAGTACATACTGCTACAAAATCCGGTTTTAATTCATCCAACATCTGCTGTGGATCCTCATAATATTTCGGTACATTCCATCTTGCTGCTGTCTCCGCTGCTGCATGCAAACGAATGTCAGCAACACCTACAACTTCTACTAATCCTTCATTTTTCAAAATTTCCAATGACGGCAAATGTGCACAGTTTGCAATCATACCGGTACCAATTATAGCTACTCTTATTTTACTCATATTTTTCTCCATTCTGCCCTTCTTGCAGTCTTATTATTGTTCTGTTCATGGTTAAATCTGAAAAGGTTCGATAATGTCTTCCACCTTGCCACTTTCGCAGGAGCGTCTTCCCGCATCAAAAGCTGCTTGCGCCTTCATATTAAATTCCGGTGTAACCATTTCCAAAAGTGGTATCCCCCCTGTCAGGAATGCCACTACATGCGAAATAATATCCTCTGTTACCGGCTCCGTCTCATACACCTCATTGGGCGTGGGAGATGGTTGATAAGGCATCAGATCCTTGTATACCTTAACCTCTGAGGAGTAGCGATCTGCTACAATAACCCCCTCCGTACCATAAATCACCGGGCCTGTAGCAATCTGTCCATTGTTTAATGTAGACCAGGAGCCTTCGATTAATCCTACACAATCTCCAAAATCTATGGTAAAGGCTGCATAATCTTCAATATCTGAAAATGGATGAAAGAAGTTTTTCTTAAGTCCATATACCTTTTTAGCGGTCTTTCCGGAAATCCATGTTGTAAGCACACATCCATACCCCGCATAATCGCAAATAGAACCGCCCCCTCTTTCATGCTGATACCACCAAAGCTTGGAAAGCTCCTCCGGCGTATACTCGTTTAATTTGTAAGGACCTCTGGTGGAAGGACTTCTGTACTGGACACGCAAAACATCACCGGCAACTCCCCTATCAGCCAGCTCTTTTGCCTTACGGAATGCAGGAAACCATGCAATGGGCCAATTAATAAAAAGCTTTGCACTGCTCTTCTTATATGCCCGATACATTCTCTTTGCATCAGCCATATCCAGAGCCATGGGCTTTTCCACGATGGTATGTATATTCATGCCAAGGGTTTCTTCTACCACCGAAGCATGGTCCTTAATATCACTGCAGACAATTGCAATATCAATGTCCTGCTTTAAAAGCTCCTTATAATCCTCCCACACCTCTACACTGTGTCCTTCCGGCGGAGTATTCATTTTTAAATGTTTTTCCAACTCTTCATGTGTATAAGGTGGATAATCAGCCATACCAACTACTTCTACCTTATCACTGTTTTTTTTCAAGTCGCGAATCATCAGAATAGCATGAATGTGTGCCAGACCAATAATTGCCGCACGCAGTTTTTTCATAATTATAAGTTCCTTTCTTCTTCAACACACTAAAATGTGGTTTCCAGTTCAATTGTTCTGCCTTCTTCAATGGCCTGTGGAATCTTACACATGATTTCAAGCACGTGACGTGCATGTTCCGGAGATAATACCGGCTGTTTATCATTCTCAATGGCATCCACAATATCCCCCAGGCAACAGCACTGACTAATCATTTTCTTACATGGCTTAGTACCTGACATCGGCTGCATCCAACCTCTAATACCCTTTTCTATATCGTCTATATAAATCTCCGGAATCGGATTATTCAAATAAGATTCCGAAATGGAAATGGTACCTTTGTCACCAAAGATTTCAATAAATGGTGCCTTAGATGCCTTCTCAGAGAAACCGGTATCCACCACTGCCATTCTTCCTTCTCCAAAATCCAGCGTAATGATATACTGATCCGGTATTTTATTCGTTTTTATCATCTTACCATCAAAAGCTCCGGAACGAACCATTCTCTCAGGGGTTGTAACCATTCCCATACAGGCGATCTTCTTTGCAGGACCGAAAATCGTTGTCACAATCTGCAATCCATGAACACCCATATCTACCAAAGCACCCGCACCCGGTTCAAAAAACCAGCTTGGATCTGCGTCACGATACTGGAAATATTCCGGACCACCATGAGATGTATTGCACTTCACATAATATGCCTTTCCAATAGCGCCATCTGCAATCCACTGCTTTGCAGTATTAATGTCATATCTCAATGGATGTACCGGCACACATACAAACTTAACATCCATTTTTTTTGCCAGCTCAATCTGGGCTGTTAAAAGCTCCACCGTTGGTGCTGCTGGCTTTTGGCTAATCAAGTGCTTTCCGGCACCTAAAATTTCCATGTTAATTTCATGATGAGCTTGAATCGATGCCACATCTATAGCAATGTCAAAATCGCACTGTGCAATCAGTTCCTCCACACTGCTGTAGTAATTTGGGATCTTATATCGTTCACAAGCCTCCTTGGCCCTTTCAACAACAATATCCACTGCTGCCACGATTTCTGCATTTGCTTCCTTGCTTACATTTGGTAGATACTGGGCATGTGCAAAGCATCCGCAACCTATCACTGCTACTTTCCATTTTTTACTCATTATTTCCACTCCTTTTATATATTTTTTTAACATTATCTATTTTACATTTTAGCAAACACTGCTATAATATCAATGTCATATATGCTCATCATTGTACAATATATTAACATTCTTTTTAGGAGTAAGGACATGTACTATTACCATGAAATTAACGATTTTCCA
This sequence comes from Acetatifactor sp., assembly GCA_045544275.1. Taxonomy (GTDB): domain Bacteria; phylum Bacillota; class Clostridia; order Lachnospirales; family Lachnospiraceae; genus Acetatifactor. The sequence goes on along the minus strand of JAZPYS010000026.1, from coordinate 12,305 downwards.
TTAATTAAGCAATTTTATTCCGTTACCAGAAATACGGTCTGGACCATTACAGACCATGACAATATTCTGATTTTTATTATAGAAGGCAGCTGCACCATTTCCTTTGGCAACGAAGAGTATACTTTAAATCCGGGAGATGTATTCTTCATACCGGCTAATCATTCTTACACCAGACGCAGTATCGACAACACCTTGTGCACTATGTATTACATACATTTTTCCTTTTCCAAGGAATTTTGCCATCTGACTCTTACTGATTTGGCACAAAAAATATCTGACGCCAAGCATCATCTTGACCACCAGATTTTAAATGGCGCTCCACTATTATCCACGGAAAACAAACTGTACTTACAAAACAAATCTTCTACCCAAGATTATCGGGAGCTTTTTAAACAGTTGGAAAACATACAACTTTTTTCCACCAAACGTCAGCTTATGTGTGGGCTCCAATCCTCCATAAGCCTTTGTAGTATTTTGTCAGCTTTATCCCAAAACACCATTGATACCATTGCTTCAAATATTACACTAAAAGCTCCTGATACTATTCCTGCCAACCTAAAGAAAGCTATTCGCTATATCAGAAGCCACTATGCAGAAAATATTTCTCTGGATGAACTTGCCGCCGAATGTAATGTCTCCAAGCAGCAGCTCATCCGCTATTTCCATGCAACCTTTCACTGTACACCGATTACATACATTATCGATTATAAAATTGCCAGGGCCAAAGACCTATTATTTAACCAGCCCCATCTGACCATAAAAGAAATTTCTAATGAATTAGGATTTAATAATCAGCATTACTTCACAAAAGTATTTACAAAAACTACCGGGGAATCCCCTTCCGCTTATCGATATAGAACTACACATTATAAAGAAGAATAGATAAAAGGCCAGCGCCTGGAACGAAACTAGCACTGTCCTTTTATCTAATTAGATTCTCTTTTTATTTTGTTATTTATTTTTCATAAATGTATCAACCTGAGCCTGTAAAATTTCCATTACAGTATCTAATCCGGCTGCATCAAGTTTTGTCAAAAACTCCTCATATATGGTTTCCCAATCCTGAGCACCGCCATGAAGCAGCAATGGTCCATACTCGTTAATTACAGAAGTGATAGAAGATACTTTAGAACTAATTCTGGATGTATCCGGCATAAAACCAATAAGTGGTGATTTCTTCGCATTTTTATTTAAATCATTATAAATCCAGTTTTCAAACTCCTCTGTAGAAGACTGGTTTCTCCACTTCAAAGAACCGTTACCGATATTATAGTAGAACATACCATAAGAAGCATCCGCCGGTGCCTGGCCTGCATTATATTCAAATGTAGTTATAGAACCGTCTGCATTCTTTTCATAATGTTCTCCTTCCAGCCCCCATGTAAGTGTGTTGTAAATTTCTTCGTTTGTCCATAGAAGCTCAATTACTCTTAATGCATCCTCTGGATACTTGGAAGCAGCACCTACGCCTGTAATACCTGCAAGTACATTATATCCGATGTAGTAATCCGTTGCAGAATACATAGTCTGGTTGAAATATAAATCAACGCCCCAGTTTGTCAAACGTAATTCCGGGAAATTTGGCACGTAATTATTTTCATTGTAGATAAAACGTTTGTATCCATTGGCAGCACCTTTTGCACCATTATACACAGAACGATTTGCATAGTAATCATCTGGCAGGAAACCAGCCTCTTTATATTCATATAAAGCCTTTAAATAATCTTTCACCGGCTGTGTTTCCCAAATATTAATCAGCTGGCAGCTTTCATCTGTAATCTGAATATACATTGGCTCCAATAAACACTCATAACCTCTGGTCTGTGGACCTAAAGTATTTGGACCATATGTCAGCCAAAGTTCTGTGCCATCTGCCCATGCAGCTTCCAAAAGCGCACCAATGTGCTCATATACTTCCGGATTTAAAAATTCAGAACTCTGAATTAACGCGTCTACAGCTTCCGTATCATATCCATACTTATCCGCGATTTCTTTTTCTACTGCAAACGAATAGTTATTGGCATTCATCTGCTGATAATTTACAACACCATACTGGCGTCCGTTCAGTTTCGCATAATCATAAGTATATTCCGGCAATGCTGACATCAGTGCTGGGAAGTCATCTACATAATCGGTGATATCCATAAAAGTACCATTAGATATTTCAGTCTGGTAAGTTAAGCCAAAACTGCTGAGAATATCTATCGGATCACCGGAAGCCTGTGCTAACGCCACGTGTGTTGCAAAATCTGCATTATTAGATACATGAAACTCCACGGTAATCCATGGGTAAATATCCTGTATCATTTCATTTACCACAGAATATACTTTTTCTGCATCCGGTTGTCCTGCACGACCCACAACATAGTAATGTAATGTCACAGGATCATGTTTTTCCTCTTTTACCTGAACACTTTCAGAAGATACCTGCTGCACTTCCGTACCTGTAACCTCTTTATTCGTTTCGTTTCCGGTACCTGCACATCCGCTAAGCATACCTACTAACATGGTAAGATATACCAGTAATGTAATCACTCTTTTCATTTCTTTTTTCTCCATTCATCAATGTTTTGAACTTTTGGTTAATAGTTAATATTCCTTATTTAAAATCGCTCCCTCCTTTTCCTCATTTACTCATCATACCTTAGATCGCAATCCCTAGCCCTTCACTGCACCTATGGTCATGCCCTTTGCAAAATATCGCTGAAACCATGGGAATGTTAAGAGTATCGGACCTGCAGCAATAAGTGCCATTGCAAAACGCATAGGTTCACTTGGAATGGCATCGGCCTGCATATCGGATGCAAACGACGTTCCCTGCAGCATTTTCTCGAACTCCTCTACCTCTCTAAGCATTCTCTGTAATAAATACTGAAGAGAATACAATTCTTTATCTCTGATATATACCAAGGTAGTATTCCAATCGTTCCATTTATTTACCAATGTCATAAATCCAATGGTTGCATAACTTGGTTTTGCCAACGGTACGATGATTTTTATAAAGGACTGAAACTCTCCAGCTCCATCAATTCTGGATGCTTCCAGCATTTCTTCCGGGAGACCCATATAAAAGGTTCTCACGATCATAACATTCCAAGCTCCAACTAATCCAGGAAATACATATATCAGAAACTTATTTCCTAAACCTAAAAGCTTCACATTTGTCAAATAACTTGGAATCATTCCCGCATGAAACAGCATGGTAATAAATATGTACCAAGTCAGTAACTTTCTCCCCTTAAAGTAAGGTCTGGAGATTGGCCAGGCAATTAAAGCAGTTAAAACAGTGGACAATGCTGTATGTAATACCGTAAAACCAATAGTCACCTTGTATGCCTGCATAATTGTGTTAAAATTGTTAAAAATTAATTTGTAGGCAGTGAAATCAATTTCCGTTGGAAAAATCTTGAATCCTTCTGCCATTACATTATTAAAATTACTCAAAGAAATGGTAATTACCATCATAAAAGGCAATATGTAACACGCACAAATCAGAATAAACACCAGATTTAATATAATCTGACTGATTTCTAACTTTCTTTTCGAATTCACTCTACTTTTCATGTAATATTCCTCCTAAAACATTGAGTTTTCCGGACTTATTTTCCGAACAATCAGGTTAGTTACTACAACCATGAAGCAACCGGTAACAGATTGGAATAATCCTACCGCTGTAGAAACTCCAAAATTATTTCCCACAAGCCCGCGGTATACATAAGTAGGTATAATATCCGTTGTAGAATATAAAGCACCCTTGTCCATAGGTACCTGATAAAACAGTCCAAAATCACCATTAAATATCTTTCCTACAGCAAGTATCATGATAATGGAAATAATTGGATATAAATGTGGGACATATACATGTCTGATAATCTGCCATCTTGTAGCACCATCTATTCTTGCTGCTTCTACCAGACTTGTATCCAAGCTGGACAGACTGGACAAATACATAATACTATTCATACCAACTGTTGCCCAAATGTGCGTAAGTGTTAAAACAACCGGCCAATATTCCGGAGATGTATAAAAGGAAATCGGGTTTAATCCAAAACTGGTTAATATTCCATTTACAATACCTTTATTTGCTAACAATCCATAAACCACATAAGCTACCAATACCATGGATAAAAATCGAGGTAAAATCATAATGGTATTATAAATTTTTCTTCCCAGATTTGTTTTTAAATTATATAAACCAATTGCAACTGCAAGTCCAAAAAATACATCCAAAAATATAAATGCTACACTGTAACAAATGGTATTACGCAGTGTACGAACCGCATCAATTGATCCAAAATAAAACTTAAAATTATCAATACCATTCCAAGCACTTCCCCATATTCCTTTGATTGGCAAAAAATCCTTAAACGCAATTACAAGACCATGCATCGGCAAGTAATTAAATAGAAACAACGTAATAATACCTGGTAATGCCATGAACCAAAGCACAAGATTATCTTTACGATGTAAGTGCCTGTTATAACGCTTCTCGTCTCTAATCATCCTTATCTTCTCCTCAATTTTCAATGAATGCTCTAACAATTGTCTACAGCATCGTATTATGCTTTATAAATCAATTTTAAAACAACAATTCTCATTTGAAAATTGACGTTTTAAGCGCTTTGTGCACAGAAAAGTTGCTATTTTTCCCAATATGGCAACACCATTTTTACTACCATTCCCTGCTCGTCTCTTCTCTCTTCCAATTGAATTCCATAAGGTTTACCATAGAGCAGCCGAATTCTAGACTGCACATTATTCAATCCTATATGCTCAGATGTTGTAATATTTTTTTCCAATTTTTCTCTAAGCTGTTCCACATCCTCCTTCTTCATTCCAATACCATTATCTTTTACGCAAACATACAATATCCCCTCTTCCACATGCGATTCGATTTCCACCAATCCACCTCCGCGGGGTTGCAATCCATGATAAATAGCATTTTCAATCAATGGCTGAAGTGTCAGCTTTATGATTTTTTGCCGCTGCAATTCTTCCGGAACATGATATATTATCTGGTAATTACTACCCAGACGCTTTTCCATAATCTTCATGTATATATCCGTTTTATCCAGCTCTTCCTTCAATGTCACAACCCTGTTTTCCGTATCTAAAGAATAATGTAATATAGCAGAAAGCCATACAACCAATTTAACACTTTCATGTTTTGCTCCATTCGTTCGTATGATATAAGAATTGATTTGATTTAATGTATTAAATAAAAAGTGCGGGTTAATCTGATATTGTAATGCCGTATTCTGCATGATATTAAAATCCTTCACACTCTTTTCCAAATTGTTACGCAATGCCTCATTCTCAGATAATAAAAGAGTCAAATTTCGCACTATCGTTCTTGTTTCTACCGCAGAAAAGGAATCTATGGACAATTGTTCATTCCCTTCTACCATTCGTACTAATCTTTCAATCGGTGCATAAGCTCTTTGAGACACAAAATACGCCAGTAAAATTCCTACACAGGTAAACACAAGCATCATTAACCAGAAAAACAACAGTTCATCCGTAACAGCCAGTGCTTCTTCATTTCCAACAGCAACATAATACCAGTTATAAGCCTCTGATTTTATTCCGGATAAAATAATTCCGGCTCCATCTCTACTCGTAATAATTTCAGACTGTTCCCCGCCATTCCACCAAACAAGTTGATCATGCGTTTTAAAACTCTGCCCCATTTCTTGTATTTCTCTGCTATATACAATGGTTCCGTCCTGTGCAACGATGTAATATTTCACCTTATCGTTATTCGGCATAAAATTCCCAAGTTCTATCATATTTACCGTTAGAAATGTAGCCCCCTTCCCACTCTCATCACATCTAACAAAAGACATGACATAAGGGTATTTTTCACCATACCAATGATAGAAAATAGTATTTTCATTTTCTTGCATCTGTTCTATTCTATTTCGCAGCAGGTAATCCCCATAAATTTCTTCATTTATAGGTAAATCTGTTCCCCTCTGTCTGGAGCTATACATAGTACTTGTATCAAAGGAATAAACTCCCACGTCGTAGATATACTCTTTTACATACGTGAATTCCGATGTCATTCTTACAATATCCGGATATCCTCCCCTTATTAGCTCTGTACTGTCTTCACAATACATATAATCTTTCACATCTGAATCAATGGATATGTAACTATTCATTACCAGACATTCCCGAAAAATTGTGTCCAGCATTTCCGTCATCTGTAATGCCGCATTAGCATTGTTTATGAGCGCAGTATTTTTCATTGTATTTCGCATATTTTGATAGTTCCAAAGTGCAATCGTACTTACTACAGCTAATACAAACACAAATAGCGGTATCGTAATACGATGCCGCAATCTGGAAAATATATTATATTTTTTCATTCTTCTAACTCCTGTTTTAATATTTCATATCGATAACCGGAAGGGGTATGTCCGGTCTGTGCCTTAAATACACGTACAAAGTGCCTTACACTTCCATAACCAACTTTTTCTGATACTTCATTCAAAGAAAGATTACTACGTAATAACTTCATGGCATTCTCTATTCGCACTTTCGTCAGATAATCAATAAATGTCATACCTGTTTTACGCTTAAAGTAACTTCCAAAGTAAGATGGTGTCATGAAACACATTTCTGCCACTCCCTCCCTTGAAATCGGCTTGTCATAATTTTTATTGATATAGCTGACCGCCATTTCTATTACCACGTCTCCTCTTCCCTCGCTTATGACTGCAAATTTACCTGCTTCCTTTTTGCAAGCAGAATATTTCTTGCGAAGCTCCTCAATCCCTTTATACTCCTCCACAACTTCAATTTCTGCATGAGCCCCTAGAATTTCCCACAAGCTCTCCTGCCAGTCACCATAAATACAAAACATAAAGCGACCATTATCTGAATCCAATAAAAAAGCATCCAGCTGTGCAACTGAAAACATATTCCGCAAAATATTTTCCTGCATTTCTTCATCCTTTTTTAGGTTATGCAGCTTCATCACCAGCAAGCACCCTGATTTGTTTATAATTTCCTTACCAATTACAAACTCTTCTAATTTAGCAAGCAGTTTCTTTTCAAATTTGTTCGTGAGACAAACTTCCAACAACACACACTCTATCCCCAGTAACATAAGCTCTTTCTGGTGTGCAAGTTTTTCTTTTTCCTCATCCAACGTTAACTTCAACATAAAAAGTTTTTCTGTCAATTGCTCCGGATCTAAAGGCTTTAGTAAATAATCATACACTCCGTATTGTATTGCTCTTCTTGCATCTTCAAACTCACTATAGCCACTAAACAGAATGACCTTACAAGGTATGTTTCCTTCAAAAATCTCTCTTGCAAGTTCCATTCCGGTCATGTGCGGCATTTTAATATCTGTCACCACACAATCTACTGTCTGATTTTGCATAAACGCCAAACAGTCTTTCCCATTAGAAAATTGTCCCACCACACGAAATCCAATATTTTCAGATTCTATGTAACCAGTAATCAATTCACATATCCCCTGTTCATCATCTACTACTACCAAATCATACATAACAGCCTCCGTTTTCAACACTATAACAAAACTATTCCCCCGCTGTTTGTGCAGCCACCGCTGCCAATCGCCCTGCTGCGCTTCCCGTCATAACTGCATTTCCAGATAATCTATAATTAGAATGTGCCAAAAAATCACCACTAATACATCGTCCGGCCATAAATAGATTCGTCTTATCTTTTGACATCAATGCTCTTTCCGGAATTTGGTATGGTCTGCTTTTCTTTTCAGACTCAAACACACCGCCACCCAGATTGGCCGTCGGTAAATGAATATCAATTACACCGCCTACTGTGCATACTGCATCCTCAAATACACTCCCCTGATACACATCTTCCTTTGTTAATTTATATACCCCCTCTACTCTTCTTCCTTCTCTGACACCTATTTGCTCTGCCGTAGCTATCAAGCGAACATTTTTCCAAATGCCGCCTTTCTCCCTCAAGGCTTTTATCATACGATAAATTTCATCTCTGGCTTCTATGGTAGCTTGTGTCAAATCCTTGGCGTCATGAAACGAAAATCCATATTCATGATTAGCCATAAGCGCAAAAATTCCGTCATCCGTCAGCTGCATAAGGGTAGGCTCACTATATGTAGGTACAACGCCGGCTTCTTTCATTTCATTAAGCAAATTTTTCTTAGGATTATTTCCTTCTATTAACATACTGTTGTTCATTCTTTCAATTTCTTTTTTCTCTATGCCACACAACAGTGCAATCAGGCTCATTGGCTGTGTTTCACCCTTTTCATTCCCCACTTCATAGTTGCACCCTGAAAAGGCACATAAATCTCCATCCCCGGTAGCGTCTACGAAAGCTTTTCCTTTAAAATATTCCACACCGCTCTTAGATGCAGTGATTGCAACTTCTACGTTTTCTTTTTCGTCTACAATGGCTCCTATTACCATGGTATGAAGCCTAATATCCACCCCTTCTCGTATGCATTTCTGTTCCAAATAATGCTTCATTTCTTCCGCATCACACGAGTATGTTCTGTTTTCCTTGATGAAGCGACCTGCACCTATCTCTTCCAGCTCTTTTAATATTTCCCCCAGAAGCCCTTCACCTCCCTTATTCTTTACATCCAGTATCCATGGAAGAAGCCCTGCAGTCCAAATTCCTCCCAAACAACCATTCCGTTCAATAAGCAACGTTTTGGCGCCTTTTCTGCTTGCCGTAATTGCAGCGGCAATTCCTGCCGGACCCCCGCCACAAACAACAACATCATAACCCTCTGTTATTTTATAATCTGCACCATATATTTTCATTTTATATCAGCCTCTTCTCCTCTTCAAATAATCCATTTATATGTGGACATTGCTTCTACTCTGCCATCTACCTCCCAATGTCCTTGTGCTGTAAACAATCGAATTTTATAGGTTCGTTCAACAGATGTATTATTTTCTGCCTCAATGTAAATATGATTTTGTTCTATATGGAAAGAGAATACATTTGTCGTCTGTGCACTCTCATACAACTTTAACTCTGCTTGTTTTTTTCCATATAACTCAATTTCCAACTCTTCCGGAATATCATTGGATAAGTATTCACAATTCTTTTGATATGCTAGTCCACCACCACATCGAACAAACATCGGTAAACCTTCTTTTTGAAGTAATGGTGCTTCACAGAGTATCTCACGTTCACCTTCATACCACGTTTTTGTCCACAAGTGAATCCACTCGCCTTCCGGAAGATATACCTGTTTTTCCGTAATGCCAGCTTCAGTCACCGGTGCCAACAATAAATCTTCGCCCAAATAAAATTCTTCAGAATAATCATATAGCCTTCCGTTTTTCAAATCTTTATAAAATAATGGTCTTAATATCGGCTCTCCTGTCTTACTTGCATGAATGGCATAAGAGTATAGATTTGGAATGAAACGATAACGAAAACGTAAACACTCACGGTAGAGCGCTCTTGTTTCCTTTGGACAATTCCACGGCCATTTTGGTTTTGCAGAGTCGCCGTTATGCATTCTTGGCATAGGCACAAATATCATACTCTGGCACATGCGTCGGCAAATGTTATCCATCTCAAACTGCTGCTCATCTGCGTTTCCTTCCATTTTGTTCTTACGCATGAATCCACCTAAATCATATCCACACAAAGAAAACCCTGCCATACCAGCATTAAGAACATACCAAATATCATCTTTAAATCGATGTACACCAAACTCCGTATCTCCAGCCCAAGGCAATGCATAACGTTGACTGCCAATTCCACCACCACGTGAAAGAGCCATATGATTTTTCACACCATTCTCTGCCATAACTTCTGATATCACTTTATTCCAAAGTGCACCAAATAAATTTCGTGAAGGAATGCCAGAACATACCTCCCCACTCACCCTGTCAGAATGATCAGTCCACCATTGACATACTCCGTCTTTTATTCGAGGTACTAAAAAGCTTTTATAATAATCAATTCCTTTTTTGCTTACTACATCCGGTATCGTTTCAGATCCAATTTGACGTAAAAAACCTTGTGCAATTGCAGGTACTGCTGTTTCCTGTTTAAACGCACAGGAATTTATATGTAACACCGTTTTAATGTTCTGTTTATTCAATTCTTGAATCATTCCGGGTCCATCGCCAAAATCATTATGCCAATTATAATCATCAGATGGATACCCCCAACCGACACTGTAATCTTTTATGAAGTTTTTTCCACCTCTCCATGGACCATCGATAACTACAGCATCTGTAGGATACCCCTCTGCGCGCATTCTCAACATTTCCTGAACTACAGACTCTGCTTCGTCAAATCTAATACTACTGCACCAATACCCCATGATCCACTTATCCGGCATTTGATTTCTTCCCGTAATAGCCGTAAAACTCTGAATAATAGGCGCAGCACTGTTTCCGAAAAAAACAAAAATGTCATAGTCTCCTCCCGGAGTATACAAAAACCATTCATCATCCTTACTCTTTGCCATATCAAAATACACATGTGGCCAAGGATTGTTCACGAAAACGCCATACCCTCTGGAACTTATGAAATAAGGAACCGGAAATCCACCATAATCGCCCTCCTTGGTACCACCCTTTTGTGCAAATATATCCGCACTGCATCCTCTTCTGTTAATCTTATGCATTCTGGCACCAAAACCACTGAATCTTTCTTCCTTCTCACAAAAAAACGTTGTCAACGTTCCAAAACCGGAATACTCCACTCCGTTTTTACAAACGTGTATGCCTCCACCGCTTGTTCTTATAAAACTATACCCATCTTTATCTCTAAATTCATACTCATTTGTATCAAAGTCATAGGTAAAACACATGCATTTATTAGAAAATTTAATTTTGTTTTCCGAATACTCATAGTGATACGTTCTTGCTCCCCACTCCGTACAGACAAGTCCCAAACGTTCCGTTACCGTTTTATCCACAACACTTCCCGCCTTTATTATACGTAATCGCAAAGTATTATCGTAACAGTTTTCTATGACAAAACAATATCCAGATGTAGTAAGCACTACCACGCCATTTTCGTAACGATATTCCCCTTTATATGCCAATGTAAGTTTCTCATAATCGTCTAAATTTAATGTCTTCTCCTGATATAAACTATCATATAATGCATCAGGATGAACGGATAATTTGATTGTTCTGTTCATAACTTTTCCTCCAGGTATATTTACTATAATTTTATCATATATGTATTTCACAGTTAATTGACATTTTAGACTTTTAGCACACCAAATAATACCATTGCAAACCGCAAAAAGTGTCCTGCTTACGCAAGACCCACGGGGTTTTGTCATTAAGTTTGGAAAGGTTGGAATGTTTGGAATGGCAAAAAAAGATTCTGAATGCCCTTCGATATCCATAACGAAGGGACCAACAGAAGGATTGAACAATAAAATCAAGGTACTTAAAAAATTCTTGCACAGACATAAAAATGCCTAAATCAAAAAAGGAAGTTACTATAAACTAATTAGTAACTTCCTTTTTTACTGAGCCACCGGGGACTCGAACCCCGGACAACTTGATTAAAAGTCAAGTGCTCTACCGCCTGAGCTAGTGGCCCGTTTTTGACTTTTAGGCATTTTAAATGCCCAGAACCGGAATCGAACCAGTGACACGAGGATTTTCAGTCCTCTGCTCTACCAACTGAGCTATCTGGGCATATTAGACTTAAAAGTCAGAGTAGCGGGGACAGGATTTGAACCTATGACCTTCGGGTTATGAGCCCGACGAGCTTCCAGACTGCTCCACCCCGCGATATTCAATTAAATGCTTTAAAAGCAATGGATGGAGGTGGATTCGAACCACCGAAGCAATTTGCAGCAGATTTACAGTCTGTCCCCTTTGGCCACTCGGGAATCCATCCATATGATGAGTTAATCATCAAAAGCCGATGATCGGACTCGAACCGATAACCTGCTGATTACAAATCAGCTGCTCTGCCAATTGAGCCACATCGGCATATAGTTTTTACAACAAAATGGGACCTACAGGGCTCGAACCTGTGACCCTCTGCTTGTAAGGCAGATGCTCTCCCAGCTGAGCTAAGATCCCATGTTTTAAGTAAAAACGACCCAGAAGGGACTCGAACCCTCGACCTCCGCCGTGACAGGGCGGCGCTCTAACCAACTGAGCCACTAGGCCAAATATAAGATACAATCTTATGCATTGTACCTTCAAAACCGAACATTGATTTTCCTAACTATCTTAAAAAGTTTCCCATACCTTCAGGATAAGCCCTCGACCGATTAGTAATTATCAGCTCCATACATTACTGCACTTCCACCTTAATCCTATCTACCTCGTCGT
>JAZPYS010000025.1:0-12271 GCA_045544275.1 Acetatifactor sp. | reverse complement strand
GAAAGATACCCACTCTCACCCTTGCACTGGATCATTGCAGATAAAAAGGAAGCCATTACCGTAGAATGTGTGAAAGAAGGTTTGAAGGTATATGACAATCCGATGGGAGTGCTGACCAATAATCCCCCCTTCGATATGCAGATGTTTTACTTGAGCAATTTCATGCAACTGTCGAAACGCGAGCCCCTGAATCGGTTTGGGGAAGGGGTGGAGTTTACACCTTACAGCCGGGGCATGGGAGCCATGGGCCTGCCGGGAGATTGGTCTTCGGCATCTCGATTTGTGAGAGTTGCATTTACGAAAATCAATTCCCTGTGCGGGGAGACAGAAGAAGAAAGTGTCAGCCAATTCTTTCATATTCTGGGAAGTGTAGAACAAATAAGAGGCTGCGTGCAGCTAAAATGCCGGGATGACGGCCAGGATGTGTATGAGGTCTCCATTTATTCCTCCTGCTGCAATTTAGATAAGGGCGTGTACTATTATAAGACTTATGACAACAGCAGCGTTTCATGTGTAGACATGCACAGGGAGGATATGGACGGGAAAACGCTGGTGGTGTATGAGCTGAAACGGAAGTTGGAGATTGTGGAGCAGAATTCATTACTGTAGCGGGGTCTATACAACAAAAATCTCTGTTCAGCCCCCAATTTTAATTGATTTTAATAGTAAAATGCAAATAAAGGGAACTTTTCCGATAAAAACATTTTTCCAGCCCCCGATATTTTAAAATTTCGGAGTCTGGAAAGATTTTTTTTTAATATAGACCCCAGAGCAACTATAGACCCCGGAGTAACGAAAGAGACGATATTTTGCAGTGGGGTGTTGCCTTCCTATTGCACCGGAAGAACAGGGATGCCGGGAATTATTTGCTGTGGCTGTGTCTGAACTCCTGGGGGGTCATACCGCAGTTTGATTAAAAAAAACGATAAAAAGTGGATTCGCTGGTATATCCGATCAGAGTGCAGATCTCGGCAATGGTATTATCTACAGATCCGTTGGGCATTGGCAAAGAGTGATTTCAATATAAATAAGATTGACAAAACGGTTATAAAATGGTAATATAAATATGTAGTTACCGTTTTATAACCGTTTTGTGTTGCGTTTAACGACATTAATATACCGATTATGAGGAATCACAATGAACATATCACAATTACTGTACTATAAACAACAAAAGGGCTATTCGTTAGACAAATTATCCGAATTATCCGGTGTTCCTAAAGGAACCATTCAGAAGATTTTCAGTGGGGAGACTAAGTCCCCCAGATATGAGACGCTGAAAGCACTGGAGAAAGTGCTGAAGCCGGATACGGTTACTTATGATTTTGAACCTGCCGGGGCTTCCCAGGTGGAGGAGGCTTCCGTGGCCTATGGGAAAAAGCAGGGAGAATATACCTTAGAGGATTATTATGCCCTGCCGGATGAACGAAGGGTAGAGTTGATCGATGGGGTGATTTATGATATGACGGCACCCTATACCACTCATCAGTATGCAGTAGGGGAACTGTATAATCAAATAAGGAATTTTATCAAAAAGAAAGGCGGCAGCTGTATGCCTTTTGTGTCGCCCATTGACGTACAGTTGGATTGTGACAACAAAACCATGGTACAGCCGGATGTACTGATCCTGTGTGACAGAAGCAAGTTGTTGCGCCGCTGCATCATGGGAGCACCGGATTTTATCATCGAGATTCTTTCTCCTTCTACAAAAAAGAAGGATGCCCACTTAAAACTGCACAAATACAGAGAAGCCGGAGTGCGGGAGTACTGGATGGTGGATTTAGAGAAGGAAAGGGTGTTAGTATATTTCTTTGAGCAGGATGAGTTGCCCACCATATATGGGGCGGACATGGAGATTCCGGTAGGGATTTTCGGCGGAGAGCTGAAGCTGATCATGGCGGATATTTTTGACCTGCTTAGAGAAATAAAATAAAGGACAGACTTTTCTGGCGTTTTTGCCCTCCTATTACAATGGAAGGCAATGCCTATCTGTAATTTTTATTTGTCCTCTGCGCCTTGTTGTTTTTGCTTTAATATTATATTGAGCTTTTCTGTATTCCTTTTGATTATGGAATAAATGATTGCCCAGATCGCGAAATAGCCAAAAACAAAAATACCGGAAAAAACTAAAATTGGAGTTACACCCCATTCCAGCCAATCGTTGAGCAGATAAGTGCCCAAATAGCTGATATATAAAACACTGCCATGAATCAAAATTGCTACCATCAGGGGCATCCGTTCAATTTGATAAATGACATTCATGCCGCCCGCAATAAAGGCAAGAGCGGATAATGAAAATATCCCAATGCAGACTTGATTTACAGTCAAGGTCTGTACAGCGCCTTGATACTGCAAAATCAGATAAAGAAAAGCCAAAACCATCGGACCTAATCCGCATGCACTCAAACCGCGGCGTAAAAATTCCAAAACAGTCTTTTTCATATTTCTTCATACCTCCTTTTGATTTCCGCAAAACAACGTCTGGAAACATATTCCCGATAGCCACACCTAAGCACGGCATCCACACCGCCGCTGAACGCTGCATCAAAGCGCAGAATACGATGCTCATTGGCAAGGGTAGATTTGTTAATGCGGATAAAATAAGAAGGCAAAATATCCTCCAAATCACGAAGCCTGTCTTTGAGTGAAAAGTGGTTGCCACTGCTATCAATGGCAATCACCTTTCTGTCAAGAATGGTAATACACTCTATATCCCCAAATGCCAGTTTTCGCATTTCATCTTCTCTGTATCCCATAATACTGTCCGCACCGGAATAGCTGCAGACAAGATTTTCTATCTGCTGTGTCAGGGAGGAAGGTGCATGAACGATTGCTATGATTTCCTCTTCTACGTTCTTATCGATAATAAGTTTATATTTCATCGTTTCAAATCCTTACTGTTTTTTCATTTGCCCCAGGAAGCAGTACACCGCAATCACCGTCGTAAATACGCTGTACGTAAAGATAGGAAGAATGTGTGAAGCTGCAAGCTTGAAATCTCCCGCAAATAACGCTTTTTCCATTTCGACTGCATGAACAAAGGGGAGCGCATCCGCTAATTTCTCGAAAAAACCTCCCACAAGTTTCAAATCAAACCACACTCCTGAAAGCCATGCGCAAAAGTTGGTAAGCAATGCACCGCAAATTCCACCAACCTGCTTCAAGCCAAAAATACTGCCACACAAAAGCCCCAATGCAATATTGAAAATGGCCATAGGAATTATCCCAATAATAGCATATACAATATTTACACGAATAGTCAACCCTAAAGGAATCGCAAACAGATAGCAGATAACTGTTTGTCCCAGGGCAATGGGCAAAAGCGGGAGCATATACCCTATGATAAAATCAAATCCCGTAAGCGGTGTGGTGTATAATCTCTGTAAGAGGGCACTTTCCCGGTCTTTGGCAATCAGCGTTGCGGAAAAAAGTGTCATGAACGACAGTCCGAATACGGTAATGCCCGGAGTCAGTGTGTCGATTTCAAATAGGCTCACCGGAATGTTTGCCTGTATAGCACTAAGAAGCAACAGTAAGATCAAAGGAAACCCCAGACCGAAACCAAGATTGATTGGATCACGCAAAATCTCTTTTGTACATCTTTTGGCAAAAGTCATCATTCTCATACCGCGGCCTCCTTCACAATAGATACGAACGCTGTTTCAAAATCGTTTGTGTGAGCCATTCTGTTCAATTCTTCTACCGTTCCGACTGCAAGAAGACTGCCGTTTTTCATAATACCAATGCGGTCAGAAAGGGCCTCGGCTTCTTCCATGTAATGTGTAGTCAGGATAATAGTTATCTTGCCTTTCAAAGAGCGAATCACTTCCCAGAGGTCGTGCCTTGCAATGACATCCAAGCCAAGAGTAGGTTCGTCCAGAAATAGAATTTGAGGTTCGCTAATCAGTGCCATTACAATGCTGACACGGCGTTGCCATCCCCCGGATAACTTACCAGCTTTCTTAAGTAAAACAGCATCCAGAGTAAATTGCCGGTCAAGTTCTCTAATCTTTGCTTCCGTTTTTTCTTTAGAAAATCCGTGAATGCCGCAGATCAGTTCCAAGTTTTCTTTCACGGAAAGGTTTGGAGCAACAGCGGTCTCCTGGGGAGATACACCGATCAGCCGCTTTACCTGTTCCGGTTCCTTTGTAATGCTGTAACCACCTACAATGGCATCCCCACTCGTAGGTTTTGTCAGACAGGAAAGCATTTTGATAGTTGTGGTTTTTCCTGCACCATTAACGCCCAACAGGGAAAATAATTCACCCTGCTCAATTTCTAAGTGGAGCTTGTCCACAGCAGTCAGATTTTTGTACTGCTTAACAAGTTCCATTGTTCTAATTGCTTGCATTTGTGTTATCCTCCATTTTATTTTTACTTGCGAGTACCATCATATCAAATAAAAATGCAGAAATGTTGATTTTTGTCTGTTCGGTCGTTTCTGATGTCTCATCGGTTAATTTTTTTCTTAAATTTTCCTTTATTTTTTTGACATATGCAAAGCTCTATGATACACTTATAAAAGTAAAAGTGGGTTTTTATGCACAAAATGTAGTGTGTGCCAGAAAAATGGTTGGAAGATATAGATAGGGGAGCGAATATCTTGGATAAGTTTGAATACAAAATCAAAGCAGATGAGATAAAGGAACTGATTGCCCAGCAGGAATATGACCAGGCGGCTGAAATTGCAGACAGCATTGACTGGCGGCGTGTGAAAAGTGTTATGATGTTGTGCACTGTCAGCGATTTATATAAAATGTGCCGCAGATATGAGGACAGCCGCGACATGCTGCTCCTTGCTTATGATCGTCA
Organism: Acetatifactor sp.; assembly: GCA_045544275.1. Lineage (GTDB taxonomy): Bacteria > Bacillota > Clostridia > Lachnospirales > Lachnospiraceae > Acetatifactor. The sequence continues at coordinate 7,459 of JAZPYS010000025.1, read as the reverse complement.
TCCGGGTGGTCGTACAATTGTATATTCTCTGTGCGAATTGTCCATCAAAATGGAAGAGTTTGTGCAGGCGGTAGAATATTACAAGGAATATGTTGAGATTGCACCAAAAGATACCGGGAGATATATTCTGCAGTACAAACTTTATGAAGCCCAGGATGTAAGTCTGGAAGAACGCATTGCGGTACTGGAAGAGTTAAAGAAAAAGGATTATCGGGAAAAATGGGCATATGAGCTGGCGTATCTCTATCATAGAGTGGGGCTGGCAACCAAATGTGTGGAAGAGTGTGATGAACTGTTCCTTTGGTTTGGTGATGGTAAATATGTGATCAAGGCATTGGAATTAAAGATGCTTCATGCACCATTGACGGCAGAACAACAATATAAATATGACCATCGTTTTGGGGGCGTACAGCCAGAGGGAAATGTGGCTGCAGCGGAGAAGGTTTCATCAGATACGATGGTGATGCAGCCAATACAGAAAAATGATGAAGGAACGGAACAGAAGCAGACGAAAGAGATTCTGAATGCTGAGACTACGAGAATTCCGGTAGAAGAAATTGATATTCAGGTTAAGACACTGGATGTAGGAAAATATGATACCATTAATCTGCAGGAAGAGTTGGCGGCGGGTATTCAGGAGTATTTTGGTACCTCAAACAATGAAGTGATTACTCGCTCCATTATGGAGCCCATGCTTTCTTCCGACACATCGGATATTGTGTCAGTAAGTTCGAAAACGGATACAGCAGGTGGTGAGGAACCCCTTTCGGAAGTATTCTTTGGTGAAACCGGCGAAATCGCTGATATGGAGCAGAAGGAACTGCCTACGGAGGAGATGAAACAAGAGACTGATATTGCTCAGGCAGTGATGATGCAGATGAGAACTGCGGAAGAGAATACCATCCAACAGGTGCAGCCCCCCAGCGAGATGGCCGGAGTGTTGTCTATGGCAGGTGATGGACAGATCAGCTTTGTGCTGCCGGAAAGAGAACCCATAGAAAAGCAGATTACCGGTCAGATTAGCATCAATGACATTATCATTGAATGGGAAAGACTAAAAAAAGAGAACGAAGAAAAGCGTAAGGAAGAAGTAAGACAGCATGTGCTGCAACAGACAGGCCAGATGTTCACGGAATTTGAAGCATCCGTAAGAGATGGTCTGCTGGAGAAGCTGGAGAGTGGTGAAGTACAGGAAGAAAATTTGGAAGATACGCTTGCAGAGCTTTTTGAGGATACTAAGAAAGAGGCAGAGAACGCTGTTGTAGCGGAAGAACTCCCGGCAGAAGAGGATGTATCTGCAGAAGTTGAGCCCACGGCAGAAGAGGAAGCACCTGCAGAGGCTGAGCCTGCGATAGAAGAGGAATCACCCGCAGAGGCTGAGCCCCCGGTGGAGGAGGAATCACTCGCAGAGGTTGAGCTTCTGGTGGAAGAGGAAGCCCCCGCAGAGGCTGAGTCTCCAGTGGAGGAGGAATCACCCGCAGAACTTGAGCTTCCGGTGGAAGAAAAATCACCTACAGAAGTTGAGCTTCCGGTGGAAGAAGAATCATCTGCAGAAGCAGTTCCCCCGGTGGAACCTGAAGTGCAGGAAGAAGCAGTGGTACGGGAGAAACGGAAGTTGCGCAATCTGACCAGAGAAGAAAAAGAACTTTATGGTCAGTATATTCAGGGGCGTTCTATGAAGGAACAGTTGATCAGAGCCATTGATGGCATTTCCATGGCAGCATATACAGGAAATGTGATCGTTACAGGTGATGAAGGAATGGATTCGGTTGGTCTTGCCAAGAATATTATTCGTGAAGTCCAGATGTCAGATAGTAACTTCTCCGGTAAGATTGCCAAGATTTCCGGAGATACCCTAAATACAAGAGATGTAAAACAGATTATTGACGGTCTCAATAATGGTGCATTGATCATTCAGAAAGCATCCCGGATGAATGAGGAGACGGCAGAGCAATTGTATAAGGTTCTCCAGCAGGAAAATCTGGGCATCGTAGTGGTCCTGGAAGACAGCAAGAGAATGATGGACCGTTTCCTGCAGGCAAATGAACAGTTGAACACATGCTTCACTTCAAGGGTAGATGTTGCAGCATTGAGCAATGATGCATTAGTGTCCTTTGCAAAAAAATATGCAAGGGAAAAAGAGTATTCCATCGATGAATTGGGCCTGCTGGCTCTTCATACCAGAATTGCGGATATGCAGACAAGTGATCATGCAGTTACGGTGATGGAAGTCAAGGACATTATGGATGAAGCCATTGAGAATGCAAATCGCAAGAGTATCAGTCATTTCTTTGATATCATTTTGGGGAAGAGGTATGATGACGAGGATATGATCATCCTGAAAGAAAAAGATTTTATATAATTTTAAAAATACCGCAGATTTAAGATGCCTGATGAGTCCGGCACCGGATCTGCGGTATTTTTATATGTTTGAGAGAGCATTCAGGTAATCGTATCCAATGAAGTGAGTTTGCTCAGATGAGAGTACCTTTTCAGTAAAGCATTGATTTCATAAATGTAACAGTCGATCATATCCGGATCTGTGGCATTGTCAAATCCTGCATAGGCAATGTCAAGAGCGATACGGGTTTTTTCGATATCTTCCATCAGAGAAGGTATTTTCATTTCATCTTCAAGATGCTCTGGGGTGTGGATCTCTTTTTTAAATAAAATTTTCATGCCGGCTCCTTTTTCTATCTTGATAAAAGTATAACCGCTTGTATGGAAAAATATGCAAAATTTTTAAAATAGCTATAGACAAAATAAAATACTGTTGATATAATGTCCATGTAAGCAATTCTTCTGGCAGTCCTGCCAGAGCTTATCTTGATTCATGACACATTATGTGTTCCGGCTGTTTCAGCCAATGATTCAAATTTTAACAACCAAATAACAAGTTTTTATTTGTGCGGATATTTGGGGCGTTTTGTCTTTTTGATCTGCACGGAGAAAGGAGGTTTTATTGAAACAAAAGGCGCTTGTTTTATGTGATGCGGAAGTGGATTATGCACAGCAAATGGCAGGCTTTTTGGAGCGGGATCATGATTTTCCATGGGAAATCATCGTGTGTACCGGTATAGGGGAATTGGAGCAGGTATTCAGAAACAAGGCAGTAGAGATTTTGGTAGTGGCAGAGTCCTTAATTCATGATGAATTGCCCCGATATCCTACAAAACAGTTTGTGTTGCTAAATGAAAGCGGTCGCATTCGCTTTACGGAAGTAAAAAATATTGACAAATATCAAGCGGCGGATAATATCCGAAATGCATTGCTGAGGCTGTGTGCAGAACAGAAGGAGTTTGCCTATCCGGTTCTGGAAAGGGGGAAGTCTGCGGAGTGCATTGCTTTCTATTCACCCATACGGCGGTGTCTTCAAACCAGTATAGCCATAACCTTTAGCCAGCTTCTGGCTGAAAAGTACCGGGTTCTGTATCTGAATTTTGAATGTTTTTCTCAATTTGCAATGGTTCCGGAGGAAGGAGAGAGTATGGATATGACTTGCCTGCTGTATTATATCGATGCTGGGGAAGAGGAGTTTGCACTGCGTTTGCGGGCAATGAGAAAGAGTATCGGGAACTGGGAATATATTATGCCCATGTGCAATGGTGAAAATCTGGCCGGTACAGAGGCAGAGGATTGGCTGAGGCTGGTAGGCAGGTGCCGAGCAATGGAAACGTATGATTTTGTTGTGCTGGATTTAAATGACAGTATGCAGGGCTTGTTTGAAATACTTCGTCAGTGTGACGGGATTTATACAATTGTAAAAAATGACAGTGCAGCCAGGAAAAAGCTGGACAGGTACGAGTATGTGTTAGGAAAAAAGAAATATGAAGATATCCTGCAGAGAACGGTCAGACTGCAGCCCCCAGTTTTTTGCAGGCTACCGGAGGGACTGGAGGATTACAGCCGGGGAGAACTGGCAGATTATGTGCGGAGGAATATGATTTTGGAGGATGGAAATGGAATATACGGAGTGGAAGAAGAGGCTGCAGAGTAAGGTATTGGAGAAACTGGATTATACAAAGAATTTACAGGATGAGGATGTCAGGGAGGCAATTGACAGTGTGCTGCTGTCTGAGGAAGCAGAAAAATGTGTGCCGCTGCGACAGATGAAGCAGGTCAGGAATGATATCTTTTGTTCTTTACGCAGACTGGATGTACTGCAGCCCTTTATTGAGGATCCCACCATAACGGAGATCATGGTAAATGGTGCGGAAAGTGTTTATGTAGAACAGGCCGGTTCGGTGAAAAAGGCTGTATGTCGGTTTGAAAGCAAGGAAAAATTGTTGGATGTCATACAGCAGATTGTTGCAGGGTGTAATCGGGTAGTAAATGAAGCTTCGCCGATTGTAGACGCCCGTTTGCCGGATGGTTCCAGAGTGAATATCGTGATGGCACCTGTAGCGTTGAATGGCCCCATTGTTACGATTCGGAAATTTCCAGACAAACCCATTACCATGGAGGAGTTGATTAAAAAAGAGTCTATAACGGAGGAGGCAGCAGTTTTCTTAAAAAAATTGGTAGAGGCAAAGTATAATATTCTGATTTCAGGAGGCACCGGAAGTGGGAAAACTACATTTCTGAACGTACTTTCCGGGTTTGTACCCGGGGAAGAACGAATAGTGACCATAGAAGACAGTGCAGAATTGCAGCTGCAGGGATTGGACAATCTGGTCAGTCTGGAGACCCGTAACAGGAATGCAGAGGGGTGCCAGGAGATTACCATAAGAGATTTGATTCGTGCAAGTCTGCGTATGCGTCCGGACAGGATCATTGTGGGGGAAGTTCGTGGGGCAGAAGCAGTGGATATGCTGCAGGCATTAAACACAGGGCATGACGGCTCTATGTCCACTGCCCATGCAAACAGTGCCGGGGATCTGCTGTTTCGTCTGGAAAATATGGTCATGATGGGCATGGATATTCCGCTGAATGCAATCCGGAGGCAGATATCATCCGGCGTAGATATCATCGTCCATGTAGCCAGAATGCGGGATAAAAGCAGGCGTGTGGAAGAAATAAGGGAGATTTTGGGTGTTGAAGATAATATCATCCGGACCCAGGTGTTGTATGAATTTGAAGAGGCGTCCGTAGATAAGGAGGGCAGAATCATCGGTGGTTTGAAAAAGAAAGGAGAACTGGTGCAAGATGAAAAACTTAAAAAAGCCGGTATTTATGAGTGTGATGGGAGTGCCGGTAAGAGAACTGGGTAAAGGATGCATTATCGCCGGCTTTTTGGCATTCTTTTTCTACAGAAGTGTCTGGGCATTTCTGCCTATGATGATTCCGGCAGGTCTGTATGTACTGTGGGAAAAGAGAAAAGAAAATGAGGAAAAGGATCGTCTCCTGCTTCAGCAATTCAGTGAGTGCATATTGTCAGTAGGTAGTTCTGTAAGAAGCGGGTATGCTGCAGAAAATGCTTTCCTTGAGAGCATGGAGGATATGGAAATGATGTTTGGCAAGGATGCAGAGATTCTGGTGGAGCTGAAAATAATCAAAGGGGGACTGGCCAGTCACGCTTCGTTGGAAGGACTGCTGCAAGATATGGGCTGGCGGACAAAGCTAAAAGAGGTGCAGGAATTTGCGGAGATTTTTGCAATTACAAAACGAAATGGCGGAAATCTGGCGGACGTCATTAGTATGACTGCCCGGCAAATTGCTGACGGAATATCTCTGGAAGAAGAAATGAACACGATGCTGGCATCCAAAAAGCTGGAGCAAAAGATCATGAATGTGATTCCTTTTCTGTTGGTGATATACCTGGAGATTACAACCCCCGGATATTTTGATATGTTCTTTGGGGATTTTACGGGGATTGCATTGATGACACTGTTTCTGATCTGGTATATGGCAGCGTATGGCCTGTCTGAATATATATTGTGGAGACTGGCAAAGCAGTAGGGAGGATAAATGGTTTTTGTAATATGGGGCATTGTCTTGGGCATGTTTGCAGTATTCAGTCTGCGGTCCCGAAAGGAACAGGGAAGTATCCTGCAGAGGGTAAGTGTACATATTTATAAGAAGCTGAGTGTATTACCAATGACACGGAAACGGTTGCACAGACAGAACACACAGTTGATGCAGAATTTAGTTTCTCTTCATCCGGGAGAGATGCCGGAAAGACTGTTGGCGGATTATCATGTGGAAAAGATTCGGATGGTAATTTTGATTTTGCTGATGGGAAGCGGCATTGCATGCTGTGCAGAATTGGCTGTCTTGACCGGCGATATAGTAAAAGAGGGAGGAACAATCCATCGTCCCACAGAGAGAAAGACCTTCGTTTTGGAAGCAAAAGTAAATGATGATGAAGGGGTTATGCGGGAGAAAATTGAACTGGAGGTCAATGAACGTGTCCTGACAGCAGAAGAGGCACAGATACGATATGAACAATTGGTTCTTACATTAGAGCAGGATATTTTGGGAGAGAATCCTTCACTGCAGGAGGTGCGTGAAGATCTGAATTTGCCATATGAAGTGGAAGACTATCCTTTTTCTATTAACTGGAAGAGCAGTGATCATGGATTGTTGGCTTCAGACGGAAGTGTGACCACGAATGAATTGCAGGCATCGGCTGAAGTCAGTTTGACGGCTGAAATCCTTTATGGAGAAATGGAATGGGTGCACAGTTGGAATGTTATCTTGTATCCTCCTGAAAGAACTGCCAGAGAGCAGTTTATATATGAAATGAGAACTTCTCTCAAAGAAGCGGAGGAGGCGCAGAAATATGAAGAAGAACTGCAATTACCACAAAGCGTGGATGGCAGAGTTGTTTTGTGGGCGGAGAAAAAAGAGAGTTCCGGGAGCGCAGTTTTGCTAATCACAGTTTTGGCTGCAGGAATTGTGTTTTGGATGAAGGATAAAGATCTGCAGGATGAACTGATAAAAAGGCGGAGAGCTATGAAGCAGGAATATGCAGTCATAGTCAGTAAATATGCACTGTTTCTGGAGGCGGGGATGACAGTCCGGGGAGCCTTTGTGAAAATATGCAGGGATTATTATGAAAAGGAACACGTAAAGATAAATCCCCTCTATGAGGAGATGCGTTATTCCTGTAATGAACTGAAGGCCGGTATTTCGGAGAGTAAGGTGTATGAAAATTTTGGAAGACGTACAGGGGTGCAGGAGTATACAAGGCTGTGTGCTTTGCTGACCCAAAATCTAAAAAAGGGGAATACTGCGTTGACCAGGCGATTAAAGGAGGAGTGCGATAATGCGTTCATGGAAAGTCTGCAATGGCGAAAACGGCGGGGGGAAGAGGCGGGAACGAAGCTGCTGGCCCCTATGGGTATGATGTTAGTTATGGTACTGATCATGATTATGCTGCCGGCATTTTCCGGCTTAGGTATTTGATGAAAGAAAGAGAGGTTTACTATGAGAAGAAAAATAAATGATTGGCTGCAGACGGTATGCTGCAGAAAAAGTGATGGGATGGGAACGGTTGAAGTGATTTTGATCATCTGCT
>JAZPYS010000024.1:0-21599 GCA_045544275.1 Acetatifactor sp. | reverse complement strand
ATCGCCGGTTATTTCAAATCTTACAAACACACAGGAGGAATTGCGTATGAGCAATGTAAAGAAACAAATTGAAGAATTGGATCTAATGGACGACTTTTTGTTTACGGAGGCATCTACAGATCCGCAGACAGCACCATTATTAATGCGGCTTATTATTGAGAGGGCAACCGGAGTAAAAGTGGGAAAAATGAATATTGAACCCCAAAAGACGGTAAACGGAGTGGATACGGATCGCCATGGCATCCGGATGGATGTCACTGTGCGGGAAGTGACCGATGTGGAGGGGAAAACGATCCGGCTGTTTGATGTGGAACCTAACAATATCAAAGAAGTGCATTTACCCAAGAGAAGTCGGTATTATCAGGCTTTGACGGATGTAAAGCTGCTGGAAGCTGGAGTGGATTATGATAAGTTGCCGGACATGTGGACCATCTGGATATTGCCCTATGATCCATTTGGATTGGATTATAGGATATACACCGTTAAAAATGTAGTGGAAGAAAATCCGGAAATTGAGTATAATGATGGTGTCAGGAAGCTTTTTCTGTATACAGGCGGCACAAAGGGCGGGACGGAGGCTCTGAAGGATATGCTTGCGTACATACAGAATACTACGGAAGAAAACGCAGTAGACGAGGATTTAAAGAAGCTTCATATAAATGTAGAACGGTTAAAGAACAACAAACAGATTGGAGTGAAGTATATGCAGATGCAGGAAGTCATAAAGTATGCGGTGAAAGCGGAAGTGGAAGAAATCGTAAAGCAGAAAATGGAAGAAATGAAGTCTGTGATGGATGCAGCGAAGCAGGAAGTGGATGCAGCGAAGCAGGAAGCAGATAAAATGAAGAAATTGACGCAGGTTTTGCTGGATGCAGAGCGGTTTGATGATTTAAGACGTATCACTACGGATGAAGCATATTTTAAAAAAATGCAGAAGGAGTTTAGGATTTAACATTGACGCAAAATCTACTGGATGCAGGCCGATTTGATGATTTGAGGCGGATTTTAGAGTTTACGCAGCTTGCGGATCTCTTTGGGCGTATAACCGGTGTGTTTCATCAATACTTTTCGAAAGTAGGATTCTGAACTAAAATTCAGCATGCTGCTGATTTCTGCCACAGTTTTGTCTGTAGTATACAAAAGTTCAATACCCTTTTGGCATAGAATTTGCTGTCTGTATTCGTTTGGGGTAGTATCCGCTATGCTTCGAAAAAGGCTGTATAGGTAAGGCTCGCTGATTCTGCATGCTCTGGCGGCATCGGGGATACTGCATTCGGGGTGTTCGGCAATGTATTTTTGAACGTTTTCCACAATTTGTTGTCCTCTGTTTGTGGATACTGTCTGCATATAGGGAAGAATGTCAGCCATTATGTCGTAAAACTGACTTAATATTTTACAAGTGACGAAGGTGCCTGTAGTAGGAAGCGCTTTGATTTTGGTAATCACAGAATCAGGGCATGGAATGACCTGTAGTGCAAAATTTGTGTTTTCTGAGGTGCTTAAATGGTCAAAGCCAAAAGAAAGCCAGCTGAGACCGTGACCATTGTTATACCAATAAGATTGATAGGGGAGACCTTTGGGGATGTAAAATACATCCCCTTCTTTTATGTAAATGGTTTTTTCCTGAGAGACGATTTTGGCGTGTCCGGAAACCATATAGGCAAGAAAATAGGAGGGACAGCCGCTTCGAGCATCTGTATAATGATATTTCTTTTTCTGGTTTATATTTGAGAAACTGAAGTTATCAGAGAAAAATAACTTATTCACTTTAATTCTCCTTAAAATCGCATAGAATGTTACCTGTTTTTTATATTATAATGCATTGTTCATTAAAAGGTCAATGGGGTATATTTAACATAGACGTTTGTGAAACTTCTCGCCCAGATGCCAAGAAGTTTCACATATGCCTAAGTTACAATTACGGAGGAATGGAATCATGGAAAATAAGCAGATTGTATTTACTAAGGTAAACACAGCAGAATTACTCCCGGCTCAGGTAAGGGAGCCGGCAGATACGGAAGTGGTGGTGGAGACTGTTTTCAGCACCATCAGTTGCGGAACGGAGCGTGCAAATATAACCGGGGATGCGAATATCAGCATTTATTCTGAGGAAAATCCACCGGTGGTATTCCCCAGATATAGTGGTTACAGCAGTGCCGGGATCGTCATTGCGAAAGGGCAGAATGTCAAATCTGTGGAAATCGGGGACAGAGTGACCATGTCATGGAGCACGCATCAAAAATACAACGTGGTGCCGGAGAGTAATGTAGTAAAAATTGAGGATGACAGGATATCCTTTCAGGAAGCCGCTGTTTGTCATATCGGAACCTTTCCTATGGCAGCTCTTAGAAAAACCAGACTGGAAATCGGAGAGTCCATGATGGTCATGGGTCTGGGGATATTGGGACTTTTGGCGGTACAGTTTGCCCATGCAGCGGGAGCAGTGCCGGTAATCGCAGTGGACCCTGTGGCGGAGAGACGCCAGATGGCACTGCAGTTTGGCGCGGATTATGCATTGGATCCCTTTGATAAGAATTTTGTGGAAACGGTAAAGGAGATTACCCGCGGTGGTGTCAATACTGCAATTGAAGTGACAGGAGTAGGAGCCGGACTGAACCAATGTCTTGACTGTATGGCGAAATTCGGCAGAATTGCTCTTCTGGGGTGCACCAGAGACAAAAACTTCACGGTAGATTATTACAGAAAAATCCATGGTCCCGGCATCACCATTGTAGGTGCCCATACTCAGGCACGCCCCCAGGAGGAATCTCATCCGGGATTCTTTACACAGAGGGATGATATCAAGACCATATTAAAGCTTTGTGGAGCAGGCAGAATCAACTTAAAAGATATGATCGGTGAGGTACATTCCCCGGCAGACTGCAGTGGCGTATATTCTCGTCTGATAAATGATCGTAACTTCCCCATCGTGGTACAGTTCGATTGGAGGGAGTTGTCATGAGAAAAGTAAAAATTGCTCAGATTGGCACCAGCACAAACAGTCATGGAAATGATATTTTCAATACTTTGAAAAGAAACAGTGATGTTTTTGAAATTGTAGGATATGCATTGCCGGAAAATGAGAGAGAAAAATTCCCGGAAAGAATGGCGGCTTTTGAAGGGTATCGGGAGATGACTGTGGAAGAGATTCTCAATGACCCTGAGATAGAAGCAGTTACAGTTGAGACAGAGGAAATATATCTAGCTAAATATGCTTCCCTTGCAGCAGCTCATAAAAAGCATATACATATGGAAAAGCCGGGCGGTGTGGAGCCGGCTGCATTTGAGAAACTCATCGAGATAGTAAAGAATAGCGGTATCGTTTTCCATACCGGATATATGTATCGCTACAATCCGTATATTATGGATTTAAAAGAGCAGATTAAACGTGGAGAGTTGGGTGAGATCATCAGTGTGGAAGCTCAGATGAACTGTGTGCATCCCCCCAAGGTGCGTCAATGGCTGGAAACTTTCCCCGGGGGAATCATGTTCTTCTTAGGGTGTCATTTGGTAGATTTGATTCTGCAGATACAAGGGAAACCTGAAAATATTATTCCTTTAAGCAGAAGCACGGGGCATATGGATGTAACCGGGGATGATTTCGGGATGGCTGTTTTTGAGTATCAAAACGGGGTTTCCTTTGTCAAGGTCAATGCTACAGAGATGGGTGGTTTTGCACGTCGGCAGTTAGTGGTTACCGGTACGAAGAAGACGGTAGAACTCAAGCCTTTAGAGCGTTATGAAACAGGGGGTATGTTTACAGGAAAGGTGGAGTATACCTCTGACAACTGGAATGACAATGGCAATGAAGAAAGGTGTGCTGCTTTTGACCGGTATGACGAGATGATGAACACCTTTGCATCCATGGTAAGGGGCGAAATAGAGAACCCATACACCTATGATTATGAGTTGGAGCTTTACAAAACCGTGCTGAAGGCATGTGGAAGAAAAAACGTTTAAATTGCGGATTGTTTGGGAATACTCTGGATAGGCATGCGTTGCATAAGAAAATCAACAAGCAGGAGGATTTTATGAGCAGAAAATTTAACTGGAACGAAGCATGGTTATTTACAAAGGATGCATCACTTGTGTCAGAGGGACGTGCATGTAGCAAAGATAGTTGGGAAAAGCGAGATTTACCATATACATGGAATGAGAAAGATGGTCAGGACGGGGGCAATGATTACTATCGGGGCACCTGCTATTTTACGAAAAATCTAAGCAGGTCTTTGTGTGCAGATGCAGAAGAGGTGTATATTGAATTTGAAGGTGTAAATTCATCTGCAGATGTATATGTAAACGGCAGATTAGCTGTACATCATGACGGGGGCTATTCCACCTTCCGTGCCAACATTACGGAATTTTTGAAAGAAGAGAATGAAATTGTTGTGGCTGTTGATAACTCTGCAAATGACAGGGTATATCCACAGATGGCAGACTTTACATTTTACGGTGGTATTTATCGTGATGTGAATATTCTGTGCGTATCCAAATCTCGTTTTGATCTGGACTACTTTGGAGGTCCCGGTATCATGGTCACTCCTGTGGTGGAAGGTGACCATGCGAAAGTGGAAGTAGTTCCTTACTTTACCGGTCTGAGCGGCAGTGAAGTGGTGAAGTATGTGATCAAGGACTGCGAAGCTGTAGTGGCAAGGGCAGAAGTGCCGGCAGTAGAAGGTCAGACAAATTTGGTGATTGAAAATGCACATCTCTGGAATGGACGCAAAGATCCGTTTCTTTATACATTAGAGGCGGTTTTGATGGATGGAGAGAAGGAGCTGGACACAAGAAGCGTAAGATTTGGCTGTCGTTATTTTGAGATTGACCCTGAAAGAGGATTTATATTAAACGGTAATGAATATCCTTTGCGTGGCGTATCCCGTCATCAGGACCGCAAGGACATTGGTAACGCACTTTTGCCGGAGCATCACAAAGAAGATGCAGAACTGATTTATGAAGTAGGTGCTACAACCATTCGTTTGGCACACTATCAGCATGCACAATACTTCTACGATCTGTGTGATGAAATGGGATTTGTAGTCTGGGCTGAAATTCCTTATATTTCGCATCATATGCCGGGTGGTCGGGAAAATACCATCTCCCAGATGAAAGAATTGATTATTCAGAATTACAACCATCCTTCCATTTTTGTATGGGGTATCTCCAATGAAATCACGATGAAAGGTGCAGAAGATCCTGATTTGTTGGAGAATCACAGGATTTTAAATGACTTGTGTCATGAAATGGATAAGACCAGGCTGACCACCATGGCTGTAGTATCCATGTGTGATATGGACAGTGAATATGTGAAGATTCCGGATACGGTTTCTTGGAATCATTATTTTGGTTGGTACGGCGGTGATACCTCTATGAACGGTCCATGGATGGACAAGTTTCATGTAAAGTATCCGAACATTCCGGTGGGCATGAGTGAGTACGGATGTGAAGCGTTAGACTGGCACAATTCCAATCCTGAGCAGGGGGATTATTCTGAGGAGTATCAGGCATACTATCATGAAGAACTGATCAAGCAGTTGTTTACTCGAAGATATATCTGGGCGACGCATGTATGGAATATGTTTGATTTTGCTGCGGATGCCCGGGCAGAAGGCGGCGAGGATGGAATGAACCACAAGGGGCTGGTAACTTTTGACCGTAAGTATAAAAAAGATGCGTTTTATGCTTACAAAGCGTGGTTATCAGACGACTCTTTTGTACACATCTGCGGAAAGCGTTATGTTGATCGTGTAGAAGATGTGACCAAAATTACGGTATATTCTAATCAGCCTGAGGTGGAGCTGTTTGCAAACGGTGTGAGTCTGGGCAAACAGTCAAGCCAAGTGCATTTCTTCTATTTTAATGTGCCTAACGCAGGAACTACAGAGCTGATTGCAAAAGCAGGAGAATGTGTAGACAAGAGTACCATCGTAAAAGTCAATCAATTCAATGATGCATATCGTATGGTGGAGACAGGTGATGTGCTTAACTGGTTCGAGATCACTGCTCCGGAAGGATACTTCTCCATCAACGATAAGATGAGTGATCTGATGGCAAATGAGCAGGGCAGGACGGTGATGATGAACATGATGCAGAAGGCACTAAAAGGTAAGAATGGTATGGTAGATGCAAGTATGTTTGAAGCCGGTTCGGACAGCCCTATGATGAGTTTCATGGGTGGTTTTACCATCAAACGTCTCATGTCCATGATGGGAACTATGGGTTCTAAGCCATTGGGCAAGACGGAAATGTTAGAATTTAATCATATGTTGAATCAGATTAAAAAATGATATTAGCTCACTTTTTGCCGTAACGGGACGTAGGAGACGCAAAATGTTAAAGACAGCAGGAGTCAAACCATTCGGTACGAAAGATAAACTGGGATATATGTTTGGTGATTTCGGCAATGATTTTACCTTCATTTTGTCCGGTATGTTACTGATGAAATTTTACTCAGATGTGATGGGAATAGAACCATACATCGTAGGTCTGATGATGATGATTGCCCGTTTTGTAGATGCGGTAACGGATGTAACCATGGGACAGTTAGTGGACCGGAGCAGGACAACCAAAGCCGGAAAATTCAAACCATGGCTTCTTAGAATGTGTGGATTTGTGTCTGTGGCATCATTCCTGATGTATGCCAGCTGGTTTGCGAATATGAGCATGACATTTAAGCTTGTCTGGATGTTTGCCACTTACCTTCTCTGGGGAAGTGTGTTTTATACAAGTGTTAATATTCCCTATGGTTCTATGGCTTCGGCAATTTCAGCGGACCCGAAAGACCGGGCCCAGCTTTCCAACTACAGAACCATCGGTGCATCTTTGGCAGGAACGGTAATCGGCGTAGTGTTGCCATTGGTAGTGTATGAAAAAAATGCAGCCGGCAATGATGTGCTGATAGGTTCCAGAGTTGCTGTTGTTGCATTTCTTTGTTCTGCAGGAGCCATTATCTGCTACATCCTTTGTTATAACATGTGTACAGAGCGAGTCCGGGTAGAGCAGAAAAAGAAGAAATTTAATGTGGGAAAGCTGCTGCGAGGAATTGCTGAAAATAAAGCATTGATCGGTATTGTTCTGGCATCTGTATGTCAGTTGCTGGTACAGCTCACCCAGCAGACCATGACCACCTATGTGTATCCTAATTATTTCGGCAACACCAAAGCCCAGGCAGCAGCCGGTTTGGTAGGAACTGTAGTGACCCTCATTTTAGCGGCATTTACGGTAAAATTGTCAGCAAAGTATGGGCGAAAGGAACTGGCCATCTATGCCTCTATTTTTGGATCGGTGGTAAACTTTGTGTTGTTCTTTCTGCAGACCACAAATGCATGGGTATTTGTGGGAGGTTATGCAGTATCGTATATTGGCCTTGGGATTTTCTCTCTGATCTGCTGGGCTATGATCACAGATGTTATCGACGATACGGAAGTGCTTACCGGCTTCCGCTCAGATGGTGAGATCTACTCCATTTATTCCTTTGCAAGAAAGCTTGGGCAGGCAGCATCCTCACTGGTAAGCGGCGCACTGCTGACAATGATCGGTTACAGTGAAGCTACTCAGTTTGAGCCGGCGGTGACCAAAGGCATCTACAATATGTCCTGTCTGGTGCCGGCTATGGGATTTATTCTGTTGGCGGTAGTGCTCTTCTTCACGTATCCGCTGAATAAGCGGCGTGTGGAAGAAAATGCACGAATGTTGGCGGAGAAGAGAGCAGAAAAATAACAAAATAGTAAACAATAAAAAGGTGTACAAAAAGTACATCTTTTTGTATAATTATTGTAAAATTGTCGATTACAAAGGATAAGTGCCATGCTTTTCAATTCGTTTCATTTTCTTATATTTTTTCCTATCATTTTGATTGTGTATTTTTTGATCCCTAAAAAGATGCGTTATATCTGGCTTCTGGCAGCAAGTTACTTTTTTTATATGTGCTGGAATGCAAAATATGCGATATTGTTACTGGGATCCACAATTGTTACATATGGGGCTGCACGGCTGATACATCACTGGAAAGGGAGAGTCCTGCTCAAAAAAAGTATGGTTGTAATCAGTTTGGTTCTGAATTTCGGTATCCTTTTTCTTTTTAAATATCTGGATTTTGTTATGGATACCTTGGAGAAGGTGTTTGGGAAGATCGGAATCAGTGTTCAGGTACCTGTGTTGGATCTGCTGCTGCCGGTAGGAATTTCTTTTTATATTTTTCAGGCCGTTGGATATACCATTGATGTTTACAGAGAGAAGTTGGAGCCGGAGAAGAATCTGCTGAAATATGCATTGTTTGTTTCATTTTTTCCCCAACTTGTGGCAGGTCCCATCGAGCGCTCCACAAATCTGCTTCCCCAATTGCAAAAGGTACATGAGATTAAGGTGTGGGATACAAAAAGAATTCAACGGGGAGCATTGGTTATGCTCTACGGGTATATTTTAAAGATGATCATTGCGGATAGAGCCGCTATATATGTGGATACAATATTTGATCCCATGATGTATACATATTATCAAGGATTCCAGGTGGCGCTGGCAGCGGTTTTATTTTCTGTACAGATATATTGTGATTTTGCCGGATATACCTATATAGCCATGGGTGCGGCCCAAATTATGGGTTTTGATCTGATGGACAATTTCAGAATGCCTTATCTGGCTCGAAGCATAAAGGACTTCTGGGACAGGTGGCATGTCTCACTCTCCAGTTGGTTTAAAGATTATCTGTATTTTTCGCTGGGTGGCAGCAGAAAAGGGAGGATTCGAAAGTATATCAATATTTTTATTGTTTTTGCGGTAAGTGGTCTCTGGCATGGAGCTTCTTGGCATTATGTGGCATGGGGTGTTCTGCATGGTATCCTGCGCATCACCGGTGAACTGACACAGAGAGTCAGGGATAAATTATATGCGCGCCTGCAGTTTAAGAGAGATACCCTTGCAACAGAGATCTGGCAGGTGGTTTGTACATTTACAATGGTCACAATTGCATGGATATTTTTCCGTGGGGAAAGTGTCAGTCAGGCGGTAGATCTGGTAAAGAGCATTTTCTGTGAATTCAATCCATGGGTGCTGACGGACGGCAGTTTGTACACATTAGGATTGGATGCAAAAGAGTGGTATGTATTGTTTTTCAGTATTCTGTTCTTGATGGCGGTAGATGTATTTCGTTATAAAAAGGTAGATTTGGTAGAACTGTTCATGAAACAGAATTTATGGTTCAGATGGATATTGTTCTATGTTGGAATTTTCGCAGTCGTATTGTTCGGGGTATATGGAGCACAGTACGATGCTGCTAAATTTATTTATTTTCAGTTTTAGCAAAGGAGAATTCGGAGAACAATATGAAAAAACGGATATTATTAAATGCGATACTTTTTATCATGTTTGTGGGCGGATTGTTGCTGCTTCTTGCGAAAGCGGATTTTGTTCTGCGGCAGAAACAATACGCCGGTATACAGGACAATTTTGCCAGGCTTTCCAAAGACAGTGTTGATATGATCTTTATCGGCAACAGTCATCAATTCTGCAGCATCAGTCCGGAAGTGCTTTACGATGTGTACGGAGTGGAATCCTTTATGCTCGCCACTTCTGCCCAGACCATTCCTATGTCATATTATGCAGCTATGGAGGCAATCGAACTGCAGCATCCGGAGACGATTGTGTTAGAAGTCAGCTATTGTGCCAATGATTTTAGAACGGTGACGGATGAAATGTCCCACTGCTTTTTCGATGGTATGCCAAACTGCGAAGCCAAATGGCTGGCTATTAAGGATCTGATTGAAGAAGAGGACAGGATTTATTATTATTTGCCATTGGGGCTTTATCATACCAGATGGAAGGAATTGACAAAGGATGACTATCTGATTACGGCGGTAACGGAGCGAGGTGGTGTGTATTATGAGGAAATCATGCAAAATAAAGAGATTCCCCTGATTTCCGCACAGGAGACAGAACCCATGCCGGAAGAAATGGAGAAATACATGGACAAACTGGTGGAGCTGTGTAAGGAAAATGATGTAAAATTAATTTTGTACACTGCACCTTTCAATACGCTCTGGCTCACAGAAGAAGAAAATGCAGATTTGTTTCGTCGTCAGAGAATTTTCAATTATATTGCAGATTACGCAGAAGAAAATCAGCTGGCCTATTATAACCTGTTTTATGAAATAGAAGATATTGGATTGGATGCAGGAAAAGATTGGAAAGACACCCAGCATTTAAATTGTTTTGGACAAAATAAACTGACAAAGTACATGATGGATCATGGATATTTGGAATGAGTTTAGTATAAAATTCCTCTGTTTACAAATACTACTTTTGGCAATACAAGTAATGTAAATGGAGGATTTTTTATACTCCAAAAGGAGGATTTATGAAAGCAACAGGTATCGTTAGACGTATAGATGATCTCGGCAGAATTGTTATTCCAAAGGAAATTCGCAGGACTCTTCATATCCGTGAAAGTGATCCCATTGAAATATTTACGGATAGAGAGGGACAGATTGTCCTCAGGAAATATTCACCCATTGGGGAGATGAGTACATTTGCAAAGCAGTATGCAGAAAGTCTTGCAAAAGCTTCCGGGCATGTGGCTCTGATCACAGACAGGGATGTTATAATTGCAGCTGCTGGCGGCGGAAAGCAGCTTCTTGGTAAAGAAGTGACCAGACAGCTGGAGGATAAAATGCAGAATCGTGAGAGTATCTGTGCCGGAAAGGATGAACGAGCTTTTGTAATGGTCTGTGAAAATATGGAAGAGGAGTATGCTCAGCAGACGATCGTGCCTATTATCTGTGCGGGGGATGTAATTGGTTCTGTAATTTTACTGAATGGGGATTCAAAATACAGGATGGGAGAAGTAGAGCAGAAGCTTCTGCAGTCAGCGGCAGGATTTCTGGGCAGACAGATGGAACAGTAGGGATACTTCAAAAAGCTGTATGAACATTTTAAAGTGTTCATACAGCTTTTTTGTGGACTGTTAGCGGCT
The DNA here is from genome assembly GCA_045544275.1 of Acetatifactor sp. Classification (GTDB taxonomy): domain Bacteria; phylum Bacillota; class Clostridia; order Lachnospirales; family Lachnospiraceae; genus Acetatifactor. The sequence goes on along the minus strand of JAZPYS010000024.1, from coordinate 10,633 downwards.
TTATTCGGAAGTAAGAAGCAGGGAAGAAAGATAATCCCAGTCGATGGCTTCGACACAGTGATATTTTTTTGAATAAATTTTTTCTTCATGAAGTGGTGTGATTTTTAAGGCTTCATCAGTCAGACTTACATGGAACACACCTTTAGGTCCGTAAAAGCGTATATTTACGTTCTGCACGTTATCAGGAAAAGTATAATTGCCGGTAATTTTGCAGAAGCGGATGCCAGCAAGATATTCTTTCAAGGCATCTTCGTCACAACAATTGTAATATTGAAATCCATCTGTACCATGTATGTAAATATTTTGTACAGAATATTCAGATAAATTTGTATTTTCAAAAATATATACCTGACCACTTCCTTCTTCATAGGACAGGGAGATATATCCGAAGCTCATTATCAGCAGAAAGAAGGTCAGGCCAATCAAAACACAGCCCGGCAGCTTCTTGCGGGGATTTATCACATTCTTCAGTCGATATTGGAGTGCTTTCGCAGAGTTAGATAAGCAGGAGGTAAAACCTCTGTCATCTCCTGCAGTTCGCAGAAGCAGATCTGCATATTGTCGCCGCATTGGCGCATTGGCATTCACTAAAACCGTTTCATCACAGCTTAGTTCTAAATCATCACTGCAACGTCGGTATGCAATCCACATTAATGGATTGAACCAGCACATGGCGGTGCAGAAGGTCAAGAAAAACTTGGCACTGCAGTCATCTCGGCCGATATGTACAATTTCATGTCTAAAAATCAGTATCAATTCCTCCGGCGTATATGACCGTTTCGGCAGAACCACCCGAATAGATCGGGGAAAGAAACCAATGGACAGTGGTGTGTGGACATTGGGAGAAATGACGAGGCAGGAAGGATTTTTCTTGTATCCTGCTGCCTCCTGTTCCCGATGCCAGATGGTCAGGATGTCAGGGTCAGACACTGCATATGCATGACGAAGAATGCTGTGTCTGAAATGAATATGTGCAATCAGTTTCCACGTCATGATTACTATAAATCCTGTAATCCAGAGGTACAAAACAACCTTTATCACAGCCGGCGGAAAGTACAGAATTAAAGCCGGTTTTGGGATAGCCATAAAACTATGGTAAGTTATATAAAGAAAATTTGGAATCATCCAAAGCTGTGCACAAGCTCTGGCACTGACATATCTGCACAGCTTCGAAAGGCATAAAATCAGCACCAAATAATAGATACTGATATGTAAAAATACGTCAAAGCACATAGCCGGAAGGTAATTCAACGTGGCATCCGGTCCTAATTTGATCATAGAATAGAGGAAAAGTGCAGTCAAATATACGGGCAAGATTGCCGAACCGATGTGGGGATGGTATCTGATGCCGCCGTCCTCTTTTGAGGAAAAACGCTTATCACGTTCCTGATTGTTATATGCGATATAAGCGAAAAGGCTCGAAATAGTAAATGCGAAAAAAATGCGGATAACGGCTTCAGTAGTCATAGCTCATTCCTTTCCAAAAGCGTGCGAAGCTCTTCCAATTCTTCTCTGCTCAGTCCACTGTCACACAATGCATTGGCAAAAGCTGAAATACTGCCGCCACACAGCTTGTCTAAAAAACGCCTGCTCTGCGCAGCCAAATAGGCCTCTTGCGTGATCAGCGGTGTATAGCGGGAAGAACGGCCAACTTTTTCAATCCCAAGGAATCCTTTCTCTGACAGTCGGGTGATCAGTGTCAGAAGGGTTGTCATTGCAATAGGGTGCGTTTTGTTCAGTATTGATTCAATATCTGTGCGGACAACGGGAGCCGGACAGGACCAGATGGCCTGCATGACTTCTAATTCTGAATCGGGCAGTCTGCGGATAGATGATTTCATATGATAATCTCCTTTGCTCTACAAATGTAGTGTATATTATTATACTACATTTGTAGAGCAAAGTTGTCAAGAAGAATTCAGTGTGTCTATAGAAATAACGATGCCATAGATTGTGAAGCTATGCGGGCAGTAGAAGATATGAATCTGCGTGTGTCAGAGGATATCGGCAGATTAGTAGCACAGGTGCTGAAGAAAATGATTGATAAGAAAGAGAAGGATGTTTTTGCTTATTACTTGGTAGAGCCAAGCTTCGAATAGATCACTTCGTCCGGCATATTTCACGGAAAAGAAACATTCCAACATACTCATGGTCAAAGTTTTCCGAAACGGCTTCTTCTTTATCATTATAACGTATTTTAACTATATTACTCAATAGTTATTTGGCAATTACATTGCAAATCCGGAAAAGTTTTATCAAAAACAGCTATGTCAATTTTATCAAGTGTAGTGAGTGTGAAAAGGGAACGGGTATTAAATTTTTCGCTGTCACACAAAAATACAGTTTTGGCAGAAGCATTGATCATCAGGCTGCGCAGATAATTTTCCTCTTCCGTAGAATCGGATATGATTCCATACTTATCTAAGCTTTGGGAAGAGAAAAACATAATATCCACATACAAAGAACTAACATACTGGTAAGCCTCTGTACCGGACAGCACAGCAGAACCATTCACAGACTGACCACCGATGCAGTGAGTGTTGATTCCTAATTCAATGGCATTTAGGGCTGTTGAAATGTTGTTTGTAAATAGTGTCACGGAGTTTAGCTTGGCTATGTATGGTAAAAGGAAGGTGACGGTACTGGAGCCATCCAACAAAATCTTTTGTCCGTCGTGCAAAAGTGAAGCTGCTTTTTGGGCAATCAATCGCTTGGCACTTACATTTTTTTGTTTGCGGCTATAAAAGCTAGCCACGCCGGAAATAGGGGTGGGCAACGTCACACCACCGTGAGACCTTTTGACAAGGCCATTGTTCTGCAGATAGGTCAGATCCCTTCGGATACTGGAAGGAGAAGTGAAAGTCATCCTTGCCAATTCATTGACTGATATGTAATTGCTGTTACTTAAAATCTCTAAAATCTCATTTTGACGGTTGGTTATGCTCATTTCATGGTCCTTTCATGCTCATTTTCCTATTTGTACGGCATATCGGTTGTACTTTTGATTTTTGTGCGGTATAATATTAATGTGTCAAAAAGATTTTTCCAAAGATTTGTCTGTATATAGGTTGGTATAGACAGAAGAAATTTGGAGGTAGATATATGAATGAATTAATTTTGAATGAGAAAATTATCAATACTGTTAAAATTGAGGCGACAAAGATGGTTTCTGCATTGTTACAGGATAATTTGGTAGAAATTATTTTGTATGGTTCGTGTGCTCGAGGTGATTACACAAATGATTCAGATATTGATATAGCATTGATAACAAAATGTGATCGTATGGAAGTGAAAAAGTATGATGAGTATGCAGAAAAGAAAATATGGTATGCATATTTCAGAAATATTGATCAGGAAGGAGAAGTGTTGTATGGATAAGGAATACTATAAGGCATAGCCAGACAACAGGTGGAAAATGCAGATTATATTGTGTCTAAGATAGAAATGTATATTGAATCAAAATATGTGCAATAGAATAAAACATAAGATTCGGTGCCTTGTAGTACTTAAAAAAGGGGAATAAGATAAATCTTATTCCTTTTGCTGTTTATAAGCAGTAGGAGAGATTCCCATTTTATTCTTAAATGCACGAGCAAAATAATTGGAGTCGGAAAAACCGGCTTTTAATGCAACTTCTGTCAGGCTGCAGTCTGGATGTGTGTCTATCTCCTGTATTGCATGGTCGATTCGCAGGGATTGAATATAGTTTTTCGGAGTTATGCCGGTTGCTTTTTTGAACAGCTTGCTGAAGTAATCAGGGCTTAGGTTTAAACGGGCGGAAACCTCGCGAATCAATAGAGGAGAAGCATAATTTTGATTCATGTAACAGGTCGCCACTTTGATCAGATTTTTCTGCTGCCCGGAGATCTGGTTAATATTGAAAGCGTTTTCCCGGGACATAATATCAAAAATTTGCAGCAGGTATATTTGAATAGAAAGTGCATTTGCTGCTATATTGTCTGAGAGAAGAGCAAGCTTGTTTATAATATTCAGTATCTGATTTTCATAGGAAGTCCGACCGCTGATATGCTTGGTAAATGTATATGCACCCGATGCCAAAGGTGCAAAGTATTGGTTATAAATATGAGATTTTGAGTCGGGAAAAACAAAATTTTCTCCAAAGTGAAAAGAAATATAGCTTCCATAGTTTCCATTCACATCAGCATGACCGTGCATAATATCACGATCTATGAAAAGAGCTTGTCCGGGAAGCAAATGATATACCTCTTCATTCACATAAAAGTCAAGATAATGATCTATTAGGTACACAATTTCATATTCTGAGTGCAAATGCTTCATAAAGGTTTTGTGACCACGACCCAACTTGTAAACATCAAAATGAAGGGCACTTGTACCATGCGTGTAATCTGAATATTTAATTTCCTGTTTTGATGGTGTTTCAAAAATCGTTGTTTCCAAGTGAAATGTCCTCGTATTTGAAAATTTAATATTTACATTTACATCATAAAAAAAGATAGTTAAAATGTCAAATCAAGAAGGGTAAAATAACGGATTTGTGCTAAAGCTTGACGTTTTTTTTCTATCTGCTAAATACGGGGGTATGGTACGATACAAGTAAAAGAAAACATACACAGAAAGGGAAGTGTGAGAATATGATAGCAGCACAGGAATATGGGTTGATTCGGATTTTTGATGGTGAAATGATGCAGATCGAGGCATGGGGTAAGGACAGTCTCCGTGTCAGGGTTACAAAAAGAAATTGTTTTCTTGAGGAAAACTGGGCATTGCAAATGCCGGAGGAGATTCAGCCGGAGATTCAGATTTATGCTGCCGGTGAAGATAAAAAAACAAGCAATGTTAATGCAAATACAGTAGAGGTGAAAAAAGGAGACTCTGCAGAGATATGTAACGGCAAGATTCGCCTTAGGATATTGGAAAATGGTAAATTGGTTTTTCTGAATGATCGGAATGAAATCCTGCTGGCAGAGTATGAATATGAAAGAAAAAGCAGTCTAAAGATCGAAAGCAGAGAATTGAAGGGACGGGCAGGAAGTTTTCGTGCCAGTCTGAAGTTCCATGCATCGTCGGAAGAAAAATTCTTTGGAATGGGACAGTATCAGAACGGCATTTTTGATTTAAAGGGAAGTCATTTGGAGCTTGCCCAGCGAAATTCACAAGTAAGTGTACCTTTTGTGTATTCCAGTAAGGGGTATGGATTTTTGTGGAATAATCCGGCTGTGGGAAGGGTCAGCTTCGGTAGGAATATGACGGAATGGGAGGCGATCAGTACACAACAGATTGATTTCTGGATTACGGCTGGGGACAGTCCTGCAGAAATTCTTTCAAAATACATGACAGCGACTGGGAAACCTCCTGTTATGCCGGAGTATGGTCTGGGTTTTTGGCAGTCAAAGCTTCGTTATCAAACACAGGATGAATTAATGACAGTAGCAAGGGAATATCACAGGAGAGGTATTCCGTTGGATGTGATCGTGGCAGATTTCTTTCACTGGACTGTGGAGGGGGCATGGGCATTTGACCCTGTTTACTGGCCGGATCCCGAAGCCATGGTAAAGGAATTGAAAGAAATGGGTACAAGATTAATGGTATCCGTATGGCCTACCATTTCAACAAGAGCACCTAAATATAAGGAAATGCGGGACAAGGGGTATTTGGTAAAAAGTGAAAATGGCGTCCAAATTTCTATGCTGATGGCAGACTCTACAGTTTTTGTGGATTTTACAAATCCTGAAGCCAGAAAATATTTGTGGGATTTGATAAAAGAAAATTATGTGGCTTATGGCATTAAGGATTTCTGGTTGGATGTGGCAGAGCCGGAATTTTCCAGTTACGATTTTGAAAATTATAGGTATTATAAAGGAAACACTGCAGAGGTGGGGAATGAGTATCCTGCCATGTATACCAAAACCTTTTTTGACGGTTTAAAAGCAGAGGGAGAAAATTCGGTTAATTTGGTACGTTGTGCTTGGGCAGGAAGTCAGAAATATGGGGCGTTAGTCTGGTCGGGGGATATTCCATCCACTTTTGAGTCCTTGAAGTTTCAGATTGTGTGCGGTATGCAGATGGCCATGGCCGGTATCCCATGGTGGACAACTGATATTGGAGGATTTCATGGTGGAAACGTGGAGGATCCGGAATTTAGAGAGTTGTTGATCCGGTGGTTTCAGTTTGGCACCTTTTGTCCGGTGATGCGGTTGCATGGGCACAGAATGCCGGGTAAACCCGGTATAAGTACTTCCGGCGGCGGACGTATGGGAAGTGGTGCAGACAATGAAATCTGGTCTTTTGGCCAGGAAAACTATGAGATTATGAAACGGCATATTGAGATCAGGGAAAGACTGAGACCATATATGCGGGAGCTTATGAGAAAAGCAAGTGAGACAGGAGAAGCCATAATGAGACCTTTGTTTTACGATTTCCCGGAAGATACTGATGTATGGGATATCCAGGATCAGTTTATGTTAGGTAGTGATCTGCTTGTAGCACCGGTGACAGATTATGGCCAGCGGAGCAGGAATGTGTATCTGCCTGCAGGAACAGATTGGCTGTCTGCAATTGACGGAAAGCAGTACTGCGGTGGACAGTGGATTGTGGAGGATGTTCCTATAGAGAAAATCCCGGTGTTTGTAAGAGGGGATAGGAAAGATCTGTTGGAGTGTTTTAAGTAATTTTCCATAGACACCTTAAAAAACTGCCTGATGCCTAAAAATCTTTTGATTTTAGGCATCAGGCGAATGTTTTTTCCACTGCTGGAAAATAACCACATTATGTCAACCGCTTTTGTGTTGTTTTCCACTTTCTTTTATGGTAATTGGGCATCAGCGTGTAATTAATCATCCCTATGCCTAAAATCTATCAAAGAGGCTAAAAGAAGAAGGAGCGAATGAACTGCTTACAAATTGTAAGCAGTTGAAAATGAAATCGCCAAAGGATGGAAGGGACATTGGATCCGGAGTTGACGATTGACAGGCATGATTGAGCATGTGGCAGGTATTGAAAGTAAATAATCAATTCTCACAAACTCTTCTTATACTGCAGTGGTGTCACTCCAAACTGCTTCCGGAACAAATGGATATAATTGGAATAATCTGTGAAGCCGCTTTTCATAGCGGCTTCGGATACCGAACTTCCGTTTCTTAAATGTTTCATAGAGTAAATCAATCTCTTTTTTCTGAGCATTGCAGAGGGTGTTATGCCAAGGGTTTCCTTGAAATGGCGTTCTAAAGTATTTATACTCACATTGGATGACGAAGCAATACTGTGGATATCTAACTCTTCTGTCAGGTGCAGATCCATGTATTGCAGGGCAGCTATTACGTCCGTTTACATGTGTTCTAAACTTTCTATGGATTCATCTCGCTTGCCGTTTATAAGAATTTGCATCATTGTCAGGAAAGCAATTCTTCGATTCAATGAATCGGTTTCATGTTTCAGCAGTTTTTTGAGTACAATACACATATCTGTAAGCTGGCTGTTGTTTAAGAGGATCAGGTTATCCGTGCCTTTTTCGCGGTTAAAGAACAAGTTCAGGAAGCTTTCATTGTGGCCGGCGCTGAAGGTAATCCAATAGTGTTCATGAGGCTGGTTGGACCGATAAATACAATGATGGTATTCGTAGGGACGGGTTATGATTACACTTCCACGGCTGATTGGATATATGCGGTCCTCTACCTCAAATAATACATTGCCGCTGAGATTTAAATATATTTCACAGGCTTCATGAATGTGGGATTCATTTGTGTTAAGGGGAGAGTTACTGTCAATACAAGTATGGCTGATGGAAAAGTCTATCTTTGTCATTTCCTCAAGAATAAAGTGGTTTTTGTTCATCATAGGTACCCTCCTTTTTGGTGATTATATCATATTTTTAAGGGAAAATGTAATATAAATATTGACTAAACCATTTTATAATACACGTATCATGAAAAGGTATCTTTGATGAAAGGAGAAATTGTATATGAGTTATATACTTTATGGTGACGGTATTCACGATGATTATCCGGCAATACAGGAAATGATTGACAGCGGTACATGCCAGGTCTCACTTCCCCTACCGGAGAAAAATTATCTGATTTCTAAAACATTGGTTCTTCCGTCTAATTTCAAACTTATATTGCCCAGGTTTGCGGAGATAAAGCTTGCAGATGGAGCAAACTGTCTTATGGTGCGAAATCAGATGGTTTCAGATTATGCAGAAAGGTTGCCGGGGGATTTAAATGATCTCTGTAAGCATTTTTGGTATTATGTGAATGAATATTCGCCGGAAGCCGTAGCACAGAATATTGAGATCAGTGGCGGTATTTGGAATTTTAACAATATGAATCAGCTTCCGAATCCGGAACAGACTAAAGTATTGGAACCTTATGGATATACCGGGGAGGGTATGCTTTTTTATGCGGTGAAAAACCTGAAGTTGTCCTCTATGACATTAAAAGATCCGGTTCACTGGGGCGTTTTACTTGACAGGGTTTCCTATTTCAACGTTGAGGATATTACATTTGATTATAATTACGGGAATCCTTATGCAATCAACATGGACGGTATTCATTGTAGTGGCAATTGCCATTTTGGTATGATTAGGAACTTAAAGGGTGCATGTTATGATGATCTGGTAGCACTCAATGCTCATGAAGGTTCAAGGGGGCCGATTACGAATATTGAGATTGATGGTATTTTTGCAGAGACCTGCCACAGTGCAGTGCGGCTGCTTACAGTAAAAGATGATGTCAAAAATATACATATTTCAAATGTTTATGGTACCTATTATCAATACTGTATAGGATTTACAAAGTATTATCCGGGCGAAACCACGGGGGGATATGATGGAATTTCCATAGACCATATCTATGCTTCCAAGGCTCTGCGTGGCAGTTTCTATCTCTGGCCGAATGCATACGTATATCCTTTCATTTATATGCAGGAGGATATAAGAGGAAAGAATATTAAGATTGCAGATATGCATCGCCAGGAATACAACATACCTGTTGAGACAATTTATGTAGGGAAACGTGCTGTCATTGATAATATGGTGATAGACAATGTGATTACTGAAAATCACACCGATCATGTGATGCCGCTAATTGTGCAATATGGTACTGTAAACAGACTTGTCATGAACAATATTCGAACAAACGGAGATCCTGAGATCATTGGGGATGATGTGAAGTGAGGGGATAAATGATGCAGCATTATCTTTTCCACAATAGCGGGAGCAATATGGTTTAAGGAAAAACCTGGGATTCTCCAGAAAATCAGTGTTGCACTGTGCTTTATTGGCACATGTCTGTTCTTATAATGATTTTTTGGATGTATACAGAGGGCTGTGTACCGAACGATACGCATGGTGTGAGAGGACGGCGGTTAACTACCGCCGCCTACTCATTAATGCCAATAAAGTTCTATTTTCTCCTCTGCCTGCGTTGCTGTCAGATGATACTTGTCAATAATCATGGACAACGCAGACTCTCTTGCAAGCCCTAAAGCCTGACAGGTGGATATACAAGATTCTATAGCAGACTCAGATATTTGTTCCTTCATTTCCTCTAATTGTCTGCTCTGTTGATCTAATTGCTTGTTATTTTCAACGATTTGAAGAGCCTGCTGATTCAGCTGCTTGTATTGTGCATCCAGCTGTTGAAACTGTTCCTCCAATTGGAGAGTCTGCTCTGCCAATTGTTGTGTTTGCTGTTCTAACTGTTGGGCTTGTTCTTCAATCATGAACTGTACGGTATTTTGATCTAAAATCTTCAGAGCATCTGAGAACATTGATAGCACCTGCCACTCAAAATGTGTTAAAATATACTCAACACATCGAGATATTAAAGTCCTCACGGATACTTCTTACTGCTTCTTTGTGTATGCTTTTGCGGTTATAAACAACACGCTACTCACAGTTTCTTGTACACTCCACAGTCGTAAATTCCCGAAATAGCCTTCGGTACATACTTACGTTTGCCTGTTTATGCAACTTCGTAAGTTTCAGCATCTCTTAAATTAAGACTGGCATTAAAATCCCTGTCTTCTACATATCCGCATGCGCATCTGTAGATCCTATCAGTAAGTCTTAAATCTTTCTTAACACTGCCACAGCAGTGACACAGTTTGGAGGATGGATAAAATCTGCCTACAACCCTTAATTCTATACCATTATCAATACATTTTGCTTTTAACTTTGTTCTGAATTCATAGAATTTCTGCGATGCAACAGCCTTTGAAAGATGCCTGTTCTTCATCATACCTGATACATTCAAATCTTCTATCGTTATATAAGACGTCTTGGTTTTTGCGATCTCAGCGATTGTTTTATTAATGTAATCCGTACGGATATTGTCTATCTTATGATGAAGGTTCTGTACTTTAAGCTTTTGTTTTTGTATATTCTTTTGAGTGGACTCCCCTTTCCTAATATTTTCATATTTTCGCGAGAGACATCTTTGCTCCCTGCGTAATTGTTTTTCCAGTTTCCTTAATCTTTCCGATTTATTGATGTTCTTGTAAATCTTTCCATTAGTGTTATTTGTAACTTTACCCACTTCTAATTCCCCGAAAATTATTCAAATTAAAAGAAGGTGCAGCATAATTCATTCTGATGAATATTACGTCAGATTGTATTATCCTGTACCTTCTGTTATCATAACAAAGTCACTGATAA
>JAZPYS010000023.1:0-14644 GCA_045544275.1 Acetatifactor sp. | reverse complement strand
AGTAACAGCGAAGGAGCTGGAGGATGCATCTCAGATTTACTGGGATAATTACTACGAGGAAATACAGGCAGGAACAGCGGATGTAATTATTGAGAAGAGATTGCGGCATACCCAGCGGTTTCGGGATTTAAAGAAGAAGCTGCACAGCGGAAATTATCTGCAGATTCTTGCCATAGAGCACCAGTCCGGCATAGATCATACCATGGCCTGGCGGGATATGTATTATGATGCACTGGAGTATAAGCTACCACACCTCATTAAAGTTACTATTGATGCTTTTGGCAAATCGAAACAGTAAAAAGAAGATGAAAAAAATGATGGAAGAGAATCAGGAATTTAAAAAAGTAGACAGGGGAACGGCCAGTGCGGCCGGGAAATTATTAGGTATTACCCCGGAAATGGAAGTAGTATTAGAACAGGAAGGAGAGGAAATTGATATGTGTACAGGATTGAAAGAGTGGTTGATGGATGAACGTTCAGAGGGAAGAGAAGAAGGAAGAGCAGAAGGAAGAGTTGAAACTGTAATTTCGCTGGTAAAAAGTGGCTTGCTCAAATTGGAGGAAGCAGCTACATTTTTGAATCTTTCCATAGAGGATATGCAACGGAATGTAGCACAGGAATAGTGATTAGGGAGTTTGTGCAAAGATAAATTTAACCAATACTTAGGTGGATTATTTGTCAAAAATATGCTAACATTATATAAAATGGCGTAAGTATATTCTTAAAGAATAAAAATAATAAAAGACAGAGGTGATGACTTGAAATTCTGGAACCGTAAACTAACTGAAAAATTTGAAGAAGCATTAAAGGCGGTATTGCCGGTAATTGCGATTGTATTGGTACTCAGTTTTACTATTGCACCGATTACCCCCAGTATTTTGCTGTGCTTTTTGTTGGGTGCGCTGATGGTAATGGTGGGAATGATGTTCTTTACATTGGGTGCGGAAATGTCCATGACGCCTATGGGTGAAAAAGTAGGTGCGCGAATGACTCAGTCTAAAAATGTCTGGCTGATCGCAATCCTGTCTTTTGTATTAGGTGTGATTATCACTATATCTGAACCTGACTTGCAGGTGTTGGCAACGCAGGTACCTTCCGTGCCGAATATGACGTTGATCCTTGCAGTTGCAATAGGTGTAGGTATTTTTTTAGTGATTGCACTGCTGCGTATGCTGTTCGGAATTGCATTGCCTCATTTGCTGGTGTTCTTTTATATCATTACATTTGCTTTGGCATTTTTCGTGCCGGCAGATTTTCGGGCAGTGGCATTTGACTCCGGTGGAGTTACCACGGGACCTATGACTGTTCCATTTATTATGGCACTGGGTGTAGGTATTTCTGCCATTCGAAACGATAAACATGCGGCAGACGATAGCTTCGGTCTGGTTGCCCTGTGTTCTATCGGTCCCATTTTGGCAGTCCTGATATTGGGTATGATCTACAGGCCTACAGAAAGCAGCATCAGTGTCACTCAGATACCACAGGTGGGTGATTCTGTAGAATTATGGAATCTGTTTGCACACGGCCTCCCGGAATATGTGAAGGAGATTGCTGTGTCGCTGCTTCCGATCGTGGTGTTCTTTGGCTTGTTTCAGGTATTTGCCCTGCATTTATCAGGGAGAGCCTTGAAGAAGATTTTGGTGGGCCTGGTATATACCTATATCGGTCTGGTGCTATTCCTGACTGGTGCAAATGTTGGCTTTATGCCGGCCGGTAATTACCTGGGGCAGGTGCTGGGAGCAAATCAGTTCAGATATTTATTAGTGCCTCTTGGGGCATTGATTGGTTTCTTTATCGTAAAAGCAGAGCCGGCAGTTTATGTCTTGAATCATCAGGTTGAAGAAATTACTGACGGCGCAATCTCTGCAGGTGCCATGGGTGTGAGTTTGTCAGTGGGTGTAGCTGTATCTGTAGCATTGGCTATGATACGAGTGCTGACAGGCATCCCCATCCTTTATTTTCTGATTCCGGGATATGCGGTGGCAATCGGTCTGTCATTCTTTGTGCCAAAGATTTTTACCGCAATTGCATTTGACTCCGGTGGAGTAGCATCGGGTCCTATGACGGCCACTTTCCTGCTGCCTTTGGCACAGGGAGCCTGTGTTGCGGTAGGGGGCAATTTGGTTACAGATGCCTTTGGTGTGGTTGCCATGGTTGCCATGACGCCACTGATCACCATTCAGATACTGGGTATGGTATATCATCTGAAGCAGCGCTTCGGCAAGAAGAGCGAAGTGGAATATGCTTTTGCTGCGCTGGATGAAGATGCAATTATCGAACTGTAATGAGTTGTTCGGCGGGGATTACATCCTTGTCCGGACGGCAGAATGAGAGGATAGATGAGCGAATTATATATGATGGTTACGATCACGGATCGTGACCGGACCAAAAGGTTTACAAATTTTTACAAAGAGAATGGTATAGATATTTCCATGATCACCGTAGGCCGGGGAACTGCTGCCAGTGAGATTTTAGATTATTTCGGGTTAGATGGTTCAGAAAAGTGCGTTTTATTTCAGGTGGTAACGGACACAAAGTGGAAAGAATTGAAACAGGGGCTTCGCCGCAAGCTTCAGATCGATGTGCCGGGTACGGGGATTGCGTTTGTAATACCCTTAAGCAGTATCGGCGGCAAGAAGACATTGAATTATCTGACAAGCGGGCAGGATTATGTGAAAGGTGAGGAATCGGCATTGAAGGATACAAAGTATGAATTATTGGTAGTCATAGCAAATCAGGGATATACAGAGTTGGTCATGGATGCCGCAAGAAGCGTGCATGCTGCCGGCGGAACTGTGATCCATGCAAAAGGAACCGGCACGGATAAGGCAGAAAAGTTTATGGGAGTGACACTGGTTCCGGAGAAGGAAATGGTATTCATTGTGGTGCGTAAAGAGTACAAAAACAATATTATGCGTGCCATCATGGATCAGGCAGGTTTGGAATCAAAGGCCAGATCCATCGTGTTCTCCCTGCCGGTTACAGATACTGCGGGTATGAGATTGATGGAAGAGATGGAGAAGGAAGAGTGAGAAGGTAAATAGTTTAAGCGACAGTTTCCTGTCGCTTAAACTATTACAAAAGCATAATCATATATTTGACGAGTATGAATTTAATCTTTACCAAATAGACATACTATGATATAATTTGGCTACAAATAATGGAGGTGTAATATGAAGACTTTACAGGAACGAATTAGACCATCAGCAGATTTGAGAAATCATTATAACGAAATATCCAAACAGTGTAGAGAAAATAATGAAGCAATTATTATAACAGTCAATGGCAGAGGTGATACAGTATCTCTTGCTTATGAGGAGTACAGACGAATGAAAGCAAGAATAGAGCTTTTAGAAATTCTTGCAGAAGCGGATGAAGATGTTAATGCTGGAAGAGTTGCACCTATGGAGGACACATTTACAAGTTTGCGTACAATGTTAAAGGAGAAGTGTAATGGCTAAGTATACTGTAATTAGAACAGATACAGCAGATTCACTTATTTACAGGATTATTCTTGGTATTGCAGAAAACTTTGGTGCAGAGGTTGCTTTGGAGAAATTGGATGAGCTGGAGAGACAAATCATGTTGCTTGCAGATAATCCATATATAGGTACGAATCCACGTTATATGATTCTTCGTAGGCAAGGATATAAGGTGCTGGTAACCGAAAAGAATCTGGTGTTTTATAAGGTTAACGAGAAAGAAAAGGTAGTTACTGTATATGCAGTAGTTGACCAGAGACAAGACTACCTAAATATTTTAAGAGGACTGTAACAAGAGACAATATTTAATAAAATAATCAAGAAAGTACAGTGCAGAACAAACATTCGATTTTGTTCTGTACTTTTTTTATATATTCTGTTATACTGTTCGTAAAGGGCAGAACCAAACCAAAGGTTTTGCAATAGTTTTACACTTTTTAGAGATACTATCTCTAATTGCTCTGATTTAGTGCTGCTATGTTGAGAATACCAATTTTGAAAGGACCCCACGCTTATGGACTTCAAACTTGTTTCAGAATATCATCCTACCGGCGATCAGCCTCAGGCCATTAGGGCTTTGGTTGAGGGCTTCAGGGAAGGCAATCAGGCCCAGACTTTATTAGGTGTTACGGGCTCCGGTAAGACTTTTACCATGGCCAACGTGATTCAGGAGTTAAACAAGCCCACGCTGGTTATCGCCCACAATAAGACCCTGGCGGGGCAGCTGTACGGGGAATTTAAGGAGTTTTTTCCGGAAAATGCGGTGGAGCTGTTCATTTCATACTATGATTATTATCAACCGGAGGCGTATGTGCCTTCCTCTGATACTTATATAGCGAAGGATTCCTCTATCAATGATGAGATTGACAAGCTGCGTCTTTCTGCCACTGCGGCCCTTTCTGAGCGAAAGGATGTGATCGTTGTGGCCAGTGTGTCCTGTATTTATGGTTTGGGAAGTCCGGATGATTATCAGGAGATGATCGTGTCCCTGCGTCCCGGCATGATCAAGGATCGGGATCAGGTGCTGAGGGAACTGGTGGATATTCAGTATGACCGCAATGATATGGACATTCAGCGAGGGTGTTTCAGAGTTCGCGGTGACGTGATCGAAATCTATCCGGCCCAGGGCGGTGATTATCTGATCCGTGTGGAATTTTTCGGGGATGAGATTGACCGGATCGCAGAGGTGGAACCACTTACCGGCAAGGTTCATGCACTGCTGAATCATATTGCTATATTTCCGGCCTCTCATTATGTGGTAGCACCTGAAAAAATCAAAAAAGCCTGTGACAATATTGAGGAAGAACTGGCGGAGCGTGTAAAATATTTTAAGGGCGAGGATAAATTGATCGAGGCTCAGCGTATAGCGGAGAGAACTAATTTTGATATAGAGATGATGCGTGAGACGGGCTTTTGTTCCGGAATTGAAAACTATTCCAGACATTTAAGTTTTGGAGTGCCGGGAGAGCCTCCTATGACATTGATGGATTATTTCGGAGATGATTATCTGATTATCATCGACGAGTCCCACATGACCATTCCTCAGATCAGAGGCATGTATGCCGGGGACCGTTCCCGCAAGGAGACATTGGTGGACTATGGGTTTCGTCTGCCTTCGGCGCTGGATAACAGGCCGCTGAATTTTGAAGAGTTTGAGTCCCATATTGACCAGATCATGTTTGTCTCAGCAACGCCCTCTGTATATGAAGAGGAGCATGAGCTGCTGCGTACGGAGCAGATTATCAGACCTACAGGTCTTTTGGATCCGGAGGTGGATGTACGTCCGGTGGATGGTCAGATTGATGATCTCATTGGGGAGATTCACAAAGAAGTGAAGAAAAAGAACAAGGTGCTGATCACAACCCTGACCAAGCGTATGGCGGAAGATCTGACAGATTATATGAAAGAAGTGGGTATCCGCGTCAGATATATGCACTCGGATATTGATACATTGGAGCGCAGTGAGATCATCCGAGATATGCGTCTGGATATATTCGATGTATTGGTAGGTATCAATCTGCTGCGAGAGGGGCTGGATATACCGGAGATATCGCTAGTGGTGATTTTAGATGCGGACAAGGAAGGGTTCTTACGGAGTGCTACGTCTTTGATCCAGACCATTGGGCGTGCGGCCCGTAATGCAGAAGGCCGTGTGATCATGTATGCGGATAGGATTACAGATTCCATGCAGGAGGCCTTAGATGAGACCAATCGTCGTCGGGAGATCCAGATGACGTACAATGAAGAGCATGGTATCACGCCCCAGACCATCAAAAAAGCGGTGCGTGACCTGATCAGCATTACAAAAGCGGTGGCGCAGGAAGAAGTAAGATTTGAGAAAGATCCGGAATCCATGAACCGTCAGGAATTGGAGAAGTATATCGGCGATATCCAGAAGAAGATGAAGAAGGCTGCGGCCGAGCTGGATTTCGAAACAGCGGCAACCTTACGTGACAAGATGATTGAGCTGAAGAAGAAGCTGCAGGAGCTTGACGAAGTATAGTGAACAGGAAGGCCGGCATAAGTCCGGATAGGTATAGATAAATGGAAGAAACGATAAAGATGCGTCCCAGGAAGGAGTATATCAAGATCCGCGGGGCCAATGAACACAATTTAAAAGGGATCAATGTGGATATTCCCAGAAATGAGCTGGTGGTTCTGACAGGCATGTCAGGTTCTGGAAAATCCTCACTGGCTTTTGATACAATTTATGCAGAAGGGCAGAGAAGATATATGGAGTCCCTGTCTTCTTATGCAAGAATGTTTTTGGGACAGATGGAAAAGCCTAATGTGGAAAGTATTGAGGGGCTTTCGCCGGCGATTTCCATTGATCAGAAGTCAACCAACAGAAATCCCAGATCTACTGTGGGAACAGTGACAGAGATTTATGATTATTTCCGACTGCTGTATGCCAGAATCGGTACCCCACATTGTCCGAAGTGCGGCAGAGTGATTTCCAAACAAACGGTGGATCAGATGGTGGATCAGATCATGGATCTGGGAGAAGGTGCCAGACTGCAGCTTTTAGCCCCCGTGGTAAGAGGCCGGAAGGGTGAGCATGCGAAGGTGTTTGATCGTGCCAAAAGAAGCGGGTATGTGCGTGTGCGGGTTGATGGCAATTTGTATGAATTATCAGAGGAAATCAAGCTGGATAAAAATATTAAACACAACATTGAGATCGTAGTGGACAGAATCGTTGTCAGGGAAGGTATCCAGAAGCGTTTAACTGATTCTATTGAAAATGTGCTGGCATTGTCTGAAGGTATCGTGGAAGTGGATGTGATCGGCGGAGATACCCTTACCTTCAGTCAGAGTTTCTCCTGTCCGGACTGCAATATCAGCATCAGTGAAGTAGAACCCAGAAGTTTTTCCTTCAACAATCCTTTCGGTGCCTGTCCGGATTGTGTGGGCCTGGGATATAAGATGGAGTTTGATGTGGATCTGATGATTCCTGATAAGCGCCTGAGTATCAATGACAGGGCCATTGTGGTAAATGGCTGGCAGTCCTGCCATGAAAAGGGCAGCTTTACCAACGCTACTTTGCAGGCACTTTGCGAAAAATTTAATTTTGATCTGGATACGCCTTTTGAAAAGTACCCGGAGAAAATCCAAAAAATTCTTTTGTTCGGTACAGATGAATCTGTAGATGTTCATTATGAGGGACAACGTGGAAAGGGCGTTTATCCGATTACCTTTGAAGGTCTTCTAAAGAATGTGGAGCGTCGTTATCGGGAGACATTTTCGGAAAGTGCCAAGGCGGAATATGAGAGTTTCATGCGTATTACACCATGTTCTCTTTGTAAGGGAATGCGCTTGAAGCGGGAATCCCTGGCAGTAACGGTATGTGACAAGAACATTCATGAGATCACTTCCATGTCTATCGGTGATTTGCAGACATTTTTGCAGAATATGCAGTTGACAAAGCAGCAGGAGTTGATCGGAAAGCAGATATTGAAGGAAATTCGGGCAAGAGTAGGATTTTTGGTGTCAGTAGGCCTGGAATATTTATCTCTTGCCAGAGCGACGGCTTCTCTGTCCGGCGGAGAGGCCCAGAGAATTCGTCTGGCCACCCAGATCGGTTCCGGACTGGTAGGTGTGTGTTACATTTTAGATGAACCCAGTATCGGTCTTCACCAGAGAGATAATGATAAATTGTTGGCAACATTGAAACATTTGAGGGATTTGGGCAATACTCTCATTGTCGTAGAGCATGATGAGGATACTATGCTGGCGGCTGATTATATCGTGGATATTGGACCGGGAGCGGGTTCACACGGCGGTGAGGTTATTGCCACCGGTACAGCAGAAGAGATCATGAAGGTGGAGGGATCTGTCACCGGTAAGTATTTAAGCGGAGAGATTCAGATTCCGGTGCCGAAGCAGAGACGCAAGCCTACCGGGGCCATTAAGGTTATTGGGGCAGCTGAAAACAATCTGAAGAATATTGATGTGGAGTTTCCGTTGGGCGTTATGACTTGTGTGACAGGCGTGTCAGGTTCGGGGAAGAGTTCTCTGGTCAATGAGATCCTTCATAAGCGTTTGGCGAGAGAACTGAATCGGGCACGAGTGATTCCGGGCAAGCACAAGGACATTATGGGGCTGGAGCAGTTGGACAAGGTCATCGATATTGACCAGTCTCCCATCGGAAGAACGCCTCGTTCTAATCCGGCAACCTACACAGGTGTGTTTGACATGATCAGGGATCTGTTCGCATCCACGGCAGATGCCAAGGCAAGGGGCTATGGCAAGGGGCGCTTCAGTTTTAATGTGAAGGGTGGACGATGTGAGGCCTGTGCAGGTGATGGTATTATTAAAATTGAGATGCATTTTCTGCCGGATGTTTATGTTCCCTGCGAAGTTTGTGGTGGAAAGCGTTATAATCGTGAGACCTTGGAAGTAAAATATAAAGGGAAGAGTATTTTTGATGTGCTGGATATGACCGTAGAAGAGGCATTGCCGTTTTTTGAAAATGTGCCTTCCGTTAAGCGTAAGATAGAGACTTTGAATGATGTGGGACTGTCTTATGTGAAGCTGGGTCAGCCATCTACTACACTTTCCGGTGGTGAGGCACAGCGAATTAAACTGGCAACCGAATTGTCTAAAAGAAGTACCGGTAAAACAATTTATATTTTGGATGAGCCAACCACCGGTCTGCATTTTGCGGATGTACACAAGCTGACGGACATTCTGCACAGGCTGGCGGATGGTGGTAATACTGTGGTAGTGATTGAGCACAATTTAGATGTGATCAAGACTGCGGACTATATTATTGACATTGGTCCGGAAGGCGGAGATAAGGGAGGAACCGTAATCGCACGGGGGACACCGGAGGAAGTGGCCTTAAGTCCCATCTCATACACCGGGAAATATATCAAGAAAATGCTCGAAAAGGGTGTAAAACCTTAAAAATCTTTAAATATTTTATGAAACCTGTGGGAAACACTTGATTTTTCTCGAGGCTGACGATAAACTATAAAAGTGTATGGTTAGAAAGGGGCAGAATATATGCAGTGTACAGATATAGGAATTGATTTGGGAACAGCCAGCATTTTAGTTTATATAAGAGGAAAAGGTGTTGTTTTAAAGGAGCCATCCGTAGTGGCTTTTGATAGAGATACAAATAAGATCAAGGCAATCGGTGAGGATGCAAGACTGATGCTGGGAAGGACCCCAGGCAATATTGTTGCAGTCAGACCTTTGCGTCAGGGGGTTATTTCTGATTATACCGTTACGGAAAAAATGATGAAGTATTTCATCCAGAAGGCATTGGGTAAGAGGATGTTCCGTAAGCCTCGTATCGCAGTGTGTGTGCCCAGTGGTGTTACGGAAGTGGAAAAGAAAGCAGTTGAGGATGCAACTTATCAGGCAGGTGCAAGAGAAGTATCCATTATCGAAGAGCCCATTGCAGCAGCTATCGGTGCGGGTATTGATATCTCAAAACCCTGTGGTAACATGATCGTAGATATCGGTGGCGGGACCTCTGATATTGCAGTTATCTCATTGGGAGGAACGGTTGTAAGTGCTTCTATCAAGATTGCAGGCGATGATTTCGACGAAGCAATTGTCCGTTATATGCGTAAGAAACATAATCTGCTGATCGGTGAAAGAACGGCAGAAGATATGAAGATCAAGATTGGTTCCTGCTATCCGAGACCGGAGGCAGATTACATGGATGTGCGCGGACGTAATCTGGTGACAGGTCTGCCAAAAACAGTGACTGTATCTTCGGAAGAGATCGAAGAAGCCTTGAAGGAAACCACTGCGCAGATCGTGGAAACCATCCACAGCGTGCTGGAGAAGACACCACCCGAATTGGCTGCGGATATTGCAGACAGGGGCATTGTACTTACCGGCGGCGGCAGTTTGCTTCGGGGGTTGGAAGAGTTGATATCTTCCAGAACCGGTATCAATACCATGACGGCGGAAGATCCTATGACAGCAGTTGCAGTGGGAACCGGAAAATATGTAGAGTTTCTTGCAGGGTATCGTGAGGACTAACAAAAGATGAATTGGAAGGGCTGCTTACAAAGCAGCCCTTTGTATATCAGGGGATAAGGTATGGAGAAAATTGCAGGATATGTAGAGCATATCATATATAAGAATCCGGACAATGGGTATACTGTGATGAATCTGGTATGTGACGAAGAGGAAATTACCTGCGTTGGGATGTGTAAAGGTCTGGCGGAAGGAGAAAATCTGGAAGCTGAAGGGGATTATATCGAGCATCCAACTTATGGGAAGCAGTTTAAAATGGTGAGTTTTCAGACCGTTGCTCCAAAAGACAAGATCAGCATGGAAAGATATCTGGGATCCGGAGCCATAAAGGGAGTAGGACCGGCATTGGCGAAACGGATTGTGAAACGATTTGGCGAGGATACATTTCGTATTATGGAGGAAGAACCGGAGCGTCTGTCAGAGATTAAAGGAATCAGTGCTCGGAAGGCCAGAGAGATTGCAGAGCAGATGGAAGAAAAGAAGGATCTGCGGGATGCATTGGTGTACCTGCAGCAATTCGGGATATCCAATACACTGGCAGTTAAGATATATGATACCTATGGAATGCAGCTTTACGGAATCATGAAGGAAAATCCTTATAAGCTGGCGGAAGATATCAGGGGTGTTGGGTTTAAGATTGCGGACAGCATTGCAGCCAAGATCGGTATTCATACAGATTCGGATTATCGCATCCGAAGTGGTTTATTATATACATTATTGCAGGCAGTTAATGAGGGACATTGTTACCTGCCCATAGAGCAGTTGTTAGGCAAGGCATCTTTGCTTCTGCAGGTGGAGCAGGAAGATATCAGGCCGCAGATTGACAATATGGTCATGGACCGCAAGTTGGTTGTCAAGGGGGATGCGGTATATGCATCCGGCTATTATTATGCGGAATTGAGTTGTGCCCGTATGCTGCATGAATTGAATATTCCCATGAGGGAAAATATGGATAGAATCCGTAAGGTTTTGGATAAAATAACGGAAGACAATCATATGGAGCCGGATGAGCTGCAGTATAAAGCGGTTTTAGGCGCTATTCAATATGGTCTGTTTATCCTTTCCGGTGGTCCCGGTACCGGCAAAACCACCACGATTAATACAATTATCAAGTATTTTGAACATGAAGGCTGTGATATTTATCTGGCAGCACCTACGGGAAGAGCTGCAAAGCGGATGACGGAAGCTACCGGCTATGAAGCCAGGACGATTCATCGTATGCTGGAATTGAATGGGGCCTTGTCCGATGATGATCGTAGAAATGTACGATTTGATAAGAACGAGGAAAATCCTCTGGAGGCGGATGTGGTTATCATTGATGAGATGTCCATGGTGGATATTCAGCTTTTTCAGGCACTGCTGAAAGCCATATCTCCCGGAACCAGACTCATTCTGGTAGGTGATGTAAATCAGCTTCCCAGTGTGGGCCCCGGCCAGGTGCTCAGGGATATAATGGGAAGCGGCGTATTTCCTATGGTGGTACTGCAGAAGATATTCCGGCAGGCGGGAGAAAGTGATATTGTAGTAAATGCGCATCATATCAATAAGGGTGAACAGATCGCACTGGACAATAAAAGTAAGGATTTCTTCCTGTTGGAAAGAAATGATGTAAATGTAATTTATAAGCATATGATTCAGCTCATCAGGGACAAACTTCCGAAGTATGTGGATGCCACAGTATATGATATTCAGGTGCTGACCCCCATGAGAAAAGGGCATCTGGGGGTGGAGGTTTTAAATGGTATTCTGCAGCAGTATTTGAATCCGCCGGATGACAGGAAAAGAGAATGTCAGCAGGGTGAGACCATTTACCGTGAAGGGGACAAAGTCATGCAGATCCGCAACAATTATCAGTTGGAATGGGAAGTGGTGAGCCGGTATGGTATTCCCGTTGACAAGGGACTTGGTGTCT
Organism: Acetatifactor sp.; assembly: GCA_045544275.1. Classification (GTDB taxonomy): domain Bacteria; phylum Bacillota; class Clostridia; order Lachnospirales; family Lachnospiraceae; genus Acetatifactor. The sequence continues at coordinate 2,755 of JAZPYS010000023.1, read as the reverse complement.
TTAATGGTGATATGGGGCTGATCAGGGAAATCCGGGAAGGCTCATCAGAAGTGATTGTGGAATATGATGAAGGCCGCCGGGTGACATATCCGTTTTCGCTGCTGGAGGAATTGGAGCTTGCCTATGCTATTACCATTCATAAATCCCAGGGAAGTGAGTACCCGGCAGTGATCATGCCGCTTTTGAGCGGTCCAAGGATGCTTTTTAACAGAAATCTCCTGTATACAGGTATTACCAGAGCAAAAACCTGTGTTACGATTCTGGGAAGCAGCAACACTGTGCGTGAAATGATTGAAAATGAAAGTGAGAATAAACGATATACATCCCTTGCCGCCCGTATTCAAGAGATACAGGAGTTGGAGCATGCATAAAAGAAGCGTATGGGAAATCGCTGTAAGGGACCTGTGGGAGGCCGTATGCAGGCTGCTTTTTCCACCCAGATGTCCAATCTGTGATAAGGTACAGAGCAGAAGAGAAATCTGTTCCGGGTGCAGAAAAAAAGTGAAATACATCAGGGAGCCCCGCTGTATGAAGTGCTCCAAACAATTGGCAGATGGGGAACGGGAATACTGCCGGGATTGCGAAAAACGCAGGCACTTGTTTGTCCAGGGGCGTGCACTGTATGAGTATGGATCGGTAGCAGGTGCCTTATATAAGTTTAAATATAAGGGAAAAAGGGAATATGGTGAAATTTTCGGTGAGGAACTGGCATTTTTTCTAGGGGATTATATACGCAGGATCGGACCGGATGCTTTGATACCGGTACCCATGTACAGTGGGAAGAGGAGAGCGAGAGGGTTTAATCAGGCGCAGATACTGGCAGATTCCCTTGGACGGCACTTAAATCTGCCTGTAGAGGCCAATCTGGTCAAAAGAGTGCGGAATACAAGGGCCTTAAAGGCATTAAATCCAAAGGAAAGATTAAATAATTTGAAAAATGCTTTTATTCTCGAGGGAAATGGTGTAAAATTAAATACGATTATTATAGTGGACGATATATACACTACGGGGAGTACTATCGATGCCGTGGCAAAAGTGTTTTTGGACGCAGGAGTGAAGAACATTTATTTTGTGACACTGGCAATGGGGGAAGGAAGCTGATATATCGCAGCAAAATCTGGAGAGAGAAGTATGCTTAATGAAGAACGAGTTATTTTAATGACGAAACTGGCCTCTTATGAGCAGAAAAAAGGAAAAAAGAATATTCGGATCAGCAAATACTTTCGAAGTGATTACCTGGTGATGCAGATGTTGAAGACTTTATTGTGTACGACAATTGCATATGCACTTTTGGCAGGGCTGTATTTGTTATATCACTTTGAGGAATTGACGGAAAATCTTTATCAAATGGATTTGATCGGTTTTGTAAAGCAGATTGTAATGCTTTATGGTGTATTTGTAGTTGTTACTTGTGTGATCACATATATTGTATATTCCTATCGGTATACGGCAGCACGGAAGAGCTTGAAAGAATACATGAATCGTTTAAAAAAGTTAAATGCCCAGCAATCATGAGAGGTATGAAATATGAGAAGCTTATTGGAATTTAGAGACAAAATAAAATATTATTACAGACAATATGAGTTTATGATATTGCCTGCGTTGAAATTTATGCTGGCATATCTTACCATTTGCTGTGTGAATGGTGCACTGGGATATATGCCCCAGGCGGATAAAGTCGGTATTGTGTTGATTGCATCTTTGTTCTGCTCGTTCATGCCCGTGGGCTGTATCGTTTTTGTGGCATCATTGTTCAGCCTGCTGCATATGTATGCATTATCCATGGAAGTTGCATTGGTTGGATTGAGTGTTTATCTGATTCTGCTGCTTTTATTTGTACGATTTGACAGTAAGAATTCATTGATCTTAGTGCTGACGGCTGTGCTTGCTGCTATGAAGATTCCTTATGTGATGCCGGTTGCAGTAGGGTTACTTGCATCACCTGCTGCGGCAGTTTCCGTAGGATGTGGTCTGGTGGTCCATTCTCTGATCAGTGTGATTTCTGAAAATGCCCCTGTCATCAACGGCATGGGAACCGGAGAGGAATTGGCAAAGGTCAGACTGGTGCTGGATGGACTGATCAAAAACCGTGAACTTATGGTGATGATCGCAGCATTTGCGATCACCATTGCTGTGGTTTATTTTATCAGAAGACTGGCAGTTGATTATTCCTGGAGCATTGCTATGGTGGCGGGTACCATTATCAATATGGTTGTGATACTTGTGGGAGATCTGATCTACGATACGCAGGTATCATTGTTGGGCGCTTTTTTGGCATCGATACTGGCACTTTTGGTGGCAAAAGTACTGGAGTTTATGTTCTTCTGTGTGGATTACAGCCGTACAGAAAATGTACAGTTTGAAGATGATGAATATTTTTATTATGTCAAGGCAGTCCCTAAGATGACTGTTGCGGCACAGTCAAGGACTGTTAAAAAAATCAATAGTCAACAGCGAAGTACAGCTCCCCAGAGAGGAGCATCCGTTCATCGGGGGACTGCAGTCAGAAGTTCACAGCGAAGTGTGACTACTGAGCAGACAGGGGTGAGAAGACCGGCTCCTCAGAGAAATACACCGATCAGAAATACACCAGCCGGCAGTCGCAGTATGACGGTCGGAAATTATGTGGATGACAGTGAATTTGAAGAATTGGATTAATTACGTAAGAGATATAAATTTATTGGCAGGGATTGAACAGGGATGGAAGAAAGAGTCACTCAAATTTTACAGAGCTTAAGACGAAGCGTAGATGGCA
>JAZPYS010000022.1:0-12751 GCA_045544275.1 Acetatifactor sp. | reverse complement strand
ACAGCCTTTCCGGTGAATCCGGTGGCGGCAGCCCTGATTCTTGCGGATAAAACGGATGTACGCTATACACGAGTGAGAAATCAGGATTTTGCCAGCTTTGATATTCACGACAGGGTGAATTATTCGGTAAAGGAAAGCTATGTAGAGATAGAAAAGGATGATCATATTACACTGAACTTATTGATCGAGACCGAAATGTGCACGGTAATGGATTATTTTGAAATCTTTTTAAACCGCATGATCTTGTGCAGAAAGGCTGCAGAAAGGCTAAATTTAAGCTTTCGACTGGTGATCAACGGACAGAGATTGATATAATTTATAAAACTTTTGCTTTTATTAGTGTGCCTGATATGTTATAATTTTCGTAAAGGGCAGAGTCAAGCGTTCATATATGAGCGAAGCCGGACACCATGCTTGCATGAGTGTATGGCTGAGGGAATAAATGAACATTTGACGAGCGAAGCGACCGAGGAAACACGAAGTGTTTGCGAGGCTCTGCCCGTAAAGGTAGAGTTTGCGAGGCTCTGCCCGTAAAGGTAGAGAGAGGCGCTGCCCTCAGGAAACAAGGAGAACAAAACCATGAAAAGAATTATGCTGAAATTAAGCGGTGAAGCTTTAGCCGGCGCAAAGAAGACAGGTTTTGATGAAGAAACTGTAAGAGGAGTCGCTCTTCAGGTAAAGCAGCTGGTGGATGACGGTATCCAGGTGGGTATTGTGATCGGCGGCGGCAATTTCTGGAGAGGTCGTTCCAGTGAGAACATTGACAGAACCAAAGCTGACCAGATTGGTATGCTGGCAACAGTGATGAACTGCATCTATGTGTCTGAAATCTTCCGTTCTGTGGGAATGATGACGAACATATTGACACCATTTGAATGTGGTTCCTTTACAAAGCTCTTTTCTAAGGACAGAGCGAATAAGTATTTTGAAAAGGGTATGGTAGTATTTTTTGCAGGAGGTACCGGACATCCGTATTTCTCAACAGATACAGGCGTAGTACTTCGTGCCATTGAGATCGAGGCAGAAGTTATCCTTCTTGCAAAGGCTATTGATGGTGTATATGATTCTGATCCTGCAAAGAATCCGGATGCAAAGAAGTTTGATGAGATTTCTATCGATGATGTGGTCGCTAAGAATCTGCAGGTAGTGGACATGACGGCATCTATTTTAGCAAGAGATAACAAGATGCCTATGTGGGTATTCGGTCTGAATCAGGAAAACAGCATCGTGAATACGATCAAAGGTGAATTCAACGGAACAAAAGTTACCGTTTAGTGTGAGAAAATAATATAACAGGAGGCGTAATATGGACGCAAGATTGCAAGTTTATGATGATAAAATGAAGAAGGCTTTGGAGTTTTTGGAGTCGGATTATGGTACGATCAGAGCAGGACGTGCGAATCCTCATGTATTGGATAAGATCAAAGTAGATTATTATGGAATTCCTACGCCGGTTCAGCAGGTTGGTAATATTACTGTTCCGGAAGCAAGAATCATTCAGATTGCTCCATGGGAGAAGTCTCTTCTGAAGGCTATCGAAAAGGCTATTCTGACTTCCGACCTTGGTATCAATCCAAGTAATGACGGTAGTGTGATTCGTCTGATATTCCCTGAACTGACAGAGGAACGCAGAAAAGATCTTTCTAAGGAAGTAAAGAAGAAAGCGGAAGAAGCAAAGGTTGCGATCAGAAACATCAGACGTGATGGTAATGATGCGTTTAAGAAGCTTGTAAAAGCAGGTACTCCGGAAGATGAAGCAAAGGCTCTGGAAGAAAAGCTTCAGAAGATGACTGACAACTACATCAAAGATGTAGATACTTTGATGGATGTTAAGACGAAGGAAATCATGACCGTATAATTTCTTATACAGGATTTGATAAAAATAGTGATACTGAGGGGCTGGTTTATGTGGATAAGATAAACAGCCCTTTTGCACTATTCATTGAAAGGAAGTAATAATGAACGGAGAACGCAAAATTCCGAATCACGTAGCGATCATACTGGATGGTAATGGGCGCTGGGCAAAGTCAAAAGGTATGCCTCGTAATTATGGGCATGTACAGGGAGCTAAGACTGTGGAAGTCATTTGTGAAGAAGCTTATAAAATGGGAATCCAGTATCTGACAGTGTATGCTTTTTCTACAGAAAACTGGAACCGGCCACAGGAGGAAGTGGATGCATTGATGAAGCTGCTTCGCAATTATATGAAGACTTGTTTAAAGACTGCTGAAAAGAACCGTATGTGCGTGCGTGTGATTGGAGATAAGACCCGGCTGGATGAGGATATTCGTACACGTATTGAGGAGTTGGAAGAAACTACGAAGAATAATGACGGTCTTCACTTCCAGATAGCTATCAACTATGGAGGCCGTGATGAGATTGTGCGGGCTGTGAGAAGATTATCGAAGGATATTCAGGAAGGCAGGGTGTCACGAGAAGCTGTGACAGAGGATGTGTTGGATTCTTATCTGGATACCTGCGGAATTCCGGATCCGGATCTTTTGATCCGTACCTGTAATGAGCAGCGCATTTCCAATTTCCTGCTGTGGCAGTTGGCTTACACGGAGTTTTATTTTACGCCGGTGGCATGGCCTGATTTTTCCAAAGAAGAATTAGAAAAAGCTGTGGAGGCATATAATCATAGAGACAGAAAGTACGGGTTGATAAAGGAGGATTCGTGATGTTTGGTACCAGATTGGTAAGTGGCATCATTTTGGTGATCATAGCGTTTGTGACGATGTTCATGGGCGGTCCTCTGCTTGCAGTGGTATCTTTGCTGATTTCTTTAAGTGCTTTCAGGGAGTTGACAAAGGCATTACAGGTGAATGAGGGGGATAAGGGAAGCAATGCTCCGGAGATCGTTGGGATGATCGGAGTGGTATGTTATTATGTATGTGTCTTTTTTGCATATTCGGATACCATGGATCTGATGTGCATTGTAGGAGTATTTATGGCGGAAATGTTCCTTTATGTGGTACAGTTTCCTAAGTATAAGTCCTCTCAGATTATTTCTTCGATTTTTGCTTTCTTGTATGGTCCGGTCATGTTGTCCTTTATTTATCAGACCAGGGAAACAGAATATGGTCTATACATGGTGTGGCTGATTCTCTTAAGCTCCTGGGGATGTGATACTTGTGCTTATGCAGTGGGCATGCTGTTCGGAAAGAAGAAGATATTTCCACAACTTAGTCCGAAGAAGAGTCTGGAAGGCTGTATCGGTGGTGTAGCAGGAGCGGCGATTTTAGGCGGCCTGTATGCGTACTTCCTTGTGGACAGAGTTATTGTGGAACAGAATGTGCTGTGGATCATCATATTCATTTGTGCAGTGGGTTCCATCATGTCCATGGTGGGTGATCTGGCGGCATCGGCCATCAAAAGAAACCATAATATAAAGGACTATGGTAATCTGATACCGGGACATGGCGGCATCATGGATCGTTTTGATAGTGTGATTGTAACTGCACCTATGATTTACTTTTTAACCATGCTGATGATTAATATGTAAAAAGGAGTGCTTATGAAAAAAATTGCAGTGCTGGGTTCCACCGGTTCTATCGGAACCCAGACTTTGGATATTGTAAGAAATAACAGTGATGAGCTGCAGATCATTGCGCTGGCAGCCGGAAATAATGTAGATTTGATGGAAAAGCAAGTCAGAGAGTTTCAGCCAAAATTGGTTGCTATGTGGACTGAAAAAGCAGCCAGTGATCTGAAGGGCCGAATTGGCGATCTGCCCACAAAAGTACTGTACGGCATGGACGGTTTGCTGGAAATTGCAGTGCTGGAGGAAATTAGTGTATTGGTAACGGCAATTGTGGGAATGATTGGTATTAGACCGACGATTGCTGCTATTAGAGCAGGCAAGGATATAGCACTTGCAAACAAAGAGACATTGGTGTGTGCCGGGCATATTATCATGCCTCTGGCAAAAGAGTGCGGCGTATCCATTTTACCTGTAGACAGTGAGCATAGTGCAATCTTTCAGTCTCTGAATGGTGAGCCAAAGAATAGGGTAAGTAAGATTCTGCTTACAGCTTCCGGTGGCCCGTTTAGAGGAAAGACAAAAGAGGAATTGGCATCTATGCGTGTGGAAGATGCGTTGAAGCATCCCAACTGGTCTATGGGAAGAAAGATTACCATTGATTCTTCCACTCTGGTGAACAAGGGGTTGGAAGTTATGGAGGCAAAGTGGCTCTTTGATGTTGAACTGGATCAGATTCAGGTGGTAGTGCATCCCCAGAGTATCATTCATTCCATGGTGGAATATGTGGATGGTGCAGTGATTGCACAGTTGGGTGTGCCGGATATGAAGCTTCCGATCCAGTATGCGTTGTTCTATCCGGACAGACGTGTAATGAATGAGAAAAAACTGGATTTCTTCGAACTTGCCAACATGACCTTTGAAAAGCCTGACACAGAAACTTTTACGGGACTGAAGCTGGCTTATCAGGCATCAGGAGCCGGTGGTTCTATGCCAACCGTTTACAATGCTGCAAATGAAAAGGCAGTTGCATTGTTTTTAGATAAAAAGATTTCATATCTGCAGATTCCTGAACTGATTGAACGTTCCATGGGGCAGCATAAGCTGGTAGAGAATCCGGATGTGGATCAGATTCTTTCTGCTGAGGCAGAGGTTTATGAGTATATATCTGGTTTAATATAGAAAGGCGAGAGTAATAGTGACATTTATATTATTTGTTTTAATATTTGGAATCGTGGTGATTTCCCATGAGTTGGGTCATTTTATTATTGCGAAGATGAATGGAATCAAAGTGATTGAGTTTTCTGTGGGTATGGGACCGACTCTTTTGGGATTTACGAAAGGTGAGACGAAGTATACGCTAAAGCTTCTTCCCCTGGGCGGTGCCTGTATGTTTGAAGGCGAAGATGGTCTGAATATCGACGAGGCAGGAGAGTCCGACAGGTCATTCAACAAGGCAAATGTATGGGCAAGGATTTCCACTGTTGTGGCGGGACCGTTATTTAATTTTATTTTGGGTGCGGTCATTGCGGTGATCATGGTATCTATGATACAGATTAATCTGCCGGTTATCAGAGTGATGGAAACAGGACCTGCTGTAGAAGCCGGTCTGCAGACAGGTGATAAGATTGTTTCGTTGAATGATGAAAAGGTCTATCTGTTTGAAGAAATGATGCTTTTCAATCGTGTTAACGGCGGTAAAGATGTGGAAATTGTCTTTGAACGTGATGGACAGCAGATGAAGACCACATTGAAGCCGGAATATAGTGAAGAATCTGCGAACTATATGTTTGGTGTTTATTGTGACGCTATTGCGGAAGAAACGGGAATTGCCAGGTTGAAGTATGCCTGGTATGAAATGCGCTATTGCGTAAAAAACACATATAAGAGTCTTCTTATGTTGGTGCAGGGACAGGTCAAAAGTGAAGAAGTTTCAGGGCCTGTGGGAATTGCGGTCAATGTTGTAGGTAAGACATATGATGTGGCAAGGGAGTATGGTTGGCAGACAGTACTTGTAAATATGTTAAATATTACGTTGCTTTTGACAATAAATCTGGGCATTATAAACTTGCTTCCCATTCCGGCTTTGGACGGGGGCAGACTGATATTCCTTTTTATTGAGGTGATTCGGGGAAAGCCCATTCCACCGGAAAAGGAAGGCATGGTCCATTTTGCCGGTCTCGTGTTTTTCATGGGACTGATGGTCGTTGTTTTCTTTAATGATCTTCGAAATATTTTTGGATAATATTTAAAATTCTTAGAATCAATTCTTTGCATTTCCTGCTTTGTGGTATGCAGGGCAGGAAATGTATATGTAAAATCATTTTCCCGGTTCGGGAAAACTTTCATGACAGTTAATGCAATTAAATAAGAAGGAGGACTTATGAAGTATTACTCACATTATTTATGGGAAAGTGCAGGCAGAGAGAATCCCGTTTCTTTGGTCTTGCAGCAGGTGAAATTAAAGAAGGGACGATGTTTGTTGGCCTGTATCTGTGACGGCAGCAGGAGTAAGGCAGATGGGAGCCTGAACAGCGGGTATTTTACGGAACGGTTGGTAGAATGGTTTCATCATCAATGCTTACCTTTGATAAATCAGTCGGGGAAAACAGAAAAAATCCACCAGCTTTTGGAAAAAGAAATCAAAAGCATGCCTGTTTACGACCTGTCAGGAATGCTGGTATGGGGGGAGCAATTTTGCTATTTCGAAAAAGGGGATGTAAAGAGTCTTTTGTTTAATCGCAGATTCAATAAAAAACAGTGCCGGAACCTTTCGCAGATGTTGTTGGACAAAGACAAAGGGGAGGAGCTGCTGCTGGTATCAGGAACTTTGCAAAAGGGCATATCCATACTGATCAGCACAGCCGGATTTTGTGAACATATCTCAGAAAAGGAAATGCTGGAGGTGCTTTTTGAAGAAAAGGCAAAGGATGTGGAGATTCAAAAAAGATTAAAAGAGTTATGGAAAGAAGATATAGTGAGAGGAGGAGCCGAATATGCAGGAGCCGTATTTTTCAGAGTTGGATAATTATGAGTTGATTTCCCTGTTGGGAAAGGGCAGCAGCAGTGAAGTGTATCTGGTCAAAGAACGGTTGACAGGGGAGCATTATGCTATGAAGGTGAGTGAAGACACTGGACTTTTGGGTAAGGAATCTGCGCTTTTGCAGCAAGTTTCCGGGAGAATGCAAGTTCCCGGAAGCAGATTCCCACTTTGGAAGGCCTATTTTCGGGCGGATAAAGCCTATCTGGTCATGGAATACATAGATGGAATTACATTGCAGGCATATCTTGAGCACTTTGGAGCAGTACAGCCACGGCTGGCAAAGGAGATCATGAAGGAGATATTGGAGGCTTTAAAGGTACTTCACCAAAGAAAGCCTCAAGTCATATATCGGGATCTGAAGCCGGAAAATATAATGATCGAGAGAACCGGCAGAATACGCTTGGTGGATCTGGGAGCTGCCGCCGCCACCAATTGCCGGGCCGGCAGCTATGGATACGCCTCACCGGAGCAATTCTGGGAAGGAAGCAAGATCGGACCGGAAAGTGATCTCTACGCAGCAGGCAAAATACTGGCCTTTTTGCTGACGGGAAAGGACCCCTGCCAGCCCCCATATGATATGCTGCAGTATTGTGAAACGGATAAGAGGATATCTGCGGAGGTATATCGAATCCTTCAAAGAAGTCTGGCTGCCGATAGTATGGGACGATACGAATCAGCAGAGTTGTTTCAGAAGGACTTGGAAGAGGCGATAAAGGAAAAACGGGAAAGGAAGTGGAAGGGCTTTCGGAAAAAACAGAGGATTTTCTACGAAAAGTGTGTTTGGAGAAGTGAATATCAAAGATAACAATTTATATTGTACTTTCACAAAAAATCCGCTATACTAAAGGCAACACTTTGGTATAGCGGATTTTTTGGAGGTGTTTTCATGGGAAGAACGGTAGCGATTGGTATACAAAACTTTAACGATATAATTGAAAAAAATTATTTTTATGTGGATAAAACACATTTTATAAAGGAATGGTGGGAAAGTGGGGATTCCACAACACTGATTACCCGTCCTCGTCGCTTCGGTAAGACACTGACCATGAGCATGGTGGAGCAGTTTTTTTCTGTGGAGTATGCAGGCAGATGTGATCTGTTTGAAGGTCTGAATATTTGGAAGGAAGAGGCCTATCGCAAAATTCAGGGTACCTATCCTGTGATCAGTCTTTCTTTTGCCAATGTAAAGGAAAAGACCTATGAGAACACGAAATTACGTATCTGTCAGTTGATTACAGAGCTATACAATAAAAACCGATTTTTATTAGATAGTGACTCGCTGACGGAAGATGATAAAAAATATTTTACCGGCATTCACATAGATATGCCGGAGGTAGAAGCGACCTTTTCACTGCATAAGTTGGCGGGTTTTCTTTACAAGCACTATGGTAAGAGGGTTATTATTTTATTAGATGAATACGACACCCCCATGCAGGAGGCTTATGTGGATGGGTACTGGGAGGAATTAGTGGCTTTTACCAGAAGTTTATTCAATGCCACCTTTAAAACCAATCCTTACTTAGAGCGTGCCATTATGACAGGCATTACCAGAGTCAGCAAGGAGTCTATTTTCTCTGATTTGAATCATCTTGAGGTTGTGACTACTACGGCCAATAAGTATACAGACTGCTTTGGCTTTACGGAAGAAGAAGTGTTTGCGGCTATGGATGAATATGGTTATACAGATAAATCGTTAGTCAAGGCTTGGTATGATGGGTTTATTTTCGGAGAGAAAGCGGATATCTATAATCCATGGTCTATTTTGAATTATTTGGATAAGGGAACGCTAAAAGCGTATTGGGCCAATACCAGCTCTAATAGTCTTATCGGCAAGTTGATTCGAGAGGGAGAGCCGGAGATCAAGACGGTTATGGAGGATTTGCTGGAAGGAAAGGTTTTTCATACCCAGCTTGATGAACAGATTGTATATAACCAGCTGGATCAGAATATCAGTGCGATTTGGAGTCTGTTGCTGGCAAGCGGCTATTTAAAGGTGACCAAATGTACTTTTGATCCTGAGGTTGGCAGATGGGAGTATGAATTAGCCTTGACCAACAAAGAAGTACGGCTGATGTTTGAGGGAATGATAGCAGGCTGGTTTTCTAATGCAGTATCCGCATATAATCAGTTTATCAAGGCATTGCTTCTTTGTGATGTAAAGGCTATGAATCGGTATATGAATCGAGTGGCACTTGAAACATTCAGCTTTTTCGATACGGGAAAAAGAGCTTCCGCATATACAGAGCCGGAACGTTTTTATCATGGTTTTGTATTGGGACTGCTTGTGGATTTGAAGGATCGTTATAGAATTTCTTCCAATCGGGAAAGTGGTTTTGGAAGATATGACGTGATACTGGAGCCTTTGAAGGAAGGTGACTTGGCATATATTCTGGAGTTTAAGGTATATGACCCGGATGATGAGGAAAGTTTGCGTGACACAGTTGCAGCCGCACTGGCACAAATAGAAGAAATGCAGTATGAAGCGGATTTGCTTGCAAAAGGCATTTCCGCAGAGCGGATACGCAAGTATGGCTTTGCTTTTGAAGGAAAACAGGTGTTGATTGGATAGAATATTTTGACTTTCTTTGAAAAAAATACTATAATTAGGAATAATGTGTTTAAATTTCGACATTGTGGAGGATAATGATTATGAAACGGTTAGAAGAATATGTAAGAAGCATTCCTGATTTCCCGGAAGAAGGTATTATTTTCAGAGATGTGACCAGTGTGCTGCAGGATGCAGAGGGGCTGCATTTAGCCATTGACACCATGCAGGATAAGGTTAAGGATTTGGAATATGATGTGGTTGCCGGACCGGAATCCAGAGGATTTATCTTTGGAACGCCTATTGCATATAATAATAGAAAGCCGTTTGTATTGATTCGTAAAAAGGGTAAACTTCCATGCGAGACTGTAGAGAAGACCTATGATCTGGAATATGGTACGGCGACCATCGAAATGCATAAAGACAGCATCAAACCGGGACAGAAAGTTTTGATCGTTGATGACCTGATGGCTACCGGTGGTACTACAGAAGCGATGATTCAGCTGATTGAAAGTTTGGGCGGCATTGTTGTAGGTATTGTTGTAATGATTGAATTGGCCGGCTTGAAGGGCAGAGAGCGGCTGAAGGGTTATAGGGTAGAATCTGCTATTTGTTATGAAGGTAAATAATTTCATTCTTTCTATATTGGGTTGGTATCGCAAATGGGGGTTGTGATGCGAAAAGTGTTTTTAGAGAGGCATGAAACATATGACAGAGGAAAAGGACGTTAAGTTTTCGGATATCAGAGTGCAGAAGCACAAGGAATTTATGGCTCCTGAAGATTTATATCAGGACCTTATTAGTCGTGTGCGGAAATATCATCCCAGTGATGATATTACATTGATTGAGAAGGCCTATACTGTGGCGTACAATGCACATAAAGATCAGTACCGCAAATCCGGAGAGCCCTATATCATTCATCCATTAAATGTGGCTATCATTCTGGCTGATCTTGAAATGGATAAAGAGACTATTATTGCAGGTCTTCTGCATGACGTGGTGGAAGATACGGTTATGACGGAAGAAGAATTGGAGGAAGCATTCGGAGCAGATGTAGGGATTCTGGTAGATGGTGTGACTAAGCTAGAAAAAATACCGCTGACTAATACTTCCATGGATCAGTCTGACGTAAAATTGGAAATGCAGGCTGAGAATTTACGTAAGATGTTTCTGGCTATGGCCAAGGATATACGTGTCATCATGATCAAACTGGCAGACCGTCTTCACAATATGAGAACTCTGAAGTATCAGAAGCCGGATAGTCAGACCAGAATTGCGAAGGAGACATTGGAGGTGTATTGTCCCCTGGCACAGCGTCTGGGTATTTCCAAATTGAAGGTAGAGCTGGATGATTTATCCCTGAAATATCTGGAACCCCAGGTATATTATGAACTGGTAGATAAGATCTCTTCCCGCAAGGTGGAAAGAGAAGCCTATATTCAAAGCATTGTAGATGAAGTGCGTGAGCATATCGATGGTGCCGGTATCAAGGCCCAGATCGATGGACGTGTAAAGCATTTCTTCAGTATATATAAAAAAATGAAGAATCAGAATAAGACCCTGGAACAGATTTATGATCTGTTTGCAGTGCGTATTATTGTGGATTCAGTAAGAGACTGTTATGCGTCACTGGGAGTGATCCATGAAATGTATAAGCCAATTCCCGGCCGTTTCAAGGATTATATTGCCATGCCCAAACCCAATATGTATCAGTCTCTTCATACTACATTGATCGGAAGCAGTGGTACGCCTTTTGAAATACAGATAAGAACTTTCGATATGCATAAGGCTGCTGAGTATGGTATTGCTGCACATTGGAAATACAAAGAAGCTTCCGATGGTAAAAATGAGGGCAAGAAGGTAAAGGCTCAGGAAGAGGAGAAATTAGTATGGCTCCGTCAGATTTTGGAATGGCAGAGGGATACCTCTGACAATAAGGAGTTTTTGAACCTGCTTAAGAACGATTTAGATTTGTTCTCGGATAATGTATATTGTTTTACACCTACCGGAGAAGTAAAGAATCTGCCGGCAGGATCTACACCCATCGATTTTGCATACAGCATACATTCCGCTGTGGGCAATAAGATGGTGGGGGCTCGTGTCAATGATAAGTTGGTTACCATTGACTATGTAATCAAGAATGGTGACCGGGTAGAGATCATTACCTCAGGCAACTCCAGAGGTCCCAGCCGTGACTGGCTGAGTATTGTGAAGAGTACACAGGCTAAGAATAAGATTAATCAGTGGTTCAAGCAGGAGCTGAAAGAAGACAACATTGTAAAAGGAAAAGAATTCCTGGCTGCCTATTGTAAGACAAAAGGCTATAATCAGGTTAATTTGATGAAGCCCGAATATATGGAAAATGTACAGCGCAAATACGGCTTCAGAGATTGGGATGCTGTGTTAGCGGCCATTGGTCACGGCTCTTTAAAAGAAGGGGCCGTTGCGAACAGGATGCAGGAGCTTTATGATCGTGATCATAAGAAAGAGATCACGGATGAGGATATTCTGAAAAACATTGCAGAAAGCAGTAACGCGGCAAATAAGTCTGTAGCAATGAAGTCCAAGAGCGGCATTGTGGTAAAAGGAATTGCAGATTTATCTGTTCGTTTCTCTAAATGTTGTTCACCCGTTCCGGGGGATGAAATCGCAGGTTTTGTGACCAGGGGCCGTGGTGTGTCCATTCATCGTACAGACTGTGTCAATATCATCAATATGCCGGAGTTTGAGCGTGCCCGACTGATTGAAGCGGAATGGCAGGAACCGGATAATCCAGCAACGGGGGAAAAGTATGTTGCAGAAATTATTATTTATGCCAACAATCGTAATGGTCTGATTGCAGATATTTCCAAGTGTCTGACTGAGAAGAATATCAGTATCATGTCTCTGAGTACCAGAATGAGTAAACAGGGTATGGCAACATTACAGACAACGATTGAAATTTCCGGACGTGATGAACTGAACAGAATCATAGACAGACTGCACAAAATCGAAAGTGTTATAGATGTAGAAAGGACGAGTGGCTGATGAGTGGAATCAAGATTGGCAGAATGGTCTTAAGTATGTGCCAGACCAATTGTTATTTTTTGTATCGTGAGGATGCAAAAGAGTGTATTTTGATCGATCCTGCGGATCAAGGGCAGCAGATTTACAATGCATTAAGTAAAAATGGATTTACCATTCAGGCGATTCTTCTGACCCACGGTCATTTTGATCATATTTGGGGTGCTAATGAAGTGAGATCCCTTGCAGGTGTTAAGATGTACGCCTATGAACAGGAGAAGGAACTTCTGAACAGTGAAAAGCTGAATGTATCCAAAGGTGCAGGAAGACCTTATACAGTAGAAGCGGATGTATATCTGAAGGATGGTGAGACTCTTACTGTGGCAGACATGACTTGTAAATGTATTGCTACACCCGGACATACAGCCGGAAGCTGCTGCTATTATTTCGAGGATGCAGGAATTCTTGTCAGTGGAGATACCTTGTTTCAGGAGTCTGTGGGAAGAACAGATCTGCCTACGGGAAATATGCGTACTTTGATGAATTCTGTAAAGCAGAAGTTGTTTGTACTGCCGGAGGAGACGAAAGTATATCCCGGACATGGAGAAAGTACCACCATTGGATATGAGAAGAAATATAATCCATTTATCTAAGATATGACACAGCCAGCGCTGCCGGA
>JAZPYS010000021.1:0-4019 GCA_045544275.1 Acetatifactor sp. | reverse complement strand
CGCTTCCGGCGGCGGCACCGGCCGTACCCTGCATCCCGACAACATGGCTGCAGGCCCCGCTTCCTACGGCATGACCGACACCATGGGCCGTATGCATGGTGACGCTCAGTTCGCAGGTTCCTCCTCCGTCCCTGCCCATGTGGAAATGATGGGCTTCCTGGGCGCAGGCAACAACCCCATGGTCGGTATGACTGTCTCTGTTGCAGTTGCCGTCGAAGAATCTCTGAAGAAGTAATTTTACTTCCAAAAGGGTATAAAAATCTAACTTTTAAGACCTCCCGGCACAAAAGCCGGGAGGTCATTTTTTGTGTATTGGGTCAGAAATAGCCGGAAAATCCACATTACATCCACATTTTTTCAGAATGTGGTTTTTCATAATGAGGGATATTCTCATGGCTTACGTTGAATGGATAATTTCAAAATGAAACCACTGCTAAGATTTTATAGCGGTGGTAATTTTTTGTCTCTCAGCCTTTCGACAATAGCACGCACTGCTTGAACGTCCTTTTCATCAAGATCAGATACATCAATGGTTTCCCTTGCGTCCAGACCAAGCAGATAGTCAGCACTGACATGGAAGATTACTGCTAACTTTACTAACACGTCTGGAGAGGGACTGCGTTCCTGCAATTCATAGAAAGATACAACTGATTTGGTGATGCCTAACTGTGTCGCAAGTTGCTGTTGCGTTAATCCCGCTTGTTTACGAAGATTTTTCAATCGAGTTCCAAAATCCACTATTTTAACACCTCGTTCCACATATAGTATCTGCACATAAGGTACTAATTTGGTGTATTAAAGTACTAAAACAGTTGATTATTTGCGGAAAGTGCGCTATGATTTCTATGTTAAGAAACGCAGTATATCTGTCTGGATAGGAGGAATCGAAATGGGACAGAAAAGGCGGCAAAAAATCCGGTTGCTTCGAGAACAGGAAGAAATACTGAAATCTAAAATTACAGAACTTGAGGCCGAGCTAGATGCAGTTCAAGGCGAACAGGCTTCCCTTTTAGGACAAATCCGGGAATTGGAAATGGCAGAAAATGCTAGCAGATTTACAAAAACAGTTTCCAAAATTAACAAAGACAATGCTTTGGAGGCATATCTGAATGAGCGGACGAAAACAACTCCTATTATGGATTCGTTCGTTTCTTCAAATAAAGAGTTTTTGGCTTTCCGAAATATATTTCGCCTTGCCCCTTCGTGGAAATATGTTTCGTTAATCGTTGCCAAAAGCAAAGGAGAGATGAACTATGCCTATTCAAATCTTACGATGACTGATTTGAAGAAGGCAGCAGGTACTTATATTAACAGAGAACTTGTAGAGAGAATGCCAGAGAACAGCTGATTGTATCCTCTATTTTTGGAATTGGTTAGAGTCGGGAAAAAAGTTGCTACGATGCAGGGTCCGATTCGATTTGATAAACCCTGCTTATTAGGCGGACAAACTTTTCAAGATCAGACAGGCTTTGGGTGGGAGTACTGCGGTGAGGAACTGGTGTATCGTGGAAGAGAGTACGGTGAAACTACTAAATTTATGATTATTGGTGTATGGGTAGATTCCATCACTCCATGATAAAGAAGGGAGATTACAGATATGGCCTTTAGCGATGCAGTTTTCTTCGCTACGATGCTGACATTATTGGAAGAATTTGAAGAACAAAGTGCCAATAATGATATATATTCTGTGCCGGAATTTAGACCCAATGCAAGCAAGTATATTGAACGACTGTGCCGTATAGCACAAACCTTGTTTGACGATGCGGATGCTGCGTGTGATACTGTTACAGATACGTCCGCCAAGGAAATTATTCCGCCTATGATATGTGGAATTATCTTTGAAACGGTAAAATCGCTTTCTATTGCGAATGGAGAGAAAGCTGAAATTTATGGAATTGCATCGCAGTTTTGCGGTGTTGCAGATGTATTTCCGGAAGATTTTTTATTCGGCGATATTGATACAGAATTGTCCGAAACTCTTTTAATGATAACCAACACGGGTTTCGGAATGATTATTACTGCATCGCAAAAGAGTGATAATGGGGATCTGGCAACTGAATTTATCAAGGTGTTCGCAGAATTCATGCTTTATCTTGAAAAGTATGTGTTAGAAGAATATCCTTATGTATCGATAAAAAATAGACCTTCTTTGTTGGTACTTGAAAAGGCATTGGCTAATCTGAAGGTGAATGATGAATCAGAGAAAAATAGTTCATCACTAATTCAAGAAACAAAAAGTGCGGGTAAAGATCTGCAAAGAAGTAAGAAAATATCACCTGCCAAAAAGAAAATCTTTTTAGAGGAAACGTTTGAACTGCTGAAAGAGGATTACATATCTAACGGGAGTGCCATTCGGGATATTATCGGCAAAATGGCAAAGTTAGATTGCACTTGTGCGGTTGGAATGTGGAAGTATCTGATAGAAGCATACCCAGAAGTATTGCATGGCTTTTACGATTTCGGGTATATCATAATGAACACTCTGGAACAGGCCATTGACAGGGAAACGGTATATCGGTTGGTTGTAGAAGATAGCTTTTTGAAAAATGCGATTTTTTCGGAACTGGGAGATATGCAATACTCCCCGATTCAAGCAATCCGATTCTATGTGTTCTCTGGACAGGCGGAGACTGCCAATGAATTGCTTACACTGAGTTATAATAACAAGTATCGGCGTACATCATTCTTTGAGATTTTGGATGGTATTCTATACAACTATTATAATGAACGGCTGGAAGATGATGCGTTTGAAATGCTCATGGGATGGATTGGAAAAGTTGACGGCAAACAGGAACGGGCAAAGTTGAATTTGGCTATGCTAAATTATATGGAAGAAGAATAAATAAGGAAAGAGGATCGCTGTTAGGAGGGGCGTATGCTTACGTTAATTTGCGCTTTTGTTATAATGGCAATCGTTGAAGGCTTTGTCAATAACGAATGGAAGTTATTGAACATAGTGGTTGCTATTGTGGTGATAACTTATATTTCATCGCAGATTTTCTACTAATAAATAGGCGGGGACTTGCATCCCCGCCGTTTCTCATATATCCAGACACAAGTGGTTTTCTATCGCCGTTTCAATCTCCCGCTGCTGGACACCGATGTACCGCTGTGTCACGGCTGCGCTGCTGTGCTGCAAAAGGTGTTGCACCAGGGCGATATTGTAGCCGTTGTTTCTGTAAATCTCGGTGGCATAGTATTTGCGGAAACTGTGAGTGCTGATGCCGGAGATGCCTAGATGGAACATTCTCACGAAGAGAGTGTACTGTGGCAGCGAGGCTGCTGAACGACAAAACGGCAGCACATATCTTGTATTTTATGGATCAATGTGTCCGCAAGTAATATGGATACCACTTGCAGCGATGGCACAGCATTTAAGTGGGGAACCTGCGGTACCAATGCGAAGTGGACGCTGGACCTGGATGGCGTATTTACCGTGTTCGGCAGCGGTGCGATGACCGACTATAAGGAAACCTACATCAACAGTGGTTATTACAGCAGCTGTCCGTGGGAGAGCTACAAGGACAGAATTCAGAAGATCGTAATCGAGGAAGGCATCACATCGATTGGCAATTATTCATTCTATCGATTCCGGAATCCTACGGAAGTATCCATTGCTTCCAGCGTGACGACAATTGGTAGCAATGCTTTCTGGAATTGTAATGGCTTGACAGAAATTACAATTCCCGGCAGTGTAAAGACAATCGGAAATTATGCGTTCCGTTATTGTGACAAGCTGAAGACCGTCAATCTGAATAGCGGCTTGACAACAATCGGAACGTACGCATTCGGTGGCTGTGCCGCCCTGACCGATATCACGATCCCCACCACGGTTACCGGTATCGGCAGCTATGCGTTTTCAGACAGCCCCAGACTGTCATCACCTACCGGGGCAGTATGAAAGACTGGGCAGCCATGAATGCTTCTTCTTATCAGGCAGATTGTGTCAACGGTACGGTGGTCTGTCTCGGCAGCTGCGGCAGCAATATCAGATGGTTCCTGGATGATGCCGGTACCCT
>JAZPYS010000020.1:0-14923 GCA_045544275.1 Acetatifactor sp. | reverse complement strand
GCCAATATCCTGAATAAACTATCCATTCCGGAAATCACCGAGCCCTTCTCCATGAAGATCCTCTGGTTTCGGGCTGTTTCCTTTGGTGAAAAGAACTTTTTTATCAGCAGGGAAATGCATCTTCACACCTTTTTTGAAGTTCATTTGATGATCAATGGCTGTATGGAATACTCCACACCAAATGGCAGGCAGTTTACCTTAGATGCATGTAAAGGAATCTTGATCACTCCCGGCACAGAGCATATCGTAAAGTCCTACAGCAGCAATTTTACCAAATTCTCTCTTGCCTTCACAGTGGATGAAGCCTCAGAATTTTATCACAATCTCTGCAGGCAGGATATTTATACATTTGCATTATCGGAAGAATTATTGAACCATATTGATGATGTGTTGAAGGAAGTGGAACTGAGCACCGCTTTTTCTTTGACTTTGATCAAAAACAGAATGTTAGACATTATCTGCAATATTTCTCGTACGATAGGTATCTATGAGTACCGTGCTTCCGCAGACATGACTGTGGAAGATAAACGTGTAACTGCTGCCAAATTGTACATCAGGGACAACATCGGCAACAGTCTCACATGTAATGAAGTTGCCAGTCTGTGTGCTCTCAGCCCCAAACAGATGAACCGCATCTTTTTTTCCGACACCGGAAAGAACCTTCATGAATATATCGATATGGTAAAACAAAAAGAGGCAGAGCGTTTATTATCCTCTACCTCTTTGCCCATCAAGGAAATCAGCGAATCCCTTGGTTTTAGCAGTGTGTATTATTTTAATCGGTTCTTTTCCAAGAACGCCGGACATCCGCCGGCATATTTCCGCAGGATCAGTGCGAAGTGAATATACACTCACTTGACAGACATCCAGGTTTGTTTCTACACCACCAACAGCCCTGCCCCCATCAGTACGCACACCTGCAAAAAGATAGTCACGATGGAACCGATACTGGTCCATACCACAAGCTGTGTGGCCAACTGTTCATCATTGTCCATGGAACCGGCCATGACAGCGCTGGACACAGCCACCGGAGAACCGAACAATGCAATCAGTGCCGGAAATTCATTGACACCACAGGACAGAAGACTTGTACACTTGCTAAGCAAAATTGCACCGCTGATTCCCAAAAGCGGAGCCAGTACGATACGGCTGAGGGTTCCCACGATGATTTCTTTCTTCAACCCCTTCACGGCAGAAAATTCAAACTGCCCACCCATTACAATCAAAGCAAGAGGCGTTGCCATGGATTTCAGATTATTTACCGCAGTATACAGAAACTTTGTCTGCTTATTCAATGCAAACACCACTTCTCCAAACAATTCCACCTGCAATGCACGGATTCCAAGGCATACAAGTCCCAATGCCACACCGATAATTAAAGGATTCTTCAGGATATTGACCAACACATTTTTTATGCTGCTCTTCCAATCTCCGGATTTCTCCATAAATAATGACAGTGCAACCACCGCCAACATATTGAACACCGGAATGGTAAAGGCGGACACTACCGCTGCAACACCTAAAGCTTCACTGCCGCCTAACGCACCTGCAAGAGACAGACCGATGATTGCGAAATTACTTCGAAAGGTACACTGCCACAGCACACCTCTCCGCTTAGCTACGTCCGTGGTCGAAACTGCCACAATTAGTCCCAATAAAAACAATACCAAAACCATGACCACTGCATATATTACAATGTCCCAACGAATCACTGAAAAGCTTTCAATATCATATACATTGATGAATAACATGCATGGCAGCAGGATCTTGAACACCATCTTATTGCCCATTTTCACGAAATCCTCTGATATAAAATTTTTCTGTTTCAAGATATAGCCCAACAAAATCAATAATAAAATGGGCAGTATGGCATTCACTGCCGTCATCAAAATGTGTGCCAATTGCATGGTGGTTCTCCTTTGTTTTGTAAATTCTCCAGTCAGCATTCCATTATGCGACTTTTTTCTGATTTTATCAAGTTTAATTTTCCAGAGACACCTAAAAAAACTGCCTGGTGCCTAAAAAAACTCTGATTTTAGGCACCAGACAAATATTTTATCCTCTGATGGAAAATAACCACATTATGTCAACCATTTTTGAGTTATTTTCCTCTTTCTTTTATTGCAATTAGGCATCAGTGTGTATTTTATCATCCCTATGCCTAATCGCCCTATCAACTGAATCGCTAAACGCTTTTACCATTTTATCTTTACACGGCTTATAGCTTATCGCACGTATTTTTCAAGGGTTGCAGCAACTGCCCCTACACCTGCAGAAAGCTCTGCAAAGTAGCTCTTCACCAAATCAGCAAGACCTACCTTGAACAGATCTACGCCAAAGATCTTGTCATTACTTAAAAGAACATCTAACTTGCTAAGATTCTTTTCTTCCGCAGAAAGCTTGTAGTCAGCAACTACAGGCATAACAGTATCCAGTAATGGATCAGGGCTTGGTGTAAATGCATTGCCCTTGTCATCTACTGCCATGAGGTAACGCAGCCAGCCTGCAAATACCAGTGGAATCAGCTTCAGGGAAGCTACATCCAAATCTGCACTCTTTTCGTAAGCCTTGATGGTTTCGCCGAAACGGATTGCCAACTTCTGTGAGGTATCGGTTGCAATACGCTGAGGTGTATCAGGCATGAATGGATTAGGAATACGGATATTCACAACTTCGTCGATGAACTTCTTAGGATCCATGATGCCCGGATTCACTACTACCGGAAGGCCTTCCACATAACCGATGGTTTCAACTAACTTCTTGAGAACCGGGTTCTTCATTTCTGCAGAGATCAGTTCGTAACCTAACAGGCAGCCATAAACTGCCAATGTAGTATGAAGTGGATTCAGACAGGTACAAACCTTCATCTTCTCAACCTTATCTACAGTCTCTTTATCCGTAAAAATCAAACCACCCTTATCCCAGGCCTGTCTGCCATTAGGGAATTTATCTTCAATTACAAGATATTCACATTCTTCCGCATTCACAAAAGGTGCAACGTATGTGTTCTTGCTGGTAATTACTGCATTTAAACTTTCAATATTATCTGCATTCAGCATTTCTTCTACATTCTTGTCAGGTCGGGGAGTGATCTTGTCAATCATGCTCCATGGAAAGGAAACTTCCTTCTCGTCATGAACATACTCACCAAATTCTTTTTCAACCAGACCATTCTCTACCCACTTGTCAGCAAATGCCCATACTGCTGCTGCCAACTTGTCACCATTGTGGGAACAGTTATCCATACTTACCATAGCGATTGGAAGTCTGCCGTTTACAAAACGTGTATAAAGCAGAGAAACCACTTTGCCCATGTAGCTTGCAGGAGCCTTCGGACCATTTGCAAAATCAGCTTCAATAGCCGGAATGATATTGCCTCTGCCATCTACTAAAGAATATCCTTTTTCCGTAATGGTAAAGCTTGCCATTTGCAGGGAAGGATTGCTGAAGATTTCTTTTAAACGTCCGTATTCAGTTTCATTTTCACTGTCTAAAATTACAGATTCCACAACACTGCCTACAACAGTCTTTTCAACGGTATTGTCAGCCTTCAAGGTTGCAAGGATACCCAGATTGTCATGAGGACGATACATCTTTTCGATAATTTCATAGTCAAAACCTTCTGCTGCAATGAGACCTGTTTCAATCTCACCTCTGTTCAAAAGATTCTGTACCACATTTGCCTGGAACGCACGGAAGATATTTCCTGCACCAAAGTGGATCCATGTAGGCTCAGCCTTTGTCTTTGCCATTACTTTTTCAATATCGAATTCCGGCAGTCTGTAACCTGCTGCCAAAAACTCGTCATGATTTTCTTTCAGACCTTTTAATGTTAATTCCATGATCAATTACCCCTTCCAATCAGCCGGCATTACTTTCTTGTCTGACTCTTGTCTATCGCTTCCCACAGACCATTCAGATAAGTTGCGCCAAGTGCTCTGTCATACAGACCATAACCAGGCATAGCAACTTCATCCCAGATCATACGTCCGTGGTCAGGACGAATCGGTCCTGTAAATCCGATATCATAGAGAGCCTTCATAATTTCATACATATCAAAAGTACCATCACTTGAAAGATGTGCAGCCTCTTCAAAGTTGGTAGGCGTGATGAACTTTAAGTTACGTACATGAGCAAAGTGTACTCTTCCCTTTAAGGAACGGATCATATCCGGAAGGTCATTGTTCAAGTTTGTACCATAAGAACCGGAACAGAAGGTGACACCGTTGTGTGGGTTGTCTACCATCTTCATCATACGATGAATGTTTTCCTTGTTGATAATGATACGAGGAAGTCCGAATACGCTCCATGCAGGATCATCCGGATGAATTGCCATATTGATATCGTACTTATCACATGTTGGCATGATTCTCTCAAGGAAGTATTTCAGATTTTCAAACAACTTATCATCTGTTACATCCTTGTACATTTCAAACAACTCTTTTACTCTTGCCATACGTTCAGGTTCCCAACCCGGCATAACGGTACCGTTCATATCACCTGCGATTGACTCAAACATCTTCTCAGGATTGATAGCATCTACAGCTTCCTGTGTATATGCAAGTACGGTAGATCCGTCAGGACGCACACGTGCAAGCTCAGTTCTGGTCCAGTCAAATACAGGCATGAAATTGTAACATACCATGTGGATACCAGCCTGTCCCAATCTTTCAAGCGTGGTAATATAATTGTCAATATATTTATCTCTGTCAGGAGTACCTACCTTGATGGCATCATGAATATTTACACTTTCAATGCCTGCCAACTGTAAACCTGCATCTTCGATTTCCTTCTTCAGCGCAAGGATATCTTCCATTTCCCAGGCTTCGCCGGGAGTAGTCCCATAAAGAGTAGAAATAACCCCTGTCACACCGGGAATCTGACGGATCTGTTTCAAGGTTACGGTATCATACTTACTGCCGTACCATCTTAATGTCATCTGCATTTTAAGTTCCTCCTTTAATAAAAATGCCTTCTTGTCGCTCTCTTGCAGTTACCTGCTATGATTATAGTATAACACAGCATAAATGCTTTTAAACGCTATTTATTGCTTGAAAACATGCAAAAATTGCTCTATACTAATACCAGTGGTTCTAAAAGCAAGAAGGAGGTACTGATTTATGAAAAACGCACAGTTAAAATCTTTAGATGCCAGCGACGAACGCCAGTATATGCTCCATGAAAGCTACGAAGTTTACGAAAAGCATGGTGCTCCTACCGGTGCCATCACCATGCATTACCACAATTTTTATGAGATTATCTACGTACTGGAAGGCGAATATTCTTCTCTTTTAGGCAATCAGACTTATCATTTGAAAACAGGTGACTTTTTATTAATCGACTGTAACGTAATGCACAAATACCAGCATACAGAGAAAAAATATGATTCCTCAAAAAGGATCATTCTTTGGATCACCCCGAATATGCTGGAGAAATTGTCTGACGGAGAAATGGATTTGACTGCCTGTTTCCGAGGCCACGAGTCCTGTGCTTACCACTTTCCGATTTACTACGAGGAAATGCTCCGTGGTTATCTTCTTAAATTAGCTATGTCCGACATATTAGATATGGAGTCTACCGGTGCCAAGGAAGTCATGGACAGAGGATATCTGACCCTCCTCTTCGTTTATCTGAATATGCTATGTTCCCGTCAGGAATACCTTTTTTCTGAAGAACGTACAAGCACTCACCCACTGGTTGATGAAATTTCAAAATATATCGATACCCACATCAGTGAACCGATTTCCGTAGAAGATCTTGCCAATCTGGTTCACATGAGCAAATACCACTTTCTTCGGAAATTTAAGGACATTACCGGTGTGACCGTACACACATTCATAACCAACAAACGCCTGATCAGAGCCTGCGAAATGCTGAAAAGCGGGCAGACAATTACCCAGGTCTACCAAGCCTGCGGTTTCTCTGATTATTCCGCATTCCTACGAAATTTCAAAAAAAACTTCGGTGTATCCCCGGGTAAATATCTTGATTTTTATTAAACTTATCTCATTTCGGATTTGTTTACCCGATGACTATACCTCTTAATTTGCAGGATTTATTTTAAACGAGATTTAAAGCAAAATTTTCTTCAGGATAATATTTGGACTCATTGGGAAAAAACGTAGAAATATTTATCTCCTGCTCGAAAAAAATGTTTTGTGTCTTCTAACTCTTTGACAAAAGCAGGCTGGTGTCCGACACAGTATGGGCAGCAGCCTGCTTTTGCTCAAAGCTTTAGAAGACGCAAATAATCACATCTTTTCGAGCAGGAGGTTTAGTATTTCACGTTTTTTTCCTTGAGGATAAATATTATCCTGGAGAAAATTTTGATATAAGATACAAATAAATCCTGCCAAATTAGAATGTATAGTCATCGGGTACACAAATCCGAAATGAGATTTAAACTTTAATCCGGTTCGGAAATTCTGGTAACTCCCACGTAGATATCCGAAATCTCATACCATGTTGCATAGTCCACGATTCCGGTTACCGGCAGATCAAAAATCTCCTGGAAAGTCCCCACTGCTTCCGCCGTGGCCGGACCATAAATGCCATCTGCCGCAATGGTCGGAATTGCAGGATAATTTCTTGCGATTCTATTGAGCTGTGTCTGCATCTGTCTGACTTTATCTCCTGAAGACCCAATCGTCAGATCATAACCCGGGAAGGACGACGGCACACCGGAAATTAGTTCTGCCGTATTAATATACATATCATTGCCAAAGTAATAACGGATAATCTCTATTGCAGAGTATCCTTCATCTCCCAGATACTTTGATCCCCACTGACTCAAACCACTGCAAGTCACACGCTTGCCGTCACAGTAAGATGTAAAAATAGGCTGGCGCACCCCTGGTCTGGACAGATAATTTGCAAAAATACTGTCTACCAACCTGTCGATGTTCTCAAAGATGTTCCTGCCATATACAAATTTCTGGTCATAAGCGGTAGAAGACGTGATGGTGAAATCATATCCTTGATTCCGGTACCACTCTGTATACACTCTGTTCAGCGTAAACGACATGATTACCAATATGTTCGCATAAAGTGTAGCCTCCGGCCAGGTGGTATATATTTCGCAGGAAGCCACATTCTTGATATAATCCTTGTAGCGGACCCAATAGTTTGGAGCAGATGCATCGGAAGGCTCCCCGTCATGCACAATGATATATTCCGGGATAACCACTCTGCTCAAAACGATCTCACCGGTTTCTGCCATAGGCTTGATCTCTGCTTCCGGAATCTTTGGCGGATATTCATAGAATAAAGTATGAGGTGGTATCGGAATCAATCTCTCCGGCTGATCTGTCATCTCTCTCGGCATCATTCTAACTCGCAAAAGTGCCAGACGATCCGGAAATATCTCCACACCTGTCACCAACACCGGCTCATAGTCCGGCGATTCTACCAGTACATTATACTCTGCATAGGGCTTTCTGTCCGACAATTCCTCAGAATAAGAAGCCGGCGGCGTATCCAGAGAGACAATCTCCGTTTCACCTGAGCTGTTGGTGGTAAGCCTCAGCAATATATCCTCCGCCTCCGCTGTAGGCGCAATGGTCACAGTGGCATCCTCGATGGGTATATAAGCTACAGTAGAAATCACACTGACCTTTAACTGACCTGTATACTGTAATTGATTTATGTCCATTCATATCTCCGTTTTAGGGAAAGTCGTTCTTGTTATATATATGCAGGAGAGGGGAGAAGATTGACTTTTCTCCCCTCTCTGTTTATTGATTATGTTTAAAAGTTTTCTATTTTTAATACAAACTCATCTAATATCAGCTTAATATCTTCACGCATATCAGATCCTCCTTGTATTAAGTATAACAGTTTTTTGGGTATTGCATGACAAAAGCGAGCATTTACGGTCATATTTATATGTTTGCAACATTGAACCGTACTACATCAGCATATTTTACGTTTGTTTTCTAACCATGTATTATTTAAACCGTAATAAGCAATTCGTATTTACGGTTTAACATAGGCAAAATTCAAAACAAACCGTAGTTCCTATACATTATTACGGTCGAATGAAACACAATTTCGAAAAGGGAGAAAAACGTTCTTTTATAACACTGCAAAAGCGGTGCCCTCCTCCCGGAGCACACCGCCATCAATGTTTAATATTCTATAATATCCCGTTTAACCACCAATTTACTTCGCCAGCAACATCATAATATCGTTACTTCTCGCAATAAATTTACTCATTGCTTCCGGGTTCAGTGGCTCATGCTGAAGCTTCGCCAGATCATACAGCTGTTCGCAGATCATAGATACGTTTTCATCCTCCTGATGAGAGGTTACATACTCAACCAGCGGATGGTTCGCATTGAGCACTAAAGTCTCACCATCAGCACCGAAGTTGCCCATATCCATACCCGGCATAGAGTACATCTTCATCATATCCTGCATACGTCTTGCTTCTTCGGATAAAGTGATCATGGAAGCTACCTTCTTGTTTTTCAGCTTCTCCACTTTTACGCTCAGCTTCTCATTCTTCATGGTTTTCTTGATGATCTCAGCGATGGCTTTTGCCTGCTCTTCCATCTCTTTTGCAGCCTTCTTAGAAGTCTTAGCCTTGAAGGTGTCGGTCAGGTCTGCATCAATTCTCTGGAACTTGATGCCTTCATTCTTCATTTCCAACTGAGAAATAAATGGCTGGTCAATATTGTGAGTCAGGATCACTGCATCCATTTTCGCAGCCTTAAACATGCTGATGTACTGTCCCTGCTGCTTTTCATCGGTTACATAGTAGATAACCTTTTCCTTCTTTTCTTCTGCTTCAGCCTCGCCGTCCACGACTTCTGCATCTACTGCACTGCCGTTTTCGTTCACTGCCTGCTCAGAAACAACCTCTGCCTCTACTGCATTGCCATTCTCATCCACTGCGGTCTCTTCGTCCATGGGCTTGATTTCCAGACACTCAGGTAATGTCAGGTACTTGCCATCCAGATTCTTGAAAAGGATATAATCATTCATCTTTTCACAGAATTTATCATCCTTTAAGCAGCCAAACTTGATAAATGGACTGATATCATCCCAGTACTTATCGTATTCTTCCTTTTCGGTCTTGCACATACCGGAAAGCTTGTCAGCAACCTTCTTGGTGATGTATTCGGAAATCTTCTTCACAAAGCCGTCATTCTGCAGTGCACTTCTGGAAACATTCAGAGGCAGATCAGGGCAGTCAATCACACCCTTTAATAAGAGCAGGAATTCCGGAATCACTTCCTTGATATTGTCTGCAATGAATACCTGATTGTTGTAAAGCTTGATGGTTCCTTCAATGGACTCATATTCCATGTTAATCTTAGGGAAATACAAGATACCCTTTAAGTTAAAAGGATAATCCATATTCAGGTGGATCCAGAACAGAGGCTCCTTGTAGTCCATAAATACCTTGCGGTAGAATGCTAAATAATCTTCTTTTGTGCACTCATTGGGATGTTTGGTCCACAGAGGATTGGTCTCATTGATCAGTTCCGGACGTCTCTTGATTCGAAGCTTATCTTCTTCGTCTTCTTTTTCCGCCTTGATGGTCTCTACCACTTCATCTGTAGGAAGCAGTTCTTCCTGCTTGATGGTCTGTGTCTCGGTGGTATTAGCCTTGGATACATAAATCTCGGTAGGCATGAAGGAACAATACTTTTTGATGACTTCCTTTGCCTTATATTCGTTGCAGAACTCTAAACAATCTTCGTTAATAAACAGGGTAATGGTGGTACCAACTTCTGCTTTGTCACCATCTTCCATGTTGTACTCAGTGCCGCCGTCACATTCCCAATGTACAGGTACAGCACCTTCTTTGTAAGAAAGAGTATCAATATGCACTTCATCCGCTACCATAAATGCAGAATAAAAACCTAAACCGAAATGTCCGATGATCTGGTCTGCATTACTCTTGTCTTTGTATTTTTCAATAAAATCAGTTGCACCTGAGAAAGCAATCTGACAGATATACTCTTCCACTTCCTCTGCTGTCATGCCCAGACCATTGTCCTTGAAGGTCAGAGTCTTTTTTTCCGGATCTGCAATCACTTCAATCTTTGCCTGAAATCCTTCCGGAAGCTCATAGTCTCCCATCATATCCAATTTCTTAAGCTTAGTGATTGCATCACATCCATTAGAGATCAATTCTCTGAAGAAAATATCGTGGTCGGAATATAACCACTTTTTGATAATAGGAAAAATATTTTCACTGTTGATTGACAAACTGCCGTTCTTAACTGCCATAAAGTCACATCCTTCTTTCTTAAATATCATTCATTTTACCTGTCGTAGGCCGAAGCATCTAAAACCACAGGATTTCATCTAACACACAGTTTATAACCTTACACAAAAAATGTCAAGCTAAAATTAGCACTCAAACAGCTTGAGTGCTAACAATTTTATATATATTTCCTAAAATTTTTGTAAACTCCGTTTTTTCAGCATGATGGGGGTACTGTTCATATACCTTTTAAACAATCTGGAGAAATAATTATAGTTCTCAAACCCCAAATAGGAAGCAATATCAGCTAAAGACATTTCTCCGCTTACAATTAGATTCTTTGCCAGCAGTAGCTTGCGTTCATTCACATAATCTGTTAAGGTCTTACCGGTTTCCTTTTTAAAAATGTACGAAGTATATTCTTTCGACAAGTTCATCTGTGCACTGATCGTCTGCAGTCTCAAATCTTCCGTAATATGTTCCTCAATATAATACAACATCCTCACAACATGATCATTGTCGCATTTTATGGCCGAAACATCCAACAATTCATAAAGGATATAATTCAGCATATTTACACACTTCTCTTTTGCATGATAAAAAGCAGACAAGTGGCTGGGGGGATACCCTGACACTATCCTTCGTATATTCTGGGTAACGCATCCACGCATGTACTTTGCGAAAGGAAACTCCACCTCATTCAACGCAGTAAAATTAAAGCTGACAAAGCGGACACCTGCAGTACCTTCTTCTCTGGAACGCATAGTCCCCGGCGGCAGAAAAATGGCATCATTTCTTTGCAGGCGGATTCTTTCTCCGTCTGCATAATACACCATCTCGCCCTCTAAAACAAAGGTAAAATCATAATATGAAATCCTATGCTTTGGAATGGCTCCACACTTCTTCAAACTCACATTACAATAATGAAAAATATCTTCCACTAAATAGTATCCCATAATATCTCCTTAAAATTGTGCAATTTTCAAAACAACACAATAACATGGTTCATTTCATTTAAAACACTTTGTTATTATAATTATAGTAGCATTGCAAAAACATTTGTCAACCATTCACAAGTGATAAAAAGTATTAATTTTGTGCGATTTTTATCATCAATAAAGGAGATACAAAATGAAAACCTTATTATTAGGGGATTTGTCCCCAACCGTTGTCACCGATCCGTTATTTGCCGCCAAAGATACGGAGGCACTTTTTACAGATGTGGTCTCATTGTTTCAGGGAAATGATGTGAATTTTGTCAACTTAGAATGTGCCCTCACTGAAATTGGACAGCCCATTGAAAAGTTCGGCCCGCCCCTGAAAGCTTCGCCAAACACTGCTGCCACCTTAAAAAGCATTGGCGTGAACTGCTGTGGACTGAGCAACAACCATATTTTTGATTATGGTATCAAGGGTGCTGTGGATACCATGCAGCTGCTGGATTTTGAAGACATCTCCTACACCGGCTTCGGCACCAACTATGAAGATTCCCGAAAGAATCTGGTCTTTGATATTGCCGGGGAAAAGTTAGCCATCATTGCTGTGTGTGAACACGAATATTCTTACGCTTTGGAAGACCGCATGGGAAGCCGTCCTTATGATGAATACGATACAATGGAAGATATCAGGGACGCTAAGGCTAACTGCGACAGAGTCATTGTAATCTATCATGGGGGCAAGGAACATTGTCGTTATCCTTCCCCGAGACTTCATAAACTCTGCCGGGCCATGGTGCGAAACGGTGCCGCTGTAGTGCTCTGCCAGCACAGCCATTGTATCGGCTGCTATGAAAATTATGAAGGCGGGCATATCCTTTACGGACAGGGCAACTTCCACTTTGTAAAGCCGGGGTTTCTTTCCCCTGAATTGGCAGAAACCTGGAACAGCTCTTTGGCGGTAAAATATGATACCACAAGCAATACCATAGAATTTGTCCCAATCGTGAACACCAACTGCGGGATTACGCTGGCAAAGGGCGTGGAAAAAGAACAGATCATGGCTGCTTTTGCAGAGCGAAACCAGTCTCTGAAAGACGGCACCTGGAAAGCCGGCTGGCACGCTTTCTGCGAAAAGATGCGCACACAGTACGAAAATGTAATCGGTAATGCCTGCACCGCAAACAGGGTGGAACAACACAACAAATTATTTGGTCACTATTTAGACTGTGGAGCCCATACTGATGTATGGCGGGAGCTCTTCCCCACAGCCAATCAGACCAACGAAAAATAGGAGGTTTTTATCACATGAAAATTTATAACTCTCTCGATTATGTAAATCAAGTACTCACAAAAAATGAACCAGCCATGCGCTATGACGGCAGCCAGCCCTTTACAGAATGGCAGGAAAACGCCAGAAAAAAATTAGAGGAGCTTTTGGGACTTCCTTTTCAGAAATGCGATGACTGCTTTCAGATCACCGGCCAGACAGAATGTGATGGCTATCGAAAAATTGACTTTGAATTTCAAAGCGAAGAGGGCTATTTTGTTCCCTGCAATCTGTTGGTGCCATCTTCCTTAGTAAAGGCATTGCCCGGTGTCATTTGCTTACAGGGACATTCCACCGGAAAGCATATCTCTATCGGGGAGCCGAAATTTGAAAATGATGCCACATCCATTGCCGGCGGTAGAGACTTTGCTGTCAGAGCCGTCAAAGAAGGCTGCTGTGCTATCGCAATGGATCAAAGATACATGGGCAGTGCCGGACAAAGTGAAACAGGCGCTCCCGCCTGTCTGAAACACAACGCCGGCATGGCAACACTGCTGCTTGGCAGAACTGCCATAGGTGAACGTGTCTGGGATATCATGCGATTGATCGATGTGATTTATGACCATCTTACTGAATACATAGACACGGAAAAACTCATCTGCATGGGCAACTCCGGCGGCGGAACAGCCACCTTTTATGCTTCCTGCATGGATGAACGTATCCGCTACTCCATGCCTTCCTGCGCAGTATGCACTTACGAAGCTTCTATTATGGCTATGTATCACTGCCCTTGCAATTTCGTCCCGGGCATTCGTAAATATTTCAATATGGGAGACCTGGGCGGACTGATTGCCCCGAGACCCCTGGTGGTCGTTTGTGGTGTGGAAGATCCAATCTTCCCTATAGAGGGCGTGGAAGAAACCTTTGCACTGATTCAGAAGGCTTATAAGGAAGTAGGCTGTGAAGACTTGTGCCGACTCGTCAAGGGTCACAGCGGGCACCAGTTCTATCCCGATGATGCATGGCCGGTGATGCGGGAATTAATGAAGGCGTAGTTCGTAAGAAAAACGGCCAGCATTGCATCATTTGAAGCTTCCCACAGACTTCCTTGTGGTTAACGTTGTAACAATTTAGCTATTTCAGCCTTTAGACGCTCATTTTCCTGTTGAACACTTTCACTTTTCTTAAGAGCATCTGTTTTTTCCTTAAGTGCACTCCGGAGAGCATAATCTTTCTCCTGGAGTGCATTGTCTTTCTCCTGAAGTGCATTGTCTTTCTCCTGAAGGGCGTTGTCTTTCTCTTGAATTACTCTATCTTTCTCCGCCAGAGCCTTTTCGTGTTCCTTTTCGATGATATCATATTCCAATAACAAAGATTCATCCGTCATTTCGTTAAGCACCTCCATCTCCGCATAATGAGCATAGATGTAGTCGTACAGTTTCTTGGTAAGATTCCGCAACCGTCGCCCATCATCCATGCTGATGTTCCCAAGCTTCAAGTTAGTTTCTATGCTACCAATTATATCATTTTGAATGAGATTTTGCAATGCCTTTAGATTTTCCGGGCAACGATCCTGTTCCAGAAGTTTTCGAAGTTTCAGCAACTGAAAAGGAATTAAAATCACAAGCTTTTTCTGATTCAGCTCCTCCAGAGTGGTTTCCATAAAATTAAAGGTGGAAACTTCGTAGATAAAGTGCCCCTGCGTTCCGAAATCCAGATCCAGAGAGAAGGTTTCAGGAATTTTGCCGTTGGAATATAAATATATGATTTGGGGCTCCGGGAATTTTAATATGTATCTTCCTTCATCAGAGATACGGTTTCTTTCTGCATGTTGGTAACCATATGCAAATACCCGGAAGACAATGTCTCCGTCTTCATACATCTGAGCCTCAATATGATAGCTGTCCAGTTCGTTTATAGTCAAAATGGTATCGGCCAATGTCCGCCTGAGCCTGTCATCCTCAAATTCTGTCCAGTGGTACGATATGGTACTGTCCTTTGGGTAATTAGTGCCAAAGAGTCCGTTGATCAGATTGATCACGGCTGTCGCAGATAATGTTAAGATCTTTTTAAATGTTTTATCAAAGATTTGATAGATTTGTTCTGCCATAGTTCTTCCTTTTAGATGTAAAATCGGAAGACCTGTAGAAAGCTTCAATACATATTATATACCATACGACAGCACGCAATGCAAGAATTATTTTTCTTTTGTACACACAATTTTTATTTCATATCAACTCTTAGGTGTTTTCCGGGGTCAAATGAACTGAATGTTTTTCGAGCCACCGCATTCATATATTCATTCATTTCTTCCACGTCATCTCTAAGAAGCGCCTTGATAAATTTGTTATATGCAGATGTATAATCTGCAAACCATCCATTTATCATTTCTTCAAACATAAGGTGAACTTCCTTATTTGTAAGCTCTAATTTATATTCCGGCTTTCCATTTTTAGGATTTCGTTTATAATTTACAACTTTCAGATAACCGCACGCAAGAAG
>JAZPYS010000019.1:0-18606 GCA_045544275.1 Acetatifactor sp. | reverse complement strand
ATATCCGTCTTGTGACTTCTCTATCTTCACGACTTTGGGATTCTCTTTCTCTTCCTTCACAAAGGCCAGTTCATCCACTGCTGTAAGGATTCCTTCCACGTCCAGACGAATACGTGGTGTCAATTCAACATCGGTTCTGTTCAGGAAATACGTCGGCCATTGAAAAATCTTCTGCTCCCGAAACAGTTCCTTTAACGAATCGGTATATTCAAGCTCTATTCCCAAGTCATTCGACTCAAGTGTATAAATCTTTCCGTCTACATCCTTAATTGTTAGAAAAGGAGCTTCCGCACTCTGCACAAGCTCCTTATTTACTTCTTCCACGCTCATACCGGTGCAGTAGACATCATTAACCCAGGTATTCATCATAAAACCCTGTTTATAGTAATAACCAAGCACTATATAAATACCTGTTATCAACAATATGATTATGCACATGCATATCAGCACATTACGAAGTAATTTATTTTTCATTTTTCAAGTCATCACCATCAAATACTTCGCTGATCGGCGCCCCCGCAGGAACCATAGGAAATACTTTGTCATCCTCATGAATCACACACTCAATGAGTACCGGTGCATTCAGGGAAATCGCCTTCTCGATCGCCGGACCAACTTCTTCTTTTGTAGTTACTCTGATTGCCGCACAACCTAACCCTTCTGCTACTTTGCAGAAATCCACCTTGTCATTGAGAATCGTCTGTGAATATCGCTTTCCGTAGAAAAGCGTCTGCCACTGGCGTACCATTCCCAGTACATGGTTATTGATTACCACCTGAATGATCGGTATATTGTAACGGCTTGCAGTTGCCAGTTCATTCATATTCATGCGGAAACATCCGTCACCTGCAATATTGATACAGATCTTATCCGGCTGACCAACCTGTGCACCGATACATGCACCAAGTCCATATCCCATTGTTCCCAAACCGCCGGAAGAAAGGAATGTACGAGGCTGTGTATATTTATAATACTGTGCAGCCCACATCTGATGCTGTCCCACATCAGTGGTAATCACAGCGTTTCCTTTGGTCACTCTGTCAATTTCTTCGATCACATAGGGTCCGCATAAGCTGCCATCCTCATATTTCAATGGAAATGTAGTCTTAAATTCTTTCACATGACTCATCCAGTCATTGTGATCCTGTTTCTCCAACTTACCATTTAATTCTGTCAGAACAGCTTTCAGATCTCCGATCAGGGCAGCATCTGCACGGATATTTTTATTAATTTCCGCAGCATCAATATCAATATGTACAATTTTAGCATTTTCAGCAAATTTCTTTGGATTACCCACTACACGATCGGAAAAACGTGCACCGAGAGCAATCAGCAGATCACATTCGCTTACACCCAGATTGGATGCTTTGGTTCCGTGCATACCGATCATGCCCGTATATCTGTCACTGCGTCCGTTAAATGCACCTTTACCAAGTAGAGTATCACACACCGGTGCATCAATTAAATCTGCAAATTCAGCTACTTCTGCCGCTGCACCGGACAACACAGCACCACCGCCTAAATAGATAAATGGCTTCTTTGCTGTTTTGATCAGTCCCAGTACCTTCTCTACATCATTTTCAGTATACTTATTGATACGTTCAACCTCCTGAGGTTTTTCAGGCGTATATTCGCAAAGAGCTGCTGTCACATCCTTGGTAATATCTACCAGAACCGGTCCGGGTCTGCCACTTCTTGCAATATGAAATGCCTTGCGGATCGTCTCAGCCAGAATTTCTACATTTTTCACAATATAACCATGTTTCGTAATGGGCATGGTTACGCCGGCAATATCTACTTCCTGAAAAGAGTCCTTGCCCAATGCAGGCAGATTTACGTTCGCTGTAATCGCCACCATTGGAACAGAGTCCATATAAGCGGTGGCAATACCGGTTACCAGATTTGTAGCACCCGGTCCGCTGGTAGCCATACACACACCCACCTTACCGGTAGCACGGGCATAACCATCAGCTGCATGGGCAGCACCCTGCTCATGACTTGTTAATATATGATTGATTTCAGCATTATGTTTATACAGAGCATCATAAATATTTAAAATTGTACCACCCGGATATCCGAATACGGTATCTACACCCTGTTCTTTTAAGCATTCAACAACGATTTCAGCACCTGTTAACTGCATATATTTTCCTCCACATTTTAATTCTTCGGTACTTCCAATACAGCACCGGTATTTCCACTGGTAACAAGCTGACGATAGCGTGCCAGATAACCACTTACTTCTTTCAGCTTCGGCTGCCAGTTTGCTCTTCTTGCTGCCAATTCTTCTTCAGAAACAAGTACATTCAGTTTGTTTTCCGGAATATTAATGCTAATAATATCTCCCTCTTCTACCAATGCAATAGGGCCGCCTACAGCAGCTTCCGGTGACACATGACCAATGGAAGCACCACGGGATGCTCCGGAGAAACGACCATCTGTGATCAATGCTACACTGGAACCGAGACCCATACCTGCAATTGCAGAGGTAGGATTTAACATCTCTCTCATTCCCGGACCACCCTTAGGTCCTTCATAACGGATCACTACAACATCCCCTGCAACGATCTTGCCGCCCAGAATTGCTGCAATGGCGTCTTCTTCACAGTCAAATACTCTCGCCGGACCTTCATGCACCATCATTTCCGGAACTACCGCGGAACGCTTTACAACACCGCTGTTCGGTGCCAAATTACCTTTCAGAATTGCAATGCCGCCAGTCTCAGAATAAGGGTTCTCTACCGGTCTGATAACACTTGGATCACGATTTACGCAGCCTGCAATATTTTCACCCATGGTCTTACCGGTTACAGTCATGCAGTCTAAATGTAACAGATTCTTCTTGGTAAGTTCATTCATAACCGCATATACACCGCCTGCCTCATTCAGGTCTTCCATATAGGTAGGACCAGCCGGAGCCAGATGACAAAGATTTGGTGTCACTGCCGAAATATCATTTGCAATTTCCAGATTCAGATTCACACCTGCTTCTTTTGCAATGGCCGGTAAATGCAGCATAGAGTTGGTGGAACATCCCAATGCCATATCTACAGTAAGTGCATTCATAAATGCTTTTTCCGTCATAATATCACGAGGTCTGATATTCTTTTCCACTAATTCCATAATCTTCATACCTGCATGCTTTGCAAGCCTGATTCTTTCAGAATATACTGCCGGTACGGTACCATTTCCCTTTAATCCCATACCAATCGCTTCTGTAAGGCAGTTCATGGAATTGGCGGTATACATACCGGAGCATGATCCGCAGGTAGGACATGCTTTTTCCTCAAATTCACAAAGTTTTTCACAGGACATGGTTCCTGCTGCAACACTGCCTACTGCTTCAAACATACTGGAAAGACTGGTCTTGTGTCCGTCGATACGTCCTGCAAGCATAGGTCCCCCTGACACAAAAATGGTGGGAATGTTCAATCTTGCTGCAGCCATCAATAGACCGGGCACGTTCTTGTCACAGTTAGGTACACAAACCAGACCGTCAAATCCATGTGCCATTGCCATACATTCTGTGCTGTCTGCAATCAGATCTCTGGTAACTAAACTATATTTCATGCCCACATGTCCCATGGCAATACCGTCACATACAGCGATTGCCGGGAACACAACAGGCATACCGCCAGCCATAGCCACACCCATTTTTACAGCATCCACAATCTTATCCAGATTCATATGACCGGGAACAATCTCATTGTAAGAGCTGACAATACCGATCATAGGACGTTTTCTTTCTTCTTCAGTATAACCTAACGCATTAAATAAACTTCTGTGAGGAGCCTGGGAGGTTCCCAACTTTACTGAATCACTTCTCATACTCTGTATCCTCTCTTTTTACACTATACTCTCTCTGCAAGCAAGGTTCCCATCTCACTACAGCTTACCTTCTTGCAGCCCTCTGCCATAATATCCACAGTTCGATAACCATCCTTCAATACCTGACGCACTGCTGCTTCCACTGCATCCGCCTCTTTGTCCAGATCAAAACTATATCTGAGCATCATTGCCGCACTAAGAATCGTTGCAATGGGATTGGCAATATTCATGCCGGCAATATCCGGCGCCGAGCCGTGACTGGGCTCATACAGACCAAACTTAGAATCATTTAAGCTGGCACTGGACAACATACCTATGGAACCTGTTACCATACTTGCTTCATCTGATAAAATATCACCGAACATATTCTCGGTAAGGATCACATCGAACTGTGCCGGATTCTTTACTAACTGCATAGCACAGTTATCAACCAGCATATGCTCCAATTCCACTTCCGGATAATCTTTTGCCACTTCTTCCACCACAGCTCTCCAAAGTCTGGAAGAATCCAATACATTTGCCTTATCTACGCTGGTCACTTTCTTTCTGCGCTTCATGGCAATATCAAAGCCCTTGATGGCAATTCTTCTGATTTCATTTTCGTCATATGTAAGGGTATCAATGGCTTTTCTCACACCATTTTCTACCACTGTCTTTCTCTCTCCGAAATAAAGACCACCGGTCAGCTCCCGCATGATCATCATATCGAAACCGGCCTGACTGATCTCTTCTTTCAGTGGACAGGCAGACGCAAGTTCCGGATACAGATATGCAGGCCTTAAGTTTGCAAACAAATTCAATTCCTTACGAATCTTTAACAGCCCTGCTTCCGGTCTTAAGTTGGGCGGCAGCTTATACCAGGGTGAAGTGGTTGTATTACCACCGATAGAGCCCATCAGCACTGCATCCGCAGCTTTTGCAGCAGCAATAGCTTCATCCGTCAATGGAACTCCGTGTACATCAATAGATGCCCCTCCCATCAAAATATCGGTATAATTCAATTCGTGTCCGAACTTCTCAGCCACTCTGTTTAATACCTTTTTCGCTTCATTCACAATTTCGGGTCCAATTCCGTCACCCGGAATACATGTAATATTTAATTTCATAATCTTCCTCATTTCCACTATATTATAATATTAAGTCATATCATAACATATGGGTAACCATTCTTCAAATACATATTATTTATATTTGTTATAACTTTAAGTTATGAAAGATTTCAAAAGGGCTACGTGCCAAGCACATAGCCCTTCCAGTTGATCTTCGTTATTCTGTAGGTTTTTCTACACGACTGATCGCACTCTTTTCCATAGGGATACGGCAGTTCTTGTTGTTACCAAATTCTACAATAACAGTATCGCCGTTAATATCGATAACCACCCCGTAAAAACCAGCCGTTGTAAGTACAGCATCGCCGATTTCCAAAGAAGCTAACATGGCAGCAACTCTCTTCTGCTCTTTCTTCTGCGGTCTCATAAGGAAAAACCACATAGCACCGATCAATACTGCATAAATACCAAATGTCATGATCAAGCCCATTGTTCCGCCTGCTGCTGTTGCTTCCTCTGCTGTTGTTAATAAAATACTCATTTTTATTCCTCCTAATTAACGCGTTCGCTAACTTAAATAATACACAAAAAATGTAAAATGAACAAGTCTTTTCCAAATAAATTTATAATAATTTGACAAATTAATCGATTGGTGTCTCCATATTCTCAAGTTTCTGCTTTTTATACGCCGAAAATCTGCCTTCATCCAGCGCCTGTCTGATTTCTTCCATCATAGTATTGTAGAAATACAGATTATGAAGCACACAGAGGCGCATACCCAGCATTTCTTTGGCTTTCAGCAAATGTCTGATATATGCTCTGGAATATCTCTGACATGCCGGACAGTTACAGCCTTCTTCAATTGGCCTGCCGTCAAGCTCATATTTCGCATTAAACAGATTGATCTTGCCGTGATTGGTATACAAATGTCCGTGACGACCATTTCTGGTAGGATATACACAGTCAAAGAAATCAATTCCTCGCTCAACACCTTCTAAAATATTGGCAGGTGTTCCCACACCCATCAAATAGGTTGGTTTGTTCTTGGGCAGATACGGAACCACCTCATCTAAAATATGATACATCTCCTCATGAGACTCCCCTACTGCCAGTCCTCCCACTGCATAACCGTCCAGATCCATCTCACTGATTCTCTTTGCATGTTCAATACGGATGTCATCAAAGATTGCACCCTGATTGATACCGAACAAAAGCTGATTCTTATTGATAGTATCCTCCAGACCATTCAGTCTCTTCATTTCGTCCTTACACCTCTGCAGCCAGCGTGTTGTACGTTCTACAGAATTCTGCACATATGCTCTATCCGCTTTACTTGGTGCACATTCATCGAATGCCATTGCTATAGTAGATGCTAAATTAGATTGGATCTGCATACTTTCTTCCGGCCCCATAAAAATCTTGCGGCCATCAATATGGGAATTAAAATACACACCTTCTTCTTTGATCTTACGAAGTCCTGCCAGAGAAAACACCTGAAACCCGCCGGAGTCCGTCAAGATCGGCTTGTCCCATGACATGAACTTGTGCAGACCACCCATCTGTTTGATCTTGTCATCACCGGGACGTACGTGCAGATGATAGGTATTGGACAATTCCACCTGACATTTGATGCCCTCCAGATCTGCTGTAGAAACCGCACCTTTTATTGCCGCTACCGTACCTACATTCATGAATACGGGGGTTTGAATCGTACCATGGACTGTCTGAAATTCTGCTCTCTTTGCATTTCCTTCCTGCTTTAAAATTTTATACATAAGTGCTCCTTTTATTTCATAAACTCATTTAAGTATAAATGTGAAATTTAATGCTAATTCGTTACCAATACAGCCTATAATGACTGCGGCGGGGTCTATCTGAAAAAAATTAATATTTAAATCCCATTTTTATATAATTTTAAAGTAAAAAAGCAAAATAGGGGACCTTTATTGCAAAAAACACTTCATGTACCCCGTAATTTTAGAATTTCGGGGTCTCAATAGACTTTTCCAAAATATAGACCCTGAGTATCAATGTTGAAAATATTTTAGAACTTTTCATAATCAACCCAAACACTGACCTCTTATATTCTTAGACATTATAGCAGATATACAGAAAATCTCAAGCAAAATTTCAGCCCGAGAATATTTAGAAGCTTTTTCTGTGCATTGCAAAATCTGTCATGAAATGTTATACTTCGTATCATAGTAAATATTGTAATATAGAA
The DNA here is from genome assembly GCA_045544275.1 of Acetatifactor sp. Taxonomy (GTDB): domain Bacteria; phylum Bacillota; class Clostridia; order Lachnospirales; family Lachnospiraceae; genus Acetatifactor. Next base: position 11,505 of record JAZPYS010000019.1, on the reverse strand, counting down.
TACAAAAAATTATTACAGAATCGAGGAATATCATGGCTGGCTCATCATTAGGAAATATATTTAAAATAACAACTTGGGGAGAATCTCACGGAAAAGCTTTAGGTGTAGTCGTAGACGGCTGCCCTGCAGGGTTGGAACTGGAAGAATCAGATATTCAGGCATACTTAAACAGACGAAAACCTGGTCAAAGCAACATCACTACATCCCGAAAAGAAGCTGATGAAGTGGAAATCCTCTCTGGCATCTTTGAAGGCAGGACTACAGGCACCCCCATTTCACTGATCGTAAGAAATACTTCACAAATCTCCAAAGATTATTCGGACATCGCTTCCTACTATCGTCCAGGACATGCGGATTATACCTTTGATGAGAAGTATGGTTTCCGTGACTATAGGGGCGGCGGTCGCTCTTCCGGCCGGGAGACCATTGGACGTGTGGCTGCCGGAGCCATCGCAAATAAAATCTTAAAACAGCTGGGGATTGAAGTCATGGCATACACCAAAGCCATCGGAGACATTACAATAAATCCGGACAACTTCGACAAATCGGCAATCTACGAGACCAAAACAGCCATGCCCGATCGTGAAGCCGATAAATCAGCTGTTGCCTATCTGAAAGAATCCATTAAAAAGCTGGACTCTGTGGGTGGTGTTATGGAATGCATGGTGACAGGTGTTCCTGCCGGACTTGGTGATCCTGTATTTGAAAAGCTGGATGCAAATCTTGCAAAGGCCATCATGTCCATCGGTGCAGTAAAAGCTGTGGAAATCGGTGATGGTACCCAGGCAGCTAAAAATACCGGCAGCACAAATAATGATTCTTTCCGCATGAATGGAGGAAACATTGTAAAGGCAACCAACCATGCCGGCGGCATCCTTGGCGGTATCAGTGATGGCAGTCCTATTATCATCCGTGCCCATGTAAAACCTACACCTTCCATCTTCTCCACTCAGGAAACTGTCAATAAATTCGGAGAAGAAATCGACATTCAGATCAAAGGACGTCACGATCCAATTATTGTCCCTCGGGCTGTGGTGGTTATGGAATGTATGACAGCAATCACTATTCTGGATGCAATGCTGGTAAATATGTCTGCAAGAATGGATTATCTGATGGATTTCTATCAAAAATAAAACTTAATATATCAATATGGTACCATTTACATAAAGAATGCCGGGACTTAACGCCCGGCATTTTTAACACAATATACAATAATTCAATTATCCTATCCCAACTTATGAAATGTGATACAGTTGGGTTCATGAATCTTCATGGGCCGGCCATTCATAGTCATGAGTCCTTTTTCTAAATCTAATCTAAAGAAGGTCATGGTACTGGATTCATGATTCAGAGATACCAAAAATTTATTATTTGGGAACATCTCCGCATCTTTCGGATAATCACCGCTGACAGGAAGTATAAAGTTCCTGGTCAACGTTCCATCTTCTTTATTTACATTAAAGAGTGCAACTGAATTATCGCCACTGTTGGTACTGAGCAGATAACTATAATCTGATGAAAAGCTCAAAGCGCTGGCAGTAGTTCCCTGTGTCACATTGCTTTTAGTAGTTATAATATCCTGTACATGGTCAAAGTACGGAACACCATCTCTTTCCTCATACCTATATACCCCTATAAAGCACTTCCATTCATGAACAACATACACAAATCTGCCATCTTGCGACATTTTAATATGTCTGGGTGCAGACTCAATCTTACATCTTATCACATCTGCAATCTTCAACTTACCGGTTTCATGATTCAGGCGATATACCTTTACATGATCCATGGTCGGATCTGCCACCATCAGATATTTATTGTCATGAGTCATTCTGGCACAACAGATATGAGGTCTGGAATTTCTTTCTGACAAGATTCCCATACCCTTATGATAAATTTCATCTGTGATTCCGCCAATAGAACCATCTTCATTTAGATTGAGAACTGTCAATTTACCATCATGATATCCTGCCACAAAGAGGTACTTATCCTCATAATCCGATGACACATAGCATCCTCTCATACCGTTAATCGGCGCATGATTGATCAATTCCAATTCACCATCCGGCATGATCTTGTATGATTCCACACCAAAATCAGTGATAGAAAACAGATATTTTTTATTCTTTGAAATAGACACATAAGAAGAATTGGAAATTTCAACCTTATCCTTCTCTGTAAATCTGCCATTTTCCATATCTACATCATACACCCTTATACCATGCTTATCTCCCATAGTATAGGTAGAGACATATGCTACATATTTTTCACCAGCCATTACAAAAGCCTCCTTTGAACTTATCATTATAAATATATCACAAATGTATCTTTTTTTGAATAGTTTTTTATTATTTCATCTGTCTGCCGGAAGAAGTATTTCTGTAAGATGTCCAGATATCTTCTCTTTCCATAACAGGTGAAGCATCTGAGCAAGACTCTTCACATGCGGAGCAACCACATTCTCGCTCATTTCTTCGACAGTCGTCGTCCTTATTTCTTCGACAGTCGTCATCTTTATCTCGCCGACACTCATCTGTGCCTCGTCTCCAATCTTCATTATCCCATCTGCATGAATTTCCTCTGTTGCCGCAGATGTCTTCTACACATGCACATCCATTCATATTGCAACCACAGTTTCCACCATTTTTGCATAATAACAATAGTAAAATAATAAAACTACACATAGTACCATTCCTGTTCATTCTTTACTATATGTTATTCAAATACAATTGAATTGTTCCGTGCATACTGATTATCTGCTGATTATTTACTGGCGTGGTAAACTGCAACACTTCTGGGTGCCACGACCACAGTCTTATCCCTTATTCCTGCATCTCCATAAGCCAGAAGCCCCTCCGTACTCTCTGTCGTCAGTATCTTTTCCCAATCAGCTCCCTGGGGCAGCTTGGGCAATGCAAACTCCTGATGTTCCCAGTGCATATTGATGGCAACATACCACAATTCTCCCTCATTCCCGAAAACATAATCACCACAAAGCATATATGCAATATTTCTGCTTTGTAATGTAAGCTGTGGCATCCAGGCCACCTGATTGTGATATGACAGATCAGGATACCCAACAGATTTATAATCGGTCATCAAACATTCATTGTCCTGATGGAATACCTTGTTCTTTTTGCGAAATACAATCAGACTCTTCACAAAATTGTACAGGTCTTTGTTTATCACCTTATCCTTCCAATTGAGCCATGTAATTTCATTATCCTGGCAATATGGATTGTTATTGCCGCTCTGGGAATGACCGAATTCATCTCCCATAAAGAGCAGCGGCGTTCCTTGAGATAACATCAGCAATACAAATGCATTGTAAAGCTGTTTCTTACGAAGCTTCAGCACATTTCTCTTTTGGGAACCACCTTCTTCTCCACAGTTCCATGTAAAATTATAATCTACACCGTCCTGATTGTTTTCACCATTTGCATCATTGTGTTTACGATTGTATGAAACCATGTCCATCATAGTAAAACCATAATAATTTGAAAAGAAATTAACCACTCCGGTCTTTTCAGGATTACGACGCATGCATTCCATGGCAGCCCTTATCATACCTTCATCACTTTTCAGGAATCGACGCATGGTATATATAAAACTTTCATCATATATTGCCAGTCTTTTCCCACCATCTTGCTTTCCGTCACTTAACTGCTTCCAATCGAAGTCCATCGGCAGATAATGGTGCATCAGCTTCACATCCGCCAGATATGGATCTGAAACCAGTTCTTTAAGCGGCAGCTTGTCCCCTTTTACATGAAAACCATCCACCTGATAATGATATGCCCAATGCCGTAAAATCAAAGGAATCTCAGACCTTGGTACTGCATCCGGAAAATAAAACTGCATGATCACTTCCATATGATTTCTGTGACATGCTTTTACAAAATCCTTAAATTCCTTTACCGGATCCTCAGAAAAAGCATATAGACTCTTGGGTGCATAGTAATAGCCTGCCTTGTATCCCCAATAATTCAGTCGATACGCTTCCTCTCCATTCCAACGGGATATGGAATCCAACTCATCGAATTCATAGCAGGGCTGTAATTCCAACGTAGTAATACCAAGCTCCTTCAGATAATCCAACTTTTCTATGATGCCTGTAAAGGTGCCATTTCCAACCACTCCCGCACTGTCATGTTTGGTAAAACCTCTTACATGAAGACAATACATGATGCTTTCTGAATATGACAAATGGGGCTTCAATACCCCTTCCCAATCGTAGGTCTGATCTGCTGGTACTGCCTTATAATCATCCGCAGCTTTTTTTTCACCATATTTCCCTTCCACCACATATGCACCGGCATAAGGATCCGTTCGCATTTCTTCACCCTCAAAGAATAAATAAGATATATCCGCAACATCAATATCCTCTATAAAATCATACCTGATATTGCCGATCGTGTTTTCCACAGGAAATACATGGCGTTTGATACATTCTCTTGTTTCCCGATTATACAAGAGCACACCGCATTCGGTATCTTTATTGTGAGGTGCTTTCACCTGTAAAGCAACATGAAGTCCCGTTCGTTCTTCTTTGTTAACCTTTTTGACTCCCATAGTCAATATTTTGTCATATGCGTTTGTGTGCATTGCATTTGTCTCCTTATTACACCTTACACAATTTATCATCACAAAATCATTATATAATTATTCTTGAAATATGTAAATTGGTTGCAAGAAATTTTAACATAATGTATAATGTAGAAAATACAAAATTTGCTGCGTACATGTGTACAGAAAGGTTATATTATGGCAAAAAAAGATAATTTAGATGAAGAAATGACTGTTGAACTGACCCTCGATGACGGGGAAGTAGTCACTTGTGCAATTATCACCATCCTTGAAGTGGAAGGAAAAGACTATATCGTTCTGCTTCCTCTTGACGAAAACGGTGAAAACGAAGACGGCGAAGTATGGTTCTATGGATACAGCGAAAATCCTGATGATCCCAACGAGGAACCTGAACTGATGTATATCGAAGACGATGATGAATATGAATCAGTTGCCGATGCTTTCGATGAGTATCTGGATAAATGTGAATTTGACGAAATTGTTGATGACATCTAAATCATGTTTTCAGTAAATTCTGAATAAATCTGGATGGAAACTTTGGACGCTCCTTTGTCCCTGTCAGATAATGGAGCTCCAGAGTTTTTTTTGCTCTTGTCATTCCAACATAAAAGATCCTTCGTTCCTCTTCTAACTGTTCTGCAGTCAGTTTCTGCCCTTTTTGATATTTGGGAATCATTCCGTCATTAACATTCAGAATATAGCAATGCTCAAATTCCAGTCCTTTTGAGGCATGCATGGTCAGGATATGAACACCCGTATTTTTTACATTATTGCTTTGAACACATTTATATTCCTCTTGATACTCTTTCCATTCCTGCAAAGAATTGAAGGAATTACCATCCTCCTGCAGCCAATCCAACAGATCTATCCAATCTGTTAGAAGACCTTCATTTCCTTCTGCCCTCTTTGTCAAATACTTCTCATATCCCATAGCTTTTCGGATATAACGGATTCCTAAACCAATGGGCAGCTTTTTCAACTGCGTCAGATGACGTTCCAACTCTTCCACATCTTTTACCGCAGCCGGATTACACATGTACGGATCCTGATAAAATGCCTTGATCTTTTTTAAATCTATCGTTTCATCTTCCAACGCTTCTCTTCCAATATGCCTGCGGGGCTTATTTAATATCCGTAAAAACAGTTTCCTTTCTCGGTTTCCATTTGCAGCCTCCAAAAAAGCCAGAATATCTTTTATCAGAAAATGTTCATATATAGAAAGGTTTTTGTCTTTCGTCCGAAAAGAAATATTGTTTTTCAACAACTCCACCGCAAACATCTGCACCTCCATATTGGTTCTAAGCAGCAGTGCATAGTCTGTCAGCTGTTTTTCAGGAATCTCTTTGAATAAATCTTTAATATATTGAATCATCTCCGTCTTATCCTTCCACTTCCGGACATGGACATATTCTTCTTCAGTGGGAAGCTTACATGCAGTCAGTGATTTATTCATACGCATTTTGTTGTCACGGATTACCATCGAGGAAGCCTTCACAATCTGTGCTCCGCAGCGATAATTGATGCCCATAATCACACGTTCTGCATTTGGATAATCTACTGCAAATTTCTGCAAAATCTCAGAATCTGCACCACGAAAACCATAGATAGCCTGATCATCATCGCCCACCACAAATAAATTTCTGCCTGCCAGCATCCTCAATATTCTATATTGAATGGGATTACAATCCTGAAATTCATCCACCAGATAGTACGCAAATCGTTCCTGCCAATACTTTAGCAGGCAGTTATCATTTTGCAACAGTTTCATACAAAGAAAGAGCATATCATCAAAATCCATCACCTTTCGTTTATGCTTTTCCTGCTCATAACACATCATATATTTCTGGAAAACATCCCTTTGCAGACCGGATATCTCTGTCGCTTTGGTCATATCCTCCGTATTTTTATAAAAGGAAATGGCTCTCAGTAAATGATCAATAAGATCTTCTTTTTCATCCGGATCAGATACACTGATAGTCATGGATAAAATATATTTTTTCTCCTTTTCATGTATCAAACGATATTTGGAGTACTGTGGAATACTTCTGATGATTTGATAATAGAAAGAATGAAACGTTCCAAATGCTATAGAACAATCCTGTTGATAAGTCATTAAGAATCTGCTGCACATAGATCTGGCAGCATCTTTTGTAAATGTGATCACCATGATTTTCTCAGGTGGAATCTGATACACATGAATCATTATAAGCAGCCTGGTGGTGATTACATGTGTCTTGCCTGAGCCAGGGCCAGCTGTTACCAGCATAGGCCCCTCTCTGTGCAATACAGCTTTTCTCTGTCCGTCATTTAAGTCTCTTAACAAAGCGCATTTAAGCATTTTTCAGCATCTCAATACCTTTGCGGATTCTTGCCAGGCTTTCTTCTTTTCCAAGAATCTCCATAATTTCCGTAGCACCTGCCGGTGTCATCTGCTTACCGGATACTGCTGTACGAACCGGCCACATAGCATAACCATTCTTGCAGCCCTTATCTGCAACATATTTGACAAGTGTTTCATAAAGAACATCATTGCTGTAATCTTCCTGCGCTTCAAATATCGGCAGCAGTTCTTCCAACACTTCCAAAGAAGACTCTGTATTTGTCTTCATCTTTTTATGTGTATACATTGCAATATCATACGCAGGCAGGGTCTCAAAGAAATCCACCTGTCCTGCTATATCTAAGAAGGTTTCGATACGAGTCTTAACCATAGCAGCGATCTTCTTCAGATCAAAATCTTTCGTTAAAACTTCCTTTAAATAAGGCTCTGCCAGCTCATAGAACTTTTCAAAATCCATTGCCTTCATATATTCGCCGTTCATCCAACGAAGTTTTACGATATCAAACACTGCAGGAGATTTGCTGATTCTTTTGTAATCGAATTTCTCAATCAGATCCTGCAATGAGAAAATTTCATTATTATCTTCCGGACTCCAGCCTAAAAGTGCAATATAGTTTACAATTGCTTCTGTTAAAAATCCCTGCTCTAACAGATCTTCAAAGGAAGAATGTCCGCTTCTTTTAGACAGCTTCTTATGATTTTCATCTGTAATCAACGGCAGATGCACATATACCGGTACTTTCCAGCCGAAAGCATCGTAAAGTCTAACATACTTCGGAGAAGAAGAAAGATACTCATTTCCTCTTACTACATGGGTAATGTTCATGGTATGATCATCTACAACATTGGCAAAGTTATAGGTAGGATATCCATCTGATTTGATCAGAATCATATCATCCAGCTCAGAATTATTTACCGTGATATCTCCGTAAAGTTCGTCATGGAAAGTTGTAGTTCCTTCTGTGGGGTTATTCTGACGAATGACAAATGGCTTTCCTGCAGCAAGGTTTGCTGCAATTTCCTCTTTTGACAAGTGGAGACAGTGCTTGTCATAGATTGATATTTCTTTTCCTTCTACAACCTCTGTCTTCAAAGTAGCCAATCTTTCTTTATCACAGAAACAATAATATGCCTCACCCTTTTCGACCAGCTCCTTCGCATATTTCATGTAGATGCCGGTCTTCATACGCTCACTCTGTACATAAGGACCGTATCCTCCATCTTTGTCAGGTCCTTCGTCATGAATCATACCTGTTTTTTCCATGGTACGATAAATAATATCAACTGCCCCTTCTACATATCTCTCCTGATCTGTATCCTCAATACGCAGCATGAAGTCGCCGCCTGCATGCTTTGCAATTAAAAACTCATATAATGCAGAACGTAAATTTCCTACATGCATTCTACCGGTAGGGCTTGGTGCATATCTGGTTCTTATCTTTGTCATCTTTATTTCCTCCGTTTCATCATATATCATCATTCCTGCAATGCATTTTATATTATTTTATCAAACATTGCAATATAATTTTACTCCATATCAGGAAGTGATTTCTCCGCAGATTCTTTAAATTTCGTCACTTCCTTTACAGCTTGGGGCAGTGCAATATTGGTTCCTGCGCCGGCGATACAGCCACCCGGACATGCCATCCCTTCTATCAGACAGCCATTCATCTTACCTGCTTTTGCAAGAAGCAGCATCTTCTTACATTCTGCAAGGCTTTCTGCATGTTGGATCTTCACTTCTGTTCCCGGATAATATTTCTTGATGCATTCTTCGATAGCATTTGCAACACCGCCTGCCACACCATAACCACGGCCTGCTCCCGTTGCATCCTTCATCTCATCCATTGCTTTGATTTCATCCAGCAAAATACCTTTCGCCTCGAACATACCGGTCAATTCTTCAAATGTGATTACAAAATCCACGTCAGAACGAATGGTTCTTCTGGAAGCCTCCAACTTCTTGGAGGCACATGGTCCGATAAATACCACCGATGCATCCGGATGTTCCTGTTTAATGATTCGCGCAGTAGCCACCATGGGTGTCAACTCATTGCTGATCTTGTCAATGGTCTCCGGGAATAAATGCTTTGCCATCACTGACCAGGAAGGACAGCAGGACGTCAGGCTGAATGCCTGCTTACCAGATGCCACTTCTTTTACATAATGTTCTGCTTCCGCCATACATCCTAAATCTGCACCAATTGCTGTTTCATATACATCAAAGAAACCAAGTTCTTTCAAAGCTGTTTTAAAAATATCCGGGTTCACCTTCGGACCAAACTGTCCAACAAACGCCGGTGCAACCTGCGCAATGATCTTGCGTCCTGATTTCATGGCCTTGATCAGCTGGAAAATCTGAGACTTATCTGCAATTGCACCAAAAGGACAGCTTACCATACACTGACCACAGGATACACACATGTCATTATCAATCACTGCTCTGCCTTTGGCATCACTCTTGATCGCACCGATACCACATGCTGCCTTGCAAGGTCTTTCTTTGTGTGTAATGGCATCATAAGGACAGATCGCCTTACATTTACCGCACTTAATACATTTCTCCTGATCGATCACAGACTTGCCATTCACAAAACGAATGGCTCCTCTTGGGCATACTGCCTGACAGGGATGTGCCACACATCCCATACACTGATCCGTCACTATGTACATATTTTCCGGACAGGCATTACATGCGGAGGGAATCACCTGCATCAGCGGTGGTTCATAGTATTTCTCATCAATATTACTTTCTTCCATGCCTTCTGTCAGATGACCCGGACGATTGCGGTTTTCCGGACGAAGACTCATGCCCATAGCAAGTCGCAATCTCTCTCGAATAATCGCTCTGTCTCGATACACACTTTCCCAATATTCCGACTCATCATAATCCACCATCTTATATGGCAGAGCTTCCATATCATCCTTTAAATTCGTTGAATTGTATGCCAGATTTGCAACTTCTTTAAAAACCATTCTTCTGCGCTGTCTTACGGGCGTATCAATCCCTCTCATACCATTACTCATTTATTTTAATATCCTTTCGTAATTTATAAATCATTATTTAATGTAAATTTTTCAATATAATTATACAGACATTGCTGAATCACACGTACTGCTTCGGCTCGATCTCCCTTTTCATTGACTGCAGTAGTCTTGTGTTCCAATGCCTTATATATAGTGAAGAAATGCTCCATCTCATATACCACATGGCAAGGCAGCTCATGAATATCCTTGAAATGATTATAATACGGATCATCAAAAGGCACTGCAATTATTTTCTCATCATTCTTGCCATTGTCCAACATAGAAATCACACCGATCGGGTAAGCTCGTACCAATGTCATAGGCTGAATCGGTTCCGTACATAACAATAAAACATCCAGAGGATCACCATCATCACCATAAGTTCTTGGAATAAAACCATAATTTGCCGGATATCGGGTAGACGTATGTAAAATACGGTCAAGCATCAGACAGCCTGTTTCTTTATCAAGCTCATATTTGTTCTTACTTCCCTTGGATATTTCTATCACACATATAAAATCTTCAGGAGCTACTCGATCCGAACTGATGCTGTGCCAGATATTGTTATGCATATCCATCATTATGTTTCTCCTTTATCTAAGGCTTGTTATAAATTTATCATTATATTAGTATACCATTAATTATTCATTTACAAAAGAGTGAATTTACTCATTTTCAAAGATTCATTAAAAAAATTGGCAGAAATTAAATCACATAAGCTCATGCAGCACATACAATACTAATAAAGCACCAGTATTTTTATAGAAAGGAGTCCTTATGAAAGAATGTTCTTTTGACAAGAAATATACAGACAACACCCCTGTTGCCATGGCATATGTTCCCTGGCAACAGTTTAAAATGTGCGAAAATCTGGAAGAAGGCTTCAAGAATGGCACCATCTTCCCTGAGCTGAACAGACCATTCCTTGGAAGGAGGTGCAAAAATTAATGGATAGAAATAGAATGTTGAATGATATCGGAATCGTAGATTTTACTTTAGTAGAATTGATGTTATTCCTTGATACCCATCCTGACAATCAAGAGGCCATTGATTACTTTAACTATTATGCCAAAGTAAAAACAAAAATGATGCAGGAATATTCCACCACTTTTGAACCGCTTAGCAAGGAATATGCTGCAGTAAATAATAAATGGAAATGGAACAGCGGACCGCTTCCATGGGAAGGAGCATGCTAATATATGTGGAATTATGAAAAAAGATTACAGTTTCCGGTAAACATCAAAGAACCTAATGCCAAGCTTGCACAGGTTATCATCTCACAGTTCGGCGGTCCTGACGGTGAGCTTGCTGCATCCATGCGATATTTATCACAGCGTTTCGCAACCCCTTACAAGGAAGTTGCAGGGCTTTTAACAGATATCGGTACGGAAGAATTAGCGCACCTTGAGATGATCGGTGCCATCGTCTTCCAGCTGACGAAAAATCTTTCCATGGAAGAAATCAAGGAAAGCGGATTTGACAAATATTATATCGATCATACCGTAGGTCTCTGGCCCCAGGCAGCAGGCGGCGTTCCATTCAATGCCAAC
>JAZPYS010000018.1:0-6771 GCA_045544275.1 Acetatifactor sp. | reverse complement strand
GCAGATAAAAAACATGGTAAAAAATCATCATCTGGCAAAGGCCATAAGTGATGTATCATGGTATGAGCTGACAAGGCAGTTAGAGTATAAAGCAAAGTGGAATGGCAGGGAGTATGTCAAAATAGATACATTTTATGCAAGTAGCCAGTTATGTTCCGTTTGCGGATACCAAAATACAGAGACGAAAAATCTGACAGTAAGGGAATGGGTATGTCCTGTCTGCGGTACAAAGCATGACAGAGATATCAATGCTGCGAAGAATATACTGGCAGAGGGATTAAGAAAAATAGCATAAGAAAATCAAATATGTAGGGCAGGGACTGCCCGAATTAACGCCTGTGGAGATAGTAGATTGCGAGGTCTGTGAAGCAGGAAGCCCATTGACTTTAGACAATAGGTAGTTCACTTGGAGATAACCTGGTTAAAGGAGCACTCCGAAAAATACGACTTAGGCGAATGCGAATTTCACTTAGCATTCCGCACAGATGATTACGAAGCTGCACATAAGCTGCATGAAGAAATGGGCTGCATCTGCTATGAAAATCCCAAGATGGGGATTTATTTTATTCAGGATCCTGACGGATACTGGCTGGAGATCGTGCCCACACGGTAGTTTCAAAGAAAACAGCCTGCCATCAAAGGCAAGCTGTTTTTATAATACGTTATTCAAATTTTTTAGCCATTTGGAAGATCAGATCATCATTAAACTGATTTCCATCAAAAATCATATGGCCATCCACTGTAATTATCGGCTCATGTACATCAAAATCCACATGCTCGGTAGAATGAATAATTGTTTTTCTGTCGTGGTTGTTTCCGATTGCTACATGAACACATTTCATCTGGTGGCTGCCATCTACCTGCCATCCATAAAGATTGTTTTCAATGGAGGTTGTTGTAACAATTCCCAACTCATCACATAAATCCGGTTTTGGTGAAACAGTCTCCATTAAGGTATTTAATCTTTCTACCTGTATCGGATCACCGGAATATTCAATCAGATCGCTGTCTTTATAAACCATTTTCATGGGTTCTTTATAAAGTTCCCAGTGTCCTGTAAAGTTTGGACGAATCGGAAATCCTCTCTGATTATATGCTCGTTCAGATGCCCCATCTGCAACCACGGTACCATTGACAGTGCCAAGACTTGGTACGATTGCAACTTCTGAATAAAATGGAACAATTCCAAGAACCGGGTACATTCCATCCGGCAAATTACCAACCTTTACTCTCAGGTCAGTTCCTTTCGGGGTTGTCACATGTACTTCTTCTGCATTTTTCAACCAACGATACAAGGCTTCCGCTCTCTTAAAATTCAAAAGAACTTCTTCCTCATTCAGATTCCATTTTTCAATTCCGTTAATTTCAAATATATATCTTTTTCCTGCTCCGGTCAATGCAGTATCTCCGGAAGCCTGGGATCCTAAAAAATGAGCAAAGCTGGTTTTAATCTGTGGTGTTGTCATAAATGAAATGTCTGCATGAAGGATTGCCTGACGCAGAGGTTCCATGATTGGAAGATTATCGTACCCTTCCTCCCCTCCATAAACATCTAAATCGATTAAAATCGGCCGCATCCCTAATTTCTTTGCACATTCACAAAAGATTTTAGATTCCTCAAAATATTCACTATCGCCAATCACAACAATGTTATCTCCCGGTTTTGCTTCCGCAATCTTGAGCAACACAAACTCAGAATTTTTCATTGCTTTTGCATACTGTGTTTGATTAATCATAAAATGCCCTCCTTTTCATTTTTGAAATTAAATATATTATATTGCAAAAATACCCTATAACTCCATGCACAAAAGAAATCTATATTTATACTTTTCGATTTATGATTGACATTTTCCTCTGATAGAAATATTCTATAAATATAGGAGAAAAAATGATATGAAACTACTATCCATTGAAAATGCATATTCTTATGATATTATACTTTTCGATATCGTGCCAGCACTTCGAATACATAAAGAAAATATGAAATATTCCTTACTAAATTCACCGAAACAAAAAAATGCTTTGGTCTATTTTCATAGCTGTCAGGGACATTATCGAATGAAAAACGGAGTGCAAATTGATGCCATGCCGGGTGATTTGGTTTATATTCCCAAAGGTGCTGCTTATGAAGTGAGTTTTTCCCATACAGATGCAAAGACCCCTGGCTGTATTCGAATTGAGTTTTTAATGATTGAAAATCAGGAAGAATGTGTGTTTTCAGAAACAATCGAGAATTGGAAGGAACATTATCCAAAATACATTCAAAAAAAAATGTTTGATATGGTGAAATTATATCAGGCACCGGTAAAATCAGTCATGTCTATAAAATCTCTCTTTTTTGGCATTTTATATGACATCAGCTTTGCATTTCATAAGCATTATTTATCAGATACTGAATTTGCTGCAATTTACGATGGCATTCACTACATAGAAAACGATGCCTTACAGGCATTGTCCATTGCACAAATTGCTGACATGTGTCATGTAAGCGAATCTTATTTTCGCAAAACTTTCAAAAGGTACAGTGGATACAGTCCGACTGAATACCGATTAAACAGAAAAATTGAACGTGCAAAAGAACTCTTGCTAACCAATGAAATGACAGTTAGTGAGGTGGCCGAAGAACTTAATTTTAAAAATATTTACTATTTTTCCCGTATCTTTACAAAAAAAACCGGAATTGCACCAAAAAAATATGTGCAAGCAAATTTAAGGATTGGTCAATGACAATAGGACTTACTCCAAGACAAAGAACCTCCCGCCTACTCGGGCAGAAGGTTCTTTGCTTTTTTCATAATATGTCTGACCGGTTTATATAAAACCATCATCAATACAAAATTTGCAATTCCATGAATAATGTCAAAGGGAATTCCGGCAATCCAGTATGAAAACAATCCGCTGAGTCCCCCTCTGATGCCTCCGCTTGAAAACCCTATAAAAAAATAAGGTATTGCACTTAAAGCACCAAAGGCCAAACCAAACAAACTGGAAAGGATGCTCCAAAACCACACATTATCCTGATTTTTGAAAATCCATGTAATCAAGGCAAGCAGCGGCCAAATATACAAATACATGATCCACCATAGACCAAAGCCCCATATGGTTCCCTCAATTAATATAAACACCGGTACTGCAAAAATGCTCTTTTTTCCTAAAAATAAAGTAAACATAATAATCCAGAAGGTGGTCAGTTCAATATTCGCAAGGGATGCCATTGTTACTTTACAGACTTCAATGACCGCTACCATGACACCGATCATGGTAATATCTCTTATGGTTACAAATAGTTTATTCTGCTGCATACACTTCATACACAATCTGGAATGAATCACCGTCTTCTACAGGCTGGCTGCTGATACCATAATTACAATATTCACCATTTACATAAAAACTCCAATATGATGCATCTACATTAAAGTCAGCAACTTCACCATTTACAGAAGTGGTAGTAAACCCATATTCTGAATCATACCCTTCAAATTCCAGACCTTCTGCTTCTTCCATTGCCTGCTGTAAATATTCTGCATCCGTATGCACTTCATAAATTGTAGATTCCTTCGCCTGATTTACCACTTCAATAGTAATTTCTTTGCTGCCTTCTACTGGCTTTTCACGGAATACACTGTAAAAAATTCCCATGATACCTACCAACACCACCACTGCGATCACACCCAAAAGGGCCTTTTTGTTCATCTGTTTCTTCTCGTTCATCTGTATTTTCCTCACTTTCTGAATGTTAAATAATAGGAATTTTCGAAATTCTTCTGATTCCAAACCTGTTCAAAAAGATTTCATTTGGGGACGCTTTCGCTCCGTTCTCGGTAGTAGCGGACACTAAGAAATTTTCATCGTTTACACTCGAAACTTTTAAGTGCCGACGCCTCGAAAGGCCCCTTCATTGAAATTTTTTTGCACAGGCTTGAAAATCAAAGAATTTCGAAATTAACTATTGCTTAAATAAGAAAAGAAAAACCTCCTACTTTTCAGTAAGAGGTCTGTAATACATTATATAGCCTGACATACTACTGCCGCAGCGCATCAAAGCAAGACAAACCCTCCATAGAGTTCATCCCATATGTACCAACCAATTACTCGTGGTTTCACAGTACCATCACAGGCAGGTCTTCTGACTTAAATATCATCACTTTATTTTGTCTTCCCGGTTTCCCAGTGACGTATCACTGCCTGCATCACGGCAGCTGAAAATAAAGCTCCTTTATCACAGCGACGAGTTCGTTCGGGATTTCCACCCGATTCCCTTTTCACCGGATCAAATGTTTCCATTTATCCGACACCTATCATGTTTCTTATTCTTTTTTATGCAAGATGAGTGTAGCATAATTATAATGTAAATTCAACTTAAAAATTTTATTTTCTCACCCTATATAAATATCCATTTCCATCTCTTCCAATCCGCTCCACCACTTCCATATAGTCCAATATATTCAGCACCACAGTGGCAAGCTCTCGAGGAATATGAGCGGCCTGTCCAAAAGTTTTGGATGTAAAATGATCCTCCAATTCATATGGAATGAATTGCATATAATCTTCTTTTCGCTCAATCAACACCTCTTTGTATATCTGCCTGGGAATGCGATCATATTTAGAAGCATTATTTTTTTTCTGACTGCCCCATCCATTCAGGAGTTTATACTCATCCACATCAATCAAAACAAATTTCAGCTTCAGATTGGGTTCCTTCAGGTACTGTTTTATTTTATAGAGTTCTGCAAAAGCAGTATATTCATTGCCTTTTTTGGGAGATTTGCGGCCTTCACTGATCGTTCCGGTCTCCGGGTCTACCCAATAGAGCCATTTCTCTCTGGGAATGGGATACACGATTGTCACCGGATACAAAGGCAGGAAGGCATTCATTTTGTCCCGCATGCGGTTAAACTGAGCCGTCTGGATTTCAATGATCTCCTCTCCTGTAAAGATATCTGCAACATACCTGTCTATAGGAATCTCATGTTTATTCTGGTCCGGCTCATAATAATTTTTTAAAATGGCATGGAGCGTTTTTTCGGACAGCGTTCCGATGCCAAAACGCTGCCGATCTACATTTATAATTTTATCTTTGGCGGACTCAAATCTGGTATTGTCCATATTACAATTCACTATTAAGTAAAATCAATGTTCCTGAATTAATCCGGGGTTTATGTATAAAAATCATTTATCCAGACCCCGTATTCTGATTTTTTCGGGGTCTGAACATTCCTTTTTTTTCATAATGCCCATTTATACGCTTTTTACTATGAAAAATGGTGTAAAAGAGGATCGCTTAGCTCAATTTTTTTGTATAGACCCCAGTATCATTTCCAATGAAGCTATTTTTCTATACATATACATGATTTCAAATATTTTCATCGTCTTCCGTGACTTCCCCATCATCACTCTCGCCTTCTACTTTATCTTTTACCTTAGCGATACGGGCAACGACCACATCTTCATCAAGATTCATCATCTTCACTCCGGAAGCGATACGTCCCATGGTGGAAATATCCTGAACACGCAGTTTGATAATGATACCTTCTGTGGTGATCATCATAATTTCATTATCATCATTTACTGCCTTGGCACCTACTACATCACCTGTCTTTTCTGTGATCTTGTAGCATTTTACACCTTTACCACCACGGTACTGTACATTGAACTCATCTAAGTATGTTCTCTTACCCATACCATTTTCAGACACGATCAGAAGCGAATCCCCCTGGCTCTGCTCCTGCATTGCCACGATTTCGTCTTCATCATCTAAATTCATACCGATCACACCCATGGAAGTACGTCCGGTTGCTCTCACGTCTGTCTCTTTAAAGCGAATGCACATACCTTGTTTTGTCACAAGGAAGATCTCACTTTCCTCATTGGTCAGTTTCACTTCGATTAATTCATCATCATCCCGAAGACTAATTGCTGCAAGGCCGGTCTTACGGATATTTGCAAATTCATCTAAAGAGGTCTTCTTCACAAGTCCCTTCTTGGTAGCCATGAACAGGTTCTTGCCCTCCATCTCTTCTACCTTAATAGGAATCATAGCAGACACCTTTTCACCGGGATTTAACTGCAGCAGATTTACAATCGCTACACCTCTTGCAGTTCTGCTTGCTTCCGGGATTTCGTAAGCCTTCATTCTGTATACACGACCATAATTGGTAAAGAAATACAGATAATCATGGGTAGATGTCATGAGAAGATCTTCAATATAGTCTTCATCGATGGTCTGCATACCCTTGATACCCTTGCCGCCGCGATTCTGGGTCTTGAAATTGTCAATTGTCATTCTCTTGATATATCCAAGGTTTGTTCTGGCAACAATGGTATTTGACATTGGAATTAAATCCTCCATATCAATATCATCTTCATCATAACCAATCTTACTTCTTCTATCATCACCGAATTTATCGGAAATCAATGTAATTTCTTCTTTGATTACGCCTAAAAGCAGTTTTTCATCGGCCAAAATAGCCTTTAATCCGGCAATTTTTTCCAACAGTTCCTGATGCTCGTTCTCCAGCCTCTCTCTTTCTAAACCGGTCAGTGCTTTCAGGCGCATATCCACGATTGCCTGAGCCTGCACATCGGTCAAATCAAATCTTTCGATCAATCTTTCCTTAGCAATAGGAGTATTCTGACTGCTTCTGATGATTGCAATCACTTCATCAATAAAATCAAGTGCTTTTAACAGACCCTGTAAAATATGATCTCTTTCTTCTGCTTTATTCAGATCATATTTGGTTCTTCTGGTTACAACCTCTTCCTGATGAAGCA
>JAZPYS010000017.1:0-3911 GCA_045544275.1 Acetatifactor sp. | reverse complement strand
CACATAGGCAAAAGCATCTTCCATCGGCTCCAAACCGAATTCTGCCTGAATGGCTGCCAGCGCTTGTGCCTGTTCCTTCGTAGCAGGACAGTCAATCAGCCACGCCTTGTATTCTTCTTTGTCCCAGGCATAGCACTGCTCAAGAACCGCCATATCTGCGCAGGACAGCAACAGCCGCAGAAGATCATCAAAGTTTTTAGCGATGGGATGCACGCAGTCGCCAAAATTCATCGGGCTGACAGCAAAGATCATCTCACCAAATTCGGGTATGGTGCAGTAGTGAATGCCATCCACCCCTGCAGAGCCAATGATTACCGCATCCTTCGGGGTGCAATAATAGTTTTCATAATGCTCCAACTGCTGAATGCCAAGGCAGGCAAAGTTGATATCTAGTTTCTTAAATTGCTCATATGTATTCATAGCGACTCCGCTCCTATTGTCTGTCAAAAGGTCAAGATTCGGTTTATATCGATTGGGCTGTGATTTCAATATCTTGTTCTGTCCATTTCCCGCTTTGATATTTCAGTGCAATCAGTTCTGCGTTTCTGATTTTACGAGGACTTGCCTGATTGGAATAGATTTCCCCTTTCACGATGGACAGTATCACATGCATCACACCACCGTGGGTCACAAGCGTAGCATTCTCATTTCTTTCCAGGATATCTTTTTGAAGCACATCCCATGCACAGCGAATTCTTTCATAGAATTCTTTGGGGCTTTCTCCGCCGGGATACTGCTGTTCCCAAGCAAGAGTGTTCCAATACAATCCGGGATATTGCTCTGCCGCCAATTCATTTTTTATGCCGGCAAGATTTCCTTTATTAACCTCCCGGAACTCCGGCTTCGGTACAATTGGTAAGCGGAGGCTGTCTGCTACAATCTGAGCGGTTTGCATTGCACGCAGCAAGTCGCTGGAATAGACCTGCTGAATACCCAGGCCACTTTTCTGTGCAAAGACTGCCAGCTCTGCCGCCTGCACTTCCCCTTCATCCGTCAGTGGTTGCTGACTCCAGCCACCTCGCACAGTATCATCGTCTTTTCCATGTCTGACTAAACAGCAGATCATCCTATCTCACCTCATTTGATGATATTATACCACACAGATTTCACCATTGTAAACTCTGCATATTACCGCTCGGCCTGCAGCCACCATACAGTAAATATGGCAAAGCAACGGGAAACGTCGGTGTCGGCATTGCCCACCGGGGAGATACGGAATATCTCAAATCCATACCAGACGGCAGTGAAAATAATAACCTCGGCAACCTGCCCTTTGTTTCTCCTGATACCCAAGCCTAATATTTTGACCGCCAGCGCCCCTTCGAACGCTGACTGTCTTTTCTTTGTTTATAGCGGCTCACTTTCTAACCTCTGTGAAACTTCTTCTGTTCGTTTGTCAATGATGTGAGACCGTAAAAAAGACAAAGAGTTCCAAGTTTTGTATATTGGCTTTGCTGACGGAAGGAGGGCGTAGCCCGACTGGAGTCAGCAAAGCCGGGCGGCCTCCAGCTCCTGCCGCTTTTGGATCGGAGACTTCCAACCAAGGACGGACATAGGTATCTGGTTAGAACGCCGTAAGTACCGCTTCATCTGAATTTGCAGGTCTTCGTAGGAGTAGAAGCTAAGATGGTTGTAAAACCGCTCCTGGTCATTTCTGTGGCTCCGTTCTACCTTGCCATTGTGCCAGGGAGTTGCAGGCCGAATTGTCTTGTGTGCGATATGAAGTCGAGAACACAATGCGTCCAATGGATGAATGCGCTTTGTTTTTGATATATGTGTAAACTCCCCGCCGTTGTCTGTCTGAATCATATCAGGGGCATAACCAAAATAGCTGATTGCTCGCTGCACAAAGTCTACCGTGCTGTAACTGCTGTTTTCCCTGTAGGCGTAAATAAAACGCTCTCTGGTTGCTTCTTCAATCATGGTATATTGGTAGAATTTCTCACCATCAGTACCCACATAGCAGATAATTGGCACATATTTCACATCCATTTGCCATTTTTTGCCCAATTCTGTGGGTGTATCATAGTGCCCTAAATGCTTGGATTTCTTTTTGGTAGATTCTACCTTTTTGCGATAGCCGAGATGAATAAATACACGATACAAAGAGCCGGGATGTCGTCTGTATCCTTTGTCTTGGAGCAGTTTGCCGTATAACTCACAGATGCTGATGTTGGGGTTACGGCGGTGGTAGTTCCGGATCCATCCAAGTTCTTCCTCGGTGTGTGCCTTAGGATGCCGGCTATGGGGACGGTGTGACTTATCCATGAGAGACTCCTTGGTTCCATCATACCGCTTGTTCCAGCGCATAAGGGATGCTTTTGAGATATGGTACCGACGTAGTACAAAGTCCATATCCCTTGTCTGTCGATACAATTTCACAGAATTGATTCTGGTACTCAGTTCGTGCGGTAAATACCGCTTGTTTTTCTGCTTAACATCTGTTACTATATCCATGGCGATTGAGTCCTTTCGTTAGGGTTGGGTGTGGTAACTTTATTCTAACGAACTCAATCGCCTTTTTCTATTCAATTAGTCTCACATCAATTGTAACGCTACACTTTCTAACCTCTGTGAAACTTCTTCCATCTTGTGCTTTTCCATTCATTGTGATAAAATGTGATTATCATTATTCATCCCGCCGAAAGGAGATCTCTATGAAAACACTGGAAGAAATTAGAGAAGATATGAGTGAGTGCGGCCTGTCTGATTATTTCAATGCGCTTGCTCCCCTTGCCAAGAATTCCGTCCAAATTTCTCTGGACATTCAGGATGAGGAGGATATCCCCCTGGGTAGCTCCAAATTTGGTGGTCATCCGGATCTTCCCTCTGATGTTGAATGGTTCCGAATGGACATCACTGACATTCCCATGAGCTTCATTGCGCAAATCAACTTTGCAGAGGTGGCTCCTTTTGATCTGGAACATAAATTACCGGAACGGGGTATGCTGTATTTCTTCTACGACTGTTCCCCCGACGGAATGCCCTGGGGTTTCAATCCCGAGGATTCCGATGGTTGGAAGGTCTATTTCTACGACGGAGATCCCGCCGCCCTTGCCCGGAAAGATGCACCTGCTGACCTGGAGGATGATGACAACGGCATACTTTTCGGCAGTGCCCGGATGTGCTTCGAAGCTGTTATGGAGCTGCCTTCGACCGAAAGTGATCTGACCAACAACCTGGATTTCCCGGATGACGACGATCTTCAGGATCAGTATTGGGAATGGCTTGATGAAAACAGTTCGGAAATTTGCAACAAACTTTTGGGCCATGCTGATCCTGTCCAGAGCGGCATGGAACTGGAATGCGAGTATGTGACCCACAAGATCAACTGTGGCACCCCAGACGGTTATCGAATTGCTAAATCCCGGGGTCTTGACAAAAATGCAGCCCGTTGGAATCTCCTGCTTCAGGTTGACAGCAACGAGGATATCGGCATGATGTGGGGTGACATGGGGCGTCTGTATCTGTGGATCACCACCGAGGATCTTGCTGCTCGGAACTTTGAAAACAGCTGGCTGATTCTTCAGTGCGGTTGATAACAATCACATAATATTTATCCGCCGACATCTGCATGATGTCGGCGGTTTTGTGTTTCGCTTTACTGATTAGCGGCTTTTAGCTTTTCTTTATCCGCCGCAATCGCCCTTCTCATTTCCTCAATCATCGCTGCCAGTTTTTCTTCGCATTCTTCACGGGTTTTGGCGTAGACATTACGGGAGATCCGCTTGCCGTGGGCATCCCTGGGAGAGTATTTTCCCTCCCAGAGGTGGTCGTTTAGCTGGTAGATGCCGCCGGTGCCTGCTTTGCGGTACTTGCTCTTATATGGCTGGAAGCCGCTTTGATCAGCATGCTGCTTCTGCTCATCCGGCGGCATGGGAGCGTCGGTTTTGCCAATCTGATGGTCGATC
>JAZPYS010000016.1:0-10539 GCA_045544275.1 Acetatifactor sp. | reverse complement strand
TTTATAATCAAAAGCAGGGGTCAGCAGTATTTCTGCTTTTTGATCATAGGTTTCATACAGACGTACGATAATGGATTCGTCTTCTTCCGCTTTCTTGATGGTCTCGATCAGCACATTCTCTTTATCACAGCGGATCATGGTATAGTTATCAGATAATGCACCGTCATTTGCATTCATGAATGCTGCCTGCAGAGGTGTATTGAGCAGATATCCTTCCATAACAGTGTTGCCCACTCTATAATCTCCCTTGTGAGGGTACAGGGAATAGGTAAACTGATTCAGTCCTCTGTCGGCTTCCGGATTGGGATAGGTTGCTGCCTTGAGCAGAGAAATTTTCATAACATTCTCTTCTATGCTGTAACCATACTTGCAGTCATTTAAGATACTTACACCGTAATCACCTTCTGACAAGTCTGCCCATTTATGTGCACATACTTCAAACTTAGCAGCATCCCAGCTGGTATTCTGATGCGTCGGACGCTCTAAATTACCGAACTGAATATCGTAGGTAGCGTTTCTGCTGTGAATATCTACTGGGAAGGCAGCCTTTAGGAGTACATGGTCTTCATGCCAGTCGACCGTTGTTGCAAAGTCAATCTTTTTGGAGTCCGGCTTCAGAGTGATATCCTGCATAATGGTAGAATTGCGATACTTTCTTTCTACACGGATACCATCCTCCAACATTTTAACTTCCTGTACATCATCAACCACCCACATCTTCTGCTTATAGTAGTCAGTAATTTCCCATGCATCATATTCTCTCGGATAATCCTCAAATATTTCCATACGATTGGCTTCTGCACCTTCCGCTAACACTTCTCTCTGTGCTTCTTTATCAAATATGGACACAATGTGATACTGATCGTTAAATTCCACTCTGATTACATCATTTTCCAGTGTTTTTGCAGTTACCATCACTGTATTCTCTACAGGACAAGCAGGTATCACCTTCCAGCCATGTGCCGGAATCTTGTCCCCATAATACAGCTTACCATCCACCTTGATATAATCGGTGATTTCAAATGGTGTGGGATTAAATACAAAAATACCGCCGTCCGTCTTTAAGTTGGCCTTGATTGCCGCTATCTTCTGTTCTAAAATCTCCTGACCTTCCTGCAAAATCCTTGCATATTCCACGTCTGTTACATCGTAAACTTCCTTGATGGAAGATCCCGGAATGATATCATGGAACTGATTCAGCAGGATGTTCACTGTATTCTTGTAAATAGTCTCTTCCGGATAGCTGCCGCCGTTGAGTACCATATCTGCTGCTGCAATGCTCTCTGCCATGAGATACAACAGCTCACTCTTGCGGTTGTTCTTTTTATTCTTTGCGATGGAAGTATAGGTACCTCTGTGCATCTCTAAATACATTTCACCTACCCATTTAGGTTCCTTGCACAATTCCTTGGCATTCTTTCTGAAATCGGCTTCAATACGGTCAAAGAATTCTCCCGCCTTCTCTACCTTGGCCTTAGGCATACCCGGAATACCATATTTGAGACGCTCGTAATTTTCCATCATTTCATAGGTAGGACCACCGCCCCCGTCACCAAATCCAAAGGTAAGCAGAGTATCATTGGTCAGGGATTTATTTTTATAATCCTTCCAGGTTTTATAAATCTGCTTAGGATCCAGTCTGCGCACATAACCATCGATTACAGAAGTGAACACCTGACTGCCGTCGATACCCTCCCAGATAAAAGTATCATTAGGCATAGGATTGGTCTCATTCCAACACATCTTTGCAGTAAAGAACTGGTCCACACCACATTTTTTCAATATCTGTGGCAGTGCTCCGCTGTAACCGAATACATCCGGCAGCCAGAGAATCTTGTTCTCCACACCGAACTCTTCTTTCATAAACCGCTTTCCGTATAAAATCTGACGAATCAGACTTTCTCCATGAATCAGATTGGTGTCTGCCTCCAGCCACATAGCCCCTTCCGGCTCCCACTGTCCTTCCTTCACTGCCTTCTTGATTTCTTCGTATAATTCCGGATCACTTTCTTTCACGTGCTGATACAGCTGGGGCTGGCTGGACATAAAGACATAATCCCCATAACGCTTCATCATATTGATGACCGTAGAAAAGCTCCTCTGGGCCTTCTCTCTGGTCTGGGCAACAGTCCAAAGCCATGCCACATCGATATGTGTATGTCCGATACAGCTGACAATACTTTCAGACTCACCGCAAAGCTTCTCATAAAATTCTTCCTTGAGATATTTTCTGGTCTCTTCCACACTTCTGTGATACTCCTCAGAATATACCTCCCGCAGATCCAGCCTGAATAGAGCTTTGTCCAGGCAGTCGCGGATCTTGATATAGTCATAGGACTCCTCACCCAACTCTAACATGCACAGATAAGGAACATTAATATCATAGTAAAGCCCTTCTGTATCTAAATCCACGGTCTCTAAAAATGCATTTACCTCAAAATGTCCGCCCACCATACCGGTATAGAGATACATATAAATATCATACTTCTGTCCTGCTTTTAAAGGCAGCCAGGTATGATTGGTATCCAATGCCTGAGTAGTTACACCGTTTACAAACACAGTAAACTGAGGATTTTTAGCATCCCATTGACCTTCCCTGCCTGTTTTAACGGAAAGCCGCAGCTCCTGTCCGTCTGCCACTTCCACTGCAGGCAGCTGCATATGTAACCAATAATGATGATCCACACCTTCAAACAACTTATTTGGCACATATGCCTGCCAGGCTGCATCCTCCGCCGGCGGTGTATTGGAAATCTTGTACTCCGGACATTCCACAAATGAATAAGTTACAGGTTCTGATTTGAAGGTCTTAATTTCATTCAACTTCTCCGTCATAACACGAATTTTTTGCTTGATAAAATCCACGATCGTTACCTCCTTGTTTCAAATATAAATTCATAGTTTCATAATCAACTACTGCAACTACATTATATAACACGCCCCATCTGCAAACTACTCTTGACATGATATTTTTTGTGTGCTACGGTGATATCAGGAGGTATAATCATGGAACCGAAAATGTTAGATGCCAAATATCATTTAGAGCCTCAAGCGGGATGTTTATGCCGTTATGTCAGAAGTGATACCGAATATTTCCGCCCTCACAGTCACAATTATTACGAATTATTCATGGTCTTAAAGGGAGAAGTCTGCCACATCATCAATAATGAAGAACAGCTGCTCAGTGAGGGACAGCTTTTGTTCATACGTGATTTTGATGTACATGATTATAAGAGCGGGGACGGCAACTATTTTGAATTTTTAAATTTAGCATTCTCCAAAGATACCTTCACACAAATGCTGGATTTTTTAGGACCCGGTTATCCTTCAGTGGCCTTATTGGCCTCGCCATTTCCGCCCATTGTCAATCTCTCTCCCCGAGAGAAGGAATCGTTAGTCTATGATTTTATTGAACTGAGCCAGCATTCGGATCCTGATTACATCCGTTTCAAAGCCAGAACCACGCTGATCTCTGTTTTCAGTAGATTCTTTTATAACTATACAGAGCCCCAGGATGAAATTCCGGTGTGGTTGGAAAGTACATATGAAAAGATGAAATTTCCACAAAATTTTATTGCCGGTATTGATCGATTATTCGAGCTTTCCGGAAAAAGCCGGGAACATACAGCCAGGTCCTTAAAACAATATTATCAGACCACTCCTACTGAGTATGTGAGCAATCTGCGTCTGGAGCATGCCGCAAAACTGTTGCTGATCAGCAACCTGCAGGTGACCGACATCTGCTATGAATGTGGTTTTGATAACCTGTCATGGTTTTATAAATCATTTGCAAAAAAATATGGCGTTACTCCTGCTGAATACAGAAAGCGGATTCACGCTTAAATATCAAATGAAAAACTCAAAAAAGGAGTTGCGTAACATGAATCAACACATTTGGGAACCCTATCCCATCCAAGAACAAATTCATATTTCAGATATGTACTCTCTTTTTCAACTGCATTATGACAATGATTATGCATTTTTCGGGGAAACCCACAATTTCTGGGAATGTTTATATGTTATAAAAGGCAGAGTCTGTGTTTCTGCGGATGAACGGATTTATTATCTGGAAGATGGAGAAATCATTTTCCATAAACCTATGGAACTCCATAAATTTACCATTGAAAGTCCGGAGGGGGCAGACCTTTTGATCTTCTCTTATTCTGCTGAGGGCAATCTTACCGTCTGGCTGAAGGACAAGGTATTCAAGCTCTCCGATGCCCAGATAAACATTATTCGTAATCTCCTTTCATACATGCAGGAACAGACTGCAGCCCAATCTGTGAAGGATATTGTGCGCCATTACCTGGCTCCTTTTCATCATATCCCTAATTATTCGCAAATGGTGGCGGTGCACTTATATCAATTGTTCCTCTCATTGGCTAATGACGGCTGCGTTTCCACCGCATCCACTGCACCGGATGCAGTAGTATTTCGCAAGGCTATAAACTATTTGAATAACAATCTGACAAGGCAGCCTACTGTAGCAGAAGTTGCCCATTTCTGTAATGTCAGTCTGGCCGGTTTAAAGCGTACCTTTGATAAATATGCAGGTATAGGCGTCCATCAATACCTGCTGAAATTGAAAATCAAAGCTGCCATTGACCTGTTGGAAAGTGGAGAAAGTGTCACCACCGTTGCCGAACGCACCGGTTTTAACAACCAGAGCTATTTTTCCAAAGCCTTTAAACGGGAAACCAGCAAGACTCCTTCCGAATACAAGCATTGAGCCAAAAGTATACATAATATAGCCATTTTCATATAGACTGTAACTTTTCTTTCGATTATAGTGAAGGTATCAAAAAACCCATAACACTTATAAGCTAATATAGGCAATTGCGAAACTCTCTGATTTTCAAGCAGGTGCAAGAATATTCCATTTGGGCACGCTCTTGCTCGGTGCTCAGACGTAGCGGATACTAAGGATTTTTCGGCGTTTACACTTGAAAAATCCAAGTACCGACGCTTCGCAACGACCCTGCATCGGAATTTTCTTGCACCTGCTTGAAAGCACAGAGTTTCGCAAACGCCCAATAAGCTAATATGTAAAAAAGGAGTCACTATGGAAAAGACACTTACTGCAATTTTAATCGGTGCCGGCGGACGCGGCATCGGGTACACAAATATCATGTCCGAATTAGGTGAAAAGTACAAAGTCGTAGCGGTTGCCGAGCCGGTGGATAGCCGCCGCAACTACATAAAGGAAAAGCATGGTCTTTCGGAAGACATGTGCTTCACTGATTACAAGCCACTTCTTGCACTTGGCAAGATTGCTGATATTGCGATCATTGCTACTATGGACCAGCAGCACTTTGAACCGGCTATGACCGCTATTTCTCTGAAATACGACCTGCTTCTTGAAAAGCCGGTCTCAAATAATCCGGAAGAATGCCTGAAAATCGCACAATATGCGGAAGAAGTGGGTGTAAACGTACTGGTATGTCATGTGCTTCGCTACAGCGATATGTTTGTTGCACTGAAAAAACTCATCCTGGAAGGTGCTGTAGGCGATATCGTATCTATTAATCACGAAGAATGTGTCGGCAATGTTCATCAGAGCCACAGCTTCGTCAGAGGCAATTGGGGCAATTCCACCCGCAGTTCCTGCATGCTTTTACAGAAATCCTGCCATGACATGGACATCCTCCAGTGGCTCATCGGCAAAAAATGTAAAAAAGTTCAGTCCTTCGGCACACTGTCCTACTTTAAGAGAGAGAATGCACCGGAAGGATCACCGGAATACTGTATCGAAGGCTGCCCTGCTGCCGACACCTGCCCTTACAACGCTGTAAAGCTTTATTTGGATGATAAAAAGAATGGTTGGTTCAGAGGTGCTGCTACAAAACAGACAAATCCTACTGACGAGCAGGTTGAACATGCCATCCGCACTACCCAGTATGGCAAATGCGTATTCAAATGCGACAATGATGTAGTGGATCATCAAACCGTAAATATGCTCTTTGAAGATGATATCACTGTAACCTTTACCATGAATGCTTTCAACAAAGGAGGACGATTCATCCATATCATGGGTACAAAGGGTGAAATCCATGCGGCGATTGACGGCGAAACACCCATTACCATTTATGATTTCGAGACCAAAAAGACTCGTGAGCATAATCTTGTTACAGGCGATGGTATCACAAACGGCCACGGCGGAGGTGATCATGGTATCATCACCACACTTTATGATTTCCTGACCAACCAGTATGATGGTTTCTCTGTTTCCGGCATTACCACTTCTGTGGACAATCATCTGATTGTATTTGCTGCGGAAGCATCCAGAGCAACCAATACAGTTGTTGATTTAGAAGAATTTGCTGCTTCGTTAAAAGAAAAATAGATTGCATGGCATTTAAGAAAAAGATCCGGAAAGTGATTTACTTTCCGGATCTTTTTTAGGGTCTATTCAAACAATCTGATAATATTCTCTTAATATTCCAAAGCTGATACAAAGGAAGATTCAGCAATTGCTTATCTATGCGAAATCCCTTTAATGATGTTCTTACGGCAATATCAGGCTTGTATTTATCACAGAATACCCTCAGGCTTTGAGCATGCACCACCAATCCGGCTTTCGCCTCCAGTGGAACAATACAATTTCTATAGGAGAAAATGAAATCTACTTCTGACGTAGCCCCCTCACTCCAACAATAAATATGAGAAGCCATTTCCATCGCTTGTAACTCCTGCAGTACGTACTGCTCTGTAAGTGCTCCCGAAAATTCCTTAAAAACAGCTTCTGAATCCAGTATAATCTGCGGCTCTATTTCACATAATACCCGAAGTAATCCTACATCTAAATGGTATATTTTAAATGCTTTTAAATCCTCATACGCCTTCAGCGGTAATTTCCCTCCTGAAACGAGACCGACTCTTCTAATCATTCCACTATCCTTTAACCATAAAAGAGCATCTTCGTACTCTCTCGCCCTTGCCCCCTCCCTGGCAAGACCATATACAAACTTTTTATTTTCTTTAGCAAGCTGTGATGGAATCGAATTCCATATATGATGAATTTTAGGCACAACACCCGTTGGTGCATGTTTTGAAAAATCATTCTCATAGGACATCAAAAGCCTTTTCTGGACTTCTGTGACCTTGGAAAAATCTTTTACGGTCTTTTTCTATATGACTTTATCCTACCACCTTCTCCACATTTTTTCAACCGTATTTTTCTTGCTTTTTCACATTTTTCTAACCTTGTTGCATTATAATGTACAAAAACAGGGCATCCCCATACTTAGAATACCCTGTTTTTTATAAACAATATCCCAACAGATTCATTTATTCCAATATTAACCCCGCAGCCCCATAAATGCCTGCATCGTTTCCCAACTCCGCAAGCTTGAACTGCGTATTTTTAATGGAAGAAAACGTATATTTTTCAAACATCGGACGTATATAGTCAAACAACACCTCTCCTGCTTTTGACACGCCGCCGCCAATGACAAATACTTCCGGATTGACCATAGCAGCAACAATTGCTAAGCCTTTTCCTAAATAGTTTCCAAAATCCTGTGCAATCTCAATTGCTAAAGCATCATTTTCTTTGACAGCATCAAAAACATGTCTTGCAGTGACCTTGTCATATTCTCTCAAAACGCTTGCTTTATCGGAAGCTGCAAGATGCTTTCTTGCCAATTTTGAAATCCCTGTTGCAGACGCATACTGCTCTAAGCATCCCATGCAGCCACAACCACAGGCATCGGTTTCATTATCTTCTATATGGATATGTCCGATTTCACCACCGGCACCAATCGCCCCGGTTAAAATCTGGCCATTGGTGATGATTGCACCGCCCACACCGGTACCCAATGTAACCATCACAATATTTTTATGGCCCTTACCTCCACCCTGCAGCATTTCACCATATGCAGCAATATTGCCATCATTGCCGGCTCTTACCGGCAGCTCTAACATCTGGCCAAGAACTTCCGGAATATTAACGATCTCCCAATTTAAATTAACTGCTCCACGTACAATTCCTTTGTCATCCACCAGCCCGGGGCTATCAATTCCCACCCCCAACACCTCGTCTTTGCTGATTCCGGCTTCCGTCATTGCATCCATGATACTTGCTGCCACGTCCGGCAAAATCTCCTCACCATGGTTTTGTGTTCTGGTTGGTATCTCCCATTTCTTCAAAAGATTTCCGTCTGAAGAGAACAAACCCATTTTCACCGTGGTCCCGCCTACATCCACACCAAACACATATTTGCCCATATATGTATCTCCTTTATGTCGCAATCTTTCGCTTTCTCTACAGCCCCTCTATGATTTCATTCAACCGTTTCTCTTTCGAAGCAATATCTGCAACCAGCTTGAACTGATTTCTTGCTCTGTCCAGATTGTGATGTTCTCTATGAATCTTAAAATAAGTATCTCCATTGAGATAATCTGTCAGGAAACGGATGCCGCATTCATAAGTCAAAAGCTTAGCCGACAGAGGCAACAGCTTCACTTCAGTCTCAGTCAGTGAATCCTTCATCTCACTCAGATACCCTTTTGCAAATGCTGCAAATGCAGTCTCTTCAAACCATACTTTATTAAGATCCGTTTCATCCTCCGCAGCTGTGGAAGCTCCCATACGAAGAGCATCCCCAAAATCATACAGCATACTTCCGGGCATTACCGTATCTAAATCGATGACACAAACTGCTTTACCGGTCTCTTCATCGAAAAGAATATTATTGATTTTTGTATCATTGTGGGTTACACGAACAGGAATCGATCCTGCTTCCATGCCTTTCACAACAGTATCCGCCCATGCAGCATTTTCAAGTGCAAACGCAATCTCTGCCTGAACACTGTCTGCACGACCTGCCGTATCTTTCTCAATGGCTTCCTTCAGTGCTTCCACACGCTTTGGCGTATGATGAAAATCTTTGATGGTTTCGTACAACTTTTCTACTGGAAAGTCTGCCAATAGCTTCTGGAAATGACCAAAACCCACACCTGCTTCATACAAGTCTTCCGGGGTCTTACTGTTCTCGATGGACTTTGTATTCGAAATAAATACGTAAACACGGAACACATTGTTATCATCTAACCTGTAATAATTCTTGCCGTCCTTAGTAGGAATCACCGTCAATGTCTCTCTCTCCGGATCACCGCAGGCTGCGACAATCTTCTTTTTCAAAAATACAGTGACATTCTCGATGTTATCCATCAATTCATCCGGATTCTTAAATATGGATGTATTGATCCTCTGCAAAATATACTTATGCTCTGTAATCAGATAGGTATCATTGATATGACCATTACCATATGGTTCAATGTCTGTGACCAAATCAAACTGCTGCAATACTTCGTTTAAAATTTTAGCGTTCATTTTATTTCCTTACCCCGTATTTTCTCAATTGTTTATTATCTCCACTATAACCTAACAAAAAGATAATATCCATAGGCAAACAGTTCTAAAACATGTAATTTCAGATCACCTTTTAAATTCTGTAGGATTCTGCCCTGTCTCTCGCTTAAAAGCCTTTGAAAAATAACTTTGACTGCTGAAGCCGACCCTCTCCGCAACGGCAGATACTCCTTCGCCATCCTGCAAAAGTTCCATTGCAGCCTTAATCTTCAGCTTCAGCAGATATTTATGTACTCCCATGCCCGCATACCTGTCAAAAACACGCTTCAAACTTGACTCACTGACATTGCAGAAACGTGCGATTTCTAAAATAGTAGGCTGCCTGTCCAAATTACTGTTCAAATATCCGATAGCCTTTCCAAAGATCATGGCATCGGGAGCTGATGATACCTCTGACACAATTCCTTCATCAGCCAATGACAAAAAAAGCTGATAAAGATATGTAACAATCATCTGCATATAGTTAGGAATATGTTCATAAGGCAACAGATATCGATATTCCTTCTGTGGCTGTACATCAGCAGCTTTTTGCAATTGAATATACATCAACATAGCCTCTATCAATGTTTTCTGGACTGCAGACAATCCAAAGACCTTATCCCGCAGCCAGACTGTCAACGAGCCTTCTGCCGAAAAGGAAAAGATCAACACATCCACCCCACCATTACTGGTTACAGTAAATTTGTGAAGTTCCAACGGCTTGTGAAAAATGATTTCACCGGATTTTAAATTGTAAACTCTTTCGTCTGCAGATACACATACTTCTCCGTCCATCACATACAGACACTCCCAAAAATTATGAGTCTCACCTGCAAACTCATAATCCTTGTCGTAATGAATCTGAAACAGAGAATATAAATCCGAAATATGGATTTGTTCGTTGATTGGAAAGGCTCGCCAGATGGACTTTATATACTGTTCATTCATACTCCCACCTTGATTTCTTCAATTACCTTCACATCCCTTTCTGTTGTAATCATTAGTATATCACGCAAGTAATAAAAACTCAAATAAAAAGGAGCAAATGTTTGTGTCAAGTGTTCGTTGGCACTTTTTCAATTAATTTTTCTTCTGATATTCTGCTTATTTTTTTGTATGCCAAATAAACCCAAACTCGGGTGCTGCTCATTAATTACAAAACGCTTTCTTAAATGCTTTTCTTGATG
>JAZPYS010000015.1:0-2151 GCA_045544275.1 Acetatifactor sp. | reverse complement strand
TAAATGAGTTAGAAAAGGAAGCGAACGCAAAGATTGTACATGAAATTGCAGAAGAAATGATGAAAGGGGTTGAGTGATATGCGTCTGTTATGGGAACAGAATAAGGGGCTGTTTCTCCTTGGTATGTTTATAATCCTGCTAATTGTAGGAGGCTTGGCACTCGTCATCTATCTGCTCTTTGGGAAAAAGAAGAATGCAGAAAAGGATGTAGTGACAGAGAAAAAGGTACAGAAGCAGGAAAAGATTTCAGAACTTCGAAAAGTGGCTGCACCGGACGGCATTGATCCAAATCCCAAATCGTATTTGATTCTGCATGACGCAGGGCATGATGTGTATGTCAGATGTCTGACGGTTGATTCTTTACCAAAGCGAACGGTATTTGCATCCACCTTTCCAGCTCTGTTTAATTTTGACCGCGTGACAAGTACGGTGTTTATTGAGCCATTGGCAGAGGGAAGGGCATCGCACCTTTTGGATTCTAGAATTGTTGAGATTGAAACAAACATGATTACTGCCGAAAAGAATGCAGATCGAAACCAGCTTCGAAAACTAAACGCGAAGCTACGAGACGCAGAAGGCTGGGCGCAAAGGATAGAAACTGGAGAGAACAGTCTGTATCACGTGTATTTTCTTTTTGTGCTTATGGCGGATAGTTTAGAAAAATTAAATCGCAGAACGGATGCGTTTCGTAATCTTGCAAAAGAAAAGCAGATTACAGTGTCTTGCTGCTATGCACTGCAGGCGGAAAGTTATCTGACCGGCATGCCGTTAGTGTATCGCTATCAGGCAAAGGTAGGTCCCATAAAGGCCAGTGGTCTTAAAAAGCATACATTGGATAAACTCAGCCTTGCAAGTATCTTCAATCATACACAGGACAGTTTTTTCCATGAAAGCGGAATTATCATCGGAAGAAACATGAGTACTGGTATGCCGGTGGCATTTGATGTGTATGAGAAGAAGCATAATGGCTATAACATGGTTTTCGCTGGGATGACAGGTACGGGAAAGTCAGCCTGTATGAAGATTCTGGCATCACGTTATATCACGAAAAACGGTTATCGTTTTGTGTGCATCGACTCACAGTCAAAGGGAAATCGTGGTGAATATGCGATGCTTGCCGACATGATGTGCGGAACGAATTATGAGATTAAGAATAATTCCGGAAACATTATCAATCTGTTTGATATTGATGTGGAGGAAGAATGGTCTGAAATCAGTGGTACATACGAGGTGCTTCGCCTGCAGGATAAGATTGCAAATGCGAAATCGGATATTATGACATTGATTCAGGGAGATAAAGAACCAGCGGATTTCTCGCTTGCAACACACATCGAGCGAATCGTGACAGATATTATAGCTGAACTCTATGAGGAAAAAGGAATCTACGATAATGTGGTCGGTTCGATTTACGAATCCGGTAAAGGTTTGAAAAATGGTGTCCTTACAAGTGGCAAAGTGAAAAAGAAAATGCCGGTGTTAAGTGATTTCTATATAAAGGCATTGATAAAAAACAAGCAAAACAATATCAGGGAACATACGAAGGCGTATCGCATTATTCTGGATAGTTTAAAGGATCGTGTGAGAGAACTTTATTATTGTCCTCATTGCATGAAGTTTTTTACGAAACAAGAGTATGGCGAATATTACCAGAAATGTACCTGTGGAACAGACATTGTAAGAATTC
This sequence comes from Acetatifactor sp., assembly GCA_045544275.1. Lineage (GTDB taxonomy): Bacteria > Bacillota > Clostridia > Lachnospirales > Lachnospiraceae > Acetatifactor. The sequence continues at coordinate 467 of JAZPYS010000015.1, read as the reverse complement.
TTGGAAGCAAGGCGTATTACGATGGCCAAAGTACAATTCGTATCAATGAAAACGAAAGTTTTACCAACATTGATATTTCACAATTGCCGGAGAAAGAAAGACCTGTGGCTAGACAGATTGCCCTAAGTTTCTTGAACGAGCAATTTATCAAAAAGAATGCGACGAATCCAAAGAAAACACAGTGCCTTGGAGTTATTGTAGATGAGGTTCATCAGAACTTCAGCATGAAATCGGCTATTGCAAGTTTGGATTATGTAGCACGTACGTCCAGAAAAAGACTGGTATCTTTGTGGACTGCAACACAGGCATTAAAAGATTATGACTGCTGCTATGAAACAGAAGCATTGTTAAAGCAGTCGGCTGCCAAGTTTGTATTTAAACAGTCATATTCCGACAGGAAGTGGGTACAGGAAGCTTTGAATTTAACTAACGGACAGACTGATAGGGTGTTGGAACTTGGTGGCGAT
>JAZPYS010000014.1:0-17069 GCA_045544275.1 Acetatifactor sp. | reverse complement strand
GTCATAGCCTTCAGTGTCCATGCAAATGTCAGGATCAGGATTGCAGGCACCATAGCCTTAAATCCTGCTGGAATACTTTCCATACATTCATTGATGGTCAATACTCTTCTTACTAAATAGAAGATCAGGGTAATGATCAATGCTGCAAAGCTTCCTAATACCAAACCGAAAGATGCATCACTGTTAGAAAAAGCGGTAATAAAATCTGTGTCTTCAAAGAAACCGCCGGTGTAAATCATACCAATCACACAGCAAATGATCAGCGCAATGATGGGAACTACAAGATCAACTACTTTACCCTTTTTGTCATTCTTACCCTGTGCTGCTTCTAAAACTGCTGCCTTCTCAGCCAAAGTTTCTGCAGTCTTCATGGGACCGAATTCCACTTTCATCAAAACTGCAACTACTACCATAAAGATGGTCAACAGTGCGTAGAAATTGTATGGAATAGCACTGATAAACAGGCTCAGACCATCTTCCCCATCTACAAAACCGGTCACTGCTGCTGCCCAGGAAGAGATCGGAGCAATGATACAAACCGGTGCTGCAGTGGCATCGATCAGATATGCCAACTTCTCTCTGGAAACCTTGTGTTTGTCTGTAACAGGCTTCATAACACTGCCTACAGTCAGACAGTTAAAGTAATCATCCACGAAAATCAGTACACCCAAAAGTACTGTGGCAAGCTGTGCACCAACCTTGCTCTTGATACGTTTTGCAGCCCACTCACCGAATGCAGCGGAACCGCCTGCCTTGTTCATCAGGCTTACCATGGCACCTAACATTACTAAGAAAATCAGGATACCTACGTTCCAACTATCAGACAGAACACCGATCATTCCATCAGCAAAGATATGATTTACGGCAACCTCCGGATTAAAATTGGCATAGAACAGACCACCTACTACGATACCTACAAACAGGGAACTGTACACTTCCTTGGTAATCAATGCAAGTGCGATTGCAATGATGGGAGGAAGCAACGCCCAGAAAGTTGCGTACATGGAAGGTGCATACGCATCTGCCTCAGCAGCTAATACCTGCATCGGTCCAAACAACATTACCATTGCAAGAACTGCTGTACAACACATGAAAATCTTTTTTGTACTTTTCATATTTCATCCTTTCCTCATAAGTCTGAAGATATGTGCCGCATCTCTGCGCTTCGCATCATCACTTCAGCTTGATAAATCAATAAAGATGAGTATATTTTACAAGGAAGATGCATATTATGCAAGATTTATTTTACTTTTTATCCCAAACATTTACATTATTCTGCAATATATACGATACTGTATTCGTTTTCACCATCATACAGACAATATTCAATTGTTTTTCCGCCGCCTTCCAGGATCTTTTCTTCTTTCACCATGCTGCTGTACCGTGCTTCATAGTAAGCATCCCCTTTTCCACGATACGCATCTCTGGAATTATCTACGCACAAATAAAACTGTTTTCCGTCGTAATACACATATTCAATGATAGGATCCCCTTCTACCGTAAAGCGGATGATCTCTGCCTGTGCAGCTTCTCCTCTATCCACAGACTGCACAAATGCATCCCAGATATCCTGGCCTTTTTCAACCTTACCATGTACCAATATATATACTCCTTCCAGCATAAGGATATCTTCGTACTTATCCGGATAAACTGCCATTTTTTCCTTGATACTTTTTAAATCCCATACCGACTCCGACTTCTCTACGTCTGCCATTTCGTCCTTTATGCTGCCCGAGTTTTGATTTCCGACAATCTCACCGGCTTCTGTTTTTGCTTCTTCCTCCTCTGCTTCGGTTATCACACTTGCTTCTTTCTCTGCAGCCTCCTGCACCACGTCGACTTTCGTCTCAGGCCTTGTTTCCATTTCTTCTGCCTTTTTTTCTGAACCCGACGCTGTATTCTGGGCTACGGAAGACTCTGCCACAGCCATTTCCATAACTGCACCTTCATTATCCACAACCGATTCTTCTGCGGCATCTTTGGTAATTCCTAACTTCTGCACTGTAAATACAAGTCCTGCACAAATGACCAGACATGCCGCCATTGTCAATGTTCTGCGGAATGAGGCACTCCTTGCCAACCTTCTTCTTCCGACCCTCACAATGCCGCCACCGGACTCCTTGCGGTATCTCTCCGCTTCAACTACATGCTCTTCACTGATATTGCCGATTTCCTGAAACAGTTCCTTTCCTGTCATACGACCACCCCTCTTTCTGCAAGATATAACTGCAATTCTTTACGGGTTCTGAAAAGAACCGTCTTTACTTTACTCTCGGATATCTTCATCCGCAGTGCGATGTCTTTCACAGGGTCCGCATACCAGTATCTTCTGACAAAGATCACCCTTGTCTCCTGCTTTTGTGTCTTCAGAAAATCATCAATATATGCAGAAATCTCACCCGCCGCATAACTCTCCTCCACAGACATGGTGGATGCTGTACACTCCTCCAACTCTGACAATATCAAGTCATACTCGCTGTTTCGCTTTTTCGCCCGGTTATACTCATACCGATTGATAGAAATATTCCGCACGATCTTACTTAAGAACGCAGAAAAAATGTTGGGGCGAGTGGGCGGTATGGTATTCCAAACTGCCACATATGTATCATTCTCACATTCTTCTGCATCCGAATAATTCCCCAAAATATTCAGAGAAATACTCAACAGAAGCCTGCTGTACTTGTTAGAAGTCTCTGTGATCGCATGCTCCGACCGCTGCCAATATAATTCAATAATCTGACTGTCCTCCATAGTATAAACTCCTTTCACTTTATATGACAGCGTTTTAATGCTGTTGGTTACATATAATGTTCAATTATATTCGCAAGTTGCTTCTGATTCAATGGACTTTTCCTTGTTTCGTACGTTATAATTAATTTCTCGCCTGGGAATATTCCATTCTGTTCGTACATCGAAATTTTCTGCAATGCTTTTTCTGCATAAGAAGGATCATCCATCATCCCCAAATGCTCCCAGTAAAATTCCTGACGTTTTTTAACATTAAGAACAGTAAAATCAGGATACACCAAGCCCCATCCTTTCAAATAGACGGAAGCTTCGTATCTGTACGGTATCTCTTCCTTATTCAACAGGTCTGCTATAATCAGCTCAGATTTGGAACGGACTCTTTCCCCTTTTGCCGTATAAAATTCCGGTATATTTATATCAAATCCCTTAGTCTGATACTCCGCCGATTCCCATTTTTTAATATATGCTTCATCGCTCTCTCGTATAGGATGTATCAATTCCTGGCGTTTTATATGTAATCTTTCATATACTTGCTCCGCTGTCGCTGTCGGACAACCAGTAAGATATCTCTGCACTACAGTTAGCTCTTGATTCACTGCACGCAGAACCTTTTGATCATATTCTTTTTGTGCCAATTTGCTTATTAATTCTTGTTGTTTAACTGATATGTATGTACCGCTGTGGTCTTCTGGTTCCTCTCTGTAGTAATACTGAGTTTTATTTCCACTGTTACATATCCTCAGGGCTCCTTTGGGAACATTTTGCAATGCTTTTTCCTTCTCTTGCTTAAGTTTGATTAATTCTTTTTCTCTTGCTTCCAGTAATTTTTTAATTTCTTCCATTCTCTATATTTCCTTTCATTCATTTTTGCTTTTTAGGGTAATTTCAGATGACATTTTTCTTGAATTTTAAATGCTTATGGCGGACGATAGGCATGTTTTGATTTGTTTCAGATGACTTTTTTCTTGCTTTTAAGACTTTTTGGGCAGACGATTAGTGGTTTTTAATGGTTATCAGATGACTTTCACCTCACTTTTTCAGTTTTTTGGGCAGACGATTTATGAATTTCAAGACATTTCAGATGACAAGTGCTCTCAGATGAAGAGAAAAAACACTTCCGGCGACCAAAATGCCTCAGATAACCAGCATAAGCTGCTTCAGATGTTTCCAAAAGCCGGTGCAGAACAGCCTCCGCACCAGCTTTTGAACATAGATAATTATTAATGTTTAGAATTTCTTATTTAAAGTAAGCTACACCGCTCTCAAAGATCTTCATATCCTGTTCGCCGTAGATGTTGATAGCAACAGCTGCGTCTCTTCTTTCAGAGTGAGCCATCTTACCAAAGCAGCGTCCGTCAGGAGAGGTGATACCTTCGATGGATGCGTAGGAACCATTGATATTGTACTCTTCATCCATGGATACATTACCCTTCATATCAGCATACTGAGTAGCAACCTGACCGTTTGCAAAGAGTTTGTCAATCCATTCCTTAGGCGCTACGAAGCGTCCTTCACCATGGGATGCAGGGTTGCAGTAGGTTGCACCAAGCTCAGCACCCTGTAACCAAGGAGATTTGTTGGAAACAACCTTGGTGTAGACCATCTTAGAGATGTGTCTGTTGATGGTGTTGAAGGTCAGTGTAGGAGAATCCTCCTTCTGCCCTACGATTTCGCCGTAAGGAACAAGTCCTAACTTGATCAACGCCTGGAAACCATTACAGATACCCAGTGCAAGACCGTCTCTTTCATTCAAAAGTTTCATAACTGCTTCCTTCATCTTTTCATTCTGGAATGCAGTTGCAAAGAACTTCGCACTTCCGTCCGGTTCATCACCTGCTGAGAATCCGCCCGGGAACATAATGATCTGGGCCTGTGCGATTGCCTTTTCGAATTCTGCCACGGAGCTTCTAATATCTTCAGCAGTCATATTCTTGAATACCTTGGTAATGACGTTTGCACCGGCTCTCTCAAATGCCTTCGTGCTGTCGTATTCACAGTTTGTACCCGGGAATACGGGAATAAATACAGTAGGTTTTGCAATCTTGTTCTTGCATACATAGATATTTTCAGCCTTGTAAACATCGCTTGCCACTGCATCTGTATCTTTCACAGCCTTAGTAGGAAATACTTTTTCCAGCTTGCTTGTCCAAGCCTGCAAAGCTTCTTCCATAGTGATCTTTTCTTCACCGATGACAAATGCAGGTTCTGCAGTCACAGTACCAACCACAGTGTATTCTACACCTGCTGCCTCTAATACTGCCAATTTGTCTGCTGCCACTTCCGCAACGATGTTGCCTAAACCATTCGCAAAGAACTTCTTAGGACACATTTCAACAGTTACACCCAGTTTATTACCGAATGCCATCTTAGCCACTGCTGCTGCCACACCCTTTGAATCTAATGCATATGCGGAAACAATTGCTTTATCCAAAGTCAATGCATGAACTGCATCATACAGCTTCATAACTGCATCATATACAGGGATATCAAATTCGTCCTTCTCGATTTCAAACAATACTAACTTATTGCCTGCCGCCTTTAACTCAGGTGTTACGATTTCCTGATGCTTTGCAATATCCACTGCAAAGGATACCAATGTAGGCGGTACATCAATATCATTAAAGGTACCGGACATGGAGTCCTTACCGCCTATAGATGGCAGACCAAAGCCCATCTGCGCATCATAAGCACCTAAAAGTGCTGCGAAAGGCTGGCTCCAACGTGCAGGATCCTCTGACATACGGCGGAAATATTCCTGGAAGGTAAATCTGATCTTACTGTAGTCACCACCATTTGCAACAATCTTAGCCATAGATTCTACTACCGCATAGATTGCACCATGGTAAGGACTCCAACTTGACAGAAAAGGATCAAAACCATAACTCATCATAGTTACAGTATCGGTCTTACCCTTCAGCACAGGTAATTTTGCAACCATAGCCTGAGTTTCAGTCAACTGATGTACACCACCGTAAGGCATGAGCACACTGCCGGCACCAATGGAAGAGTCGAACATTTCTACCAGACCCTTTTGTGAACATACATTCAAGTCATTTAAGAGAGTAAGCCATGCACCCTTTAAGTCGCCGCTTTCCACCTTCTCCTCTACAGCCTTTACTGCATATTTATCAAAATAATTATCGTCTTTTACAGGGATGTCTACCTTAACGCCTGTTTCCTGATGCGCACCGTTGGTATCAAGGAACGCACGCTTTAAATTAACGATGTTTTTGCCTCTCCAGTTCAGTACCAGACGAGGGTCTGCAGTTACAGTCGCAACTGGAATAGCTTCTAAGTTCTCTTCTGCTGCGTAGCCAAGAAACTCTGCTACATCCTTAGGATCCACAACAACTGCCATTCTTTCCTGAGATTCGGAAATCGCTAATTCTGTACCATCCAAACCTGCATATTTCTTAGGAACCTTATCCAATTCAACAGTCAGACCGTCGGCAAGTTCACCTATGGCAACAGACACACCACCTGCACCAAAGTCATTACACTTCTTGATCAGCTTGCTGACTTCTGCTCTTCTGAACAGTCTCTGAATCTTACGTTCCGTAGGTGCATTACCCTTCTGTACTTCTGCCCCACAGGTTTCGATAGAAGCCTCGGTATGAACCTTTGAAGAACCTGTAGCACCGCCACAACCGTCACGACCCGTTCTTCCGCCTAAAAGGATGATTATATCTCCGGGATCAGAGGTCTCACGAATCACGTTCTTTCTGGGAGCCGCACCCATTACAGCACCGATCTCCATTCTCTTAGCCACATAGTTTGGATGATAGATTTCCTTAACAAAGCCTGTTGCAAGACCGATTTGGTTACCATAGGAAGAGTAACCGTTGGCAGCCCCCCGAACTAACTTCTTCTGGGATAACTTACCCTTCAATGTTTCTGATACAGGAACGGTAGGGTCAGCCGCACCGGTAACACGCATTGCCTGATATACATAACCACGTCCTGAAAGGGGATCTCGAATGGCACCGCCAAGACAGGTCGCTGCACCACCGAAAGGCTCGATCTCGGTAGGATGATTGTGGGTCTCATTCTTGAAGAACACCAGCCATTCTTCTGTCACAGTCTCACCATCATATTCCATTTCTACAGGCACTACCACAGAACATGCATTGATTTCATCGGACTGTTCCATGTCATCTAACTTGCCTTCTTTTTTCAGCTTGCGCATCGCCATGGTAGCCAAATCCATAAGGCACACGAATTTATCGCTTCTGCCCGCAAAAATCTCTGCCCTGGTATCTAAATAGCTCTGGTAAGTGGTTTCGATGGGTGCACGATAATAACCATCTTCAAATTCTACATCTTTTAATTCCGTAGAGAATGTAGTATGACGGCAATGGTCTGACCAGTATGTATCCAATACACGGATTTCTGTCATAGACGGATCTCTATGTTCGTCATTTTTAAAATAGTTCTGAATATGCAGGAAATCCTTAAAAGTCATAGCCAGTCCGAGAGAATCATAAAGTTCTTTTAATTCTGCCTCAGGCATTTCAGAAAATCCTTCAAAAATTGCAACATCTGCCGGCTCATCAAATACTGTCACCAAAGTCTCCGGCTTTACCATGTCCGTTTCTCTGGAATCCACAGGGTTGATGCAGTAGGATTTGATGCGTCCGAATTCTTCATCGGTAATATCACCGATGATCATATATGTAACAGCGGTCTTGATGATGGGATTCTCATCTTCATTTAAAAACTGTACACACTGTACGGCAGAGTCTGCTCTCTGGTCAAACTGTCCCGGCAAAAACTCCACTGAGAAAACATGTCCCTTCTGGGGAATCTCAATCTGTTCCTCATAGAGATCATCTACAGGGGGTTCAGAAAATACAGTCTTACAAGCCTTTGCGAAGACTTCATCAGAAATATTTTCCACATCATAGCGGATGAACTCTCTGACTGATTCCACATTGTCCAGACCTAAATAGTTCTTCAGTTCTTCTTTCAGCTCTCTCGCTTTCACAGCATAAGGAGCCTTTTTTTCTACATAGATACGTCTTACGTTTCCCATGATATCCTCCATGTCTATTGTCACATAAAATGTTTACACATTTTTCTATATTAAATTATATAGGTAAATTGCATTTCACTCAAGCATAAAAACGACAAAATTTACAGAGTTTTTGTTTTTTTTACGGACAGAACGTCCATACAACTGTTTTATTCAGCGGTCAAGCACATTTTTTTCTTCCAAACCGCTGAATAAAACACAACTTTATATTTTAAAACGGCGGCCTGAGTCTATATCACTCCAAGCACGCCGTTTTTTATACTCGTATTCATTGATTTACACATCCACACCAAGGCCCTGCAGCAGATACTTGATTTCCCGGTCCACACTCTTCTCCGTAACGCCTATGGTCTGTGCTGAGATCTTCAATCCTTCGATCACATACATAATGTTTCTGGCGGTACCTTCACAGTCCTCACAATAGAACTCTCCGTTCTCCACACCTTCTTCAATCAGCTTCTGAATGATGAGTACCGCAGCGTCAAACTGGTTCTTTAAGATATTGTCCTTCTTGGGCAGATCATTCTCAAAATAGAACTCATACGTGGCCTGTACCAGATTGTTGTTCTTGCGCAGAAGCTCCTTTTTCTGCTCCTGCAAAAACAGGGTCAAAATATCCGTGATGGTGGAATCTTCTTTAATACTTCCGGAGAACACATCATCCGCCTCTTCGCTTTCCATCTTCAGGACTTCCATAAAGATCTCATCCGTACCATTAAAATACAGATACAGACCTCCACGGCTGATATCACATGCCTCCACAATGTCCTTCATTGTGACACGCTTGTAACCTTTCTCCATAAAAACCTTTCTGGCCGTCTCTAAAATAAATTTCTTTTTCTGCAAAGATTTCTCTCCCATACATCGTCCCTGCTTTCCCCGCGAAATCGGCAATCAACGCATAATTACCCTTAAAATGTAGATGGTATTAGTATAGCATCTTCGGAACAATTTGAAAATATAAAATTGCAAAAAAATGGCAGAAATGTCAGGTTTTTATGCGACACGAGTGTCATATATATTGAAAATACAACCACTATAGGTTTTCTTCTTTCATTTCTCTAAAAGCTGCCTCCATTTCCTCTGCAATCGCCTCAAAAGAAACAATACATTTATCTTCGAAAATGGCAACCGGAATATTGTTTTCAAAATTATAAATGTAAGGATTGATGTCCCGTTCAAAAAAATATGTAAGGATCACCCTCTTTTGCAGATCAATGATCCAATATTCTCGGACACCTGCATCCCGGTATTTTTCCAGCTTCTTTTTGGTATCCAGTGTTCTGGTGGAAGGAGATGTAATCTCCACCACCATGTCCGGTGCTCCGTAGATGCCCCACTTTTCCCTACGTTCCTTTTTGCAGGACACTAAAATATCCGGCTGCAGCATACTGTCTTCATCACAGTCAATCTGCACATCCAGAGGAGCCGCAAGCACATGACACTCTCCCTTATTTTTCCTAATAAAATTATGTAGCATTGTAATGATTTCCACAAGCACAAGCTGATGCAGATAACTTGGAGAACTCTTAAAGTATAGCACCCCGTCAATTAATTCCGCTCTCACATTATCCGGCAGATCATAATAATTCTGAACAGTGTATTTTCCCTGTTTCTTTCCGGCTATTATCCTGTTATACATATCCTCAGCCTGGTTCTCTTCTGCCACTCCTATGTGTTCTGACTCAAATACATAAGATACGTCTTCGCCCTTGTACTCGTCAGCGTCTAAGATCTTTTCTTCAAAATCTTCCTCCGTCCAGCTCCTCGGAAACAACATCTGTTCCAGCAATGGCCAGGGCACCCTTGCCAGTTCCTCGGGGGATATATCTAACTGATTCGCCATCCTATAAAATCTCTCCATGATTTCTTCTTTTGTGCTTTTCATTACAAAACCTCCTTGTACTGTTTTCTAAATAAAATTGATCGATTTCGGGATTTTATTGACCATTTTTCTTCCATAGACCCCGCACAAAGCGAGAAAATTAATTGATAAATAGAATTTCTTACAGATTGATGCCAAAAGACCTCAAGATTTCTTTTTGTAATCATACAATAGCATAAAATAAGCCAAGCGTCAATATAATTATCCGCTTGGCTTTTATAAATTATTAAGCTAAATTATTAAGCTGTCTTTTTCGCTTTCTTAGCTTCCAATGCCTTGTCGGTAGGTTTTACCATCACAAGTGCGATCACCAATGAAAGGATGTACAGTGCAAGTGTTGCGTACAATACATACTGATAACCGGTAGGGTTCACAGTGATCATTTCAACAGTACCGTCAGCCAGTGCATGCTCGATCTGTTCTTCTTTACCGAAGGTGTTAACGATCCATGCTGCCATCTGATTACCGGTAAGACCAGCAAATCCCCATGCGGATAAGGTAATACCATGCAGTGCGCTGATACTGCCCATTCCGTAATGATCGGAAAGAAGGGTAGGTACATTGGAGAAACCACCGCCGTAGCCTGCATTTACCATAAAGATCAGAGCCAACACGAGAATTATTAAAACAATATTACCGTTGCCATTCTTGATACCACCGGTAAATAATACAACACCTGTCAGTACGATGGAGATCACAAAAATCAGCTTGTAAACAGTATTTCTGTCTTTCATTGTATCTGCCCATGCTGAGAAACCAAGACGTCCGCCTGCATTAAAGATAGCAGAAACGGTAGAAATGATACCTACTGCACTTGCTAGGCCGATACATTTCACGATCATCTTTTCCTGAGAAATCAGAGCAAGACCACAAGTGATGTTCAGATAGAACATTAACCAGATACCGATATAGTTCACAACCGGCTTGGTCTTGATAACCGCCATAATACTTGGCTTGCTTTCCTTGCCCTGAGGCTCGTGCCATCCTTCAGGCTTCTTTAACAGAAGATGTCCAACGAACATCATTACAAAATAAGCAATTGCAAGAATGAAGAACATCTTGTAAATACCGCCCTCACCAAGGTTTGCAAGTAAAGACTGCATAATCGGGCTGGCAATTGCCTTCGCTGCACCGAAGCCGGCAACTGCAAGACCGGTAGCAAGACCCTTGCGGTCTGCGAACCAAAGCATCAAGGTCTTAACAGGGGACAAATAACCGGTACCAAGACCAATACCCATGATCAAACCATAACATAAATAAATACCTAACAGAGCCAGCATACTTCCCTTATGTGTACCACCATAATAGATGAAGAATCCTGTACCTGCCATACCACCTGCAAAACAGATCGTTGCGATCAAAGAAGACTTATGAATATCCTTCTCAACAACATTTCCTAAAAATGCAGCAGACATACCTAAGAAGAAAATTGCAAAACTGAATGCCCATTCAGTAGCCCCTTTAGAATGTCCAATGTAGTCAGCGATTTCCTGACTGAAAATAGACCAGCAGTAAACAGTACCAATACTGCAGTGAAGCAATAATGCGGGAATAGCCGCTCTAAACCATTTGTTATTCTTTAAAGCTTCCATTTTTTCTCTCTCTTTCCTTATGTAATTATAAAATCATAATAAATTTACCATAAAATATTATACACCCAATCCACCACTTTTCAAGTGGGCAAGCTCCAAATTAATGTATTTTCCGAAGTACATTACTAATACTTCCCTTCAAAATCCGTGCCCGTCTCCCCTTCTAATTTGTCAGTGTAAAACTTAGGAGTTATACGCATCTGCAAAAGGACCTCAAAGGAGTGAAACACCAGCTTGTCCCGGTCATAACGATTGACATCAAAATGCCTGTCCAGATAAGCCTTAAAGTGATCCACCTGCCACACCAGTATGTCTACCACACTGTATCCTGCCACCTTGTGCTTACACAGAAAATCTCTGTTGGTATAAAAATAATCAAACTCTTCTAATATCTCTTCATCTTTTACAAGTACATTCCAGAAATCTGCCCCTTCCTGCGGACTCTTGCCCACTGCGGCCGCAAGTTCAAGCGCATACTGCTCCAATTCTTTCTCCTGATCCAGGCCATAGCGGATCACATCCTCCACGCAATCACAGACATAGTGGGCATGTGCCTTCACATTGTCTTTTGCGGTATCCATGGCAAAGGCGACTGCTGCTTCTTTCAGCATAGCGATATCGTTTTCCCCATCTCCGAAAACAAGGGTCTCGCTTAAGTTGATTCCCATTTTTTCTGCCAACACCTGCATCGCCTTGCCCTTACTGCTCTCTAAAGGATTAAAATCAAACCAGTCATTTCCTGCATCCACCACCTGAAGCCTGCCGTCGTATTTTGCATGATAACGTTCAGTCACTTCCTCCGGTATGCCATTCTGAAAGGCCATGGCAATCTTAATCATGGGCTCTGCAACCTCTTTAAAATCCTTCACCACTGTGATATCATTTCCTACCACTTCGATCATATGACACACAAATTCCGGATTTTTATCCAGTACATAGGCCGTTTGGGGGCCGGACACTAAAATATCTGCATTCTCCTTCTGCATATCTGCCAGCAGTTCTCCTGCAAGCTTCTCCTCTATGACAGCCTGATATATCACCTCTCCCTGATGGGTAACCAAGCTGCCATTCTCTGAAATATATGCAATCTCTTTCTTCAAACCTTTCAGTAATCTATACAAATTTGCATACTGCCTGCCGCTGGCTGCCACAAAGAAAATATCCTGATCCAGACACTCATTTACAAGATCATAAAAACGATGTGTAGGTGCCATCATGCCGTGTTTTATGATGGTTCCGTCAAAATCACTGACGACGGCTGTTATCTTTTTACCTGCAATTCTCATATATACCACCTTTCCTGTGTAGTAAATCTACCTATAAGTTATATATTAATTCTTCCGATATTTCAAGGGTGTCATGCCTACCTTCTTTTTGAAAATCCGGCTGAAATAATACTGGTCCGCATATCCCACTTCTCCGGCAATCTCTTTCACACTCAGCTCCGTTTGTGCCAACAGTCTGCAGGCCACACTGATCCGCTGTGCAATGATATACTCATTGGGAGAGATTCCCGTATGCTTCTTAAACGCTATGCGAAATGCGGTACAGCTCATATGCTCTAACCTTGCCAGCTGGTCAACATCCACCACCTCTTTAAAATGACTGTGAATATACTCAATTGCCAAAAGAGGCATACTTTTATTCTGCTCCATCCGGGCATATCTGCCTGTCAGCAACAAGATCTCCTTGAGCAAACATATTTCCATCTGCCCGGCAGGCTTATCATGGATGATAAACTCCTTAAAAAGCCTTTTAAAGCAGTCCATAATATCCTCCCGCAAACCAATATTGCACTTTTCATTCATTGCCAAAATTGCTGCCTCTGCAAGACATGCCGCTTCCTTCCCCGTAAAATGTACCCAAAGATATGTGGTCTCACCCTCGCTTCTATATTGATAGGTCTGCCCAGGCTCATATATCAGCACATCTCCGGGATACAGCGTACAATTTTCCATGATCATTTTGCCCTTCAATACATAGATGTAATAATAATCCTGTCTGACTGATCGATTGGAAAATAACATTTCCGACACAGCACCCGTACAGTTTACCTGCAGGGCAACATCATCATTCCTTCTGTCAGCCTCCCATTCCTGTGTTGTGTGAAAATATGTCTGTGTACGCATCATACATCTCCTATTGTTGAAAAGTCCATTTTTCAGTTTGGTTAATCCATTGCCTGTAGCTAACTTTATTATATAATTGAACCATAAATATGTAAAGAAAGGATTAAAAATTATGGATTTAACAGTAAAACAAGTATCTTCACTAGAAAAGGTACGATCAACGGATGCTCTTAATCATGTTGAAATACACAATAAAACCGTTATGCAGGGTGAACGTTTCTCTTACCAGATATGTGTGCGCTGTGATGAAAGGTTGCAGCTTTTAACTGAGGTGGAATCCCCTCTCACAGGTTGCATATCACTGTATCATATGAGAGAAGTGCCCATGGACGCTCCTGTTACAGAAGAATTTGACACACCGGAAGATTACATCACTTTAACCCCCGGTCTGATGCCTGACCTGCTGATTCCTATGGAAGAAACAGACTATCAGTTGTCTATCGGACAAAAAGCGAAAACCATTTGGGTCAAGGTGGATATCCCCAAAGATATGGAGCCGGGAACTTACGCTATAAAAATTAAGATGACCATAAACCAGAATGGCGGAAAATATGTGGGGACATTCTATAAGAATATGCGCATAGAGGTAATCCCGGCAGTGATGCCTGCACAGAAGTTGATTTACACCAGATGGTTTTATGCTGATTGTATTGCGGTTGCTCATGATGTAGAGATTTATTCCGAAAAGCACTGGGATTTGATCGACAAATACATAGCCGCTGCTGCTGACACGGGTATTAATATGATACTCATTCCTACCCACACACCACCTCTTGATACGGAGATTGGTACTGCAAGACCCTGTGTTCAGCTGATAGATATTGAGAAATGCGATACAAAATATGTATTCGGTTTTGATAAATTCAGACGTTTTATTGATATCTGTAAGAAAAATGGCATCAAATATTTCGAGATTGCCCACATGTTCTCCCAGTGGGGTGCCAAATGTGCACCTAACATCATGGTAACTGAAAATGGCAAAACAGACTATATGTTTGGATGGCATGTTGCTGCAGACTCCGACGAATATGTTTCTTTCCTGAAGCAATATATTGCTGTCATCTCTGATGAATTAAATAAAGAGGGAATCAGTGAAAACACCTACTTTCACATATCAGACGAGCCATCATTAAATTCAATTAACACTTACAAGACTGCCTCCGAAATCATCCGACCATTGATCGGCAACAGTAAAACCTTTGATGCACTGTCCAACTATGAATTTTATGAAAAGAAATTAGTGGAGTGTCCTGTTACAAGTGTAGGCCAGATTCATGATTTTTTAGAGCATGACATTGAAAATCAATGGACCTATTACTGCTGCGGACCTCAAAAAGTATTTACAAACAGTCTAATGGCAATGCCATCCTACCGCACAAGGATCCTGGGCTTTCTGCTGTATAAATACAATATTAAGGGCTTTCTCCACTGGGGCTTTAATTTCTACAATGCAGAACGCTCCATATACCCGATTAATCCTTACCTCACTACCTCCAGTGACAAGGCTTTTCCATCCGGCGATCCCTTCATTGTATATCCGGGCAAGGACTGTGTTTACGGAAGTATAAGAGGTGAAATCATGTATGAAGCGATTCAGGATATGAATATCTGCTTTGCACTGGAAGAAGCAATCGGACGTGACGCTGTTGTAAAAATGATTGACGCTGCTGCCGGATGCGACCTGCGCTTCGACGATTATCCAAGAAACAAGGAATTCATAGAGAATTTGAGAGCGAAAATGATTGAAATGATCAAATCCAACAAATAATAAAAAGAGTTACTGACATAATCTGCACGAAACATTCTATGTTGGTAACTCTTTTTATCATATACTATTTACGCTAAATGCAATCTTACGCCCACCACATCTCACCGGCATTCTCGTAAATGATGGTCTCTTTCAACAAAGCAACAGCCTTTTCCAGTCCTTCCTTAGGACTCATCAGACCATCTTCATGCTCGATGCTGATCGCACCGTCATAACCAACAGCCTTCAATGTGCTGATGATATTGTTCCATACTTCCTTGGAATGACCATATCCTACGGTTCTGAATACCCATGAACGATTCAGGATATCACCATATCCCTGGGTATCAAGCACACCGATCTTTTCAGTGTTTGCAGCGTCGATCTTGGTATCTTTTGCATGGAAGTGGTAAATCGCACCCTTCAGCATCTTGATAGCTTCACAAGGATCAATTCCCTGCCAGAACAAGTGGCTGGGGTCCACATTTGCACCGATCATATCGCCCACTGCCTCACGAAGCTTTAACAGTGTGGAAGGATTGTATACACAGAAGCCCGGATGCATTTCAAATGCAATCTTCTTGATACCGATTTCTGCAGCCAGCTTTGTGGTCTCTTTCCAATATGGGATGATCACTTCATTCCACTGCCAGTCCAGAATTTCCAGATATTCCGGCGGCCATGCACAGGTTACCCAGTTCGGATTCTTGGACTCTGCACAATCACCGGGGCATCCTGAGAAACCAATGATGGTATCTACACCCAACTGTACTGCTACCTTCATAGCATCCACAAATTCCTCATGAAATTTTTTCGCTACTTCCTTATTTGGATGTACCGGGTTGCCATGACATGCCACTGCAGACAGCTTCATGTTATATTTCTTAAGCAGTGCCTTAAATTCTTCGATCTTTTCCGGATTTGCCAGATATTCCTTAGGATCAAGGTGTGCCTTGCCGGGATATCCGCCTGCACCGATCTCCAGGCTGTCAACGCCAAGGCTGCTTAAATATGCCAATGATTCTTCCAGACTCATCTGATTGAGTACCGGAGACATTACTGAAAGTTCCATAATCAAACGTCCTTTCTTTTATTTACATCTCTCTTCGAAATCGGTGATCACTTTATTCTGCTCACCTGACTCGAATACCGCTTCCATCAACTTCATAACACGCATTAATTCTGCATGCTTGATCAGCTGTTGCTCTTCGCCGGCAATTGCTTTGATCACATTGCGATAGAACTCTCTGACATCCGCCTTCTGCTTCGGAAGAGGATATTCTTTGATGGTTTCACTGGTTCTGGGTGCCATGGTCTTAGTCAGACCTGCCGCCGTTACCACCGGCACTGCATCTCTCTTTTCCCAGTCAGATACCATAGTGATCTTACCGTCCTGGGCCCAGTTCTCGATAAGGGCAGAACCATTTTCACCCAGCATATACCATCTGGGCAGGTTGATAAAGTTGCTGGTTCCAACTTCCACAACTACGGTCAGTTCATCCTCAAACTTAATATATACGGTGAAGCCATCGTCGCACTTCTCATTGGTCACATAGGACAGGTCCGCATAAATGGAAACCACCTTTTTAGGGATCATCTGCATGATCTGATCCAACAGGTGTACACCCCAGTCTAATACCATACCGCCGCCGCATTCTTTCTGATTGCGCCAATCACCCGGTATTCCTCTGGAACCATGAACTCTTGACTCAATGCGGAATACCTTGCCTAAAGTACCTGCTTCATATATATGTCTGATGGTCCGGTAATCCTCGTCCCATCTGCGGTTCTGATGGACTGTAAACAGCACCTTATTTGCTTTAGATGCATCAATCATCCGCTGCAGCTCTCCATGATTTAAGGCAACCGGTTTTTCGCATACTACATGCTTACCTGCCTCCATGGCCTGAATACACACATCCATATGGAGCTGGTT
>JAZPYS010000013.1:0-4760 GCA_045544275.1 Acetatifactor sp. | reverse complement strand
ACAGCCAAATGTTTTTGCTATCCGTACTTTCTGCTCATTATTAGGATATATTCTGTATTTATATGCTTTTAACATTTACTGTCACCTTCTTTCTTAACCTTGATTTTCTATATACTTTTTTAGCATCTCTTCGTATAGCTTTTTTATTATTATATTTTGCCTGATGGCTATTTTGTTTCGTTATCATAATAATATCAGAGTATTCAAGATGTTCTGATAAAAATCTGTCAATGATATCCGGCTGCTCCCAATAGTGCATGGGATATCATACCATTTGCATAATTCTTTTCCAGCCGGGGATCTGCTTGTTATATGTTACAGTCTCTTCTTCCCAAACCCAGTCATTCAGATCTCCGGCGTGATAAATCGTTCCTTCCGGACACTCCAACAAAAATGAAACTCCTTCATCCGTGGAAAGAAGGGTTTTTAGGGTAGTTTTACAAGGCAGCTCATAGGTCATGGCTGGCAAAAAACATAATGGGTTTGTTTTTAGCACTCCTATAAAATTTACTCATTCACCCTGTTTACAAGATAAATACCTGCACACACAAACGCCAATGCAATGACCAGTTCGACTCCAAAAGAAGAACTTTCGCCAAGGAATGCAAAGGAAAGGAGTACGCTGAATATGGGGTTGGTAAAGGAATATACAGCTACTTTTCCAACAGGATTGTGCTTCAGTAAAATGCCCCATACGGAGTAAGCAACAGAAGAAATCAATGCCATATAAATTAGTAACAGGACGGAGGTAAAGCACCAGCCGGTCAGGGTTCCGCCCATCAGTAGTCCGAAAATGGTCATAATAATGCCGCCAAATATAAACTGATAACCACTGAGCACTACGGGGTTTTCTTTCTGGGAATATTTTTTTACCAATGCGGAAGAAAGTGCATATGCAACGGCAGCAATCAGGATGGCACCTTCACCACGGAAAGTGAAACCACCGGTCAGTCCGGTAGGATCGAAATTGATGACAATAACGCCTGCAAATCCGATCAGACATCCTAAAAACTTCTGTACGGTCAGTTTTTCGTAGCGGAATACCAGACAGGCAAGTAAAATAGCGATAAATGTCTGAGAACCATTGATAATGGCAGATTTTACGCCGGTAGTGTAAGCCAGACCCATATAAAAGAAGATGTACTGGAAAACTGTCTGTACCAAACCTAATTTACAAACCATTCCCCATGATGATTTTTGAGGAAATAATGGCTTGCCGGAAATAATGCTTCCGAAAATGGCAGTCAAAATACCTGCAAGGATAAAACGGACGCCGGCAAAAAGAATGCGGGATGCTACATCACCTGCAGCAATACCAAACATTTCATAACCGATTTTGATGGCCGGTGTAGCACTGCCCCATAACAGACAGCAGAGGCATGCCAAAAGGGCAATCCCTAAAGGTTTTGTAATAAATTTGTTTTTTTCGTTCATGTAATTCACCTGTTTTCTAAATTGTATAGATAGTATCATAACACATAACGCAGAAAAAAGGTACTGTAGAATTTTCTCTTGTGGATTCGGTACAATCTTGATAAAATTGTTTATGAAAACTACATCAATCGAAAGGAAGTCATGGAATTGTCAGGAGAATTTGAAATACAAGAGCAATACAAAGTAATAGAGCAGGAAAGTTATCAGGCTGCATCTCAGATTTTGGAGGCAGCAGGTGTTAAGAAGGGCGATCTGTTTGTGGTAGGTTGTTCCACCAGCGAGGTTGCAGGGGCTAAAATTGGTACCTATTCCAGCCCGGAGCTTGCAAAAGCGGTGTTTCAGGGAATTTATAAAGCGGTTAAGGAAAAGGGTGTTTATCTGGCGGCCCAGTGTTGCGAGCATCTAAACAGGGCCTTGATTTTAGAAGAGGAAGCTGCGGAAAAATATGGTTATGATTCGGTTAACGTAGTGCCTCAGCCTAAGGCAGGGGGCAGTTTTGCCACAGCGGCATATGCAGCTTTTGCTACGCCGGTGGCAGTGGAGCATATCAAGGCGCATGCAGGTATGGACATCGGTGATACTTTGATCGGGATGCATTTAAAGGATGTGGCGGTTCCGGTGAGAATCGGACAACATCAGATCGGGGAAGCCCATGTGGTGTGTGCAAGAACCCGCAGGAAATTTATTGGAGGTGCAAGAGCAATTTATGATTATAGATACACATGCACATTATGATGACAAAGTATTCGATGAAGACAGAGATATTCTGTTGGCCGGTATGCAGCAGGCGGGGATTGGCCGCATTGTCAATATCGGTTCCAGTATGGATGCCTGCAGACGCACGCTGGATATGATAAATCAATATGATTTTATGTATGGTGCATTAGGTGTGCATCCCTGTGACAGCGAACAGCTGACAGAGGATGATATGGAGTGGTTAAAGCAACAGTCCGCCCATGAAAAGTGTGTGGCTATTGGTGAAATCGGGCTGGACTATTATTGGGATGAACCTGAAAGGGATATTCAAAGGAAATGGTTTGTGTGCCAGCTGGAGCTTGCAAGGGAAGTGAAGCTGCCGGTGTGCATTCATTCCAGGGAGGCAGCACAGGAAACGGTGGACATTATGAAAGCAGTGCATGCGGAAGAGATCGGCGGTGTAGTGCATTGCTATTCTTACAGCAAAGAGCTGGCGAAGACTTTTTTAGACATGGGGTACTATTTCGGTATTGGTGGTGTGGTCACATTCAACAATGGTCGTAAATTGAAAGAAGTGGTGGATTATGTGCCTATGGACAGGATTGTGCTGGAGACAGATTGCCCATATCTTGCGCCGGTGCCTTTTCGGGGAAAGCGTAATGATTCTACAAAGCTGGTCCATGTGGTGGAAATGATTGCCGGGATCAAAGGTATCAGTGCCGAAGAGGTACAGGAGATCACCTGCACCAATGCGTATGGATTGTATCCGAAGATGAGATAGGGGATGATGTGCTCTCTAATTGACTTTAATCCGTGAGGTGTCAGTAATTTTGATGAATTTATAAAGAAAAGATTGCGAAATCCTATATATAGGGTTATACTGATTTGGAGGTTAGACGTAGTATATCTGAGCTGTTATCAGTAAAAAATACGAGGAGGAAATCGTAATGGATTTTAGTGAAGTAAAGCGTTTGATGGATGAATCAGTGGCGCAGCACGGCGTTCCGTGCTCTGATATTGCAATTGTTTATAAGGGAAAGATTGTGTACCGTTATATGAATGGTACCAGTGATGATGAAAAGAAAGTGCCCATCAAGGGAGATGAGCAGTATTTTATTTTTTCAGCTACCAAACCAATTACCTGTACGGCTGTTTTGCAGCTGGTGGAAGCAGGGAAATTGAGTTTGGAGGACAAGGTATCTGATTATATTCCGGAATTTGAGAATATGATGGTGAAGACGGAGGATGGTCTGAAGAAAGCAGAAAAGCCCATTACCATCAAAAATCTGTTCACCATGACTTCCGGTCTGAATTATAATCTGGCTAATCCAAGCATTCTGGCTGCTAAGGCGAAAAATCCCAATGCGTCCACGATGGAAATGGTTCGTGCCATGGCGGGAGAGCCACTGGAATTTGAACCGGGAGAACATTTCTTGTACAGTTTGAGCCACGATGTATTAGCTGCTGTGGCAGAAGTGGTCACCGGAATGAAGTTTGGAGATTATCTGAAGGAAAATATATTTGACGTGTGCGGCATGACACGCACTGGTTTCTGGACAAATGAGGCTGCAAAGGATATGGTATGCAGCCAGTATATGTATGATCCGGAGAGCGGGGAATCTTCCCTGATGGGTAAGGAAAACGTATATATTTTGACACCTGCATATCAGAGCGGTGGTGCCGGTCTGATTTCCTGTGTGGATGATTATATTAAATTTGTGACAGAAATGAGCAATGGAAACAGACTGCTGAAGCCGGAGACCATTGAACTGATGCGTGCGGATCAGCTGGGCGAGCAGGCATATCAGGATTTCCAGTCCGGCAAAACGGGCTATACATATGGTCTGGGTGTCAGAACAGATGCCTATGGAAGATTTGCTCACAAAGGTGAATTCGGCTGGGATGGTGCTGCTGGTGCCTATGTGATGATCGATCCGGACAATCATATCGGTATTTTCTATGCCACACATGTGCGCAATCACGGTACTTATTTGTATCAGGAACTGCATCAGAATATAAGGGATGCGGTGTATCGGGTGATAGCTGCAGAAAAATAGAATTTGGTAGGCGGCGTTCAAATCATTTTTTGAATGCCGCCAATATTATTTCTAAAGTATTTGGATTGCTGTTGAATATTTTTGACGCCGTGAAGTAAAAATATGGATAAAAATTTGTAAAACCACTTGCAACTATTTTGTGCACGTGGTAAAATGCTTTCAAAGCATTATATTTCTATAATTCTTAACGGTTGTGTGCCGTATCGAAGATTCTAATATATCTTAAAAAGAAATCTCAATGCTTTATTTCAAAACAGAACAAGCAGAGAGGTTATCGAAGAACAAGCAGATGCCTCCTGCGGAAAAACAAGGAGGACAAATGAAGGAAAAAGACACTTTACCCAAAGAGTATTTTAAAGTGCCAGCCCGTTTTGCGGATTTGTTGAATGGTTATGTCTATCAGGGGCGGCAGATAGTGGATGCACAGGATGTATAAAACAAAACTGAAGGAATATATCAAGGAAAATGCGGAAGTATTTTCACATCTGACCACGGATACATATGATATGATCAGTGTGATGTCAAAGTCAGGTAAATTGATAAAAAATAAAAAGAATTATGAAAAGGAAGGGG
>JAZPYS010000012.1:0-21404 GCA_045544275.1 Acetatifactor sp. | reverse complement strand
TCCATTCCAATTCGTAGTATTCTTTTCATATGAGTGGCCTCCTTTTGTATGTGGTAATCCCTGTTACCTTTGTTCTTGTCAAACTTAAGTATACAGGTAAATCCACGAATCTACAAATGTGAGGTCACTTCATATTATCTTCTGATGAACTTTTACTGGGAGATGAAGTGACGAATCATGTGGGGGATATGGCGTATGAGCGACGCACAGTAGCCAGAAATCTTATGGTGGTGCTAATTGATGAACTGCATTTGAGGAAAGGTGCGGAAGTAGACACAAAGCAGTGAATTATGATATTATTCCTGATATACAGCTTCTTTTTTTGAGGGTGAGTAAGAAATAAAATAAATCAAATAAGTGTAAAAGGGCCATTCGAATCAGAGTGATTTGAGTGGCTTTTGTTATATGTTCACTGGAATTTATGATGTACAAAAAGGGTTATGACGGAAATTATCATCACCACAATCTGGAACGATTAAATGTGTTTGTATGCAAGTAGACTTTGTTGCGGTGAAGTGGTATAATTACGACAAAATAATTTTTAGAAAAATATCAGGAAGATGATTAACATATTAGTAAACTAAACGAAATTTTTCAAAAACGATTAGAGAGAATACGGGATGAATTAAATATTTACATAGACTCACATCTTACACTGTCTGAACCAAAACTTTCTGCGCCGTCTGTGGGAGCTGATTTGGAAATAACTCAAGATAGCGTGCTGGATAAGTTTCTGAATTACATGAAACTTAACGACGATGAAGAATATTACGATTCGGACTATTTGGATGATGAAGGAATAGAGGTGCTGCCGCAAGAAATACCGCCGAAGAGAGCAGATAGTTTGGCACCTTCCAGAAAAAAATACTGCAGTAAGCCGTCTGGCCCTAGTGTCTCTACTGCTCCACAGAGGTTTTCGAACTCCTTAAAAAAGGACCGAGAACGACCGGAACTGGATCAAATATTAGAAAAGAAGGAAGAATCATTTTCGGCAATGCTTCTTCGCATGATAGACGAGAAAGGGTTAAAAGATTCTGAGGTTTATAAGCAGGCAAATATTGACCGCAGGCTTTTCTCCAATCAAGAAAGAAAAGATAAAAGTGCTCATGGTTTGCCACGGCAGTATACCTACATAACTCCGAAAAACCTTGATTTTATGGGAAAAATTGACATCGTGAACCTGGGTTTACACAGGTTTTACACGGTTTGAAAAAAGACTAAATTTTATAGATTTAGAGAGAGCCAAATGATGACTTAACATGAAAAATTACATATTGAAATGCAAAAATCCGGCGATGCCGGATTGGATGCAATGCTTTACTAAGTCGTAATGTGATTGTAGAGTGAGTAATTTTCATGTATAGGTTATTTCTGAGTATCTCTGGCCATTGCTTCGTCAATAGCACGATTCACAAATGCAGTGGTGCTTTCGCCCATGGCGGCAGCGTGTTCCTGAATGGAGACACGTCTTTCGGGGGTCATACGAACCTTCACTTCTACAAATTTATCAATGTATTTTTGATTAGCACGTTTACGAGCTTCAGTGAAGCCGTGATACGTGCTTTTTTTCTTTTCTGCCATTTTCTTCTCTCCAATCGATTTGTTGTAGATGGACTGGTGCCCATGTAATCATCATACCACATTTAAGCACATGCGACTATGTTTAAATGTACAAAATTTTTGTAAATGTGGATGGACGGGAATGTAACACGATGACTCACGTACATACGACGGTAAAGCAGAACGAGTAAAAGGTTTGGCCAATGAAGGAGGACAATCGAATGGCAATTAAGAAGTTCAGAAACATGAAGGTATACAATGTTCGGAGATATGAAGATTATAAGGATACACCTACTATTATCATGAAGGGTGAGTGGCTGAAGGAGGCTGGTTTTGATATCGGAAGCCTGATTCAGGTGGAATGTACAGATGGAAAGTTGATAATTACACCTAGAGTGGAAGCGGATTATTGGGATGATATGGATAAGCATACGATCAGTAGAGTAGCAGAAGACAGTAACAAATATGGAAAGAAGAGGAGGAAATAATCATGGCAAGAATTATTGTATTTGGTGCTATGAAAGGTGGAGTCGGCAAGACCGTCTCTACCTTCAATCTGGCCTATTTATTGGCCAAGGCGGGGAAAACAGTTTTGGCAGTTGATTTTGATAGTCAGGCGAATTTGACTACTTGCTTTGGTGTGGAAGATACAGCAGCAGTTCCGGTATCCATTGGTCATCTGATGATAAGTATGATTGATGATGAACCATTACCGGAACCGTCGGAATACATCATGCATAGAAATGGCGTGGACTTCATTCCATCATCTATGATCCTTTCGGCGGTGGACACGAAGCTGAGGCTGGAGATGGGAGCGGAGAAGATGCTGGCAGAGATATTGGAGCCTTTGAGAAGTCAGTATGATTACATATTGATTGATACCAGTCCGTCTTTGGGAGCACTTACAGTGAATGCATTGGCTGCAGCTGATGAAGTGATCATTACGGCCAATCCACAGCTTCTGGCAATGATGGGATTGCAAGACTATTTGAAAACAGTGCGGAAGGTTAAGAACCGTATTAATCCCAAGTTAGAGGTGGCTGGTATTTTGTTGACTATGTGTGATACAAGAACGAATCTTTGTAAAGTTATCACAGAGCAGGTGGCTGAAACTTTTGAAGGACAGCTTCGTATCTTCGAGAGCAGGATTCCTAATACAGTAAAGGTTGGGGAAGCAGTTTATTATAGTCAGCCGCTTCTGGAGTATGCACCGGAGAGTAAGGCAAGTGAAGCATATGAAAATATGGCAAAGGAGTTGAATGTGTATGAAGGCTAATGCATCAAAACGAAAAGTGTTCCAGGATGCAGTGGATCTGTTCGCTGCACCGGAAGAAGTGGTAGTGGTAGAAAATAGTGTTCAGATGATACCGGTAGACAAGATTGTTCCGTTTCATAATCATCCGTTCCGGTTGTATGAAGGAGAACGATTAAATGACATGGTGGAGAGCATCAAAGAGCACGGTGTGTTAAATCCAGTGATTGTACTTAAGACAGAAACTGGATATGAGATGCTGGCAGGTCATAATCGGTGGAATGCGGCGAAGATTGCGGGAGTCAATGAGATTCCTACAATCGTAAAGGCTGATTTGTCAGAGGAAGAGGCTTATGTTTATGTGATTGAGACCAATCTGATGCAGAGATCATTTACGGACCTTTTGCCAAGTGAGAAGGCTGCGGTGCTGGCGGAGAGGTATGAGAAAGTTACGTGTCAGGGGAAGAGGAATGATATCCTGCGGGAGATTGCATTATTGGAAGGCAAAGATGCGGAGGTGTCTTGTGGTCACAGTGACCACAAGACTAAGAGCAGAGATGCATTGGGTAGTGAGTATGAATTGTCCGGTAGTTCAGTCGCCAGGCTATTGAGATTGAATAAACTGATTCCGGCTCTGAAAGAAATGGTGGATGCACAGACATTGGCATTTATGGTGGCTGTGAAGTTGTCGAATTATTCGGAAGGGGAGCAGGCAGTCCTAGCTGAATTGGCTAAACAAGGGAATCTGAAGTTAAATCCGAAGAGTGTGGATATGATCGCATCTATTGCCGGGGAGATTACTTCGGAAAAGGTTATGGAAATATTGGGTGCTGATGCAAAAGAGAAGGTACCAAAGGCAGTAAACATGAAGGTCCCCGCAGAGATTTATAAGAAGTATTTTTCGGGCATGAAGCCAAATGAAGCAGAAGCTATTGTGGAAAAAGCATTGGAAGCGTGGTTCCAGAAGGGAGCCGCCGAATAAAGATTAATGGTAGCAGCGATATCAGAAATGTAGATATCGCTGCTATTGTCATATGTCAGATTATTCCCCGTAATAAAGTTTCTTAGCAAGTTCCTGAGCTGATTTGATTTCTGAATATCCTTGTGTTTTCTTTAAACCGTATTGGGGAAGTATGACATCAAGAATCTCGCCTTTGGTGTACTGATGTTTAATCAGTTTCAGGATGTGGCCGTAGCGAGGGTTCAGTTTGGATACTTCCTGAATTAACTCATCGATGATAAGAGCTAATAAGGCGGTACTTTCTAAAGAAGCGGATTGTGCTGGTTCAAAGCCTGTCCCATCCGCAGAATACATATCATCGACCATTTTATCGTAAGAAAGGTTGGCCCTCTTTGTAGTAAAGCTTGCAATGCGGTCGTGAACTTCTCTCCAGAAAATCTTCATTGTAATCGGGAATTGTTGTGCAGTAACCGGTGTAAAGGCAACCAAAACACCGATCCCACTAAAATGCCAGGTTTCCAAGTTGCTACGATGATAGTTCATCTGTCTGACTTCGTCCCAATCTTTAACTAAAAAGGGTGCAAGGAATAGACCTTCCGGTATAGGAAGATTGTTGTAGGGTTTCTTGTTGCTGTACTTTGTGTAGTTAATATCGTCCATCTCTGATTTCCTCCTGTGATTGACGCGGAGGAAACCATGTGGCGATATTCTGTTTTCCTTATCAGGTGGCCATAATTCATAGGAATCCTCCTATTTTGCAAATGGCCAGCTGCTCTACTTAAGGCTGGTGTTTAGAGTTGTCACATACAAAAGTTGGTAGAGCCTTCTCCTGCGCATGAGTTAGCAGCTTTTGTATGTGGAGCGTCCATTTATATTCCGTTTTCGCTCTTGGCGGTCGAATGTATTTTTTGCCCATTCGGTTGCAGGAAATTATTTTTGTTGAGAAATATCCGCTTTTGATGTATAATCAAGTATGAATAAGTGGGATTGAGTCTGGTTGAATCGACATAGTGATGAGTTCAAATTCCTGTACTTGTATCTAAGCGGTATTTCCTTTTATATTGAATATTTTAGTATAGGTAGGGGAAAAGTTCCCTGACAGGGAAACGGACAATATACGAAAGATCGCGGACATTTCACGGACAATACGGACAGAGAAAAGAGGGATTGATAATTGAGAATGAAATTCGATGAGTTTTTCTTGAATTTTTATATATCAAGATCCTCTGGCGGATTAACTAACCACAGAGCAAAAAAGAAGATAGTAGAATTTCTGATAATGGCAGCAATTCCAGAGGAAAGCTGGGGAATACTTCCTACATCAGATAGTAGCTATGAAAAATGGTTGAATGGTACTAGAACTTTTGACCCTGCAGTGTGGCAAGAAATCGCAGAGAAATACAAGGAAGATAGATTTTTGGAAATTGTTATCAGAGAGCTAAATGATGGTGTCTTGGTAACAGTTATGGACAGATTTGGAATAAAAGTTGCGACTGTTAATGAAATTGATAAGGAGCTTTTTATAGTAGCTATAGGACATCAGTTTCATGAAATTGCAAAGGGATCTGGAAGTGCAGAGAATATTGTAAAGAGCATTTATGCCAATGTGGAGAGTAAACAATTATTTCCAGTATATGAGCAGAAAGCTCTAGTGGAGTATTCAAAAGTAAAGACCAATTTTTCGGATGAACTGTGCAATATGGAAGATGTGTTTATTTGTAATACACTTAGTACCGTTGATAGTGCATATTCAAGAAGAGGATTGCCTGCCAGAGGTACAGTAATACAGGAAGCGACTCTTGATAAAATAGCTGAGCAGTCCAATATGGTAGCACTTATTGCTAATGGCGGTATGGGTAAATCCATGATGCTGAGACACCTGTTTGTAGAATCAATGAATAAATATTCTGAGACAGGTGTGATGCCTATATTGGTTGAATTGAGGGATTACAGATTTGCGGGAAGAGATTTGTTTAGCTGTATTGTGAAAACTGTAAATTCGTTTGATGCTTCATTCGATGAAGAGGCTGCAGATAAGGTGCTAAGAGCAGGAAGGTGCCAGATATTATTGGATGGCCTAGATGAGATTGATCCATCGGATGTGACCGGATTTCAGCATAAATTAAGAGACATGATAAAAGCTTATCCTTTGAATCAATATGTTATTACTTCTAGGGAGTGTGATGTTGTAAAGTCTATTGGATTTACTAGTAGATTATATTTGATGCCGTTTGACGAGAGACAGACAAGAGATTTGATAGATAAACTGATCGTTGATGAAAGTGTAAAGGCAGAAATTGTTCAAAATCTTAACGAAGGATATTTGAGTAAACATGGAGAATTTGCATCTAATCCAATGCTGTTGACATTTTGTGTTATGAAATACCCGTCATATCAGTCATTCTATGACAGTCCGCATGAATTTTATCGTTCAGCATACGATACAATTCTATCTGATCATGATTTGGAAAAAAGTCCTTTAGATAGAGTGTTTAGGAGTGCAGACAGTCGGGACGATTTCACGGATGTGTTCAGGGAATTTTGTGCAGTATCATATGTGGAAAGAAAGTTTCAGTTTAATAAAATGACGTTTGAAGCAATCTTCAAAAAACTGAAGTCAACTAAGCAAGTGTCTAATCCAAGAATCATGAATAAATCTAATTTCCTTCATGACGCGTGTGCCACTGCTTGTATGATGTATGAGGCAAAGTCAGATATTCTATATATTGATCCGGGATTTCAGCAGTTTTTATTTGCAGAATACAAT
This sequence comes from Acetatifactor sp., assembly GCA_045544275.1. GTDB lineage: Bacteria > Bacillota > Clostridia > Lachnospirales > Lachnospiraceae > Acetatifactor. The sequence continues at coordinate 14,864 of JAZPYS010000012.1, read as the reverse complement.
TATTTTGCAGAACCGGATGAAGTTGAAACTATGGGTAAAAAACTGTGGGCGGTGCCGGAATCAGAATTTAACGGTGGTATAGCTTTTGAAATGCTTTATGAGCTTTCTGATGAAAAGGTTGAGGTGTGTCTGGATCTGCCATATTTGGATATGATATTTAAAGACAAGACAGATGAGGAAGCTTTTGATGCTTTTCTTGTACATGGCTTTCGAGAAATCAAGAGTGCATTGATAGACAGAAAAGCTATTGCAGAATGTGAACAGAGAAGTGGTATCACTGGAAAGTATGCTATTGCAAGCAAGAGCGAACCGAAGTCGGTACTCTTATCCATGATGTTAAAGCGTTTGAATGTGGATATGGATGATCCGTCGGCTATGATAGCACCGCTGATAGATATGGAGTCTTTGTATCCGGAGGTTGAAAGCAAGGCAATTATAGGAGAGCGAATCTTTGATCAAAGTACCCAGAAGTATTTCCTGAATCTTAGAAAAGTGGAAAGGGATAAGGTGGAAAAACTGGAGGGCAGAGATTTTGTACTTACGGATGATTCCGGAAAGGTTATTACTTTTGGATATGAATATAAAGCCGATATGAGACAGCTGGAAAAGAGACTGGAAAGGTATGTGGCGTTGTTTACCCTTGTCAAGAGTGATGAGGTTATTAAGAAAAAATTTGTGCGACTCAAAACATATTATGATGAACTAGTAGAGAAACATAGAAACAGTGAATTTTAATGGAGGGTACATTGTTGGACACTAATATGAGTAATATCAATGATGTGGAAAGATGGCTTAGTTTGGAAGAAATCGCTAAGCATGTAGGATGCAGCAAAGATACAATTCGTGCTTGGATAAAGAAGGGAACAATTCCATATTACAAAGTGGGAAGAATGTATAAATTCAAAATATCAGAAGTGGATGCATGGATTGAAAGCGGACAGAGTGCCGATGCAGACAAATAATTAGAGAAAATGGAGGACAATCAAAATGATTGATACTAAAAAAGAGCAGGAAAGAGAAGAACTGCATCGTGCGATTTGGGCAATTGCTGATGAGCTTCGTGGAGCAGTAGATGGGTGGGATTTCAAGAACTATGTTCTCGGCACCATGTTTTACAGATATATTTCTGAGAATATTACTGCGTATATAAATAGTGGTGAGATTGAGGCTGGAAATACAGATTTTGATTATGCGAAGATGACTGATGAAGAAGCAGAAGAAGCACGTGAAGATTTGGTTCAGGAAAAAGGTTTCTTTATTCTTCCAAGTGAGCTTTTCTGTAATGTTAGAGCGAGAGCCAGTCTGGATGAAAATCTGAATGAGACATTGGAGAAAGTATTCTGTCATATAGAAGAATCTGCGCAGGGAAGCCAGTCTGAAAATAGCTTTGCAGGACTGTTTGATGATTTCGATGTGAATAGCAATAAGCTTGGAAGTACTGTAGCAAAGAGAAATGAAAGACTTGTAAAGTTGCTAGACGGTGTGGCAGCAATGAATCTTGGTTCAGTTAAGGATCATGATATAGATGCATTTGGTGATGCATATGAGTATCTGATGACTATGTATGCTTCCAATGCTGGTAAGTCAGGCGGTGAGTTTTTCACGCCGGCAGAAGTATCTGTCCTTCTTACAAGACTTGGGACTGTTGGGAAGACAACTATCAATAAAGTATATGATCCTGCGTGTGGTTCAGGTTCACTCCTTTTGAAAGCAGAAAAACTTCTTGGAAAAGAGGCTGTTACGAGTGGTTTCTATGGACAGGAAATCAACATTACTACATACAACCTTTGTCGTATCAATATGTTCTTGCATGATATTGGTTTTGATAAATTTGATATTGAGTGTGAGGATACGTTAACAAATCCTCAGCACTGGGACGATGAACCGTTTGAATTGATTGTTTCAAATCCACCTTACTCCATTAAATGGGCAGGAGATGATAATCCTCTTCTGATTAATGATCCAAGATTTGCACCAGCAGGTGTGTTGGCACCTAAGAGTAAGGCGGACATGGCATTTATAATGCATTCGCTTTCGTGGCTTGCACCAAACGGAGTAGCAGCTATTGTATGCTTTCCTGGAATTATGTATCGTGGTGGAGCAGAGAAAAAAATTAGAAAATATTTAGTTGATAATAACTTTGTTGATTGTATAATCCAGTTGCCTTCTAATTTGTTTTTCGGAACACCCATCGCAACATGCATAATGGTTATGAAACGTGGCAAAACTGATTCGAAGACTATGTTTATAGATGCAAGTAATGAGTATATTAAGGTCACAAATAACAATAAGTTAACTCAAGAGCATATTCAAAAAATTGTTGAGATATATACAAATCGCGAAGAAGTAAGGTATTTTTCTCATTTAGCGACATTTGAAGAAATATCCGAAAATGACTACAACCTTTCTGTGAGCGCATATGTTGAGGTAGAGGATACCCGCGAAAATGTTGACATAATTGAATTGAATACTGAAATTGCGAAGATTGTTGCCAAAGAGCAGGGACTGAGAGACGAGATCAACATGATTATTGCAGAGATTGAGGGGTAAGGTATGAGTAAATTAGATGAAATGATTTCTGAGCTTTGCCCTAATGGCGTGGATTTTAAACCATTATGGGAAATGACATATTGGGATAAAAAATTTCAAGGTGCGGATAAATCATGGCAACCTCAAATTATAGATTATAAAATATTGCTTGCTAATGATTTGTTTGCTTTGAAACAAGATACTGGCAATGTGTTTCTTCTATCCACAGGTAGTGAAACGGGATGGACAACCGAAGAATTGGCTGGAGATGCTTTACGTGAAGGTGAAGTGGTTGCGATTCCGTGGGGGAAGGCTGGCACCGTTAACGTAAAAAAGGTCATCAAATATTATAAAGGTAAATTTGTTACAGGCGATAATCGCATTATGACTTCTAGAGATAAAGAGATACTAGACAATAGATTTTTATATCACTATATAGTGAGTGAACGGGGAATAGACAATTCTTTTTATAGGGGGTCAGGTATTCGCCATCCGGAGATGAGAAAAGTATTGTCTCTCCTCATTCCAGTGCCACCAATAGAGGTACAACGTGAGATTGTTCGTACTTTGGATCGCTTTTCGGAACATATAGAAGAATTAATAGGGGAACTTACAAAAGAACTCGTGGCAAGAAAACAGCAATATCAATATTATTTAAATGAGTTTTTTGAATCACAAACAGATAATTTGGTTTCACTTGAATCTGTAGGAACTCTTACCAGAGGAAAAAGATTTGTTCATGCTGATGCAACAGAAATAGGAGTGCCTTGTATCCATTATGGAGAACTATATACATACTACGGTGTGCATGCGGATACAGTTAAGTCTCATATCAGAGAGGATTTACGTTCTAAAATGAGATATGCTCATAAAGGAGATGTAATTATTGTTGGAGCAGGTGAAAACAATGTTGATATTGGAATAGGTGTAGCATGGGAAGGAGATGAAGATGTTGCCGTTCATGATGCTTGTTATACCTTTAGTCACTCGCAAAATTCAAAATATATTTCATACTATTTGAGATCTGACATGTATCATAATCAAATAAAAAAATATGTTTCGGAAGGGAAAATATGTTCAATATCAGCTGCAGGGGTGGGAAAAGCAGAGATTCCAATACCTTCACTTGGTGAACAACAAAGAATAGTTTCTATGCTGGAACATTTTGATGCAGTGTGTAATGAAATCATAGCAAGAATCCAAGAAGAAGTGGATTTTCGGGTTAAGCAATATGAATATTACAGAGATAAATTATTTGCCTTTGGAGGAAAGAATAAATGAAAGTATATCTGAAAAGTCGTAGTGGAAGTTATGAGGCCACTGGAGAATACAATAAAACTACAAAAGAACTTATTGTGTTAAGGGGAAGTCAAGTATCTGCTTCGATCTCAAATGGTTCATTCAGAAGCGCTAAATCTGTGGACAAGTATAGAAAAGAGGTATGTACGGAAGACGGAATCGTTTTAAAAGACATTTTATTCAAAAGCCCTTCTTCTGCTGCAAACTTTGTCACAGGAAGTAGTACTAATGGAATGCTGGCTTGGAAAGATGAGACAGGAAGTTCTTTGAAAGAAATTAAGTAAGGAGGCGTGTTACATGCCATATTTTAATATTGTTGCAGCAACAAACGAGAATACTGTTGTGACTGAATATGAGCCTGTGAAATCACGTTCCGACTCATACCAGTCAGAAGCTGAATTGGAGAGGGAGTTTATACGTCTTCTTTGTGACCAAGGATATACATATTTACCTATCCATACCGAAAAAGACTTAATCGCAAATTTGCGTGAAAAATTAGAAGAATTAAACAATTATAAGTTCTCAGATTCTGAGTGGGACAGGTTTTTCAACGAGGCAATTGCGAATCCGAATGACAAGATAGAAGACAAGACCAGGAGAATACAGGAAGACTTTGTTCAAGTATTAAAACGTGATAATGCACTTTCCAAGAATATAACGTTTATTGATAGAAAGAATATTCACAATAATAGATTACAAGTAATTAACCAATATGTTATAGGAACTGAGCAGGGTGCAAAACATGATAACAGATATGATGTGACCATTTTGGTAAATGGTCTTCCTTTGGTGCATATTGAATTGAAACGGAGAGGCGTTGCTATACGTGAGGCGTTTAATCAGATTAATAGATATCAGAGAGATTCTTTTTGGGCTGGAAGTGGCCTATTTGAGTATGTTCAAATATTTGTTATATCTAACGGAACAAACACAAAGTACTATTCCAACAGTACTCGTTTCAATGCGTTAAAAGATGCTAAATCTGGAAAAACAAAGAAGGAAAAGACAAGTAATAGCTTTGAGTTTACATCCTTTTGGGCTGATGCAAATAATAAAGTGATACCGGACCTTATTGACTTTACAAAGACATTTTTTGCAAAGCATACCATCCTGAATATTCTTACAAAATATTGTGTATTCACATCTGAGAATATGCTGATGGTTATGAGACCATATCAGATTACTGCTACAGAGAGAATTCTTAATCGTATCGAAATTGCCCACAATTACAAAAAGTATGGAGATATTGCAGGTGGTGGATATATCTGGCATACTACTGGATCGGGCAAGACTTTGACATCATTTAAGACGGCAAGGCTTGCGTCCAATTTAAGCTTTGTAGATAAGGTTCTGTTTGTAGTAGACCGTAAGGATTTGGATTACCAGACAATGAAGGAATATGATAGATTTGAAAAGGGGGCTGCTAATAGTAACTCTTCTACGGTGATTTTAGAGCGGCAGCTTAGAGATAGTAAATCCCATATCATCATTACAACCATTCAAAAGCTATCATCATTCATAAAAAAATATAAAGAGCATGCGGTTTATAATAAGCAGGTGGTTATTATTTTTGACGAATGCCACCGTAGCCAGTTTGGTGATATGCATGCTGCGATTGTACGCAATTTTAAGAAGTATTATATGTTTGGATTTACCGGTACTCCGATATTTCCGGCGAATTCCGGAACGGTCAGAAATCCTAAGTTTTTCACAACGGAGCAAACTTTTGGCGATCAGTTACATACCTATACGATTGTAGATGCAATCAATGATAAGAATGTACTGCCTTTCCGTGTTGATTATATAAAGACTATGGATACGGATGCAGATATTGACGATGAGCAGGTATGGGATATTGATCGTAAAAAAGCATTTGAGGCACCTGAGCGTATAGCATTGGTTGCTAAGTATATATTGGAACATTTTGACCAGAAGACATATCGCGGAGACAAGACCTATGTTTATAATGCACTGACTAATATTGCGGAAGTGGCATCTGCAGACAGAGGAAAAGTTGAAGAGATAAAGCAGAAACAGAGAATAAGTGGATTTAATTCTATCTTTGCTGTTTCATCAGTGCTGATGGCAAAACTTTATTACGATGAGTTCAGACGACAGATAAAAGCAGATCCAACAAAGAATCTAAGAATTGCTGTTATTTACAGTTACGGAGCAAATGAGGAAGAAGCTGATGGAATTCTGGATGAAGAGAATCCGGAAGATACATCTGCACTTGATCAGACTGCAAGAGATTTCCTTGATTCTGCAATTCTGGATTATAACCAAATGTTCCATACTAACTATGATACTTCCAGTGATAAGTTCCAGAACTATTACAAAGATGTGTCACTTCGTATGAAGAATAAGGAATTGGATCTTTTAATTGTAGTAAATATGTTCCTTACCGGTTTTGATGCTACCACGCTGAATACATTGTGGGTGGACAAGAACCTGAAAATGCATGGCCTAATCCAGGCTTTCTCGCGTACAAATCGTATTTTGAATAGTATTAAGACATTCGGTAATATTGTATGCTTTAGGAATCTGCAGAAACGAGTGGATGCAGCCATTTCATTATTTGGAGATAAGAATGCTGGCGGCATCGTTCTTATGAAGAGTTTCAAAGATTATTACTATGGATGCGAGTCCATAGACGGTAAGCCAATGCCAGGATATGTGGACATGATTGAAGAATTAAGTGATAAATTTCCGCTTACAGAACCACAGATAATCGGAGAACAGAACCAGAAGGACTTTATTGCATTATTTGGAGCAATACTTAGAATGAGAAATCTTCTTTTGTCATTCGATGAGTTTGCGGGGAAAGAAGGTATTACAGAAAGAGATCTTCAGGATTACCTTGGAAGATATCAGGATCTGAGAGATGAGTGGAAGCGTAAGCGAGAAAATGGAGAAAGCGTTGACATAATCGATGATATTGTCTTTGAGGTGGAGTTGATTAAGCAGATTGAGATTAATATTGATTACATATTAATGCTGGTAAAAAAGTATCATGACACTCATGGCGAAGACAAGGAAGTTCTGATTACAATTAGAAAAGCTATTGATGCCAGTCCCGAACTGAGAAGCAAGAAAACACTTATTGAAAACTTTATTTCTGGTATTAACGATATTGAGGATGTTATGATTGAGTGGCAGGATTACGTTGTAACACAACGTGAGAAGGATTTGTGTGCTCTTATCGAAGAAGAAAAACTTAAATCAGATGAAACACGAAAATTCATGGAGAACTGTTTCCGTGAAGGAGAGGTTAAAACTACCGGAACAGATATTGATAAGATACTTCCACCTGTGAGTAGATTTGGCGGTGGCGGTGCAAGAGCAAAAAAGAAAAAGACGGTCATCGACAAGCTTATGGTATATTTTGAAAAATATTCTGGGCTTGGTGTTGTTGCATTTCAGGCAAAACAGGAGGTTGGTAAGATTGTTACATATGATTTTACTAAGCCCATGGTATCTATGGTAGCTGAGGCTCCGGTTGAGTATGGCAAGAAGGAAGATTAGGGAGGAACTATTGAAACGTGCCAAAGATTGATGAAAGTATACGTGATATTAATAAAACGATTTGTCAAAATATAGATTTGATAGATTTTGAGACAGTTTCAAGAGCTTTGGTATCGCAAAATCTTCTGAGCCAGTCAAGAAACCTTGTGGAGCATGTGGCTGTTAAAGCATATGCAAATGCAAAGGGAGAAGATCTGGAAGCAGACTGGAATACTATTACTGCAGCGACAGAATATATAAAGCATCATAACAAGTTCCAATTTCTGCGAAAGTTTCATGATTTTTTGCAGGAATCGAAATCGCATTATACACCGGATGGAGAGGGAGCCGAAAGACTGGTTTTAAAATACTATCAGTTTTATATTATGCTCAGAAACTTTGTTAAGCAGGAATATCAGATGGATATCCTGTACAATCTTGAAAAATTTCCAATCAATACGGATCATGCGGTACAGGATTATCATGATAAAATTGCGGAGAGACTTGAAGTAAGAAGAGCTGCTAGAGACATTGCACATAACCCAAGAATGTACGTACATAAGGTGGTACCCTTTATATCTAATGATCAAGTATATTATGAGATTGTACTTACACCAGCATATGATACAACCAGCAAGTTTGATCGATTTGTGTGTTATTCAAAGATTATGGTTCCGTCTTATTATTCGGCAAAGATGGATATCTATTACGAGACTATAGAGGTTAATGGTCGAAAGATGCCGGTAAATATTCTTACAGATTTTGCTGTTTCCATTAGACCGTGTGAGTTGAATAACTTTGCGAGAATTTTGGGAGATGATATAAAGATGTCTCCGAACCATTCTGAGTATACAGGAATGATGCAGTATCTTTCTAATTCGGGTGCGAGTCTTTTAGATGTAGCTCTTGCACCGGATAATATTTACGTGCTTATAAAGCAGAAAATGTTTGGCAAAAGTCAGGTGCATCATTTTGAAAAAGTGTTGGATAGGTGTAGGAGCTTGATTAAGTCCAATAAACCAGGGTCAAATACTGTCAGATATTTGCTGCATACACTTAATAATAAGGTGATTAAAAATCAATGGAGCAGTAATAGTTGTTGGAAGTTGTCAGACTTGTATCTTGAATGGGGCTGCATTCCATTTGATGAGATGCCTTTTACAACTTCACTGATACAACATAATCCGGAAAGTGCAGAATTATTTGGCAGTTTGAAAGCTGACAATAGAGAACATGAATTCCTTGCAAGATATATTCTTTCGAATATGAGCACAAATGCGGTGCTTTATACGCCGGTCAAGGAAGTGGAAGAATATGCAGATAACGTTGATTTTTTAATCAACCATTTTAATAATCGTTTGTATTCAGGTCATCCAGGAAGGCGTATAGAGAAATTTGGTCAAAGTCTATATATTAAAGGAGCTTTTCAGGATACAAAAGCTATTATAGAAAAATTACAGGAGATGTCGGCATCTGGTGTTCCTGAATATCAGGAGGATGTGGCACTTTGGTTGGAGATTTTTGCTGATATAGATAGCGAAGAGAAGAAGGCTATTATACAGAACATGTTTGGTAAAACTAAGGTTTCGTTAATTTATGGTGCGGCAGGAACAGGAAAAACATATTTGATTAATCATATAGCAGATTATATGAGCGATAAGTCTATCCTTTTTTTGGCAAATACAAATCCAGCTGTTGAAAATCTTAGAAGGAAGGTTACATCTATAGATCCACAGAAGTGTGATTTTATGACAATCAAGAAATTCCTGATGTCAAGATATATCCAAACAAAGTACGACATCCTTGTTATGGATGAGTGTAGTATGGTAAGTAATGCAGATATGGCTGATATCATAGAGAAAATATCATGCGAGCTTATGATACTTGTTGGTGATACATATCAGATAGAATCTATAGTGTTTGGTAATTGGTTTTCTATGGCAAAATATTTTATTCCATGGTATGCATGGAATGAACTCGAAAAGCCATATCGTACTGAGGATCAACATCTTTTGGAATTTTGGAAGAAAGTTCGTAATCTGGATGATGACTTAACTGAATACATTGTGAATCACAGATACTCATGCAGTTTGGATTCTTCCGTATTTGATAAAAAGTCTGAAGATGAGATTATTTTATGCCTGAATTATGATGGACTTTATGGAATCAATAATATCAATAGATTTCTGCAGGAAAATAATCCATCAAAAGCGTACCGCTGGGGTCTATGGACATTTAAGGTAGGAGATCCTATTTTGTTTAATGAATCTGAGCGATTTATGCCAGTGCTCTATAATAATCTGAAAGGGAGAATAGTTAATATTGAGTTGGATGATGATAATGAGTGTATCTGGTTTTCAATAGAGGTAGATAAGGAATTATCTAATGCTGCAGTACGGAATGTGGGTCTGGAAATGTTGGATTCACTTGAAGAGGGGAAGTCTGTAGTAAGATTCCGAGTCACCAAGAAAAAAGAATCTGATGATGACAAGGATTTTGCGGATGATACGGATATTCCATTTCAGATAGCATATGCAGTATCAATCCATAAGGCACAAGGTCTGGAATATGATTCCGTGAAAGTTATTATTACACAAGAAGTGGACGAACTTATAACACACAACATTTTTTATACTGCTATAACACGGTCAAAACAGCATCTAAAAATATATTGGAGCCCGGAGACACAGGAAAAAGTTATAAGTAGCTTTGAATTGGCTGATGCGAAAAGAGATGCATCAATATTCAAAGCACAAACAGGGATGAAGATGTATAAAGTAAAATAATTTTTGATGGTGTATTAGATAGGAATCAACACATTTATATTTATGATGGATAGAGTAAGGAGAAAATCGTATGGCATATGGAAAAACAATAGAGTTGTTCCTTGTGAACGGTACAGCAGATAGTTTAGTAACTGCAGAACTGTCAAACTGGAACGGTAAGGCAATAAAAATTCCTCGTATTGAAGTGGCTGCATGCAATCGAGATGACATCTCACAAGCAGGTGTCTATTTTCTATTTTGTAAAGAGGATGATGGCTCAGATTCGGTTTATATTGGTGAGGCTGAAAACGTAAAAGAACGTCTCATTCAGCATCTGCGTGATTACCAATCTGAAAAAGAAAAATATTACTGGAACACGGCAGTGATTTTTGTGGGTAGAGACTTGAATAAGGCGCTTATCAGATATCTTGAGAATCGCTTTGTTGAAATCGCTAGAAGCTGCAAGCGTTATGTAGTTTTGACGAAAAATACATATCGCAACACAGTGATGAAAGAGTCACAAGTTGCGGTAATGGAAGAATTCGTGGATAATGTAAAAATTCTTATAAACGCATTGGGGTACAAGGTATTAGATCCATTATTGCAAACTGGCACAGATGCGATAGTGTCTGATGAAGAGGAATTATACATCAATAGTGGCAATGCTGCGGCTACTGGCATGGTGACATCAGAGGGATTCGTGGTTCTAAAGGGAAGTACGGTCAATGAAAAAACTTCTGCTAAGTCATTGACTGTTGGCATGAAAAAACTTCGTGAGAAAATCTTTACTGAGGGTAAAGTTGAGAATTTGGTTACAACGGAAGACATTTTGTTTTCAAGTTCTTCTGCTGCAGCGGATTTTGTACTTGGTTATAGTGTAAGCGGTCCTCGTACTTGGAAAACAAAGGAGGGGCGTACACTTAAGGAAATAGAAGATTGTGCAACAGTGGAATAACAGTGGAGAGTCGTGGAGAGTCGTGGAGAGTCGTGGAAAGTCGGTGGAAAGTCGGGTTATAAATGCCCGGCTTTTTAAATTACATATTGACAAAACGAACATATGTTCTGTATAATTATAGCATCGCTACATTAGGAAAATGTTAAACAGCAACAGTAATAATCAGTGTTTGGTCAGTTTGACTTTCCCTTTGACTGGCCTCTTAAATGTAGGAGGCAAAGACGATGCAAGAAAGATTAGAAGTTGGCTCACACGTATTTATTATTGAAAGCAATCGTACTATCACGGAAGTGGTAGTAGCAGCACGACGAGGAGATTTTTATACAGTAAGATTCCTGAATGGCGGTGCTATTCAGTTAAGACAAAGCAGGATATTTCTTTCAAAGGAAGATGCTGAGAAGAAGATACCTGCCAGAGTTGAAGAAAAGCGTAGATATTACTCTCCATATGATTACGGTATGTGATTGGAGGGTGGAACTATGAGGGAAGAGATACATGTAGCCTGTCCATGTTGTAAAAATAAAAGATTGTTTGACGCAGACCCGGATACAGAGGGCATTATCAAAATAAAATGTCCGATATGTAGATGTGTTGTAGCTGTCAGCTTTCATCATAAGAAAATTCGTACTGAGCGAATCGCCACACAATAAGTAGTGAGCAAGGCCTGACGAAGTATAGGTGTTAAATGCACCTGTATTTTGTCAGGTCTTTTTCTTTTGTCTCAAATTATATATATTCTCCGTTTTCTGTGATGAAAATCCAGTGCATTTTAAAAAGTAAATGGAGAAAAAAATAAAAAATTAGAAAATACCGGAAAAAGTTCCCTCGAAGGTACTTAGTAAGGTAGAAGCATCCATCGATACGATGGTTTCACTGGGAGACCAGTTTATCATAAACAAAATATTTCAAAGCTGTATGTGCAGGCCGACGTATAGCGAGAATTTATATCTGTTTAGTGGACAAGTCTTAGACTTGTTTGCTGGAACAGGTGGATTCCCGCTTGATTTGTCGTGCCCTTTTATGAGTCTGTCGGGAATCGTTCCAGGCAGATTTTTTGTTTTCTCGCTATGCGTCCAGCAACGGCGGATAGGAGAAAACAATGACAATTAAAGAAAATCAGAGTAGAGAATTTGCAATTCCAATGGAAGTAACTAACGAGACTATCAGAGATTTTGGTATTGATCCAAGCCAGGTAGTTTGGACTAAGATTGGTAACAAGAAGGTACGTGCATTTATGGTACCTTGCACAGAGGAACAATACTATGAGTACATGAGGCCTTTGTGGAGAGAGGATAAGAATGCACAGAACAGACAGGCGATGGAGTCTTTGGAGAAGATGGCAGATGATTTGGATTTTGATCCGGCAGCAGCATTTTCGGTAGAGGAGTCAGTAGTAGGTGACATGGTGCTTGAAGCACTGATTGATCATCTGAACAGTCTTGGTTCTGAATATGGTGACATTTTCAGATTGATTTACAATGGAGGCAAGACAGATGCGGTACAAGAAGCTTTTGGGTTGAAGAAGAGTACGGCGATCCATCGTATGAAGAGAGCCAGAGAATTGGCAGCAGAATTTATTACAGAATAAAGCTATGGCAGCACCCAGGGCACGGGATGCTGCCATTTTCTCTAATCTTTTTTATAAAACATGGTTTCATATCCATCTGCTCGGAGCAGTATTCCTGGTATCCAGGGAGGGGTTCTTCCCATCTGTTCACAGATTGTTTCCAAGGAAGCGTCCATGGGTGCTTCTATGATGATTTCATCATGGACATGTCCTACGATATAGCAGTGGGAGAGAGTTTGTAAAGCGTACATCAGAATATCGCGGCTGATTGCCTGGACAATATTTTCTACAAATTTTGGACCGTAGGATTCGATGCGTTCCCATTTCTTTGTGGCATCGACTCCTTCATAAGTTACAGATTCTCCACCAAACTGGTTCTCACCGATTCGTGGTTTTACATAAGTCAGAGTTCGGCCAGAAGGGAGCTTGATAAATAGCATTCCGCTTTGATAATAAATGCAGATTCCATTTACAGCTATAGAGGTTCTTGATTTAATAGCAGATTTTACTGCACGGTCAATTTTCCACCAGAAGTTTACGATGTTAGGATTGGAAGTCCGCCATGCATCAACCAAAGGTTGGAGTTCTTCCTCCGAGATGCCCATATCAATGGCACCTATAGATTTCAGTGCACCGACGGATCCTCCGTAACCTAAAGCGAGTTCGGCAATTTTGCCTTTCTGCCGAAGGTGGCTGTTGATACCATGCTTTTCTACAGGGACACCAAACATGTTGGATGCAGAAGCACAGTAGATATCGCCGTTGTCTCGAAAGACATCTGCACGCCAGGACTCATCAGCAAGGTGTGCAAGTACTCGTGCTTCGATAGCAGAGAAGTCCGCTACGATGAATTTGTATCCGGGCTTTGGTACAAAGGCTGTGCGGATAAGTTCGGACAGTACATTGGGAATAGAATCATACAGTATGGAAAGTGCTTCATAGTTTCCGGCAAGGACTAGATTTCTGGCTTCTCCCAAATCAGGCAAGTGGTTTTGAGGCAAGTTCTGTAACTGGATCAGTCTGCCCGCCCATCGACCGGAGCGGTTGGCTCCGTAGAATTGGAACATGCCACGGGCTCTGCCATCCATGCATCTGGCATTGTCCATTGCCTGATATTTTTTTACGGAAGATTTGGCAAGCTGTTGTCTTAAGGTAAGGACTTCTGCCAGTTCTGGTGGAGCGGTTTTTAGAAGTTCAGCTACAGCTTTCTTATCCAAGGTATCTGTTTCCATACCTTTGGAAGATAGCCATTCTCGCATCTGTATTACAGAGTTTGGATTATCAAGACCGGTAATTTGCTGGAGTTTTTCGGTTAGTTCAGCTTTGGTTATACGGTCAAGCTCTATTGCTTCCGTTACAATATCATGCTCAATAGCAATGCCTCTATCATTGATTATCTGGTCTAGGTGGTATTCATCCCAGAGAAAATCTGGAACTGGGAATTTGGCAAGTTTCTTCTGGATGGTAAGCTCTACTTCCACGTCTCTTTTATTGTAGGATTTGAAGAACTCCCATTTTTGCAAATCATGTTCCGGGAGGTTACGGGTTCTGCCTCCGTTTGTTTTGGTTGGAGCACAAGGCTTGCAGAAATAGCGGATTAAGTCTTTGCCTTCCTTCAGTTTCTGGTCTTCCAGTTTTAGTACTGTACCAACACCTTCCAAAGAGAGTGGGAGTCCCATATAAGCTACCCAAATCATACTGCATTTCCAGGATGTTGGGTCGAGGAAGCGGTAAGTGGTGTCATTACTAAGCCCGTAGGTCTTATGGTGACCCAGATCATTTTTATAGAGCCAGTTGGAAAGACAGATACGTTCAAAATTTGCATTGAATGCCCATTTGGTTACATTCGGATCAATGATGGCATCCAGTATTTCTTCTGGGATTTTTTCTCCACAGGCCAGGTCAATGACTTGTACATCTCCACCATTTATGGCATAGGCAAAGAGTAAGATTTCAAAACTGTCGGATTCCGCATATTTGTAGACACCACATTTTTTTATATCTACATCAGAGTAGGTTTCTAGGTCAATAGAAAGTTCTTTTATCATAATATTATCATTCCTTTACAAAAGTGGCGGCGGAACTATGGAGCACCGCCGCCAGGATCTTATTTCTTATTTTCAGTTATATCTTTTGGTGCAAAGCGTTTTGGGAAGAGCAGCTGCAGGAAGCGTTTTACCACTCCGATAAACCATTTCCATACTATAGCAAGCCCCATCATCCAGAAGCTAATGCAGATTCCATA
>JAZPYS010000011.1:0-18106 GCA_045544275.1 Acetatifactor sp. | reverse complement strand
TTATCAGTGACTTTGTTATGATAACAGAAGGTACAGGATAATACAATCTGACGTAATATTCATCAGAATGAATTATGCTGCACCTTCTTTTAATTTGAATAATTTTCGGGGAATTAGAAGTGGGTAAAGTTACAAATAACATTATGATAAAGCAAATATAGCCCAGAGCACATACGGTGTAAACTATCAGACTTTAGAAAGTTGGTTACGTTGCCTAACTGATTTACGAAATCGGTGCGCTCACTATTCACGATTGTATTATTGGATTTTTCCTGCTATTCCTAAAATGCCTGCAAAGGAAAAATATATTCCAACAAGACGATTGTTCGCCCAACTGTATATGCTTAAGCTCATGTATCCTGATAAAGATAATTGGAACGATGAATTTTTAAAACCACTAATTAAACTGGTTAAAAAGTATAAAGCCGACATATCCTTAAAACACTTAGATTTTCCGTATCGTTGGAAATCTATGTTAAAGCAATAAAAAACCGCCCCAGTGCTACCAACACCAGAGCGGATTTTAGATACACCGGGAAGAACCCGATACATCACCTGAACAAGTGAATTGTATCATCTTCCCGGGAAATTATCAACACAAACTAATGTTCCCGGGCATTTTTATGCCCAAAATTAAGAAAGGATGGTAACAATGAGAAACCCAAACGGATACGGTGCGGTGGTCA
Source organism: Acetatifactor sp. (assembly GCA_045544275.1). Taxonomy (GTDB): domain Bacteria; phylum Bacillota; class Clostridia; order Lachnospirales; family Lachnospiraceae; genus Acetatifactor. Next base: position 17,420 of record JAZPYS010000011.1, on the reverse strand, counting down.
ACCTCGGAAAAGGCCGCAGAAAGCCTTATGCAGTCAGGATTACAACCGGAAGAAAATTAAATTCAAAAGGAAACTATGTTCAGACTTATAAGTATCTGGAATACTTTTCCAAATCACGAGATGCTTATGCCTACCTTGCTCAGCTAAATTCTGGTCTTGAGGTCAAAGAACATGCGTCCATACAGGAAATGCCTACTTTTAAGGATGTATATGATAAATGGCTTGCACATAAACAATCTCTAAAAAAAACACCCAGTAATGCCACTGTAAGAAACTATAACATTGCCTGCAAACGATTCGAAGATTTACATGCACGGAAATTCGCTATATTAAAACCTACTGATTATCAACCAATTGCAGATAAACTAAAGGACAAGTCGGACTCTACAGTTGGTATGGCGAAAACGGTACTTTCCCAGATGTATGAATATGCAATTAAGCAAATGAACATTGTGGAAAAAAATTATGCAGAGTATGTCATATGGGAATACACCAATCCTGAAGAACAAATGCATATCCCATTTAACGATAAGGAGATCCAGCACCTATGGGAAGAAAAGGACTATAAAGATGTAGACAAGGTTCTGATTCTAATATATACCGGATTGCGTGCAAAAGAGTTTCTTTCAATCGAAACTAAGAACATCCATTTAAAAGAACAATACATGATTGCCGGCATGAAGACCGAAGCAGGCACCGACCGCATCGTGCCTATCCACGAAGCCATCCTGCCTCTGATCAAGAAATACTATAACCCCAGAAATAAGTACCTCTTCCAGAACACTCGAGGAAATGCATTGGAATATACAAACTTTTCTATACATTACTGGAAACCACTTATGGAAAGACTTGAGATGGAGCATACCATTCACGACACCAGGCACACGTTTATCACTCTGGCAGACCAATATCACCTTAATGAATACTATTTAAAACTCATTGTCGGTCATGCCGTGTCCGATATTACTAAAGGAACTTATACGCATGTTTCTCCCGAACAGCTTGTGGAAGAGTTAAGCAAAATCAAGGTCTGATTTATTGTATATTACGTGTATATTGCTCGTATATTACTTGTATATTACGCTTGAAAAACACTACTTTTTTAGGCATTTTAAGCATAAGAAAAACCCCAGAAACTCAATGTTTCCGGGGTTCTAAAATTTTATTAAGCCAACTTGCTCTTTGCCAGCTCAGCTAAAGTAGCGAAACCAGCTGCATCGTTAACTGCCATTTCAGCTAACATCTTTCTGTTCATGTCTACACCTGCAAGCTTCAGACCATACATAAATCTGCTGTATGATAAACCGTTCAGTCTTGCTGCTGCGTTGATACGAGCAATCCATAACTGTCTGAACTGACGCTTTCTTTCTTTTCTGCCTGCGTATGAGCTTGTTAAAGCTCTCATAACAGACTGTTTTGCAATTCTATACTGTTTGCTTCTTGCTCCTCTGTAGCCTTTTGCAAGTTTTAATACTCTATTGTGTCTCTTCTTAGCATTTAAGCCGCCTTTAATTCTTGCCATGTCTCATTCTCCTCCTTACCTGATTATAAATATGGTAAAATCTTCTTCATATTCTTAACATTTGTAGAATCTACAATTGCAGGTTTCCTAAGATTTCTCTTAGTCTTGGTAGTCTTCTTGGTTAAGATATGGCGCTTGTAAGCTTTATTTCTCTTTAATTTACCTGTTCCGGTTACTTTAAAACGCTTCGCTGCTGCTCTGCTTGTTTTCATTTTTGGCATATCGTGTTCCTCCTAAATTCTCCCTAATTTATTTTAACTGTACGAATTATCGTTTTTCAGTTAAATACATGGTCATGCTTCTTCCTTCCACCTTTGGCGCTTTGTCGATTACGGCAATATCGGAAAGGCTTTCTGCGAAATCGTCAAGAATATGTTTGCTGCTGTTCATATGTGCCATTTCACGGCCACGGAAACGTAAAGACACCTTTACCTTGTCTCCCTTGCTTAAGAACTTTCTCGCATTATTTGATTTCGTGTTCAGGTCGTTTGTATCAATATTTGGTGACAAACGGATTTCCTTCACTTCAATCACCTTCTGCTTCTTCTTAGCTTCTTTTTCTCTTCTTGCCTGCTCATATCTGAACTTACCGTAGTCAGCAATCTTGCAGACAGGCGGTTTAGCAGTCGGAGCAATCTTAATCAAGTCGAGACCTGCTTCGTCAGCCAATGCCTGAGCTTCTTTTGATGACATAATGCCAAGCTGCTGACCGTCTTCTCCGATTACACGCACTTCTTTGTCTCTGATTTGTTCGTTAATCATTAATTCGCTAATGGTTTTGCCCTCCATCATATAAGAAAACATTAAAAAAGTGGATAGCATAACTACCCACTAAAATCTAATCCTACACAGAAAAAACTGTTTCAAAAAGATATTAACACTTACAAGCCCTATTGCCGTAAGGTGAGAGTGGATACTCTGCTTTGATATCTGTGTTCTTCACACCTTGAATATCATATCATACAGTGCACTCACTGTCAACAGCTTTTTTTATATTTTCGACGATTTTTTACTATTCTTTTTTACTGTTCCCTGAATGTTGCACAGGCAGTCTCTGCACTTTTATTGGCTTCAACACCTCTGATATCTACATGCTCTGCAACACACTTATAGTTTTGATTGTACACACACTTTGTGGCTTCACAATCAATACTGATATAATTGCTTGGATGGGATGTAGAGCTTGTATAAGAATCTCTGCCTTCTCTTCTTTCCATGAAGCTCTCGCAGCAAGTGTCATCACTCTCCTCTGCATGCTTGCCACCTACCATGATATCACCCTTGGAACACAGATAATCCTTATTGTACACACAATTTTCTGCCATACATTTTAATTCAGCCATAGCTACCTCCTTTTTACCAATTGGTATAAAATGATGTTTACCATGGTAGTGTGTGCAGAAAATATTAAATTATACAATCTTCTTGAATTATCTATTAAATTTTGATGAAGCTTCCCACAGACTTCCTTGTGGTTAACGTTGTAACAATCTGGCTATTTCAGCCTTTAGACGCTCATTTTCCTGCTGAATACTTTCATTTTTCTTAAGAACGTCTGCTTTTTCCTTAAGTGCGCTCCTGGAGGGCGTTGTCTTTCTCTTGAATTACTCTATCTTTCTCCGCCAGAGCCTTTTCGTGTTCCTTTTCGATGATATCATATTCCAATAACAAAGATTCATCCGTCATTTCGTTTAGCACCTCCATCTACAAAAGCGAGCATTTACGGTCGGATTTTATGTTTCTACAAACTAAGCCTTACTTATTTTTCGGGTTTACGGTCGTATTTATATGTTTGCAACATTGAACCGTACTATATCAGCATATTTTACGGTTGTATTCTAACTATGTATCATTTAAACCGTAATAAGCAATTCATCTTTACAGTTTAATATAGACAAAACTCAAAACAAACCGTAGTTCCTATACATTATTACGGTCGAATGAAACACAAGACCAAAATAAAATGTAATTTAATTCTAAAAAGGAAGTTTTTTTATATATGAAGTCAACCGCTCCGCAATCTGTGCCACACCGTAAATATTAGGGTGTACCTCATCCGCCGACATAAAAGACATATCGCCGATCATGTCCAGCCCTATCAAATAGCCACTTTTGTATCGCATTGTGATACCTTCTCAAACTTTCCGACTACTCTCCCAACAGTTCCAACAACTCTTCCCTGCTCATCTGGGTAATGTTGCCGTTTTCACCGCTTAAAACCGCTTCTGCCAAATCCATTTTACTTTCCTGCATCTTAACGATTTTTTCTTCTATAGTATCTTTGACAATGAGCTTATAAACCGACACTGCTTTGGTCTGTCCGATACGATGGGCACGGTCTGTTGCCTGATTTTGAACTGCCTGATTCCACCATGGATCATAATGAATTACCACGTCCGCACCTGTCAGATTCAGCCCGGTACCGCCCGCTTTCAGGGAAATCAAAAATACCGGCGTACTGTCGCTGTTGAAGGCATTCACCATATCCACGCGCTTTTGTTTCGGTGTTGCACCTGTTATTTTATAATAAGCAATGCCTTCTTTTGTCAGATCTTTCTCCAACAACTCCAACATGGATGTAAATTGGGAAAAGACCAGCATTTTATGCTCGCCTTCTATGGCGCTTTGAATCAATTCCAGGCAGGCCGTTCTCTTAGCGGAGCCGCCGCTGTATTTTTCAAACAGCAATTCCGGATCACAGCAGATTTGTCTGATTTTCGTCAATTCCGCCAAAATCTGCAGCTTATTCTTTTGGAAATCTTCTGCTTCCTGCGACACGATCATTTCCTTCATATGCAGCACCTGGCCATCATAGAGCTTCTGCTGCTCTGTTTCCAATTTGGCATAGCGGACTTCTTCCAATTTATCCGGCAGATCCTTAAGTACATCCCCTTTCAGTCTTCGCAGAATAAATGGTGCTGCCATCTTCTTTAACCGGTCAGAAGCCTGATTTTCTTTATACTTTACAATTGGCGTCTCTAATTCCTTACGGAAGGTCTCATAAGAATACAAAAATCCCGGCATCAGATAATCAAATATACTCCACAGCTCACTTAAACGGTTTTCGATAGGTGTACCTGTCAGGGCATACCGATGTCTGCTCTTTATGATCTTTACGGATTTGGCCGCAGCCGTGCTGTGGTTTTTAATATACTGGGCTTCATCCAATATCTGATAAGCAAACTCCGCATCCTCGTATTCTGCAATATCACGCTTTAACAGATCATAGGATGTTACCAACACATCACTGTCTTTATAATCCTTGATCAACTCTATGCGTTCCTGCTGGGAGCCTACTATCAAAGTCACCTTCAGCTCCGGTGCAAATTTGGCAAATTCTTCGCTCCAGTTGTATACCAAAGATGCAGGGGACACAATCAGTGCCGTACCGCTGTCCCCTTTTTCCTTAGCAGACAATAGTAAAGATATGGCCTGCAGGGTCTTCCCCAAACCCATATCATCTGCCAATATGCCGCCAAATCCATACTGCTCCAATGTTTTCAGCCACTTAAAACCATGTACCTGATATGTCCTCATGACAGTTGAAAGACTGGCCGGCACTTCAAACTCTGAATCATCCACTGTCTTAAACTCTTTGATCAGATTTTTAAAATGGCTGTCACGGTTCAAATAAACATTTTCACCCTGCTCCAACATTTTATTCAGATACAATGCACGGTACACCGGAATCTTCATATTACCCTTTACAAATTCTTTCGGCGACAGCTGCAGTGTCTCCATCATTTGCTGCAGCATCTCCATATCTGTCTCACTGACTGCAATCAGATCTCCATTTTTTAACCGGTAATATCTCTTCTTGCGCTGATAGCTCTGTAATATTTCAAGCAATTCTTCCTGATCAATATCTTCACTGGACACGGACAGGTTCATGATGTCACTTTCTATGGATACACCCACTTTCAGTTTCGGCTTCTTACGAATATGAATATTGCGGAAACGGTCAGTGGTGTGCACTTCTCCCAGCTCCATAAGCCGGTCAATTCCATGATCCAGTATATCTAATATTGCCTCTTCTGCAGCTTCACTGCGCATCTCATCCCCCTCCGGATTTACCTCCGGGAAGAATTGCAGTATTTGATACAGCACTTCCCTCTCTTTATTGGTATCACGGAAGATTTCATGCCCTTTTTCCTCTTTCAGATTATCCAAAAGAGATACGCTGTTTTCTCCATAACGAGCCTGAGGCCTGCACAAAACAGCCCCCTGCTCTGCATCTATATAAAAAGCAAACACCGCCTCCGGTGGGATGTATTCCTGAATCAGCTCTGGTTCTGCCTCTTTGACCTTGACACTGCGTTTTAATACCGGAAGCACCTGATGATAAAATTCCGATAAATACTTTCTGCCAACTCTGAACTCTACTTTACCGAACTCTTCCATCTCCAAAAGGGGCTGAATATCTTTCGCCACCTCATCACTGATTCTGCAAAAAGCATCCTTGGTAAAATAATACTGATAATTTTCTCCCTGCACAAATTTCGGAACCTTACCGGATACCTGTACTCCATGAAATGTCTGCTCGCCGTCCACATCCTTTTCTATCTGTAATGAAATATTCGGTTTGCCCTCATGAAACATATAGGATGTCTTTACCATTTTTCTGCCGCTTCTGTCATTACAGGCCATGGTCTGACCCTCACACAATTCATACAGCCGGTCAAGCCGTTCTCCATAAAGGGCAATTCGATTTTTTATCTCTTCCGGTTCATAATAATAACGATAAGATGCTCTGGCATGTTCCAGACGATTTCGTTCTTCCCTTACAATCTTTTCTACAAAATGTAACAGTGCTTCTGAAGCAGGACTGACACGATGCTTAGCAAAATCAACCTCCGTCTTTGTACCAAAGGTAATAATTCCGCTTGCATCATACAAATCCACAAGCTCCCTGATACTCTTCACTACATACATCCTGTCCGTTCCGGCCTTCAACGACAAAAACAAGCCTTCTCTGTCTTTCTCTAAGATCGGCTCCAGACCAAAATCACACTGTTTCTGAATCTGACTCTCCACGATCTCCTGTGCATGGTAACTGCGGAATTTTTGCAGCAATACTGTTCCATACTGATCCGTAGTATCCCCGGGATTGTAGGTTTTTAAATATTCATCCAATAAGAGCATGACTGCCAGCAGATGCCTACATATTTTCTTCGAGCCTCCGCTGTAGGCATTGTTGAAATAAGCTCCACACCCCGATACCCCACAGTCTCCCCGGATAATATCATCCCTGTCAAAGATAACCGTGATCTGCTGCTCATTCTTTTCTCCCACAAAACGTCCATAGGCAATACCGGACTTCACTGCACCATGAAGAAAATGATGAAAACCGATGCTTACATCATCAAGATATATCTTCCCCTCCGCTATCAGCTGCTTTGCATCTTCTACATACCGTTCAGGCACCTCTAAATCTGCTGCTATTCTCCCCATATCAAAATACCGGTACGTATCCTCTGCCGGCTCAAAGGGATGAACCCAATTTTCCTGAAAATCCAGCTGCAGTTGTTTAGGCGCTCCAGCCTCAATGGCAAACATCACCGCCGCCATATGCTTACAGTAATTCCCTTTCACAGCATATGCACAGGAACATTTCATATAAACCACATCATCCTGCCGTATTTTGATTTCCACCTGATAGGCATAATCCCCTATAACTCTCGCACTGTACACAAGATCCTTATAGGACAATCCCTGCACACAGTTATGTGTATAATAATATTCCCCACGATTTAAAATAATGTCCCTGAACTTCCGTTTCCAGTTCATTTGTATTTCCTCGTTCTTCCGTCTATTCTTACCCAATCAGTACATTCTTACCCTCAAAGGCAAAACCATACTTTCTGATCTGTTCTTTTGAAAAACCTCTGCTGATCAATACTGCCTCATACGCTCTCTCTTCTATCTGCTTCAATGCCCCTTCTACCGTGTCCTCCAAACCACTTTCTCTGTTGGAAGTTATGATATATTCCTCCTCCAACGACACCATAAGACCTAATACAAAACCATGATAAAACTTCTCCGGTTCGCTTTGCTTGGCCGGATGAGCTCCTGTATCAAAATAGCTGAATGTTGCTAACGTGATACGGCTCATGTAGGCGTTCATCGCTTCTAAATCTCCCTACAGAAATGCTTTCAAGAATGAAGGATACCCACTGTTAAAAGAACTTTTCTAACATGCTCATATTCAGGGTTTTTCCAAAACGCCGGGGGCGGGCAATCAAAGTAACTTCATCTCCGCTCTCCCACCATTCTCGTATAAAATCCGTTTTATCCACATAAAAATATCCCCTTTTTATCAAGACTTCATAATCCTGTATTCCAATTGCTACATTCCGTCCCATTTGACTCCTCCCGAAACCTTACACACGTCCTTCAACAAAATAATATTGCTGTTTATAGTATATAAGAAAAGAGGGCAAATTACAATGAAAATTCTGTAATTGCCCTCTATGCTTTACTGAAACACCTTCTTCACCGCATTCAGATAGCCATATCCATACAAGGTATCCGGCTCCAGATAGCTGGTTTCCGTCCATTCGTTCCAGCTGTTGATGGTGATAAGCGGTGTCTGATTGTTTGCGTCGCAAAAAGCTTTCGCAGCCGTTAACGCCTCTTCAAAGACTTCCGGTGTATTGTTCTTCATGATTTTCTCACGATACTGAAAATGTCTGGGATTGTTGTCCCATCCGATGGATACATGTGGGAAATATTCCACCGGTGATTTCTCTTTTAAATCCTTCCACTCTGCCTTCACATCCTGCAAAATGTCACGATATTCTCTATTGATATCTGTAAAATGTACATACTGATAATGGGTACAGGAGGAAAACGGCAAGGCCTTCAGTACATCCATCTGTTTCATAACCATAAAGCTTCCGTCTACACCGGACAGATTCATACCCTGCTCTCCCCATTTTACCATCTGGATATGTACCCCGGACAAGCCTTCCTTTATGGCTTCTTCGTTCAGCCACTCCATAGCTATTCTGGCCTGATCAATCCCGCCCAGACCGTTGATAAAATTGGCAATATCATAAATACTGACCACAGGTTTCCCCTCAATCCGATAATAACACGGCAGTTTAAAATACTGTTCGATCCACCTTCTTCCTATGGTGCAAAACTGCTCCATGGTAACTTTTCCTTCCCATATGGTAGTAGGCATATGGGAGTTACGGCGATCCCAAACAGTATTGGCATCATGATTTGCCCACATTAAATAAAATTTCATTTTGTCGTGATTCTTTGCTTTTAAGAAGCCATCATTCAGACAATTTTCCAAAAAAGGCCGATTATCGTACCAGAACCAGTCATAGATAAACACATTCACACCATGTTTTACTGCCGCTTCTATCTCCATCTCCATTACATAAGGATCTGCCTCATTCACATATCCCCAGAGGGGCTTTCTGTTCCACCGATATCCAGCCGGTTTATAATGCATGGTTTCCTGTATATTTTTAACCGTCTGCCATTCACCCATGCCCTCCGGCCAAAAGATTCTGGTTCGGGGCTCATCCCCGGTAAATGCAGGCCATATATAGGCTGCAACATTATATTGTTTCATACTGATTTCCTCAAAATTTCCACTAAATTCATTCTTTATTTAACGACCTTACAATCTCAACCAACAATTTGCGAGCATCTTCTCTTACTTTACCCTTCAGCTTCAGCGGTGCGTACGTTTCCAAAGAAAGACAGCCATCATAATGAATATCTGCCAACGCCTGTTTAAAGCCTTCCCAATCAACGGTTCCATAGTAAGGATACAGATGAAGATCATCTTTTCTGTTATTGTCATGTATATGTAAAACTTTCAGCAGATCTCCACACATTCTTATCATATCACCACAGTCTTCATTACAGCAGTTTACATGCCCCGTATCCAGACAGATAAACAAATTCTTTCTCCCCAAATCCTGTATAAATCGGCATATATTCGGTATATGAGACAGTGCAAGATTGGAAAAAGGCATATTTTCCATGCAGATTTTCACATCATAGTCCAGTGCATAATCGCATAAAGCCCCAAAGAACCGGGCATTGATTTGCATTACCTCATCTACGTTGTCTTCCTTTGCAAATCCAAAAGGCATCACCGGATGCACCACCAAATATTCAGATCCCAAAAAGTTAGTACCCCGAACAGCCTTTTTCATATAAGCCAAATTCTGTTCCGTCTCTTCCGGCGTCCGGTCACGTACAGGCCAGGCTGCATGTACTTGCGAGAACGTAATCCCTGCATCATTTGCCGCCTTTCTCTCCTCTATGAGCATCCTCTCATATTCATCATCTGCCACTGTATAAATAGGCATTTCCACATTCATTAATCCCTGATAATCGGCACAGTCAAATCCATGCTCCTTCATTTTCTTATAATCGGCACATCCTGATTCTGCTTCATACGCACTATTTACTATCCCAATTTTCATATTGATTTCCTCATAATTCTTCATTTTGAAAAGCAACTCTATATTCTCCGGGTTTCATGCCGTATCTTTTTGTAAATTTTCTGGAAAAAGAAGTTGTATCCGTATAACCGATGGAATTAACAATGTCCTGTATAGAATCGTTCGTTTCACGAAGAAGCCTGCTTCCTTCTTCCAGACGCTTTTCTGATAAATAGCTAATAAAGGTTACCCCAGCCTTCTCCTTAAAATACGTACTAAAATAAGACTCCCTCAGTCCGAAATGCTGTGCCATATAAGACAGTCCCATTTCCGGATTTGCGAAATTCTCATTCACATGCTTCAGAATTTCCAGTATTCTCTCATCTTTCGAAATGATACTATCCCCGGTATCCTCTGCTAATGCTTCTTCCACAAACCTGCAATAACAAGAAAAGAAGTTCTGAATATCCGTAAGCTCCATCAGCTCCTTTACTGTACTACTGAGTTTTTCTTCTGACACCTTAGGCAACTCTCTCAAATAGTCAATCATCCGATACATAACAAAACGTAGTTCCTGTCTCTGCAAATACCGGCACTGCTGCTTCAAGACAGTCTCCATAATCTTCAACTGTTCCAAAATTCCTTTATGATTTCCTTTTTGTATATAAATCTGCAAAAGCAATTCTTCCTTTCCGGGAATCACAAAATTATTTTGCGGATATACCACCGTCAACTGTTCAAATATGGCCACATTCTGCTCCGGTGCCAAATCTAATGCCAAAATGCTTTCTAACATTGATTCACGAATATCTGATAAGAAAATCCGACACCTTCCCACACCAACACGGAACATCAGTCCTTCTGCATACAGCTTTTCTACCATTCTCCTGCCCTTGTACAAAGCCGTACCGGTGCCTTTCACAGCATAGTGAAGGAACACAAAGGAATTGTTGGATTCTTCTGTCAGATATATGGTATCCTCTTCCTGCATATCCAACAGGCTGCTGTGCAATACCACTTCATCATACTCCACTGTGCCGTGTTTCTGTTGCAGCATAATAATTGAAAACTCATATTTTTCTAATTCAATACCGAGCAAGCCTAATAACTCTTCATCCTCTTCCTTAGAATAACCATCTTCATAAAGCCTGTCAACCAGCATTTCCTTCATCCGGTAATAATCTTTTTCCTGCATCTTCTGCTTCATGGAGTGATTGCTTTCTATCAGGTCGAATACGTATTTTTTGACAAATGACAACTCATCCACTTTTTCTTTTACATTGGAATCTCTGCTGAATAAATGATACAAATTTCGGATGGGCATATAATTGTAGATAGCGATAATCCATGCAAACACCACCACGATCAACACGCCACATATTAAAAATGTTACTATCATAGGCAGCATTTCCTGCCATACCATCTCTGCCAATATATCCCTTTCGATCAATCGCAGATAAGAAAGTCCTGTGGATTTCGAACTGCTTAAAATCATGGCATATTCTCGTTTTTCTACATCGATCATCCGATATTTGGATAACTCATTCTCCGTCATCATCTCCTCAATCTTGGGCCATACGTTTTCCCAATTTTCTAAAGTCGTAAAGAGTACCTTGCCGGAACCGTCAAAAATAACCGTTTCGCTGCTTAGATATGATTCCATCAAATTCTCAGTAAAAAAATCATTGTCCAGAATCCCTACCAAAGTACCATACGCTCCATATGGTCTTTTGTATCCTATGGGATACGTGAGCAATGTCATCTTATAGTCCCCTTGCTGTTCAAATTGGTCATAAGTCAAAAAACCGTACCTTTGCTTTCCATAGAGCAAATCGTAAATAATCCTCACATTAGATTCATTTTTCACCGAAAAGAAACGGTTTATAAAAACTTTAAAATCTGATATACCAGACATGTGATATACTTTCTCTGTCTCGTCTATACAAATAACCATTTCGTAGAATTCACTGTTTCCCGACCAGTACAATCCTAACTGCTCCATGGCCAGACGGGTATCGTAATTTCCCTGCTTCCATTTATAGGGGCTGATCTTAGAATCCTCAGTTATCTGATTTGCAGTGATGGAGAATCGCTCCAAAAGCCCTTCCACCTTCTGTTCATACTGTTGCAAAAGAAGGTATTCGTTTTCCATATATTGCCATTCTTTAAACCAATAATTACTACTGAGCAAAACAACAATTATGGAAATAACCGGTATCATAAATATTATACTGTTTACCAGTACATGCTTTTTGAGCGACCCTTGCGTTCTCTTCTCTCTTCCCACAATTGTTTTCCTCCCCAATAACTGCTTTTCCAAATGAGGGTTTCAGAAAACTCCAAAACCCTCATTACATTGATTTAAATTTTATTCCAAGTTTGCAGCATAACGATCATAAGCCGTCTGATAAATTTCAACTTTACGATCAATGCTTCTGTCCTTCATTCCCTTTACATATGTATCCCAAACTTCATCAATATCCACTTCACCGCGAATCATCTTGGTTTCCATTTCCTGTTGATATGGTGTCAGGTCTGCGTCAAGCAATGAAATTTCAGATCCTTCTGCCTCTGATAATACAACACCTACAGGTAATGCTGTTTTATAGTAAGGCGCATGATATTCCAGCGTTTCGTTTACTAACTGGCCACCCGGTGTACCCGGCTCAGAATATGCTGACCATGTTACATATCCAGGGAAGGCACCATAGGTAGGAGCAACGAATGCATATACAAAATCACCTGAGCTTGCATATCCTTCCGGAACCACTTCTTCATCTTCCTTATTTACTAACTTCGTACCTCTGTTGCCAGTTTCTTCGTCTACGAAAGAAATCATAGACATTTCCGGATACTCTTCAATTTCACCATAATCAAAGGTTCTACAGGTAGACATGATAGTCGCTTCTTCTGAGAAGAGCCAGTCCATAACCATCAGGATTCTCTCAACATTTTCAGATTCACTGTTGATACAGAATCCACCAAATGTTCTCACATCTCTGCCGATCTGCATCTGTACATCGTTGATAGCACTTGTCATAGGTGCGATAAAGCTGTAATCCTCATAATTTTCCGGATGAGCAGAGCTGATCATCCAGCCTGCTGTTGCACCGTATAATCCCATAGAATTCTTTGCGTTGGCCTGGCTGGAATCCATGGTAAAGAACTCACTGTCAACTAAGCCTTCTTCCCAAAGCTTGTTCATATATTTCAAAAACTCTTTGTAGTCATCATGCGTGCTGACATCAATCACACTGCCGTCATCTTGCACTTCTATACCTGCGTTTAAATGTCCAAAAGCAGCCAGAATAGGACTTAAGATATTCAATTCATTACTCTTATTTCCTGCAGTATAAGATCCACCTAACGGAATTTCATTGTTCGGGTCTCCATCCCCATCCATATCCTTGTCTCTTACGCCTACCAGATAATCATAGAACTCATCTACAGTTTCAGGATGCTTGCCAATGATTTCATTTGCCCATACTTCGTTAATATAGAATCTGTTCTTGTCACGCTGGAATTCATCTTCATCAATTCCCTGCAAATAATAAATATGTCCATCTGCCGCAGTAGAAATCGCTTTGATCTGTGGTTTTTCCTGCCACATCTTCCAAATGTTGGGAGTGGCTTCTTCTGTAATATAATCTTCCAAAGGCATAAAGTATCCCTGCGGACCATAGATAGAACAATCTACATCTTTGAAGAATACATCAGGCAGCTCATTTGAAGCAAATAACAGAGGCCACTTTTCAGTCCAAGTTTCACTGGAATATGTTGAAAACTGGAAATCCACGTTAAATCTTTCTTCCATTTCTTTTACAAAAAGAAGCTCATTGTAATCTCCTTCTGCAGTAGCTCTGGAAGTTGCTACAGTAATTACAACTGTTTCACTTAAATCATCCTTTTCTTCCACCGGTGCCTGTTCATTAGATGCCTGCTCTGATGAAGCTGTGCTCTCTTTAGATACTTCCTGCTTTTCTTCTGCATCTGCACCACAGCCTGCTAATAAGCTCATGGTCATTGCAGATGCCAAAATCATGGAAACAATTCTTTTTTTCATTTTCACTATTTCTCCTTTTCTTTGCATTGTTATTTCATAGCACAGCGCCGGTCATTTACTTTAAAATCTATCCCCCTTTTTATAATTTTACCACCACTGTCCTAAAAATGTAACCATTTTCTATCCTTTAACAGAACCTACCAAAACACCCTTTGCAAAATACTTCTGCAGCATCGGATACAATATCATCAACGGAAGGGATGATACCACGATAAGGGAGTATTTCAAGGTTTGTGCCAGACGGACCTTTTCCACCATTTCTTCCGCGTCAATAATTTCGTTAGGGTCTATGTTTTGATTCAGAACCAATATCTCACGCAGAAAAACCTGCAATACCTGATAACGTGAATCATCAATATAAATCATTGGACCAAAATAACTATTCCAATGCCCTACTGCATAATACAGAGTCAATACCGCAATAACAGAAGAGCATAATGGCATGATCACCTTACCCATAATCTGAAAATCACTTGCTCCGTCTATTTTCGCAGCTTCCTGCAATTCATAGGGCAGACCGCTGACAAAGGTTCTGGCAACAATCAAGTTAAATGAGCTAACAAGCCCCATTAACAACAAGATAATCGGTTCTCCTACCAGACCTAACTTGTGCATGGTAAGGTATGATGGAATCAAGCCACCGCCAAACCACATAGGTATTGCAATATACCAGTTAAAAATTTTTCTTCCCACCAGATCTCTACGTGACAATACAAATGCTCCTAACATTGTAACCACAATATTCATTGCAGTTCCTAAAGTGGTATAGATAATGGTATTTCGATATCCGGTCAATATAGACTTACTTTTCAGAACCTCTTTGTAACCTTCCCAGTGCAGTCCCACAGGTTTCCAGAGTACTTGACCGGTATTTACTGCAACCGGATCACTTACAGACGCAATGATTACAAAATAAAGGGGATATAAAATGATCAATCCTACAAGGATCAATATAGAAGCAATGCAGATGTCGTAAAATTTAATTCCATGTAATTTACCTTTTTTATTCATCATATTGATACCTCTCTTCATTAGAATAAGCTTGTTTCGCCGAACCTTTTTGCGATCTTATTCACAATAAGCAGCAGAATAACATTCACCACTGAATTGAACAATCCTATGGCAGTACTATAACTGTACTGAGCAGAAAGGAGACCGACCTTGTAAACATATGTAGAAATGACTTCTGACGCCGAAATATTCATAGAATTCTGCAGCAGATACACTTTTTCATAACCCACACTCATAAGATTTCCACAATTCATAATGAACAGAATTACAATCGTTGGCAGGATCCCCGGAATATCAATGTACCAGATCTTCTGCAGCCGGTTTGCCCCATCTATTCTGGCAGCTTCATGTAATTGCTGATCCACACCGGACAATGCCGCAATGTAAACAATGGCATTCCAACCACAGTTCTGCCAGATACCGCTTATGATCATGACGGGAACAAACATATCTGATTTACCCATAAAATCCACCGGTGCTCCCCCTAATTTCTCAATGAGCAAATTGATCAAACCATTACTTGGACTTAGGAACAAAAGGATCATACTGCAAAATACAACTGTAGAAATAAAGTGTGGCGCATATGTCAGCGTCTGTACTACCTTTTTCAATTTTACAAATCTTGCCTCATTAAAAACAATTGCCAAAATAATCGGAAATGGAAATCCGAATATCAAATTGCTCAAGGTTATTTTTAAGGTATTCACAATCAATGTCTGAAACTGCGGCGAAGCAAAAAATCGTTCAAAGTGATCCAAGCCGATCCACGCACTTCTCCATATACCACCCTTAAAGGTATAATTTCTGAATGCAATCTGAATGCCCGCCATAGGGACATATGAGAATATCAAGAAATAAATCAGGGTCGGCAAAAGCATTACATATAATTGCCAGCAGGAAAATAATCTTTTCCAAAATTTCTTATTTTTTTTAGCCACTTTTCATATCTCCTTTTCGTTTTTGTTGTTATCTTGAATTTAGCAACCTTTCCTGCCCGTTGCAATCAGTCATTCTTCAGATTTCAAAGTCATTTTTTCGATTTGGGCAGTTTTTTCTCAGAAGACGCAAAAAAGCAGTAAAAACATGTCATTTTAAACAAGTTTTTACTGCTTTTTATGCTATTTTTTTAACTTCAAGAGTGCTTCTCCTTCGCTGGAAAGTAAACCTCTGAAAACTTCCTTGCATTGTGATTACGGAAAAAGATGCCAAAGGAATGGTCCTCATAAATGTGCAGAAACACACTTCTGCAGAATTTTCCGCGAATATGCTCAAAACTGGATACATTGATTTGAGGAATGTCGTGCCAGTCTACACAAGAAATTCTGCGATAGGCATTTTCCTTTGCCCAGGCATAATCACCAATGTGAGCATGACCATAAAAATGAATCTTTACCTGATGGGGTAAGGGAAGCAAGGTAGACAAATGCGCTGAAGCACGATTCCCTCCGCAAAACGAATAATGGGCTGCAGTAATGATAGGACTATCTTCCTGTTCCATTTCTTCTCGAATCTGCTGCATGATTTCTCCATGAGGATAATATTCCTGTCCTTGAATATTACCCCATAAGCTTGCCTGTAGCTTCTCTCGTTTACTTTCCTCTCTCTGGGTACTGCTATCGTTCAGCAAAAGTACAAGTTCATTTTTTTCACTCTCCAGAACAAGATAAAAAACATTCTCTCCTAAAGCCTTCTTAAAATACTCCAACACCTTAGATACAGATACATCTGTGTTATGAGAAGTCAGTGAAACAGCAAATAAATTACTATTCTGCTCATTCTCAAAAAAAGCATCAATATCCGAAAAGTCTACATCTACTCCACTTGACTGCACCACGGAATCCAATAAGCTTTTCTTTATAATAAAACGGTACTTATTTAATTTCAGATTAAGCTGCTCGTTATTTTTATTCATTTGAGAAAAATGTTCCTCTAAATAGGAAAAATGCTCCATTTGGGATACCTTCTCCCGGGAACCTACCTTTTTCACAAGCCTATGCAGCGGCATATAGGTAGTACGCATTCCCAATATGATACAAACAAGTCCCACAATACCGATTGCAACAAAAATTAAATAAGATTTAGCTAAAGTTTGATTTATCTGTTCTATCAGTGCCTCTCTGGAAATCAATGCCACTAAGGACAATTCTCCCATGATATCTGTCTTGATATAGCATGAATTGTTGACGTCTATTTCGTAAAAGCCGCTTTCTGACACCTCTTCCATAGAAGGAATTACTGCCTTTTCATTGGAAGTCAACATCATACTCCCATCTGTTTGTGTCAAGTGTTCGTTGGCACTTTTTCAATTAATTTTTCTTCTGATATTCTGCTTATTTTTTTGTATGCCAAATAAACCCAAACTCGGGTGCTGCTCATTAATTACAAAACGCTTTCTTAAATGCTTTTCTTGATG
>JAZPYS010000010.1:0-4706 GCA_045544275.1 Acetatifactor sp. | reverse complement strand
GCAGAAAACAGAAAGTCAGGAGGCTGTATTTTCCGGTTTACACTGAAGATGGAGGATAAGAGTGATGGGCAGTAAATTTAAAGTCCTTGTTATAGAAGACGATGCGAATATTTGTAATTTTGTAAAAACAATACTGGAGACTAATGGCTTTCAGGTTTTTGATGCCAAAAGCGGCAGCAGTGGAAAATTGATGTTTTTGTCCCATTATCCTGATCTTATTGTGTTGGATTTGGGGCTGCCGGATATCGACGGCCTGGATTTCATCAAAATGGTGAGAGAGACTTCTGATACCCCAATTATTGTATTATCTGCAAGGACCGGGGAACATGATAAAATAGATGCTCTGGATCTGGGAGCCAATGATTATGTGACGAAACCTTTTGGAACTGGGGAACTGTTGGCCAGAGTGCGTGCTACACTGCGGGACAGCCGACGGAGGAATAGTGACAGCAATATATTAAAGAATAAATTCAGGACCCGAGAGCTGGTCATTGAATATGACAGCCGCAGAATTAAAAAAGGTAATGAAGAGATTAAACTGACCCAGACGGAGTATAATATCGTAGAATTGTTGTCTCTTTATGCGGGAAGAGTACTGACTTATTCTGAAATTATCAAGAAAATATGGGGCTATTCCGACTCGGGCAGTGTAAAAAAATTGCAGGTGAATATGGCAAATATTCGTAAGAAATTAGGAGAAAGACCCGGTGAGAGTAATTATATTTATAATGAGTTGGGGGTCGGCTATAGAATGAATGAAGCAACGGAGGATTATTATGGGCAGAAGAGATGAATTTGATTTTGATGACAGACCCTCGGTAAAAGGCAGCATTATGGTATTGACAGCAGCGGTGGTGGTAACCTTGGTCTTGATAGCTGCAGTATTCCTTCTCATAATGAGCGGTGGAAAAACGGAAATTCAAAAGCCGGATGTGCTGGTGGGAGAATCTGTTGAGACGGGGGACATAATGGATCATTCTCAGGGTGATACATTGAATGATTCGGCACAAGATGAGAAACAAGAGGCAGAAGATCCTCAGAGTCTCCATAATCAGCTGCCTGAAGCACAGGGGGCGGAAGCAGAGATTACAGAAGTTTTGCTGGGTGATGGTGCAGCAGAGAATGGGGAACTGACCATGGGAATCGATGTATCCAGATACCAGGGAAATATTGATTGGAAAAAAGTGGCAGAGACCGGCGTTGATTTTGCAATGATTCGTGTGGGATACCGCACTATGGAAGGCGGCGAGATTGTAGAGGACAGCACTGCAAAGTATAATCTGCAGGAGGCTACATCCAATGGCATAAAAGTGGGAGCATATTTCTTCTCTACTGCTGTTTCAGAAGCGGAAGCTGTGGAAGAGGCCCTATGGGTGGTTGACTTTATCGATCAGTATAAGGACACATATCCGGTGGCATATAACTGTGAAGGTTTTGGTAATGCAGACAGCAGGCAATACAGTCTTACAAAAAAAGAAAGGACGAATACGGCAAAAGCATTTTTAAATAAGGTGCATGATGAAGGATATACTCCTATGTTCTATGCATCTAAGGGGGAAATGGAAGGGGATAGCCAGTGGCTAACCTCAGAATTGGAGAAAGCATATAAGGTATGGGTGTCTTGGTATCCTTCCCGGCCCTATCCGGAAACGCCACAGGCAAGTTATAGCGGAACACATGATATGTGGCAGTATACCAATAATGGCAAAATTGCAGGAATTGACACATCTGTGGATGTCAATGTGGCATATTTTGGTTATGACAGCGAGGCGGATGCTAAGGATGATACGGTGCCGGAACAGGTGGAGGCAAATGTGGAAGTTGGACACAGTTTCACAGAAGTAAATGAGACAGTTACTGCGAAGGATGCCACAAATTTGAGGACAGCTCCCAGTCAGGGGGAGGATTCAACAGTGGCACTTACATTAAAAAATGGAGAAACTGCCACACGGACAGGTGTGAGCACAAGTGGCTGGTCCAGAGTGGTATACAATGGAGAAACCTATTATGCGGTGTCCAGTCTGCTGACTACAGATTTGACCGTGAAAACACCGGAACCTTCACAGTCGCCCGATGACGGCATCAAAACAGAATTTGCAGCAAGGGACGAAAATGTTTCGCCCAAGATGGAGGTAAATTTGAGAACTCTGCCAAGTGTGACCAATACGGAATCTGTGGTTGTGGTGAAGCTGCCTTATGGAAGTGTGGTGAGAAGAACCGGCATCAATGAAGATGTGGGTTGGTCCAGAGTAGAATATGAGGGACAGACATTATACTGCGTCAGCAGTTATGTATATGTAGTAGAGGAAATAACGGAGGAATAACATGTATCAGGATCGTAAAATTTGGATTGGAACTTCTGGAGAGGAAAAAATTTATATTTATCCCAAAATGGCAAATCGCCATGGTATGATTGCAGGTGCCACCGGTACCGGAAAGACGATTACCTTAAAAGTTATGGCGGAATCCTTTAGTGCCTGTGGTGTGCCTGTATTTTTGGCGGATGTGAAGGGTGACCTGGCAGGTATGTGTAATAAAGGTACCATGAATGAAAATGTGCAGAAGCGCATGGATGCTATGGGGTTGGCGGAAGCAGGATATAAATTTATGTCTTACCCCACTACATATTGGGATGTTTACGGCGAGAAGGGGTTGCCTCTTCGCACCACTATTTCAGAGATGGGACCGCTTCTCTTGAGCAGAATCATGGATCTGAACGATACACAGTCGGATATTCTTACGATTGTATTTAAAATTGCAGATGATGAGGGATTGCTTTTGATCGATACAAAGGATCTGCGTTCTATGCTGCAGTACGTGGGCGAGCATTCTAAGGAATACTCTTTGGAATACGGTAATATTTCAAAGCAGAGTATTGCGGCGATCGTAAGGGCGGTAGTGGCATTGGAGAGTGAAGGTGCAGATTCTTTCTTCGGAGAACCGGCATTGAATATTGCAGATTGGTTCTGTACAGATTGTGACGGCAAGGGAACGATCCAGGTGTTAGATTGCCAGAAATTGATCAACAATCCCACCATGTATGCTACATTTATGCTGTGGATGATGTCAGAATTGTTTGAAATTTTGCCGGAGGCAGGAGATCGGGAAAAGCCGAAGATGGTATTTTTCTTTGATGAGGCACATTTATTGTTTGATGATGCGCCTAAGGCGTTGTTACAGAAGATAGAGCAGGTAGTAAAACTGATCCGTTCCAAGGGTGTTGGTATTTTCTTTATTACCCAGAATCCTAAGGATATTCCGGACGGTGTGTTGGCACAGTTGGGCAATAAAGTACAGCATGCACTGCGTGCATACACTCCGGCTGAGCAGAAATCCGCTAAGGCAGCAGCACAGTCTTTCCGTGAAAATCCGGAATTTGATACTTTTGAAACGTTAGTTTCGTTAGGAACCGGCGAAGCGCTTATTTCAGTATTGGATGAGGAGGGTATTCCTACTGTTGTGAAAAAGTGCGATATTTTACCGCCTCAGAGCCAGATGGGCCCCATCAGTGATGAGGAAAGAGATGTCAGGATCAAAGATAATCTGCTGTATATGAAATATAATCAGGAGCAGGATCGTGATTCTGCTTATGAATTTCTGAAGAGAAAGAATCTGGAAGATGCAGAAGCTGAGGCAAAGGCGGCTGAAGAAGCAGCGGCTGCCAAAACTGCTGAAAAAAAAGCTCAGGAGAGGGCAAAAGCGGAAGCAAAGGCAGTGCGACGGGCTGTGAAAAGTGTTGCAAATTCGGCAGTGGGCACCATTGGCAGACAATTGGGTAATGAGATTGGTGAATCTATTGGCGGTTCCTTTGGTAAAAAGCTGGGCGGTAATGTAGGTGCCTCTTTGGGAAGAGGGATTTTGAGTACCCTGTTCAAGTTTTAATATTAAATATCAAATAGTAGGAAGGTGAAAAATGATTGATGTAAAGGCGGGAGACAAAGATTGCAGACGTTTTGTCATGTTTTCGATACTATATCTGATGGCAACAGCGCTGGTGGTGGATACACCGGCTGAGATTTTGGCCGGTATGAGAAGGATTATAATCTCCAGAGACGCACTGATCACGGATTACTTTGTGATTGGCGGGTATGGCGCAGCATTTTTTAATGCTTCGCTGGTCATGCTGATGGAATATATATTATTGATTGTTGAAAAAGTAAATTTTACGGGTCTTACGCTGGCGGCCATGTATATTAATGCAGGTTTTGCTCTGTTTGGGAAGAATCCGGTGGATATTCTGCCGATTATTATTGGTACATGTATTTATGCGGCAGTACATCATACTCGTTTGAACCGATACATTTATACAGCAATGTTCGGCACCTGCCTGGCGCCCTTTGTTACGGAGATGGTGTATGTACTGCCCTTTGGTCCTTGGATAAATGGTATCCTGGCCGTGGGTTTAGGTATCTTTATAGGGTTCGTTCTTCCGCCGCTTTCTGCCCACACTGCATCCATGCATATGGGATACAATCTGTTTAATGTGGGATTTTCGGCGGGCATCATTGCGTTTGTGCTGATGTGTATTCTGCAGTCCATGGGGATCGGGGCGCAGACGGTACTGATCTGGCAGGAGGAGACTCCAATCTGGATTTACCTGTGGCTGGCAGTGTTTTTTATGGCGGCATTTTTCTATGGACAGTATTTAAATGGCGGTGATTTGAGGAAAGCATTGAAAATCATGCGGCATCCGGGTCGTGCGGTTG
>JAZPYS010000009.1:0-8096 GCA_045544275.1 Acetatifactor sp. | reverse complement strand
TACTCCTATCACAAACAGACCTATGGGTGGTACAAATCCACAGGAGAAGAAGACTGGTCGTGCATCCGATGAATACCGTGATGCCATGCTTCATGCAATCCGTAACAATTTCCGTAATATCAGAAACGTGCTTTCTGAGGGTATTGATACCGACGGTGGTTATCTTGTACCGGAAGAGTACGATTCCAGATTGATTGAAGGTCTGGAAGAGGAAAACATTTTCCGTAGACTTGGTACAACCATTACAACCAGTGGGGAACGCAAGATTAACATTGCGGGTTCTAAACCGGCTGCAGCATGGATTGATGAAGGCGAGGCATTAACCTTTGGTGATGCGAAATTCGACCAGATCAATCTTGATGCCCACAAGCTCCATGTGGCTGTAAAGGTTACAGAAGAGTTACTTTATGACAATGCATTTGGTTTAGAGAATTATTTAATCCGTCAGTTCTCCAGAGCATTGGCAAATGCAGAAGAGGATGCGTTCCTGAATGGTGACGGTACAGGCAAGCCTCTTGGTATTTTTGCAGAAGAGGGTGGTGGAGAGATTGGTGTGACTGCTGCAAGTGCAACAGAGATTACAGCAGATGAAATCATCAATCTGGTGTATGCGCTTAAGCGTCCTTACCGTAAGAAAGCGAAGTTCATTATGAATGATGCGACTATTGCGGCACTTCGTAAATTAAAAGATGAAAACGGTCAGTATTTATGGCAGCCTTCTTTACAGGCTGGGGAACCGGACAGACTCTTTGGCTATGAAGTAATGACTTCGGCATATGTTCCTACCATTGCTGCAGGTAAGCCTGTTATTGCCTTTGGTGATTTCAGCTACTACAACATTGGCGACCGTGGGGTTCGCTCTTTTGCAGAACTGAAGGAACTCTTTGCCGGAAATGGTATGGTCGGTTTTGTTGCAAAGGAACGTGTGGATGGTAAGTTGGTGCTTGCTGAAGCAGTTCAGGTACTTAAGATGGGTGCCTAATTCTGGTGATTTGGTGGTGTCGGTTTAATCCGGCACCATCTTATATGCAACGAAATGTTGCTTGACAGAGCAAAATGTTCCGAAACGGAACATAAAAGTCGAAATGTGTCGAAAAGTGACGCAGAATGCGGAGGTGGAGACGTGGTAGTAACGTTGGATGAAATGAAAAAATATCTTCGTGTGGACTTTGAGGATGATGATGGTCTGCTCCGTAATATCATGGAATCTGCCCAGACATTGTGCATGGATGTGGCAAGAATCACAGAAGAGGATGCTTTTGAGGAAGAACCTTGTGCCAGAATTGCAGTCATGTATGCGGTTGCTTATCTGTATGAACACAGGGAAGAAGCAGACCATCATGTATTGACTTTGTCACTCCGTTCTTTACTCTTTGGGTGCAGACAGGAGGGATTCTGATGAAGGTATCTTTGCTGAATGAAAAAATCCTGTTCCAGAAGGGTGTGGTGGTTTCGGATGCCATTGGCAATCGTAAGAATGCCTGGGAAGATTATTATTCCTGTTTAGCCACGATTGGTGGCGAGAGTAGAAACGAGAAATCAGAAGCAGGGCAGATAATAGATGATGTGGGTATTACATTTACAGTCAGATATTGCAGTCAACTTGTGGACATCGTGTCCACAGGTTTCCGTATTTTGTTTCACGGAGAGATTTATAACATTCTCTCTGTAGACCACATGAACTACAAAAAGAAGTCTTTGAAGTTCAGATGTGAGAAAGCGAGGCGGTAAGGGTGGCATCTACAGTAAATATCAATGATATGGCGGATGTGATCATGCAAGGACTCACGGAATTTGCAGAGCTTGCCACAGATGACATGAAAGAAGCTGTTAAAAACGCAAGTACCACCGTTCGTAAGGAAATCAAGGCAAATGCTCCGGAAGATACTGGAAAGTATGCAAAAAGTTGGACAGCCAAAAAGGTTAGGGAGACATCCCAGACGCTGACAATGGTGGTTCATTCTAAGAACCGGTATCAGCTTGCACATCTTCTGGAATATGGCCATGCAAAAAGAAATGGTGGCAGAGTGGAAGGGAAAGCCCATATCGCACCGGCAGAACAGCAGGGAATCCGTCAGCTACAGGAAGAAATAGAAAGGGCATTGAGAGGTTAGATATGGAAGAATTATTGCAGATTTTGAGCGAGACACAGATTCCTTTTGCATACCATCACTTTGCAGAAGGAGAATCGCCGGAGCCGCCATTTATCTGCTACCTGCTTCCTGGGAGCAATAACTTCTCAGCGGATGGCAAGGTCTATTACAAGATAAATGAGGTTCATATAGAACTGTACACCGATTTGAAAGATTTGGCGGTGGAACAGCAGTTGGAGGATGTGTTGGATGAACACGGAATCTTTTACAACAAATCTGAAACTTGGATTGAGAGCGAAAGGCTCTATGAAGTCCTTTACACATTTGAGATGGAGGTATAGAGATGTCAGAGAAAAATAACAAAGTAAAATATAATCTGAAAAATGCACACTATGCGTTGCTTACGGTTGCAGAGGATGGAACGGTTTCTTATGGAACGCCAACAGCCATTCCGGGCTCTGTATCCATTTCTCTGGATGCGAATGGAGAACCGGAAAACTTTTATGCGGATGGCATTGCCTACTATGTAATCAATAACAACATGGGATATGAGGGCGATCTGGAACTTGCACTGATTCCGGAAAGTTTCCGTACTGAGGTGCTTATGGAAGAACTGGATGACAATGGCGTGCTGATTGAAAATGCACAGGTGGAACTTGCTTCTTTTGCGTTGCTATTTGAGTTTGATGGTGACCAGAGACATATCCGTCATGTGCTTTATAACTGTGCGGCATCCCGTCCGGGCATCGAAGGTAAGACCAACGAAGATACCAGAGAGGTGCAGACAGAGACACTTACTATCAAGGCAACGCCGCTTTCCAGTGGTCTTGTAAAAGCAAAGACCGGCAATACCACAGATACAACCGTATACAATGACTGGTACAAGGCTGTGTACATGCCGACTACAACAGAATCTGATGAAGGCGAGGGCGTAGCATAATGAGCATGATTAAACAGATTGAGATTGACGGTAAGCAGGTGTCTTTTAAGGCATCTGCTGCCATTCCGAGAATTTACCGCATGAAGTTCCAGAGGGACATTTATAAAGATCTGAAAGCGTTGGAAAAATCCATTGGGGACAACAGTGAAGAAGGTTCCAATCTTGATATGTTCTCTTTGGAAATGTTTGAAAATATCGCATTTGTCATGGCAAAACACGCAGATGCAAGCATTCCAAATACACCGGAAGAATGGCTGGATGGATTCAACACCTTTTCCATTTATCAGGTGCTTCCACAGTTAATTGAACTCTGGGGATTAAATGTGCAGACGGATGTGGAAGCTAAAAAAAACTTCGTCCAACAGACCGTGAAATGACAACCCCCTTGTTCCTGTTAAGGTGCGTGCAGTTAGGCTTGTCGATGGCAGATTTAGATCTGTTGTCGATAGGCCTTATCAATGATATGTATGCGGAGAGCAGAAATGATGATTGTAAGTATGCCCAGCTTGCTACACAGGAAGACATGGATCGCTTTTAGCTACAACCGATTGTGTAATTTATAGTTCTTTGATATAATTGGCATATAAAATTACTCGCGAAATTTACAAGCTATTTTATGATAAAAATAGAATGGAGGATTTTGTATGCCAATTGTACAAGTACCATTGGATGTCCCGGATGACATCTATGCAGGAGTGATTAACGGAAGCCTTGAACTGATGGGATTGGTTAAGGATGGACAGCACAAGGTAAGGAAACACATAGCAAGAGCAAATGTGCCTAAAGTAAAGAAGGCGGCACAGGCACCGAAAGCGGGTGTTCTTCAGGTGGTAAAGGAACATAAAGTTGTGGCAATCGGAGTAGCAGTTGGTGCTGCTGTGATAGGTGCCGGAGCATATGCGTTTCATAGTATAAAAGAACGGAAAAAGAATGCTGCAGAAGAAAAAGTAGCCAGTTTCCAAAAGGCACTTAAGGAATATTTAAAGGCATCAAAGAAAGGCAAATTGAATGCAAAGGTGGTGGATAATCTGCTGAATGCATTGGAAGAGTTGGAAAAGAAGAAACTCGGAAAGGACATAGAATTGACTATCCC
This sequence comes from Acetatifactor sp., assembly GCA_045544275.1. Taxonomy (GTDB): domain Bacteria; phylum Bacillota; class Clostridia; order Lachnospirales; family Lachnospiraceae; genus Acetatifactor. The sequence goes on along the minus strand of JAZPYS010000009.1, from coordinate 3,970 downwards.
TGCATCACAGCTTACAGCTCTGATTTTCAGTATATTTACATATACACAGTCACTTGCAGAGGCAAATTCATTTGATGTGAAGATTGCAAAACCGAAAGCTGGAACAAGGGGCAATATTATAAGTCTAAAATCGTACCTTGAAATACAGAAGCAGATTTTGGAAAGTGCTGCATAGATTCTGATAAAGGTGTAAAAGACATGGGGGTAATAAGAGATAAAGGAGCGAAATAGTTATGAAGAAAAGTGTACTACTGGCAATTGCTATGATGCTTTTGGTGTCACTGGTAGGATGTAGTGTTGAGGATTCGGATGGAACAAGTGGTAATTCCTCTGATGCAAGTGGCAAGGAATATAATATCGGAGATGAAATCATATTAGCAGGTGAAACATTTTATGTATATAAAGTTAATAATGACGAATTGTATTTAATAGCACAGACTACATTAGATGCGACAACATTTTCTGATAGCGAACGTGAGCAGAAGTATATGCATGAATACGAAGGCAGCTTGGTGGAAGGTCAGGTCAATCGCTTTGTAGATGGATTGCAGGATGCAGGAATTGTTATCAATGATTCTGGAATTATTGATAAGGAAGATTTGATTGAATTAGGCTTTGATATAGATGGATTAAATGGAACGCAATATAAACTTGGTGATGCACCGGACTTCATAAAACATGAAGACAATTTTTGGGTTGGAGGATACTGTAAGTATGACACTTATGCGTGGGCGTATCAGAATAGTATTTTAACTACACAGAAATGTGAAGATGAATATGGCGTCAGACCAATAATTGTAATAAACAAATCTGAAGCAGAGAAGCCCATACAAGAAGTAAATACTAACTTAACAATTAAAGAAATAGTAGAAGCAGACTGCGCATGGTCTAGTGAGGGTGGAATCGAAAATCCATATGACCGTTTCTACTTTGATTGTGAAAAGATGGTTTTTACTAATATATTTGAATCATCAGAAATGAGCGATACAAGTGAATTTAACATGGAATTTGTAGATGAAAAAACAATTAAGGTTGATGGAGTAATGAGAGGATATGAGGTTCCGGCAGAAATCACAATAGTGAATGAGAATAAACTCAGACTTCGATTTGTTGATGATTCATATAATGATGGTGATTATTACCTGAATAAAGTAACAGAATAACAAGTACATATTTATAATTCACAGAGCATCTGTCATTAAGTTGGCAGGTGCTTTTTTCTTGCGAAAAATTAGGAGGTGAGAGGTAGATGGCAAGCAGAATACAGGGTATTACCGTGGAAATCGGTGGCGATACTACGAAACTTACAACAGCATTAAAGGGCGTGAATAGTGAAATCCGTAATACCCAGTCACAGCTTCGTGATGTGGAGAAGCTACTGAAACTTGATCCGGGTAATACGGAACTTTTATCCCAAAAGCAGAGATTATTGAATGAGGAAGTTCAGGCGACAAAGGAAAAATTGGAAGCGTTAAAGACTGCCAGTGAACAGGCCAATGCCGCTTTGGAACAGGGAACGATAAGCAAAGACCAGTATGATGCACTACAGAGGGAAATCATTGCCACAGAACAAGCATTGGAAGACTTGGAAGAACAGGCGGAGCAGTCAGCCGTGGCATTGCAGAAGATTTCTGCAACCGGTACAAAGTTACAGGATGTTGGAAGCAAAGTTGAGGGTGTTGGTAAATCGCTTCTGCCTGTTTCAGCAGCACTTACCGGTGTTGGTGCGGCAGGGTTAAAGGTTGCAACAGATTTTGAAAAAGCAATGTCCGGGGTTCAAGCAATTACAGGAGCAACGGGGGAAGAATTTGAGAAACTTCGTGAAACTGCTATTGACCTTGGTGCTACTACAGCTTTTTCATCTGGAGAAGTAGCGGAGGCTATGACCGAGATGGCAAAAGCCGGATGGTCTACCACTCAGATTATTGATGGTATGGCTGGTGTTCTGGATGCGACAGCCGCTTCTGGAGAAAGCCTGGGAACAGTTGCGACTATCGTGGCGGATGCGATTACTGGATTTGGGTTATCTGCAAAGGATTCCGCAAGAGTGGCGGACCTTATGACACAGGCAGCAAACTCCGGCACGATCGGCGTATCTGACTTGGGAGAATCCTATAAGTATGTGGCACCTCTGGCTCAATCTATGGGATTATCCATCGAAGATGTGACAACAGCATTATCCGCCATGTCTATGGCAGGTATCAAGGGTTCACAGGCAGGTACATCTCTTAGAACGGTACTGGCAAACATGGCAAAACCGTCTGATACAGTGGCGAATGCAATGGAAGATTTGGGGATTGAGATTACAAATGCAGATGGCTCATTTAAGTCTTTGGATGAAATCATCACAATCATGAGAACCAGTTTCAATGGATTGACGGATGATCAGAAGGCTTATTACGCCACAGCACTTGCCGGAAAAGAAGGTATGTCCGGTCTGATTTCCTTGCTCAATCTGACACAGGAAGAGTATGATGCACTGACTGCTTCCATGAATAACTGTACAGGTGTTGCTGGAGAGACAGCATCGGTCATGCAGGATAATTTGCAGAGCAAGGTGGAACAGCTTGGCGGTGCATTGGAATCTCTGGCAATTAAGTTGTCCGAGTATGTGATTCCGTTTCTGACTGGTTTGGTGGAAAAGATTACAGCGGCAGTTGATGCATTCACGAATATGAATCCGATTGTACAGAAAGCAGTTCTGGTAATCGGCGGCATCCTTGCTGTCGCAGGTCCGATACTGATCGTGGTGGGGAAAATCATATCCGCAGTCGGAACGATTATGACGATTATTCCGAAGTTGTCTGGGATGATCACAGCAGTGAAAACAGCTTTTGCGGCACTGAACACTACCATGCTTGCGAATCCGATATTCCTGATTATTGCAGCCATTACTGCGTTGGTAGCGGCTTTTATTTATCTGTGGAATACCAATGAAGATTTCAGGCAGTTTTGGATTAACTTGTGGGAGAACATCAAGGAAGTTGCTATAGCGGTATGGACTGCGATTAAAGAGTTTTTTTGTTTCTGCATGGGAAGCAATCAGCAATGCGGCGCAGACCATTTGGAATGGAATTAAGAATTTCTTCTCAGCACTATGGGAAGGTATTAAAACGATTTTTACAACAGTATTAAATGTGATTAGCACGATTGTGACTACCTATTTTAATATCTACAAGACAATCATCACAACCGTATTCAATGCAATCAAGACTGTGATCACAACGGTGCTGAATGGGATAAAGACGGTCATCACGACCGTATGGAATACGATTAAGACTATATTCACTACAGTCCTGAATACCATTAAGGCGGTGGTGTCAGGAGCATTCAATGCAATGTGGAACGGTATCAAAAATACGGTATCAGGCATTGTGGATACCATTAAAACCGGATTCAACAATGCAGTCAGATTTGTCAAAAATCTAGCGTCATCTGCATTCCAGTGGGGAGCAGATATTATTCAGGGTATCGTGAATGGTATTAAGAGTTGCATTGGAAAGGTAAAAGATGCGGTAACAAATGTGGCGGAGACAATCCGTTCATTCTTGCATTTCTCTGTTCCAGATGAAGGACCACTTACAGATTATGAAAGTTGGATGCCTGACTTTATGAGTGGTCTGGCAAAGGGAATTGAGCAGAGTAAGGCAATGGTTACAAAAGCTGTGGAAGGTGTTGCCGGGGATATAAATGCATTTATTCTGCCGAAAGTAGTTGCTATTTATGCGTTTTAGAGTGATATATGTTACTACCAAAAGCGAAGAAGGAGGAAAAAACGATGAGCAAACCATCATTAGCAGATAAGGATTTTCTTACCGTCATCGAAACGGCAGAATATTTTGGACTTAGCAGAAGAAAGTTATTCCGACTGGCGGAGGAGAAGAACCTGCCTTTTATGGCAATGTATGGAACTCGTAAGTTAATCATTAAGGATGAATTTATCAAATACCTGAAGAAACCAAGTCGGATC
>JAZPYS010000008.1:0-10006 GCA_045544275.1 Acetatifactor sp. | reverse complement strand
GGGTATATAAAAAAATATTGTAAAAACTATAGAAGATGATATATAATATATTTGTGTTTGAACAAGCAAAGAAAACAAAAACAAATGAATATATTATTTTAGACATTTTGTAAAGGAGAACAGACAACATGGGAAAATATTTCGGAACTGACGGTTTTCGGGGGGAAGCGAATAAATCTCTGACTGCAGAACACGCATATAAGATTGGTCGTTTCTTAGGCTGGTATTATCGTCATGAAGAAGATGGGGAGAGATGTAAAGTTGTTATCGGCAAGGATACACGCCGGTCTTCTTATATGTTTGAATATGCGCTGGTAGCAGGTTTGACTGCATCAGGGGCAGATGCGTATCTGCTTCATGTAACAACTACACCCAGTGTGTCTTATGTGGCTCGTACAGAAGATTTTGACTGTGGTATCATGATTTCAGCAAGTCATAACCCGTATTTTGATAATGGTATCAAGCTGATCAACGGTAACGGTGAGAAGATGGATGAAGAGACCATTCTGAAAGTGGAAGATTATTTGGATGGCAAGATCGGTGAGATTCCTTATGCACATCGGGATAATATTGGTTTCACCGTGGATCATGCGGCAGGAAGAAATCGTTATATTGGCTATTTGATCAGCCTGGCAACCAGATCCTTCAAAGGAAAGAGAGTGGGCCTGGACTGTGCAAACGGCAGTTCATGGATGATTGCAAAGAGTGTTTTTGATGCACTGGGAGCAAAGACTTATGTGATCAACAATGATCCGGATGGACTGAATATCAATAGAGACTGTGGATCTACGCATATTGAGGGGCTGCAGAAATTTGTGGTTGAGAATGGTTTGGATGTTGGATTTGCATTTGACGGCGACTGCGACAGATGTTTGTGCGTGGATGAAAACGGTGAATTGGTAGACGGTGATGCGATTATCTACATCTACGGCTGCTATTTGAAAGAACGCGGAAAGCTGTTGGGCAATAAGGTAGTGACCACGGTAATGTCCAATTTTGGTCTTTATAAGGCATTGGATGCGAAAGGCATCGAGTATGAAAAGACCAAAGTGGGTGATAAATATGTTTATGAAAATATGGTAGCCAATGGCTATCGTCTGGGCGGCGAGCAGTCGGGACATATTATTTTCAGAAAATATGCCACTACAGGGGATGGTATCCTGACGGCACTCAAGATGATGGAAGTTATGCTGGAAAAGAAAGCTACATTAAGTGAATTGCGAGCTCCATTTATCGTATATCCTCAGGTGCTGAAGAATGTGCGTGTAGTGGATAAGGCTGCTGTAAATGCTGATCCGGATGTGCAGGCGGCTGTTGCCAAGGTTGCTGAGATACTTGGCGAAGACGGACGTATTTTAGTGCGTGAGAGCGGTACCGAACCAATTATTCGTGTTATGGTTGAGGCCGGTGACATGGAGACTTGTCAGAAGTATGTGGATAGCGTTGTGGATGTGATCGTGAAAAAAGGGTATTTAGAATAAAGAGAAAGTCCGAAAAGAGGGAAAAGGTATGTTAAACAATAAATCAATCTTAGTCACAGGTGGTACGGGGAGTTTTGGAAAAGCTTTTACCAAATATGTATTGGAGCATTATGATCCCAAGAAGATCATTATTTACTCCAGAGATGAATTCAAGCAGTATATGATGCAGAATGAATTTAAGCAGTATGGAAATAAGCTGCGTTTCTTCATCGGTGATGTAAGGGATAAGGAAAGATTGACAAGAGCGTTTGAAGGCGTGGATTATGTGATTCATGCGGCAGCAATGAAGCAGGTTCCTGCCTGTGAATACAATCCGGCTGAGGCCATTAAGACCAACATCAATGGTGCACAGAATATTATTGATGCTGCGCTGGATACCGGGGTAAAGAAGGTAGTTGCATTGTCTACCGACAAGGCGGTAAATCCGGTGAATTTGTATGGCGGCACCAAGCTGGTATCTGACAAATTGTTTATTGCAGCTAATGCATATGCCGGAAGCAAGGATATTAGTTTCTCTATCGTGCGTTACGGTAATGTTGCAGGCAGCCGCGGTTCCGTGATTCCTTTCTTCAATAATGTTATCAAGAATGGTGGTAAGGAACTGCCCATTACTGATTATCGTATGACACGTTTCTGGATCAGTCTCCAGCAGGGTGTAGAATTGGTTATTAAAGCGCTGGAAGAAGCACAGGGTGGTGAAACCTTTATTTCCAAGATTCCTTCTTTCAAGATCACTGATCTGGCACAGGCGATGCTGCCCGGGTGTGAGATGCCAGAAATCGGTATTCGTGAAGGTGAAAAGCTCCATGAAATCATGGTTACGGTAGAGGATTCCATGACTACCTATGAGTATGATAAGCACTTTATCGTATACCCGCAGATGGTGTGGAGTGACAGCAAGAGAGCCGTTCCCACGGGAAAGAAGGTGCCCGAAGGATTCTCTTATAGTTCCGATAACAATGATTGGTGGCTGACTGTTGAGGAAATCAAAGAATTGATCAAAACAGTTGATTTAGAGAAATAAATAAGAATCGCTGCGTGGCAGCCTTGACCGGCTAAAAACGCAGCGATTTTGTTTTTACAATTTACTTTTTAAATGCAGCTCTCTTCCGCATAGTAGGATCCAGAATCTTCTTGCGGATCCGCAGACTTTTCGGTGTGACTTCCAGCAGTTCATCTGTTTCGATGAAATCCAATGCCTGTTCCAGACTCAGGATTTTGGGCGGTGTCAGGCGCAGAGCTTCGTCTGCACTGGAAGAGCGGGTGTTGGTAAGCTGCTTTTTCTTGCAGACATTTAACTCGATGTCCTCCCCCCGGCCATTCTGGCCAACTACCATGCCGGCATAAACTTTTTCTCCGGGACCAATGAAAAGGGTTCCTCTTTCCTGAGCATTGAAGAGACCGTAAGTGATTGCTTCCCCTGCTTCAAAGGCGATCAGGGAGCCCTGTTTGCGGTAGGAGATGTCTCCTTTGTATGGTCCATATCCATCAAATACAGTATTGAGGATGCCGTTTCCTTTTGTATCGGTCATGAATTCTCCTCGATAGCCGATCAGACCTCTGGAAGGAATGGAGAATTCCAGACGGGTGTTATCGCTGCCGCCGATGGTGCTCATGCCCTGCAGTTCCCCTTTTCGCTGACTCAGTTTATCAATGACGGAACCGGAGAATTCGCTGGGAACATCAATATAGGCCAGCTCCATAGGTTCCAGTCGTTTGCCGTTTTCGTCGGTTTTATAAAGAACTTCTGCCTTAGATACTGCAAATTCGAAGCCCTCACGACGCATGTTTTCAATCAATACGGATAAATGCAGTTCACCGCGGCCGGATACTTTGAAGCTTTCTGTGGTATCTGTTTCTTCCACACGGAGGGAAACATCAGTGTTCAATTCCCGGAAAAGACGGTCACGGATGTGACGGCTGGTTACATATTTTCCTTCCTTGCCGGCAAGAGGGGAGTCATTTACCATGAAATGCATGGCAATGGTAGGCTCGCTGATCTTCTGGAAAGGAATAGGATTGACATTGTCCGGTGCACAGAGAGTATCCCCAATGTGGATATCGGTAATGCCGGAAATCGCCACGATAGAACCGATCCCGGCAGATTTTACTTCTACTTTGTTTAATCCATCAAACTCATACAATTTGCTGACTTTGACTCTGGTCTGCTTGTCCGGTTCATGGTGGTTTACAATGATTACTTCCTGGTTGACGTTTATGGTGCCGTTGTCTACCTTGCCTACGCCGATACGACCTACATATTCATTATAATCAATGGTGCTGATCAGGACTTGAGTGCCCAGTTCAGGGTCACCTTCCGGTGCAGGGATATAGTCTAAAATGGTTTCGAATAAAGGAACCATATTCGTTCCCTGCTCGTCCATGTCCAGGGATGCGATACCTGCTTTGGCGGAAGCGAAGACGAATGGACAATCCAGCTGACTGTCGTCTGCATCCAGTTCCAGGAAAAGCTCCAGTACTTCATCGATCACTTCTTCAGGTCTTGCTTCAGGGCGGTCAATTTTGTTGATGCATACGATCACAGGGAGCTTCAATTCCAGCGCTTTGCGGAGTACAAATTTTGTCTGAGGCATGGCACCTTCAAATGCGTCCACTACTAAAATAACACCATTTACCATCTTCAGTACTCGTTCTACCTCGCCGCCGAAGTCTGCATGGCCCGGAGTATCGATAATATTGATTTTGGTGCCTTTATACATAACTGCTGTATTTTTGGACAGAATCGTAATGCCTCGTTCCCGTTCAATATCATTAGAGTCCATGACTCTGTCAGCAACTTCCTGACCGGCGCGGAATACACCGCTTTGCTTGAGTAATTCATCTACCAGTGTGGTCTTGCCGTGATCTACATGGGCAATGATGGCTACGTTTCTGATATCTTCTCTTTTTTGTTTCATAAATTCCCTTCTTTCTCAAAAAACAAAAAATCTCATCGACTAAAATCAGTCTATTTTTTCAAACTGTAACAGTATAGCACCATTTTTTCAGCAGTGCAAGGTGTAATGGAAGATTTACTGTCGGATCTTGCGATGAAAAAGAGTTTTCTAAAAAAAGGAAAGAGAGTATAAATAGTATTACATTACAGACAAAAAAATACTTAAGGTGCAAGAAGGGAGAACAGGGATGACAGATAAAGTTATCGAAAACAATCAAGTAACAGTTATGGGGGAGATCATCAGTGATTTCTCGTTTAGCCATGAAATCTTCGGAGAAGGTTTCTATATGGTGGATATCAGTGTGAAGAGGTTAAGTGACAGCTACGATATCATTCCGGTCATGGTATCAGAACGGCTGTTGGATGTAAATGCGGATTATAAGGGGATGTATATTTGCATAAATGGGCAGTTCCGTTCCTACAACAGGCATGAGGAACACAAGAACAGACTGGTATTGTCTGTGTTTGCAAGAGAAGTTGAGTTCATAGATGAGATGGAAGAGAGCTCGAAAACGAATCAGATATATTTGGACGGATATATCTGTAAAGAACCTATTTACAGAAAGACACCTCTTGGAAGAGAGATTGCAGATGTGCTTTTGGCAGTGAACAGACCTTACGGAAAATCGGATTACATACCGTGTATCTGTTGGGGAAGAAATGCCAGATATGCCAGTCAGTTCAAGGTGGGTGAGAGATGTGCTGTCTGGGGAAGAATCCAGAGCCGTGAGTATATGAAGAAACTTGACGAGGAGCATATTGAGAGAAGGATTGCTTTTGAGGTATCTGTAAGCAAATTGGAAATTCTGGATGAAGACTATGATCAAGACTGATGGTAAAGTTGCCAAATCACAGAAAGTATGGTATTATCAGAGTTAAATACAATGGTTTGCACCAAAACGGGGTGAGAAGATGAACAAAGGCAATGTATATATATATACCGGTGACGGACGGGGAAAGAGTCCCGCTGCATGGGGCAGGGCCCTTCAGGCCGCCACAGAAGGAAAAACAGTGATGATCATCCAGTTCTTAAAGGGAAGAGGAATGTCTGATTCGGAGATCCTGCGCAGGCTTGAGCCGGAAATCAGGCTGTATCATTTTGAAAAATCGGATGAGAATTTTGAAGAGTTGTCAGAAGAGAAGAAGAGGGAAGAAATCATCAATATCCGTAATGGTTTCAATTTTGCAAGGAAGGTTCTTTCTGTTGGAGAATGTGATCTGCTGATTCTGGATGAAGTGTTGGGGCTTGTGGAGAAGCAGATTATAGAAGCAGAAGAACTCCAAAATATGTTGGAACTTCGTAAGGATGCAGATGTGATCCTGACAGGAGCCTATTTAAATGATGAAATCTGTTTTATGGCAGCAGAAGTTTCCAAAATTGAATCAGTAAAATTTAAGGTTTGGGATGAATGGCATTGACAAAATGTGGAAAGCAATGCTATTATATGCTTAGCAAAGAGTTTGTCGGCGCATTTATTTTGCGTCGGCTTTCCTTTATTAAGAAAAGCCCACAATTTTGCAGCTGCTCAGAGGCAGCAGAATGGAGGATAAAATGTCAATATTTACAGGTGCGGGTGTAGCGATTGTTACCCCTATGAATCAGGATGGAAGTGTCAACTATGAAAAATTTGCGGAATTGATCGAATTCCAGATAGCAAACGGTACAGATGCAATCATCGTTTGCGGTACCACAGGTGAAGCATCCACTTTGTCTCATGAGGAACATTTAGATGTAGTGAAGTATTGTGTGGAGGTTGTAAACAAAAGGATCCCTGTTGTTGCAGGTACAGGTTCCAATTGTACCGAAACAGCGATCTATTTATCAAAAGAAGCGGAAAGCTACGGTGTGGATGGACTTCTGATCGTATCTCCTTATTATAATAAGGCAACACAGAATGGTTTATATACACACTTTAAGGCCATTGCAGATGCAGTGAATATACCGATCATTCTTTACAACATTCAGGGAAGAACCGGGGTGAATATTGCACCTGCTACTATTGCGAGACTGGCCAATGATTGTGAAAACATTGTAGCAGTAAAAGAAGCAAGCGGCAATATCAGTCAGGTGGCAAAAATTGCATCACTGACAAAGGGAACTGTAGATATTTATTCCGGCAACGATGACCAGATCGTGCCTATCATGTCTCTTGGCGGCAAGGGTGTTATCTCTGTACTTTCCAACATTGCACCGAAGCAGACACATGATATTTGTGCAAAGTACTTGGAAGGCGATGTACAGGGCAGTATGCAGATGCAGCTTGAAGCGATTGATCTGATTGACGCTCTTTTCTGTGAAGTAAATCCTATCCCTGTTAAGAAGGCTCTGAATTTAATGGGTATGGGTGCCGGCACTCTGAGACTTCCGCTCACTGATATGGAAGAAGCAAATGCTGTAAAACTGGAAAAAGCAATGAAGGATTATGGATTACTGTAAGGAAAATCAATATCCCGTTTATAAATATCGTCGATAACACTGGTGACATTAGTCGTAAGTTGAATCGGCGATATTGTTATAGATGGATATAAGGAGGAATAGATATATGATCAGAGTAATTATGAATGGATGTAACGGCAAAATGGGCCAGGTCATCAGCGGACTTGTAGCTGCTGATCCGGCAGTGGAAATGGTTGCCGGTATTGATAGAGTTGACAATAAGGTCAACCCATATCCGGTATTTACCGATATTAAGGAATGTGATGTGGAAGCAGATGTGATCATCGATTTCTCTGTGGCATCTGCTGTGGATGCCCTGTTGGATTATTGTGTGGAAAAGAATCTGCCATGCGTATTATGTACCACCGGTTTGAGCCAGGAACAACTTGACAAGGTTGCTGAATCCTCAAAGAAAGTGGCGATCTTAAAATCTGCAAACATGTCTCTGGGTATCAATCTGCTTTTAAAGATGGTAAAGGAAGCGGCAGCGCTTTTGGCTCCTGCAGGTTTTGATATGGAGATCGTTGAAAAGCACCACAATCAGAAGGTGGATGCGCCCAGCGGAACAGCTCTCGCTCTGGCAAATTCTATCAATGAAGAGTTTGATAATTCCTATGAATATGTGTATGACAGAAGCAGTAAGAGAGAAAAGAGAAGTGATAAGGAAATCGGTATCAGTGCCGTAAGAGGAGGAAGCATCGTAGGAGAACATGATGTGATCTTTGCCGGTGCTGATGAAGTGATCACTTTCTCCCATACTGCATACTCCAAAGCGATATTCGGAAAAGGTGCTGTACAGGCTGCAAAATTCCTTGCAGGACAGAAGCCCGGAATGTATGATATGAGCTATGTGGTGTAGAACTTGAGAATGTAATGCAGGATCATGCTGCACAAGTGAAAGAAATCAAGGGGGATGAAATAATGACAGATATGGAAAAGATTGTGTTGAAGAGTCTGGGGAGACAGTATCCCAGCATCGCATCTGCGTCAACAGAGATCATCAATTTACAGTCTATTCTGAATCTTCCCAAAGGAACAGAGCATTTTTTGACGGATATCCATGGAGAATTTGAACAGTTCCAGCATGTGCTGAAGAATGGTTCCGGATCTGTGCGCAGAAAAATTGAAGAAGAATTCGGCAATGCCATCAGCCAGAAAGACAAGAAGAGCTTAGCAACGCTGATCTATTATCCGGAAGAAAAGCTGGAGATCATCAACCGGGAAGAGGAAAATCTGGAGGATTGGTATAAGATCACTTTGCATCGCCTTGTGCAGCTTGTCCAGGGTGTTTCGTCCAAGTACAGCCGTTCAAAAGTCCGCAAATTTCTGCCGGCTGATTTTGCCTTTGTAATCGAAGAATTGATTACGGAGAAAAAAGAGGTTCAGGATAAGGAAGCTTATTATAATGAAATCATACATACGATTATCAGAATTGGCAGGGCACCACAGTTCATAGTGGCCTTATGTCAGCTTATCCAGACACTGGTCATCGATCATCTGCATATTGTAGGGGATATTTTTGATCGAGGTCCGGGACCGCATATTATCATGGACACTTTGCTGGGATATCATTCTGTAGATATACAGTGGGGCAATCATGATATCAGCTGGATGGGAGCTGCCAGCGGCCATATGGCATGTATTGCCAATGTGCTGCGTATGGCTGCCAGCTATGGTACGTTGAATTCTATTGAAGAAGGTTACGGTATCAATATGCTGCCGTTGGCAACTTTTGCGCTGGATACCTACGGAAATGATGACTGTAAGGTTTTTCAAATCAGATATAATAATAAAGAGTATGACACCCATGACCTTGAGTTGGATAAAAGGATGCACAAAGCTATTGCAATCATTCAGTTCAAGCTGGAGGGGCAGGTGATCAGACGACATCCTGAATTTTTCATGGATGATCGTTTGCTGCTGGATAAAGTGAATTATGATAAGGGTACCATCACTATTGAAGGCGTGGAATATCCTATGAAAGATACTTATTTTCCGACCATTGATCCAACGGATCCTTACAAGCTTAGCGAAGAGGAACAGTTGGTCATGGAAAGGCTCCAGTCTGCCTTTGTGCATTGTGAAAAGCTGCAGAGACACGTGGCATTCCTCTATGCGAAGGGCGGCATGTACAAGATTTTCAACGGTAATCTGCTGTATCATGGCTGTGTGCCCATGAACGAAGACGGTAGTTTTGCAAAGGTGAGAGTGCTGGATAAGGAATATAGTGGAAAAGCTTTGTACGATGTGCTGGAGTTGTATGCAAGACGCGGGTATTATGCAAAGGATCCAAAAGAACGCCAAAATGGTCAGGATATCCTATGGTATATCTGGGAAGGTCCCGGCTCCCCTGTGTTCGGTAAGAACAGAATGACTACTTTCGAGAGATATTTTATAGAAGATAAGACGACTCACAAAGAGGTCAAAAACTCTTATTATCGTCTGTATGAGAATACAGATATTGTCAACAGTATTATTAAAGAATTTGGACTGGATGAAGATACAGCTCATATTATCAATGGGCATGTTCCGGTGGAACAGATTCATGGCGAATCTCCCCTTAAATGCGGTGGTAAGTTGCTGGTCATTGACGGTGGATTTTCCAAGGCATACCACGAAAAGACCGGTATTGCAGGATATACGCTGGTTTGTAATTCCAGGGGTATGTGGCTGGCAGCACATGAGACATTTGAATCTGCCGAGGTGGCGATCAGAAATGAATCGGATATTGTTTCTGACTCCATTGTTGTAGAGAACTTCCGCAGCCGCAAGATGGTAGCTGATACAGATGAGGGAAAAGAGATTCAGGAGACAATCTATTATCTGGAAGAATTGCTGGAAGCTTATAGAGAAGGTACGATAAAAGAGGGAAGTTCGTTTCGTTCATAAATCTGAGTAAAGTCAAGAATCGAGCAGGGTTTCTGCTCGATTCTGTGACTTAGCGAGTGCCTTCTGTGACGCTGTTTACATTGCTGTCATTAGAGCTGTTGGTTCCGCCCAAAAGGTCATCTGCAGCATTACCTACACCATCAACAATATCTCCGGCAGCGTTGCCTATATCATCCAGCAAACCACCGTTGTTGTCAGTGCCATTCATGTTGCCGGTGCCGTTGTTGGTACCATTCATGTTGT
>JAZPYS010000007.1:0-5027 GCA_045544275.1 Acetatifactor sp. | reverse complement strand
TTCCGGCCATATCGCCGGAATTAAGATTGTCATTGTTGTTGCTTCTGCAGGCAACTGCGAAACACATATAAGTCAGGATGATGCAAAACAGCAAAAGCTTTTTTGATTTATTTTTGCATGAACTCATAGACTACCTCCTGTGATAAAATTAGTTACATGAGTTAGTATGACTTGTTTTTGCAATTTCATTCAATATGATGAAAAAAAGTAAAATTTATTTTAAAATAAAAGTGCAGATTCACAGAATGGCAGTGAAATGCAGAAAAGAGGAATATATGGAGTTTCGGCCGTGCATAGATATACATAATGGAAAAGTGAAACAGATTGTCGGAGGAAGTCTGTCGGATGCCGGGGATTTTGCCAGGGAAAATTTTGTGGCAGGACAGGATGCGGCATTTTTTGCAAGGTTATATGCATCAGCAGGTATAAAGGGTGGACACATTATTTTATTGAATGCAAAAGACAGTGAATACTATGATGAAACCAGACAGCAGGCGTTATGTGCTTTAAGAGCGTATCCGGGAGGTCTTCAGGTAGGCGGCGGTATCACACCGGACAATGCATCCGAGTATTTACAGGCAGGGGCGTCCCATGTAATTGTTACGTCCTATGTGTTTCATGATGGGATGATTGATTATGATAGACTGCAGAAGCTTGTGGATGCAGTGGGAAAAGATCACCTGGTGCTGGATTTAAGCTGTAAAAAAGCAGAGGATGGATATTATATCGTGACAGACAGATGGCAGAAAATGACCAGACAGCAGGTGACTTATGGATTGATGGATGAGTTGATGCAGTATTGCGATGAATTCTTGATTCATGCGGTGGATGTGGAGGGTAAGTCACAGGGCATTGAACAGGAGCTGACTTCTCTCATCGGTCGCTGGGGCAAAATACCTGTGACTTATGCCGGTGGTGTGCACAGTTATGAAGATCTGTCACTTTTAAAAGAATTGGGACATAATAAGTTGAATGTGACGATCGGAAGTGCCCTGGATTTATTTGGCGGACATTTGAAATGGACAGAAGTAATGAAAAAAATTGCAGAATAGAATGATAACAAAAAAGGACTGATGTACAGTCCTTTTTTGCCCTATAAGAAAATCTATCTTATAACTTTGTTACGTTAACAGCCTGAGGTCCTTTTGCTCCGTTAACTACTTCGAACTCAACAGAAGCGCCTTCTTCTAATGACTTGAAGCCTTCCATGTTTAAGCCTGAGTAGTGAACGAATACGTCGTTACCAGCTTCATCGCAGATGAAACCATAACCCTTCTGGTTGTTGAACCATTTTACTGTACCTTTGTTCATAGTAAGATACCTCCAAAAAATTATGTGTTGTATTATGTACAACATTGACAGAATATCACATAGACCGCAAAAAGTAAAGAAATTTCTTAAAAAAGTATAAACTAAAAAAATGTTGTTATAAGACTGGAAATATGATAGAATATTTATTAATTATGGGCTGTGCAGTCTTATAATTTTGCACATAAATATGGAGGTAACTGATTATGAAACTGAAAAAATGGCTGGCAGTTATTTTGGCCTGTGTAATCATTGGCGCTCTGCTGGGGTACATTGCATATGAAGAACATATCTGGAATGCAGCAAATCAGAAGATAAATCAGACTATAGAGGAATATAAGTCTGAACTGGAAGTTCAGAAGAAAGAAAATGAAAATCTGCGTATGGAAGTGGAAGGATTGAATAGCAAGGTGACGGTATTGAGTGATACAATTACCAGGATGAAAGTTACAGAAGAAGAACTGACAGCACAGATTCAGAAAGTTGCAACACCTACATTGCTGCCGATTACAGGATCAGCGACAATTGAGGAAGTGCAGGAAGGAGAACCAATGAGTATATTCACTGCGGCAGAAGGTGCAGTGGTAGTTGCTACAGCCGGTGGAAAAGTGGCGGAAGTAGGAGAAGATACAGAGTATGGACATAAGGTAGTTATTGATCATGAGAATGGTTACATGACAATTTACCGCTATCAGTCAGATCCGTTGGTTGCTACAGGCGATTCAGTAGCGCAGGGTGGGGCCTTGTTTGTAATTAACGAAGAAGATACAAAACTGGGATACCAGATCACAAAAGACGGTGCATATATCACACCCGCAGATATGATGGAGATCAAAGGATAAAAAAAGTGAATGCTCTTAGAGCATTCACTCATTTATTTTTCTGCCATACGTCCGAAGACCATTTCATAGCCGTCATTTCCGTAATTGAGAGATCGATTGACACGGCTGATGGTTGCTGTGGAAGCACCGGTCTTGTCTGCAATTTCCAGATAAGTTTTCTTTGCCCGCAACATGGTAGCTACTTCAAAGCGCTGTGATAAGGAGAGCAGTTCATTAACAGTACAAAGATCTTCGAAAAAAGAATAGCATTCTTCTTTTGTATTCAGACAAAGAATCGCTTCAAATAAGTGATCGACAGCCTCAGTCTTAATTTTTTTATTCATATCTGTATTACCCCATTCAATACTTTTACACTGTGAAGTTTCACATCTGTAAATAGATTTTAACACAATGAATTAGCAAAGTAAAGTGTTTTTGTAAGAAGTTTTTAGTTGTCATTCAGATTTGAATACTATATAATGATTAAAGAACAATGTTCTGCACAGGCAGCAGGAAAACAGGCGGCCACGAAGAGGAGGGCATGCAGATGACAATAGATTCAAACAGTCTGATCGAAAGTATCATGGCAAGCTTTGACAGACTGGGACATATGAAAATTGAAGAAATTCCTAATATTGATCTGTATATGGATCAGGTAACGACTTTGATGGAGGAAAAGCTTCGTCAATCCACCAGATATCCCAATGAGGATAAGATATTGACGAAGACCATGATTAATAATTATGCTAAAAATAATCTTTTACCTCCGCCTGTGAAGAAGAAGTATACAAAAGAGCATGTATTGGTATTGATTTTTATTTATTATTATAAGGGACTTTTGTCTATTAGCGATATCCAGACACTGTTGGAGCCCATTACTGAGAAATATTTCGGGAAAGGACAGGAATTCAACTTAGAGACAATTTATGATGAAGTGTTTAGTCTGGAGGCTGCTAAAGTGGAGGCTTTGAAGCAGGAAGTCCGGGATATGTATGATCAGGCACAGCAGACATTTCAGGATGCTCCGGAAGAAGACCTGGAGTTTTTGCGCATATTTTCCTTTATCTGTGTATTGAGTTATGATGTGTACGTGAAGAAGCTTTTAATTGAAAAGTTGGTGGATGAGATTCGTATGAAGAAACCACAGAATGTGGATAAGAATACAGAGCGTTATGTTAAGAAGGAAAAATAGGCAATCGGGGTATGGAATAAGTTTACGGCTTATTTATACCCCGATTTATTATTTTTTTGATCTGTTAGGAGGAGGGTTACAGCTATTTTCCGGCCGCGGTCTGGGCGAAGCTGGTGTCTACCAGAGCTTCATAGGGAGCGGATTCTTCCAGAACACCTGACATTTTGAGGATATTGATCAGCAGGTCAAAGGAAGATTCTTCAAAGATCAGGTCTTCTTTCCAGCTGTCCTGGTCATAATATCTCTGGACGATGGTAGTGAGAGTGTCTATGCCGGTCTCCTCGAATTGAGGAGCAATCACTTTTGCAATTTCTTCAGGAGTATGTGCCTGCACATAGTCCATGCCTTTTTGAAGAGCGTTGGTAAATGCCTGGATAACATCAGGATTTGTCTCAATATAGCTTTTCTTTGCAGAGAAGGCGGTATAAGGGACGTAACCGGAAGCTTCACCTAAAGATGCCACAACATAACCGTCGCCTTTTTCTTCAAGGGAAGTTGCGTGAGGCTCAAACTCAACAGTAAAGTCAGCATCACCGCCGGAAAAAGCTGCTGCAGTGGAGCCAAAGTCAATGCTCTGGTCGATGTTGATTTCTGTAGGGTCGATATTATTCATGTATAGGATATATTCAAAGACCATCTGAGGCATACCACCTGCACGGCCTCCAAGTACATCCTTTCCCTTTAACATATCCCAGTTAAAATCTGTAATAGGTTCTCTGGAAACTAAAAAGTTGCCGGCACGCTGGGTCAGCTGTGCAAAGTTGATCACATAGTCTTCTGTGCCGCCCACATAAGTATAAACAGTAGATTCACTTCCCATAAAGCCGATATCCGCTTCTCCGGATAATACGGCTGTCATGGTCTTGTCGGCACCAAAGCCGGTCACTAATTCTAAATCAATTCCCTCTTCTTCAAAATATCCTTCTTCCATGGCAACATACATAGGTGCATAGAAGATGCTGTGAGCCACCTCATTTAAAGTGACTTTTTTCAGACCGTTATCGGTGTCTTTGCCGCAGCCACACAGCAGTCCGGCAAGCATAGTTGTCACCAGTAACATAGTAAGACCTTTTCTGGTCATTTTTTTCATAATAGGAAACCTCCCTTTGCTTGATGATTTATTATATGCAGGAGTGGGGAAATGTGAATCTTTTTTGCTTGCGTTTTGAAATTACACTTGCCAAATGTAAATTTTTCTGCTACTATATAATTACTAATTGAGCGATAGCAAAGGGTTATATAACTTGCTGTCTCGTATCACAAATTCTTTTAAAAGTCAAATATTTTTCGTCGACATGGGTTGACATCTAAGATCATCTGAATATTCTGCTCCGTTTCGGAGAAGTTTCAATCAATGATGTGGAAAATAAAATGAATCTATTGCTCAATGTATGAATGAATTTGGAGAAGAAATGCATAATTCACTGGGACAAACCGGGACCATCAAACGCATTGCACCAACAGAACAGATTCTACTGAATGTCCGTCAATTGCAGGAGGATTTCAATTTTGAGATGGAGGAAGGTTATTGGAGGCATTATGAGTTTGAAAGTGATCCGGTTACAGTGGCAGATATGCGAAGGTTTCGGGAATATGAGGCAAATCTAAGCATGCAGTTTCAGGTGCCGGTGATCACTACGGTGGTCTGCACAGCAGATGCAGGAAAACGTAGAGACAGTCTGAAGGAAGGTATCAATACATACCGG
>JAZPYS010000006.1:0-127299 GCA_045544275.1 Acetatifactor sp. | reverse complement strand
AAATATCATCTTCATAAAGTATGAGGCTTATTAAAGTGCGTCTGAAATTTCCACACAGCCTGTTTTTCTTTGAAACCTTATCCACAACCTTTCTTTTCTGTTTGAAACCGAGATTATAAATCTGTTTCGCAATTACCTATTTTATATAAATGGAAGATTGTGGTCTAAGCAGAAGAGCAGGATAGTGCCCTTAAAAATCTGATAACACAGCTATGGCATAAATTTAATGATTCCACAACAACCGCTTGACAGCAATTGTCAGGCGGTTTATAATATATACATCTAAAAGTTCTTATTTCAAAAATTTAGTTATCTAATGGCGATTCTGCCGTTTAACCCGAAATGAGAAATTGGAAATAAAATGGCAGAGGTAGTGTATCCATACATGAATTTTAATTTACCTCTGTACAGTTAAGGAGGTAAGTATGTATGGGAAGAGAAAGTGACGCAATTCAAGGATATTTAAACAAAAAGGAGTATTTCGCTGATTTCTTTAATGGATGTTATTTTCATGGAGAGCAGGTGGTACAGCCGGATGCACTTGAAGAGGCAAGTGAAGTTTATAATCAGAAGCATCAAGAGAATTCATACCAGGGTTTTGTCCGGATTAAGCGAGAAAAGGATGAAAAAAAAAATACCGCAACGAGGATGCGTGATCTAAAAAAACGACTAAGAAGCGGAGAAAGTCTTAGGATACTGGCAATAGAGCATCAGAGTAAAATCAATTATATTATGCCATGGAGACATATGTATTATGATGCTTTGGAGTATGGGAAGCAGATTGAAGAGCTGAGCAGCAAGAATAAAAGCGAAAAGCGCCTGAAGACAGATGAGGAGTTCCTAAGCGGTTTAAAGGAGAGTGACAGACTGGCACCTGTCTTTACTGCTTGCTTATATTTGGGAACAGAACCATGGACAGGACCGAGAAACTTGAAAGAGATGATGGATTTTGGCAGGGACGAAACAGGGTGGAAAGAACTGTTTACGGATTATCAGCTGAACCTCATTTGTGTAAATGAGATGACAGACTTTTCAGCATTCCATTCACAACTAAAGCTGTTGTTGATGCTTTTAGCATATCGGGAGGATAAAGAGAAGATGCAGAATGAAATAGAAAATAATCCGGAATTTGCTGCTGTAGATCGTGAGACGGCTTATGTAGCAGGAGTGCTTTTGGGAAATGAATTATTTATGGAAGAATACATAGAAGAGGAAGGGGAAGAGATAAATATGTGTGGTGCATTGAAAGCGTGGAGAGAAGAGGATCTTGCGAGAGGAAGAGCAGAAGGAAGAGCAGAAGGAAGAGGTATCCTTAACTGCTTAAATCAAAGATTGTCTCAGGATAACCGTATTGATGATCTGATCAAGGCTTCCGGAGACATAGAATATCAGAACCGGCTGTTGCAGGAATATGGTCTGTTGGATGATGAAAATGAATAACATGTAAAAACTTGCCTCTTTTGCTGCATAGTACGGCAGAAGAGGCAAAATTTTACACTTTTTCAGAGTGCAGAATACTGTTAAAATAGTTACAAGGAAGTTATCAGGGTATTAGTGATTGTATGGGTTTGTATTGGGAGGGGCAGATGAAAAAACGTAAATATTTATATCGATTAGCAATGAGCTTATTTTTAATACTGCTCTTGCCAATGGTCATATTTATTATCAGCTTTGGGAAGTATTCTTATGAGAAGGTGGAAGCGGCCAATGAGGAATATACGACAGCCCTTATGGATTATTACATGCTTCAGTTGGATCAAATGATCATTGATTTGAAGGAGCATTCGGCATTGGTATGTGCAGACAGTAAGAAAGCATCCAGTATATTTTGGGAAAAAGAGGAAGAAAATGATTACTGGTACTATCAGGCCATTGGTGAAATAAGAGAAAAATATGGTATAAATGGAGTTTCTGACTTCGGAATTTATTATTATGAAGAGGATTGTGTGATTACTGCAAGTAGTAAACTCACGTCGGAAGAATATTTTCGAAAATATGACATCAAGAATCTGGAGCAAGAGAATAATTTGAAGGATTTCTTTGAAGCAGATAAATATGAGGAATTTACACTTTGTGTAGGAGGCACACAGGCGCAGGAACAAGGTAAGAATCGAATATGGATTGGGTTCTATACTACACTGGGAAGACAAAGGGATAAGGTAATGTTGTTCTACCAGTATACAGAAAACGATATCAAGAATTTCTTTGAGTCCGCGTACATAGAAAGTGGTTTAGAATGTTCGTTATGGAATAAACAGAATGGTTTTTCCTTCTTTTTTGAGAGTTACAGTGAAGCGGATTATAAGGAGGCAGTTAAAAACATGCTGACGAATCCCGGCGAATCAAAAGCTCAAGAAAGATTTTTGGTGAAAGAAAGTCAGATGCATCCCATTGTCCTTATTGGATATTTGAAGGAGAATGCGCCTAGAAATGTGACATTGACATTTTTTGACAATATGTTAATAGCGGTTTCGGTGGTGTTGATTATCGTTTTGGCAGGTTATATTTTGATACTTTATATTGCCTATAAGCCGGTATTTCGGTTGACAACTAAGTTGAAACATACAGAGGGGAATGAATTTGAAGCCATAGGAAAGGCATTGGATGACAGAAGGGCCAAGATTGAAGAGCAGGAGATGTTGCTGTTGGATTTGCTGCTGAACACTCTTTTGTATAGAGCACCCATTTCAAAGAGTAAAATGAAACAATTGGGGATTGAACTAGCGGAGAATTATACGGTATTTTTGTTAGATGGTCGGGTATTGCCCGATGCAGAAGTGAAGCGGGTTATTTATGAAGCGGAGCAAAATTTCTGTGAAAGAATGTTCGTGACAGACTTGGAGGGTGAAGACAGAAGTGTCTTTGTGGTCTTTTTGAAAAACAGTCAAGGTGAAGACTTAAAAGAATGGCTGCAGCAACAATGTTGTAAAGAATCAACTAAAAAGCAAGTTTTTGTTGCAGGACGAAATGTTTCTGATATCAAAGATATTTGGATGTGTCTCAAAGACTGTGAGGATGAATTGTCTAAAAACCGAAGTGTAGAAACGGAGAAATGTGAGGTCCAGAAGAACAATCCGGCCCGGGAGATGAAGCGTGCGAAGCTGCGGGAGGAAATCATAGAATATGTAGAGACACACTATCGGGATATTGATTTGACGCAGGTGCAGATAGCAGATCATTTCAATATTTCTACCTACACATTGAGTCGGATCTTTCGAAATGATGTGGGTATCGGTTTCGTGGCTTATGTGAATGCTAAGCGTGTGGAATATGCAAAGGAACTGCTGTTGACTACAAAAGAGTCTGTTCACGATATTGCTGTGAAATCCGGCTTTGATAATGATAATAATTTTTTTAAGGTATTTAAAGCAAATACGGGGATGTCACCTACGACATTTAGGGAATCGTAGGTTGGTGTAAATTCTTGCTTTGTTTATTATGGTGGTAAAAAGGCAAGAATTTACACTTTTTTTGTGCAAAAATGCGTGTTACGTTATATATGAAGATAGAAGAGAGGAGAAAAGAACACATGAAAAAAAAGAAAAAACTGACAGACAGAATTTGGAGACATCGTGATTATTATCTAATGCTCTTGCCGGCTGTTGTATATGTGATAATCTTTTGTTACACGCCGATGTATGGTCTGCAAATTGCATTTAAAGATTTTAAGATGTCATTAGGATTTGGCGGCAGTCGTTGGGTAGGGTTTCAGCATTTTGAGAATTTCTTTAATGGCTACAATTTCTGGTCATTGTTAAGAAATACCCTGGTGCTTTCTTTGTATCAATTGGTAATTGGATTTCCGATTCCGATTATTGTGGCGCTGATCATTAATGAACTGAAAGGAAGATATAAAAGAATGGTTCAGACGGTATTGTATGCACCGCATTTCATTTCCACAGTAGTTTTGGTAGGTATGATTTCAATTATGTTTTCGGTTTCTTCAGGCGTGGTGAACTCGGTACTGAGCGAATTGGGTTTTGAAAAGATATATTTTATGGGAAAACCACAATATTTCAGACATCTGTATGTATGGTCCGGTGTATGGCAAGGTATGGGATGGAGTGCCATCATTTATCTGGCCGCTTTGTCCGGAATTGATCCGGGTTTGCATGAGGCGGCATCTATAGATGGGGCGACCAGAATACAGCGGATAATACACATTAATGTTCCCGGTATTTTGCCGACGATTATGATTACATTAATTTTACAGATTGGTAAGCTGCTTTCTGTAGGATATGAAAAGGTTTATCTGTTGCAGACGGATTTGAATATTGAGGCTTCGGAAGTCATTTCTACATATGTATACAAGCGAGGTATCATCAATACCAATTACAGTTTTTCGGCGGCAGTCGGTCTGTTCAATAACATAATCAATGTAATTCTGTTGATTTTGGCAAACCAGATTTCAAAAAAGATGACGAAGAGTAGCCTGTTTTAATACATTGTGAGAAAGGAATAAATGATATATGAAAAAGAAAAAAATACAAATATTTGATGTGGTGGTTCATATCATATCAGTATTCTTACTCGTCATTGTGTTGTATCCCATGATATTGGTGGTATCCAATTCCTTGAGTGATCCGGGATTAGTAGCGTCAGGCAAGGTTTTGTTTTTGCCTAAAGGACTTAACTTAAATGGATATATTGAGTTTTTTCATGACAAAAATATCATGATTGGATATGCAAATACATTTTTTTATACAGTAATAGGAACCATGATTAATCTTTTGGTAACGGTTCCGGCAGGATATGCACTGACAAAAAAGATGCTTCCCGGAAATGGTATTTTCATGACCATGTTCATGATCATCATGTACTTTTCGGGGGGCATGATCCCTACATTTTTGGTGATAAATAAGTTGGGTCTCTATAATACAAGAATAATTCTGCTGATTCTTGGTGCGTTTAGTACATACAACTGTCTTATATGCAAATCCTTTTTTGGTGCTATGCCAAAGGATATGGAGGAAGCAGCAGAGATTGATGGATGTTCACCAATGAAGACCTTTATACAGATTATTCTGCCGTTGTCGAAAGCACTGTTGGGAGTAATGACTCTGTATTTTGCGGTTGGTCACTGGAATTCCTATTTTAGTGCACTGATTTATATAAGAGATGATGTCAAGCAGCCTTTACAGATTTTCTTAAGAAGAATACTGATTTTGGCGCAGCAGGCAGCGTCTGACAGCGAAGGGGATCTTAGCGTAGTGGAAAGAGAAATGCTGTTACGCTACTCATCTATTGTTGTTGCTTCTTTGCCGCTTATGATTACATATCCTTTTTTGCAGAAGTACTTTGACAAAGGGGTTATGATCGGGGCGGTCAAAGGGTGAAAATAAAAAAGTCCACAGATGTGGCAGAAAGGAAATTTAATTATGAAAAAGAAAATGTTGTCTTTATTTTTGGCAGCGACCATGGTGGTTTCGGTATGTGCTTGTGGACACAGTGAAGAAGCACAGAAACCAGAAGGTTCAGAAACCCAGCAGAGTGCGGAGAAGAACTCTGAAACGCAGCAGGAGGCGACTGCACCTGCAACAGAGGAAGATGGCTCTTTATATCCGTTGGTAGACAGTCCTGTTACCTTGAAAGGAATCACTATAGGAGGAAATGCAAATCCAAATGGCAGTGCGGAAAGACTTGTATGGAATAAGGTGGCTGAGATAACAGGCATTACCATAGAATGGGAAGCAGTCGCCCTGGAAGCACTGCCTACGTATTTGGCAGCCGGAGATTGGCCTGATGTTATTCATGGGTCATTAAGTGATGCACTTGTATACGACTATGGCGTTTTAGGAGGAAAGTTTGTTAATTATCTGGATTATCTGGATATCATGCCGAATCTGGTACAGACCATGGAGGATTATCCCTTGGTAGGGAAGGGATCTGTTTTATCCAATGGCGAGATGTATCAGTTGCTTAATATAGATAATTCTGTAACGGCAACAGCGGTAAGACCATATGTAAATACGGCTGTGTTAGAGGAAGCAGGAGTGGAAATGCCTACAACTGTTGAGGAATTTGAACAGGCATTAAAAGACTTAAAAGCATATTACGGAGAGGTAAGTTTTATACCCAAATTAAATAATTACTATTGTACCTGGGCTCCTATGTTATATGCAGCATTTGGAACCGGATGTAACCCTGACTGGGATGTAGATGATACCGATAAGGTTTATTTTGCAGGAATGTGTGACCAGATGAGGTATTATTATGAATATATGAATCGACTGTATGAACAGGGATTAATTCATCAGGAAGTTGCTACATTGGATTCCTCCATGATCAAAGAATTGGAATTGTCGGGTAAGGTTGCTTTTATTGATTATGCGGCAAGTGCTTTTGCAGCAGACGAAAACGGAGAGTGGCATATTAGCTGTGTTCCTCCTCTTACTTCGGAGTATGATTCTACTCAAGAAGTTTTGGGAACCAGTTATATTTTTGCTGATATCAGTTTTTACATCAACAGCGATTCTGAGTATGTAAAAGAATTGTGTCAGATGATTGATATAGCTTATGCATCCGAAGAAGTAGTGGAAGGCTCCGGATTGTATGGTCAAAGCTTCCTTTATGGAATGGAAGGAGAACACTGGGATATCAATGATGACGGAAAGACTTATACATTCTATGTTCCGGAAGGATATAATTCTTTTAATCAGTTCAGTCAACAGGAAATTAAATGGTATAACATCGGAAGAGCGGATGCCTTGGCTGGTCTGATAACGGATACACCGTCAAATAATAAATCAAGACAAGAAGGTTTTGCGGAAAATGTTAATCCGTATATGGAAAAAGAACCGTTCCCGGAAGATTTATTAACTTTTACGGAGGAACAGCAGTACGTCATTGATAATAAGTGGTCAGAAATTGATACTTATGTGAAAAAGATGCAGGTAGAGTTCATCACCGGTGTTACTAATATTGCAGAAAATTGGGACAATTATTGTGAAACTTTAAAAAAGATGGGTATTGATGAAGTTGTTGCAGTATATCAGGAAGCTTACGAGACATTAATGAGCAAATAATGAGAGCTTTAAGAGTGGACTGGAAACGGTCCGCTCTTGTTCTTAGATGGGAAAAGGAAAATATCATGCGTTACGAAATAGAGTTCAACGAAGACTGGCTTTTTCATAAAGGGGATATCACAGTGCCCAGACCAGCAGATAAAGGTCCTGTTTATATTCAAAGTAAAACAGAGAGGAAGCTGATTGGTCCTGCTGCGTATAAGTATTTTGATCGTCCTGATTCCTATGGAGCGGATGCGGAAATGCGGAGCGATGGATGGGAGAGAGTCTCAGTTCCTCATGATTACGTGGTTGATCAGGATCTCAAGGAGCATGAGAATAATACATTGGGATTTCTTCATTATGATAATGCTTGGTATCGCAAGCATTTTATGCTGGAGCGAGAGCAGGTCCAGGGCAAAAGAGTCCTGCTTCGCTTTGATGGGATAGCAGGGAAGTCTACAATCTATCTGAACGGATGTCTTATGTATCATAACTATTCAGCATACAATACCTTCGAAGTAGATATCAGTGATATGGTCTACTATGATAAGGAAAATGTAGTGGCTGTCTATGTGAATACGGAGGAGTTTGAAGGCTGGTGGTATCAGGGCGGAGGTATATACCGTGATGTACATCTTACGATCACAGAGCCGGTGGCTATTGATCTGTGGGGAGTATATGCGCCCTATAAAAAGATTTCTGAAACACAATGGCAGATTAATTTTGAGACAGCGGTTATAAATGACAGCTATGAAGATTGTAACGTGTTGGTTGAAAGTTTGGTGCTGGATGAAAACGGAAAATGCATTGCCAAAGCTTTAGGAGAAGGCCGTATCGCTTTGCGGGAAAAAGGGATTTTGATGTATCAGACAATTGTAGAGAATCCTGCACTTTGGAGTCCGGAGACACCAAAACTTTATGATATCAAGACAATATTGAAAATGGATGGGCAGGAAATAGATTGTTATTTTACGAGGACAGGATTCAGAACCGTGGAGATTTCTGTGGAAAAGGGGCTTCTTATCAACGGGAAAAAAACCATTATAAAGGGTGTCTGCTGCCATCAGGACTTTGGACTGACCGGATTGGCAGTATCAGAAAATATTGCAAGATATAAGATCGGTCTGATAAAAGAGATGGGTGCGAATGGTTTCAGAACCAGCCACTATCAGAATTCGGCTGCCATTATGGATGCATTGGATGAGATGGGCTTCCTTGTAATGAATGAGGCAAGATGGTTTGAAAGCACAAAAGAGGGGCTTGAACAGATGGAAGCTTTGGTAAAGCGGGATCGTAACAGACCATCTGTTATCTTCTGGTCCACCAGTAATGAGGAACCTTATCATGTGACTGATGTAGGTAAACGTGTGCATAAGGCAATGGCTGCGTATATAAAGAAGCTGGACAACACCCGATTCATTACTGCGGCAGAGGACAGAACTCCGGAAGAATCAACCATATATGATGAATGTGATCTGATCGGAATCAACTATAATGTGGGAATTTATGATAAAGTCCATGAGATGCGCCCCGACAAAGTGATATTTGCCTCAGAATGCTGCGCAACCGGAACAACAAGGGATTGGAATTATCCTTCAAATGATAATGGGAGGTTAAGAGATAAAGACACGGATACAAATAATTGGTTCCTTGGCAGGGAAAAGACATGGAAGTATCTCATGGAGCGTCCTTATGTGATAGGTGGTTATCAGTGGGCTGCGGTTGAGCATAGAGGAGAGGCTGTATGGCCTGCAATATGTTCTAAGTCCGGTGCGTTGGATCTGTTCCTGCAGAAAAAAGGGGCGTTTTATCAGAATAAGTCTCATTGGACAGAAGAGCCAATGGTCCATATTGTAAACCATTGGAATTTTAGCGGTTTTGAAGATGAGAATATTTTAGTAACGGTTTATACAAACTGTGATGAGCTGGAGCTGTTTTTGAATGGCGAAAGCCAGGGTAAAAAGCTGATCGAGCAATATGGACACGGGGAGTGGAAGGTTTCATATGCACCAGGATGTCTTGCAGTGAAAGGATACAGAAATGGGAAAGTGGTTGCGGAAGACGAGCGGAACACTACCGGTAAACCTGATAAATTAAGACTTGCTTTGGATAATGAGGTCAAAGCGAACGGAAAGGATATTGCGCTGTTAACTTGCGAATGTCTTGACAAGGAAGGCAGAGTTGTGCCGGATGCGTCGGAATATGTATATTTTTCGGCAACATCACCAGCGAGGATCATAGGAACCGGTTCTGATAATTGTGATCATCATAATGTAACAATGGCAGAAAGGAAGATGTATATGGGAAAAATCCGTATTGCAGTAAAGCCACAGAAAGGGCAGGAAGAATTAGAGATTACCGCATTGGGTGAGTATTGCAAAGGCACAAGCCTTAAAATATGTTTAGAAATATAACTGAGAAGTTTTTAAAATAGGAGGCAATCATATGCGATTAAAATATTCAGTATTTTTAGGAAACGTAGGACATTGTTTTGACAGATACTGTAGAGAGTATTCCGCACCGTTTTCGTTGGAGGAATTATTTGACAGAGTTTCTTCTATTAAGAATATTCAGGCAGTGGATCTGGTGATGAGCCGGGATATGATGGAGAGTAAGGAAGAAATCAAACGTCTTTTGGCTAAAACAAAGCTTGAGGTGGGATCGCTGGCAGTGGACACTTTTGCAAATCCATTGTATAAGAAAGGAAGTCTCTCTTCCACAGATGAAAGTGTGCGCATACAGGCGATCAGGGATGCCAAAGCGGTGATTGACTTTGCTGCGGAAATCGGCTGTGATATTGTGACGCTCTGGCCGGGCCAGGACGGATATGATTATATCTTTGCAGCAGATTACATAAAGGAGCGCCAGCTCTTTGCGGATGGTGTGGAGGAATTGTGTCAATATAATCCGGAGATAACAATAACTCTGGAATACAAGATCAAAGAACCAAGGACACATTCTTATATCAGTACCGCGGGGGCAACCTTGCTTATGATTGAAAAGATCGGTCTTCCGAATCTTGGTATCGCATTGGATTACGGACATGCAGCCCTTGGCTATGAGACACCGGCAGAGGCTGTAGCTATGTGTAAAATGTATGGCGACAGGTTAAAACATATACATATCAATGATAATTATCGCCTGTGGGATGATGATATGATCGTGGGAACTGTCCATACTTTGGAGTTTCTGGAATTTTTCTATTGGCTCAAGCGGACAGATTATAATGGATATCTGGTAATTGATCAGTTTCCGTACCGTGAGGATGGAAGGGATGCAGTGGCAGAAAGTGCTCTGTGGTTGGATGTGCTGCAGGAGGCTGCGAAGGCAATTGATGAGAAGGAAGTGGAAGAGGTCATCGCAAAGCGTGATGGTGTTGCGGCGAGCCGTTATATGAGGAAACTTTTATTTGGGAGAAACCTATGGATAAGAAGTTAGAATATTGTGCTGATTTTGATGACAGTATCCTTGCAGACTGCTTTTTGAAAGCAAGGAATACTTTTTATCACAAAATGGATGAGAAGATCCATGCAACAACGTATGTTGGAATTCATGATGAAGATTATGCAGAACCGGAGTTTACCGGAAAGTATCTGGACATCTGTGCCCATTACTATGAAATGGAAGGGGACAGTCATGCACTGAATAAAGGTATGGCTGTTGTGCAGAGTATCGGGCAGAATCTGCGGGAGGACGGATATCTGGGAGGCCTTGAGTCGGGAAGTGAGTATCGGAGATTTTCTGTATGGAATCAGTTCTTTACAGTATATGGATTGGTTCGTATGTATCAGGCTACAGGTGATGCAGAAATACTGCAGCTTGCAGTACGGGCCGCAGACTGGATTGTGGACAGTTTTACGGGAGAGGATGCTCTGGATATTCTGGATGCCACTAATGATGGTAGTCAGAACATATCCTGTTTATATGCAATAGGCAAACTGTATATCGTAACAGGTGAAGCACGTTATCTGGAATTTATTCGGCAGGTAATTGCTTACTGTGAAACAACGGACATGAACCTTTTGTCATTTACGGATATTCTGGATTTGCGTTCAAAAAAAGGCATTGAGATGTTGATCGTGTATCTGGGTGTACTGCAGTATGGATTGATGGACAATAATGCGCAGGCGGTTAAGGCTGCTGAAAGATATTGGACACAAGTGAATGATACCCAGATCCGGAATGTTGGAAACGGAACCTTGAAGGAGGTCTGGGTGAAAAACGGAAACGCACCACAGTTGATGCCCACGGAAGAAAAGCCCAATGAGACCTGTGTGGCAGTGGGATGGATGGAGCTGTCCCTTTCTCTTTTTTTTACCGATCCTCAGACTAAGTATATAGATGCCGTCGAAAAGACTTTATTCAATCAGTTGTTAGGCTCCTTTGAAAAAAATGGAGAGGATTTTGCTTATTATCAGGGAAATTACGGGCAGAAGATTTTCCGTACTGACAGAACGGCATACCAATGTTGCCGATATCGAGGCTTTACTATTTTCAGTTATCTGAAGGATTATCTTTATTACTATGATGGAAACACGTTGATTCCAGTGCTATACAGTAATTCTTATTTTCGGGCAGGAGGCATCAGTGTGAAACAGACTACCGGTTATCCTGCTGACGGGAAAGTGCATTTTGTCATTGAAAATACTGGCAGTGATAAGCGGTTGAAACTCAGGATTCCGAGCTGGTGCAGGGGGTATTCTGTTACAGTGAACGGGAAAGCAGGTGATGTCTTTGTCGGAGAAGAAGGATATCTTGTCATAGACCTTCCAGTGGGAATGACGGAAGTCCTTATGGATATACAGATGACAGTAGAGAAAAAGGTTGATCTAATCAAAGGGAAAAAGTATGCGAGTTTTCAGTATGGTCCACTGCTGCTTGCGCGGGACACTCATTATGGAGGTGAGTTGTGGGAGCCTGTAAGAAAAGGAGAGAATACCGTTTGCCGGATGGAACCGAATGGACAGGAAATGGTGCATTTTGTGATTGACGGAGTACATGTGGTGGATCTGGCATCTGCATGTAAAAATGATCCGGAGAGGGACCGGTATAGCACATTTCTTTGTGTTGAGTAAGTATTTTATATTATACTAATAAATGATTTCGGGAAAAATAATAGATACCATACAGGAGGCATCACAATGCACTATAAAAATGCAGAACTTTATAACGTTGCAGAAATAGTCAATAATGAAGATGGCAGTATTTCGTGGAAGAGAGTACCATCCGCCGTTTATTCAGTACTGGAGTCAGACCGGGGAAAACGAATGGCTGTATGTGCCACGGGAGTTGAGCTTCGGTTTGTTTTAAAGGGTGACAAAGCTGTTATCAGAATGAGTATAAAAGAAGGAGACGGCGTCTTTCATGTGTACAGAGGCGGCATACAAGGCGGCTGGGATGATCATGAAGTACATAAACAGGTAAGGACTGAGGCGGAAGATTTTGTCATAGAGAAATCTGCGAATATGGATCGATTAAAGGTCATGAGCGAGAAGAGCTGCTATGACTGGGATCCGGAAGTAATTAGAATTGTTTTTGACAGAGGATATTTTAAGATACACGATATCATCGGTGATATAGAACCGCCAAAAGCAAATCAGTGTCCGAAAGGCACGCTGTTGTCCTATGGTTCTTCTATTACGCACGGTTCCAATGCCATTGATGCGTCCCATACATGGGTTTCTCTTTTGGCCCACAATCTGAACATGGATGCAAGAAATTTGGGTATGGCGGGCAGCTGTTCCATGGAGCCGGAGATGGTGGATTATATTGCATCCGAGGGTGAAAAAGGGCACTGGGATTTAGCGACATTGGAGCTGGGTATCAATGTTTTAGCCTGGGAAGAGGCTAAGATATTTGAAAGAGTGGAGAACACCATTCGACAGGTTGCTGGCAGAAATCCAGATAAATCGGTGATTGTCATTTCCCCTTTCTATTATTGCGGAGATGATTTTGATGCAGCCGATCATGGAAATAAATGGCGCAGATGCATCGAGCAGGTGGTGAAGGATCTAAGTTATCCCAATGTGACCTATATCAACGGATTAGATGTGATAGGAGATATGTCCTTTATGTCAGCAGATGAGGTTCACCCAAATATTTACGGTGTGGCGCAGATAGCGGAGTGGTTGACAAAACGAGCAAAGGAATTGGTCAACTAATAAATAAAATAAGTGCCGATTGTATCGTGATAAGGAGGTTTGGATTACAAAATACACTGGAAAAGGAAAATATTGTTGGGTCTATAAAAAAAGGAGGAAGCGATGAATAAATTGCAAGAAAAATATAAAGGACAAATCGAACAATTAGTAGAGGCTTGTCATCGCATAGCGGAACTAAATTATGTAACATCTTCAGGCGGAAATTTGTCTGTCCGTGTAGATGATAATATTATGCTTATCACACCAACGAAAACTTTAAAAAGGAAAATGCGTTTTGAGGATATTTGTGTGATTGATTTGGAAGGAAATATTCTGTTTTCTCCGGAAGGGAAAAAACCTACCGGTGAATGGCCATTTCACACAGCAATTATGAGAAAGAGAACAGATATCAATGCAATTGTTCATGCACATCCGCCTATTCTTACAGGATATGCGATTGCGAAAACAGGGCAGATGGAACTGCCTATCTTGCCTGAGCCGATTATTGAAACCGGTCCACTTCTGACCGTAAAGTATGCAACACCACTATCGCAGGAATTATCCGATAATTTTGAAAAAATAATTGACTTATCCAATGGATTTTTAATGGAAAATCATGGAGTTCTTTTTGTGAGTCAGAATGGAATTGAGGATGCGGTAGAACTACTTACAATGTCAGAATGTATGGCAGAGTCAGCCTTCGTTGCACAGCTTCTCGGAAAGATGGAACCGATGTCGCCGGAAGCTGTAAAAGGAATGGATGAAGTAATTCAAATTAGAAATTTAAATATTCCGGGAGGAAAAAGTAAATTTTCATCTGTATTTGAATTATATCAGTTGGATAAGTAGATTTAATTGCTGGGTAAAAACTATTATACATGGAGGTAGGTTTTATGGATTTAGAAAACTTAATCTTATGCAGAGCGAAAAAAAAGACGGAAAAATTCCCAATTAGTGAGAAAGAACTGTGTGACCGTTATGAGCAGGTTACTACACCAATGGTAAACGATGTGTTACGAGAAATGGAACTTTTGTATCAAACATTTCCAAATAACATCTTGCCGCTGCGTGAGGAAATGAAGGTTGCTGGCATTGCTTTTACTATCAAGGGTTCCAAAAATTTAAGTTTGGAAAACGAAATGGTAGAGCGTGCAAAAATGTTAGAGGCGATTCATGCAAACAGTGTTATTGTTTGGGACACCTGTGAAGATGATGAGTCTGCACAGTGGGGTGAAATCATGACCATGGCATCTATTCGTCAGGGTTGTCGTGGGGCAATCGTAGATGGCGGTGTACGTGATACTAATAAGGTATTAGAGCAGAGCTTCCCGGTATTCTGCAAATACAGAAGCTCTAATGGTATGCTTGGTCGTTTCCGTCTGATTGGCTATCAGATGCCTGTTGTAATGGGAAAAGTTCATGTATATCCGGGCGATGTAGTTTTAGCTGATATTGATGGCGGCATTTGTATTCCACGTGAAATCGCATATGAAGTTCTTTTAAAAGCAGAGCAAATTCGTGACAACGAAGTGGAAATTAAGGAAATGGTAAACAGTGGTATGACACCTACACAGGTTGTAGAAAACGGAGGGTATTTTTAATGATTAATTATAATGGTAAGAATGTAATTGTAACAGGTGCAAGCGGTGGAATGGGTATTATACTGTGCAGAAAATTGGCAGAGCAGGGGGCAAAGTTATCTTTATGCTCTAACGATGAAGCTGGTTTAAAAGCACTTTCAGAAGAACTTGGCAAAGTGACAGAAGTTTTCGCAAAAGTTGTAGATATTACAAAAGAAGAGGAAGTGGAAGCATTTTTTACAGAGGCATCTGAAAAGAATGGCGAATTTGCAGCAATGGCAAACCTGGCAGGTCTTTCTATTCCAAGCAAGATTCCTACTACTGATGTCAATGTATATGAAACAATTATGGATGTAAATGTAAA
The DNA here is from genome assembly GCA_045544275.1 of Acetatifactor sp. Taxonomy (GTDB): domain Bacteria; phylum Bacillota; class Clostridia; order Lachnospirales; family Lachnospiraceae; genus Acetatifactor. The sequence continues at coordinate 112,208 of JAZPYS010000006.1, read as the reverse complement.
AGGTACCTTCCTTGCAGGAAAGTATTTTGCAAAAAATGCAGCAAAGCCGGCTATTATCGTAAATATCGGCAGCACCGCAGCAAAGACCGCTAATGCAAATGCACCACTTTACTGCACTGCAAAGGCCGCAGTAAACATGCTGTCCCAGGGTATGTTATTACAGATGGGTTCACAGGATATTCGTGTAACTACCATTAATCCGGGTGGAGCAGACACACCTTTCTGGGGTACCAGAGCAGTTGATAAGAGTAAACTTATGCAGGCTGAAGATGTAGTAGATATTATTTTCTTTGCATTAACTTCCAGCCCAAGAGTGCAGATTCATGATATATATTTTGAGAGTTCTGCCAGATTCTAAAGTGAGAGCTAAAGCAATCGTTATGAACGATAAAAAGAGGTGTATATGAAAATCGTAAATGTAATTGAATTGATTGGAAAATTGCTTGAGAGATATGAATCACAGTATGATAAAGTAGATGGTTATTATGGCTTACTGGCATACTATGGTTTGGCACAGGCGGCGCTATCGGGAAATAATAAAGAATATTTGCAAAAATGTAAGGAGTATCTCGCATTGTATCCGGATAGTTTTGAACATCCGCTTTATAACTTTGAGTCTTATCGTGCGGGTGGAAATGGAAAAGCATGGTTACTGTTTAAGGGGGTTGCCCCGGAATGGACAGAGGTAATTCGAGAATATGCAGAAAAGACATTGAATGCGCCTGTGGATTCAAAGGGAATTTTGTGCCATCCAATATATGGAAATAAAAAGAGGATATGGATAGATGTCGTAACGTGTACAACACCATTTATGTTATATGCGGGTCTTGCTTTGGGAGAAGAAAAATATATTGATTTTGCAGCTGAACAATGTTTTAAAATGTATGAAATATTTTTGGATCAGACTTGTGGACTGTTGCATCAAGCGAGAGGATTTAAAGACAATCCGAAAAGAATGTCCGAGGATCATTGGAGTCGGGGAAATGGCTGGGGGATGATCGGTCTGGCAGAATTAGTTCATTATTTGCCGCAGGAGTCCAGACATAGAGCGAAGGCGGAAGAATATTTTTGTGATATGGCTGATGCGTTGCTTCCTTATCAGACAAGTAGAGGTCTGTGGAGACAAGAAATTATTGAGCCATTGGCCTGGGAGGAATCGTCTGGGACTGCGCTAATACTATACTGTATCGGCATTGGTGTGCGGACGGGAGTGTTAAAAGGTGATGTTTACAAAGAGGTGTTTGAAAAAGGAATACGAGGACTGGGTATATATTGTTTGAAAGAAGATTTTTCTACATATCGCTCCTGTCCCGGCTGTCTGTGCCCATGCATAGGAGATGAGCATGGGACGATAAGGGCATATGTGGCGGGAAAGACACCTCAAAAAGATGAAGTGCACTCCTTTGGCTGTTTAATGCTTGCCTTTGTGGAAGCTTACCGTAACGGTATCACGGAAGTTGAGATTAAAGGAGAAATAGTATGAGTAATAAAAAAATAGTAATATGTGACCTGGATCATGAGAATGTGGATACGGAGCGTGGAGTCTTGGAAGCTGCAGGCTATGAATTTGACTGGCTTCATTGTAAGACACAGGAAGAGGTTATCGAAAACTGCAAAGATGCCGTGGTGCTGATGAATCAGTATGTACGCATGGACCGCAAGATATTTGAGGCGCTTCCAAGTGTAAAATGTGTAGTTCGTTATGGAGTAGGTGTGGACAATATCAACCTGGATGATGCAGACGAATTCGGTGTGCAGGCATGTAATGTACCGGATTATGGTACACGAGAAGTGGCAGAACAGGCACTTGCCATGATGATGTGTCTGACCAGGAAGGTGGCTTTTACCAATGCTCTTATTCGTAAGGGCATCTGGGATTATCGTAAAGAGATTCCAATTTACCGCATGAGTGTAATGACCGTAGGGATTTATGGTATCGGCAGAATCGGCAGTGAATTTGCAAAGCGTGTACATGCCATGGGCTGTAAGGTGATTGCATATGATATCGAAGCCGGTAATACCAACAGAACATTCCCGGATTTTGTAGAGTTTGTTTCTGAAGAAGAGTTGATTACACAGTCTGATATTATTTCCATTCATTGTCCGCTTAGACCGGATACCTATCATGTCTTTGGTAAAGAGCAGTTTAAGGCAATGAAAAACTCTGCCTATATCGTAAACGTAGCCCGTGGCGGTATTATTGACGGGGAAGCATTGGAATGGGCTCTTGCCAATAAAGAGATTGCCGGCGCAGCGTTAGATGTAGTAGAGCATGAGCCATTAACCGCAGACAATCCGTTATTAAAGCATGATAACTTTATCATAAGTCCTCATACTGCATGGTACTCTGAGGAATCAGCGGAAGAGCTGAAAAGAAAAGTAGCTGAGGAAGCAGTAAGATTTATGAGAAATGAACCAGTACATTATCCTATAAATCTAAAAAAAGGGTAGTGTAAAGTGAGTTATGAAAACCCGGAGCCGAAAAAATAGGCACGATTGAACCTTGAAAATATAAGGTTTTTAATAAAAAAGGGGGGCTTACGAAGAGGCGGTGTGCCAGTAATAGCCGGAGAAAATTTCTATACTTATGTCGGTAAAATGATTAATTTGGAAACTTGTCAGAAAGCAATTGACAACCATGACATCAGGCTTGCTTTTACCGGTCTTGCCGGAGGCAGTATCAATCTGCATGGAGATAATCAGCCTGCAGATATTCCGCGGTGGTCCGGTCTTTCAGCAGAAGAAGTGACGGATTATCTGGTGAGAAATCAATTGCATATGTTGGACAAGCTGAAAGGGGATGACCGTTTTTCAAGAGAGATTGCCATGCTGCCGATGATGCCGCAGTTCCGTACCACAGCACATATAGCTGGTGATTATTCCTTAAAAGTGCAGGATGTGTATAAGCATTTTGATGACTCTATTTGTGCTATCAATGATTTTGAACACAGGGATCATTTGTTTGAAGTACCGCTCAGAACCATTACCCGCAAGGATTATCCAAATATGCTGACGGCCGGAAGAGGTGCTTCAGGTATCGGTTACGGCTGGGACTTATTACGCGTGATTCCGCCGGCAATCATTACCGGTCAGGCAGCAGCACTTGCTGCAAGTCATGCCCTGAAGGAAAAGATAGGTGTAGCTCAGGTACACATTCGTGCTTTGCAACATGCGCTGGAAAAAGAAAATATCATGGTACATTTCCCTGATGAATATATTCCGGAAGATCGGACTGTCTGCATTCATGACAGAAAAGTAGAAAATGTTGACTTGGATAATGAGCATTTTTAATAGATGTTTGGTTTTAAAAAGTTACGAATTTTTATAAAATAAGGGTGTCAAACTTGACATTACCAAAGTAAGAGAAAGGGAGAAAAATGAAAGCAATTCAATTTTTAGAGGCAAATCACATAGGTATATGTGATGTAGATATGCCACAAGTTCCGGAAGGATGGGCTCTTATTAAAGTTTCCCATGCCGGTATTTGCGGCACTGATTTAAATATTTATGCAGGAACTCATCCTCGTGCAAAAGCTCCATTAACTATGGGACATGAATTTTCAGGTGTAGTAGCAAAAGACTGCGAAAGATTTCCGGCAGGCACCCGCGTAACCGTGTATCCTTTAATTTCTTGTTGTCAGTGCGAGCCTTGTATTTCTGGCAATAAACATGTATGTAACACACTGGGGTTGTATGGTATAGATACGGCAGGAGGTATGGCAGAATATGTCGCTATTCCACAGGATCAGTTAATTGAATTACCGGAGAATGTTTCCTTTAAAGTAGGTGCTTTTATTGAACCTATTGCAGTAACTGTACATACCTTACGTGAGACTGGTTTTGTACCGGGTGACAATGCTATTGTATTTGGCTGTGGTACTATTGGTCTTTGTCTGGCTCTTACCTTAAAGCAGTTTGGTGTAGGGGATATGTTACTGGTAGAAACTGATGCAGCAAGAATATCTATTGCAAGGGAACTTGGTTTTGAAGCAGTAAATCCGATGGAAGTGAACTTGGACGAAGTGGTTGCCAAATATACAAGTGGCAATGGTTTTGACCGCGTTTATGACTGTGCCGGAGCAGGTCCGGTAGCAGCCAGTCTTTTGGATGTGGTAAAGGTAAGAGGTCAGATTGTGATTGTAGCTTCTTACAAGAAGCCTCCTCAGATGCCGTTCTTTAAAGGTATGGCAAAGGAAGTTTCCATCCATTTCGTAAGAGTGTACAGACAGAAAGATTTTGCCATTGCAGCTCAGATGGCAGAAAAAGAACCGTTATTTGAAAAAATCATTACCCATGTATTGCCTTATGAAGAAGCACAGAAGGGCTTTGACTTATTGTTTACACCGGGCACCGGAGCAGTTAAGGTAATGTTTAAGTTCTAGGAGGAAATCATGAGTTTGTTTGATTTAACAGGAAAAACTGCCTTAGTGACAGGCGGTAATAAAGGCCTTGGAAAAGGTATGACAGAGGGTTTATGTGAAGCCGGAGCACGTGTTGCTATTATGGCATCCAGCGAGAGTGTTTACGAAGCAGCAAAGGAATTTTGCGAAAAGGGCTATGATGTAATCGGTGTACGCTGCAACTTAGGCAGTGAAGAGGATATCGAAAAAGCATTTGCAGAAGTGGTGGAGCATTTCGGCGGCAAGCTGGATATTCTGGTAAACAATGCCGGTATCCAGAGGAGAAATCCTTGCGAGGACTTCCTTATGAGTGACTGGGATGATGTACTCAATGTAAACTTAAGAGCCGTATTTAAGCTTTGCCAGTTGGCAGGCAGAAATATGCTTGTAAATGGTGGAGGTAAGATTATCAACCTGGCTTCCATGCTCAGCTACTTTGGCGGATATACCGTTCCTGCTTATGCAGCAGCAAAGGGGGGGGTGGCACAGCTTACCAAAGCATTAGCAAATGAATGGGCGTCCAAAGGCATTTGTGTGAATGCCATTGCACCGGGTTATATGGCAACCCAGATGAATACTCGCTTGATTGAAGATCCGAAGCGAAACACTGAAATTCTTGCTCGAATTCCAATGGGTCGCTGGGGCAATGAGCAGGATATGAAGGGTATCGTAGTGTTCCTTGCATCTAAGGCAAGCGATTATTTAAGTGGTGCAGTGATCCCTGTGGATGGTGGTTATTTGGGAAGATAGACGGAGTTGTATTATGGCACAAATTTGCATAAAGATTTTAGATAAAGATGGAAGGATTCTGAGCCAAAAGGAAGGCACGGACGAAGTGAATCTCTTGTACCTGGAAGAATACCGAAAAGGGGATCGAATTGTATTGGAAGTAGATGAGACCAAGACATACTATCACATACAGCTGGATGAGATGAGAGGAAAATCTTTTGTCTATCTGACGGGCAATGTGGAGTATGAGATTCCATTTGGAGAAAAGAGACTGGAGCCTCTTTGGTTTATGGGAGATCGTCACATTATTTCTGTGAAAATAGCGTTTGCAGAGGAGCAGATGAACTATAGGAATCTTGCAGAAAACGTATGGGACCAGGAGGGAGATGTGAATTGCTATCCACATGCGTCAGCAAATGTAACCCTTCCCGGAAGACCACTATTTGCAGCACAAAGTGTAATCGATGGAATGACTTTTACGGAAAAACATGGTTCTTGGCCGTATTCTTCCTGGAGTATTTGCCGAAGAGAGGACGCTACCTGGAAGGTAGAATTTGGCAGATCGGTTGAAATAGACAAGTTGGTTGTTTATATGCGGGCAGATTATCCTCATGACAGTTGGTGGACTAAGATGACTGTGACATTCTCAGATGGGGATAAAAAAGTTTTGAAATTGAAAAAAAATGGATATGCACAGATATTTAATATTTCCAAAAGGATTGAATGGCTTGAAATCAGTGATTTGATTAAGGCAGAAGATCCATCCCCATTTCCTGCTTTGACACAGTTGCAGGTATATGGGAGAGGGTAGTGAGTGCCAGTGGATTTGGCGTCTGTATGTAAAAATGAGTGAGGATTCCGAAGATGAAATTGATAGCATGGAAGGTTATTAGTTGATGGTCAATGAGATTGTGAATGATGTGTACGGAGGAAAGAATTATGGGGTATGCAAATACTTATGATTACCCGATTTACTGTGATCCCATGAGAATTCGTGATGAACAGTTTTTGGGACAATGGGATACGTTGAACGGATGCTGGAAACGAGAGAGTATTTTGGATTATGAGAAATACGAGAAGGAGCTTCAGGATGTCATCGTACAGGTGAAAGAAGGTAATTATAGTAAGGCAAAGGAGTGTCTGCTTACCTATTATCGGAACAAATTTCAAAATTATGATATCAATATCAGTAATGAAATGAATGAAGAAAATGATGAGATATGCTGCCAGGCACTGGAGCGGAATGTATATTCATCTGTATGTATGAATGGAGTGCCCGTGGGATTTCTTGATATGGACACTACCTGTAAATGGCGAAGTATCGATATTCTGATTCCTCTTACCAGAATGTTTTTGGGAAATGTAAAGTATGCAGCATACCAGTTTATGTCCGTAGATAAAACGGATAATAAAGCACATATATATTCCAGAAAGAGTCAGTATGTACCTTATCTGGAACTGGTGCTCAATGGGGAAACAGTAAAAGTAGATTGTGCCAAGGATACCATGGTAAGTGCCGGAGGGAATGCAGATAAGAATTTCAGCAACCGGGAAATATATGATGTGAGAGAGCATGGAATCTACCACAATCATGATGACAGGATGAATAGAGCATATTTTGCATTTGACATCAGCTTTATAAAAGCCACGGATGAGATTACGTCTGCAACTTTGAACATATATGGTAGCTGTGAGCAGGGAGAAAAGGAAATCTATGTATATAATGAATTGGCAAGTAATTGGGAGGAAGAAAGTTTTTGCTGGAATCATGTAACGGATGAATTGCTGTTTTCCTGTAACGATATGCCTTCATGGGATTATATTACCTGCTCATTTCCTGATATAAAGGGTAAGATCTGTTTCTATCACAGAGGAGCAGAACTGGCATCTCCTGCAAGGCGATATCTGGCTACAGGAGATGAAAAGTACGCATACACTCACATCCGTAATATGATGGCGATCATACATTTTGTAGGATGCAGCAGGGAAGTCTTTAATGAACTGGATATGGGACGATACTGTGATGACCAGTCTCTGAATCTGGTCCGTGTCATAAATAGTGCCTATATGACAGGAGAGTATTTCTGCGCCTGTTTGAAAAATCTGTATGCCAACGCCAAGTGGTTGGTAGACAATTTCTATGGAAGAATGGGGAACAATTGGGCGTCCTTTGGTACATTAGGAGTATATGCAGTATATGGATTTTTCCCAGAGTTAAAAGCATATGATGAATGGGCGCAAAAGACTTGTTTGGAAAACGAAAGGTTGATGGAACATTTTGCAAACCCCGACGGATCTTGTGTGGAATTAGGTACTCATTATCAGGAGGTATTGATCAGGACTGTGATTTCTCCTGTTCGCAGACATTTGGTAAATGGTACAACGTTACCCTACTCTGAAAAGTCCTTTGATATTCTGAAAAGCTTGATTAAGTCTTACTATTATACGTTAAGTCCTACATATAGTGACTACAATGTAGGTGATACTACCTGGCCATTTGATGATCTTAGAAGGGTTATTAGGAACTGGTACCATGTTCTGCCCGGGATGTTTGAAGAAGATGGTGAGCTTTTGTATGTGGTCAGTGATGGTAAGAGAGGAAAACCCCCTGATTTTACTACCATGCGATTCCCTGACAATAAAAGAGTATATATGAAGAGTGATTGGGGCAAGGAAGCACTTGCCATGACAGTAACTGGCAAGGTGTTGGGTTCCCACGGTCATAAAGATGTTTACTCTCTGGCAATGATGGCCTATGGCAGGCATTTGTTAACAGATCAGGGATATGGTACGCTGTTGACAGGTCCCATTTTTGCAGAAATGATCAGTTCTGCCAACCATAATGTATTATTAGCAGACCAGTGTGAAAATCTCATACGCCCACAAAATAATGATCCTAAAGAAGCGCAGTATCTTAAGGATGCCGGGGAGCGAGCTTTCTATACAGATGCTCAGTATGACTTCTATGAACTGACAGGTGCCAATAATCCGGGAGTAGCAAAGCAAAACCGTAGTGTGTTGTTCTGCAAAGCCCATAAGTTTTGGATTGTAACGGATTATATTAAGCCGGTTAACTGTGAGAAAGAGACTAGATATGATTTGTATTGGCATATGCTTCCGGATGCGGCAATGAGTTTGGAAGCGGGTGGCAGGATTGTTCGAAGTAATTATGAAGATGGTATTAATGTTCAGGTGGCAACGGCAGAATGTTTGGATGATGGGAGGATCATGAATGCCAAGTATTCTCCAGGTGAGGGTATGGTTACTGATAGTAAGAAGGCTTGTCTGGTGCGCAATAAGAGGGGGCAAGTTACTTATACTTCTGTTATTGTCCCAAGTAATAGAGGAGAATCGTTTGATGTAAAGTGTGAAGCACTTGATGGTGGAAGTCCCGATATCAATGCCTGTCGGATTGAAATTACGGATCATAACGGGACGAAACGTGTGTTTTTTTATGGGCACAATAATGAGGATGAAGGCACATACTGCGTAGGTAAGTTTACGTCAGATGCTATGGTTATGCTGGTAAGAATAAACGATAAAGGCGAGAAGGTGGAAGAATTTTGTTTTAAAAATGACTAAGCATGCAAGGACGATAAAAAAAATACTATGACGCCAGGCTTGGTATTAGTGCAAAGGATGAATGTATTTTATCAAAGGAGACTGTTGAACTATTACGTAAAAACAGGCTAAATGAAATGATGTTAAAGAATGACCTTACATTGGCACAATTGAGAGGGTATGACTATGGTGTACGTACTATGATTACTAAAACGAAAGGCAGTTCTATAGGATCTTTGGGTGAGTTTGGATGGGGAGGTGCGGCTGGTGCTACGATTATGGTTGACCCTGAGCCAAGGCTTGCCGTTTTCTATGCCCAACATTGTTTGAATCCGAGGGAAGCATATTATCAGCCCCGTCTTAGAAATGTGTTATATTCTTGCCTTGACAGATAATTGTTATGAGCAAATATATTGTTACAATCAAAAAACTTGCCTCTTTCACTGTGTAGTACGGCGGAAGAGGCAAAAATTTACACTTATTATCTCCTCACAACTGCCAGCTTGCCCCGAAAAGCAATACAAATCTTAACAATTTCACCGGGCATGCATTATGCTCTGGGCTTCGTATTATAACGCAGAAACGAAATTGGTCAAAAAATTTTCGTTTAAATGGAAATGAAACGAAATGATAAACGAAACAATCGTATGAATACTGCATTAAAATTAGAAGAGATAAAGGAACAAAATCTTGTATTGTGTCTTGATGATTTTTTTGAGCAGTTTTATGTAATACAGGAAAAGTTTAATAGAGATTGCAGATATGATAAGGAAGAAGACATTCTGTGGTCTTAAAGAGGGGGATTTGGGTGAGAAAGCAAGAAAAAGAATATTATTTAATGCATAAAGATATTCCGGTATGTTTGATGGAAATATCGGATGACGGTGCATTGGGAAGCGTACGACGAAATGAAGCTGCGGTGGCACATTTTCCGTTGGGTGGGCAAATGAATAATATGAAATTTCATGAATATCCGAATTCCGAAGTTAAAAGAGTTATATGAAAGAAAGCGAGAACGATTAAATGCTTTTCAAAGCGGAAGGGATATTTGGAAAAGTCGAAATTATTCTGCTCATAATTAGAAACCCCAACAAAACCAACAAAAACCACAATTAAAAACCAATAAAAACCAACACAATGCTTGTTGACAAAACCACACAAACGGTCATATAATGGTAGTATCAATAAAGTGTCGTGTTGTGCACTGCTGTGAAGAAGTGCAGTGCGTCAAGTTTTGGAGTGTGGAGAGCATGGGAAAATACAACAGTACAAAAGTTCCTAAAACTGAAAGAATTACAAGACTGGTAGAGCAGATGTTTGCACAGATGCCGGAGGTGGAAGCTTCCAGAGCGGTGTTGGTGACAGAAAGCTATAAGCAGACAGAAGATCTGCCCATCACCCTTCGCAGGGCAAAGGCATTTGAACATATTTTACAGAATCTTCCTATTGTTATCAGAGAGGACGAGCTGGTCGTGGGAAGTGCTACATTAGCCCCCAGAGGCTGTCAGACCTTTCCGGAGTTTTCCTATGAATGGCTGAATGGAGAACTGGAAACTCTGGGTACCAGAGAGGCGGATCCCTTTTTGATTTCCGAGAGAGCAAAGTCTGAGATCAGAGAAGCCAACACTTACTGGAAGGGTAAGACCACCAGTGAATTGGCTACCGTATACATGGAACCGGAAACCTTAAAGGCCATGGACCACAATATTTTTACTGTGGGTAATTATTTTTATAATGGTGTAGGTCATGTTACAGTGCAGTATGATAAGGTGCTGGCTATCGGATATGAAGGCATTATGCAGCAGGCTCGTGAAGAGCTTGAAAAATGCAGCAAGGGTGATGCTGATTATGTGACCAGAAAGGCATTCCTGGAAGCAGTGCTGATCAGCTGCCAGGCGGTGATTGATTATGCAGGACGTTATGCGAAGCTGGCGGAAGGTATGGCTGCAAAATGCAGTGACAGCATCAGAAAGGCAGAGCTTTTACAGATCGCAGAAAATTGCTGCAGAGTTCCTGCAAAGGGAGCGGAAAGCTTTTATGAAGCTTGTCAGAGCTTCTGGTTCATCCAGATGCTTTTGCAGATAGAGTCCTCAGGACATTCCATTTCTCCGGGACGTTTTGACCAGTATATGTATCCATATTATAAAAAGGATATGGATGGTGGAAAAATAACAAGAGAATTTGCCCAGGAGCTGATCAATTGTATCTGGGTAAAATTGAATAGTTTAAGTAAATGTCGTGATTTAGAAAGTGCAAAGGGATTTGCAGGATATGGCACCTTCCAGAACCTGATCGTAGGCGGTCAGGATGAGCATGGACGGGATGCGACGAACGACTTGTCGTTTATGTGTATTGATGCTTCTATGCAAGTGTTCCTGCCTCAGCCGTCTTTATCCATTCGTGTGTGGAACGGTACCCCGCATGAGTTGATGTTGCGGGCAGCAGAGCTGACCAGAACCGGTATCGGTCTGCCGGCATATTACAATGATGAAGTAATCATTCCATCCCTGATGAGCCGCGGTGTGGCTTTGGAGGATGCCCGTACATACAATATCATCGGCTGTGTAGAGCCCCAGAAGGGCGGCAAGACCAACGGCTGGCACGATTCCGCATTCTTTAATATGTGTCGTCCGCTGGAGCTGGTATTCTCTAATGGTGTGGACTGCGGTGAGCAGATCGGACCTTGTACCGGCGAAGTGGAAGACATGGAGACTTTTGAGGAGTTCTTTGAAGCTTATAAGCAGCAGATGAATTATTTTATCGAGCTGATGGTCAATGCAGACAATGCCATTGATCAGGCCCATATGGAGCGTATGCCGCTGCCTTATCTTGCAAGTATGGTGGATGACTGTATTGCAAGAGGCAAGACCTGTGAGCAGGGTGGCTGTGTTTACAACTTTACCGGTCCTCAGGGATTTGGTATTGCCAATGTAGCGGATGCATTGTTTGCCATCAAGAAGTTGGTATACGATGAAAAGAAAGTGACCATGGCAGAGTTGAAGAAAGCACTGATGTTCAACTATGGCAAGGAAGTGAACGGTCTGGTGATCGCACAGATTGCAGGCAAATTGGCAAGAGAGCTTGCACAGCAGGGAATTACCCCGGATGCAAAGACCCTGGCAGAAGCTTCTGTACAGGTGATCAAAGCTTCTGTGACCGAAGCTGACAAAAAGCGTTTTGATGAGATTTTAGAGCTCATCGATGCAGTGCCCAAGTTTGGCAATGACAATGATGAAGTGGATCTTTTTGCAAGAGAAGCTGCCTATACATATACGAAACCATTGCTGCAGTATAGAAATCCTAGAGGAGGACAGTTCCATGCGGGATTGTATCCGGTATCGGCAAATGTACCTTTGGGAGCACAGACCGGAGCAACGCCGGACGGCAGATTGGCAGGGGTGCCGGTGGCGGATGGTGTATCCCCTACCGCAGGCAAGGATGTAAACGGTCCCACAGCGGCAGCCAACTCCGTATCCAAGCTGGATCATGGTATTGCATCCAATGGTACCTTATTCAACCAGAAGTTCCATCCTTCAGCTTTAAGCGGGGATGAGGGACTGGACAATTTTGTGAGTTTGATTCGTACCTATTTTGACAGAAAAGGTAGCCATGTACAGTTCAATGTGGTTTCCAGAGAGACGCTTTTGGATGCGCAGAAGCATCCGGAAAATTACAAACATCTGGTAGTACGTGTGGCAGGTTATAGTGCATTGTTCACCACACTTTCCAAGAGCCTGCAGGATGACATTATTAGACGAACAGAACAGGGCTTTTAATATGGAAGATTTATTACAGACAAAAGGAAGGATATTTGATATCCAGAGGTATTCCATTCATGATGGAAGAGGTATCCGTACCATCGTGTTTTTAAAAGGCTGTGTGCTGCGGTGCCGCTGGTGCTGCAATCCGGAGTCCCAGGAATACGACATCCAGACCATGATGGTTGATGGAAAACCTAAGGTGATCGGCCGGGATGTGACTGTGGCTGAGGTCATGGAAGTGGTGGAAAAGGACAGAGATTACTACCGCAGAAGCGGCGGCGGTCTGACCCTCTCCGGGGGAGAGAGTCTATGTCAGCCAAAGTTTGCAAAAGCACTTTTAGGAGCGGCTAAGAACAAAGGGATTAATACCGCTATGGAAAGTATGGGCTGTGCACCGTATGAAGTGATCGAAGAGATCCTTCCGTACCTGGATACTTACTTGATGGATATTAAGCATACTGATCCCGTAAAACATAAGGAATTTACCGGACGAAGCAATGAACTGATGCTGGAAAATGCCAGAAAGATTGCGGCTGACCGACAGACCAATTTAGTGATCCGGGTGCCGGTGATTCCCACATTCAATGATACACCGGAGGAAATCGCCGGAATTGCACGGTTTGCAGATAAGCTTCCGGGGGTAAATAAAATACATCTACTACCTTATCACAGACTGGGACAGGACAAATACGAAGGTCTTTCCAGAGAGTATCAGATGAAGGATGTTCTGCCGCCGGAACCGGAGCAGATGCAGATGTTAAAGAAGGTAGTGGAGAGTGTTTCAAGACTGGAATGTCAGATCGGAGGATAATATGCCGGAATTAAAAGGTTTGGAAAATAATATGAGAATTATTCAGGAATATGTTCCCGGTTGTCAGGTGACATTGGCACATATTATTGCAAGTCCTGATAAGGTTCTTTTTGAAAAGCTGGGACTGGATCCCAGAATTGACTATGGCAATGCTGCCATCGGTATTACCACGGTAACGCCGTCTGAAACTGCTGTTATCATGGCGGATATCGGCATGAAGGCCAGCGGGATTACGCTGGGATTTGTGGATCGCTTCAGCGGTTCCCTGATCATTACCGGAACCGTCAGCGAGGTACAGGCCTCACTGGAAGCCATGATGGATTATGTACAGCAAAAGTTAGGTTATACTGTCTGCTCCATTACGAAGACTTGAGAAAACTGGTTCTTATGGGAAGGAGTGAGGCCGGTAAGACAACACTTACTCAGGCTCTCAAGGGGGAGGAAATCCGCTATTATAAAACCCAATATGTACAGTACTATGAGAGCTTTATAGATACGCCCGGTGAATATGCCCAGAGTCACAGACTGGGAAAAGCATTGGCTCTGTATACCTATGAAGCGGATGTTGTGGGAATCTTAGTGGCGGCCAACGAACCCTATTGCATCTTTCCGCCCTGTGTGACAAGTCAGGCCAACCGGGAATGCATCGGAATTGTGACAAAGATAGACCTGCCCAATGCCAACGTACCTTTAGCAGACAGGTGGTTGAGGAATGCAGGATGTACAAAGATATTTCATGTAAATTCCCTGAAAGGGGAGGGTGTACCGGAGATTTTGGATTATTTAAAGGAAGATCCGCCCCCGAAGGTGAGTCCGCAAGAATATAAAAATAATATAAAACTTTAATTTTAAGGAGGAAACTTCAATGATCAACGAAATGGAAATCAAAAAACAAATCTGTGAAATCGGCAAAAGAATTTACAACCGTAACATGGTTGCAGCAAATGACGGTAACATCTCCGTAAAGCTCAATGACAATGAATTCCTTTGCACACCTACAGGTGTATCAAAAGGTTTCATGACCCCTGAATTTATCTGTAAGGTAGATGCAAAGGGTAATGTAATCCAGGCAAATAAGGGCTTCAAGCCTTCTTCAGAGATCAAAATGCATATGCGTGTATATGAAAAGCGTCCTGATGTTGGTGCTGTTGTTCATGCGCATCCTACTTTTGCAACCTCTTTCGCAATTGCAGGAATTCCGCTGACCCAGCCTATCATGCCTGAAGCAGTTATTTCCCTTGGCTGTGTACCCATCGCTGAGTACGGTACCCCTTCTACCATGGAAATTCCGGACAATCTGGAAAAATACCTTCCTTACTTCGACGCAGTGCTTCTTGAAAACCACGGCGCACTGACTTGGAGTACAGATCTGCTTGCAGCATATCACAAGATGGAAAGTGTTGAGTTCTATGCAGAACTTCTTTACAAATCCAAAATGCTGGGCGGACCTAAGGAATTTGATAAAGAGAACATTAAGAAATTATACGAAATCCGTCGTAAATTCGGTATGCCCGGTAAGCATCCTGCAAACATCTGCTTGAACAAAGATGGCGAAAACTGCCATAACTGCGGCGGATGCGGCGGTGCTGATTACAAGCAGTTCCCAGGTTACGACTATGACTTCGGCGGCAGCTGCAGCTGTGGCGGACATGACAAGGTTGATGAAGCAGCAATTGCTGAAATCGTTAAGAAAGTTATTGCAGGCCTGAAATAATATAACGACAGGAGGTTATCCCTATGCAGGAAAAGGATGTAGAGAGCATGGTGCATGACATCATCCGTAAAATGAGAACCTCAAATGTCATGAACTTGAAAACAGCCAAGGCTTTGATTGAGCTGGTAGAGGCGGAAGCAGCGAGAATGGGTGTAAAGGCCGTCGTTGCGGTGTCTGATGCAGGGGGACATCCCATAGCAGTACACTGCATGGATGGGGCGTACATGGGCAGTTACGATGTGGCAGTCAACAAGACCTATACCTCGGTGGCTTTCCAGATGCCTACCTCGGCACTTGCCACACTGGCAGCCCCCGGCGGTTCTCTTTACGGGATCCAGCACACCAATCATGGTAAGATCGTCATCTTCGGAGGTGGAGAACCCCTCTATGTGGACGGTGTGATGGTGGGAGCCATCGGTGTCAGCGGAGGAACCGCTGAGCAGGACACAAAGCTTGGCGCTTATGGAAAAGACAGATTAAAGGATGTGATAGCATGGAATTAACAGATAGCCAGATCAAAAGTATTGTAGGCGAGGTAATGGCCAGAATGCAGCTGAATACAGAAGTGAGCAGCATGCATGGCGTCTTCGCTGATATGAATACCGCAATAGAAAAGGCAAAAGAAGCGCAAAAGACAGTGCGTATGATGTCCATGGATCAGAGAGAAAAGATTATATCCAGGATTCGTACTAAGATCAAAGAAAATGCAGAAACCATGGCTCGTATGGGTGTAGAAGAAACCGGTATGGGCAATGTTGGTGATAAGATTTTAAAACATCTTCTGGTAGCCGAGAAGACTCCCGGTACTGAAGATATCAAGACCACAGCATGGTCAGGGGACAGAGGTCTGACTCTGGTAGAGATGGGACCTTTTGGTGTAATCGGCGCCATTACTCCTTGTACCAACCCAAGTGAAACCGTTTTGTGTAACACAATGGGTATGCTGGCAGGCGGCAACACAGTAGTATTTAACCCTCACCCGCAGGCAATTAAGACTTCCATTTTTGCAGTTAACCTGCTGAATGAAGCCTCTTTAGAGTGTGGAGGTCCTGACAATATCGCATGTACCGTGGAAAAGCCTACATTGGCTTCCAGCGATATCATGATGAAACACAAAGACATTCCTCTCTTAGTTGCAACCGGTGGTCCCGGCGTAGTAACCGCAGTATTGTCCAGCGGCAAGCGCGGTATCGGAGCAGGTGCAGGCAATCCGCCCGCATTGGTTGATGAAACAGCCGATGTAAGAAAAGCAGCAGAAGACATCATTAACGGATGTACCTTTGACAACAATCTTCCTTGTATCGCAGAAAAGGAAGTGGTTGCAGTAGATTCCATCTGTGATGCACTGATGAAGTACATGGTAGAAGAACAGGGCTGCTATTTA
Organism: Acetatifactor sp.; assembly: GCA_045544275.1. Lineage (GTDB taxonomy): Bacteria > Bacillota > Clostridia > Lachnospirales > Lachnospiraceae > Acetatifactor. The sequence continues at coordinate 95,848 of JAZPYS010000006.1, read as the reverse complement.
GCTTCTAAGGAAGTACAGGATAAACTGGTTAAGACAGTGCTTACTGAAAAGGGAGCATTGAATCGTAAATGTGTAGGTAGAAGTGCAAAGGCACTGCTGAAGATGGTAGGTGTGGATGTTTCTGACAATATCCGCTGCATCATCTTTGAAGGCCCAAAGGAGCATCCGCTGATCGCAGAAGAGCTGATGATGCCCATCTTAGGTGTGGTAAGAGCTAAGGATTTCAAGGATGCTGTAGAAAAGGCTGTATGGCTGGAGCATGGCAACCGTCATTCCGCACACATTCATTCCAAGAATGTGGATCGTATCACAGAGTACGCAAGAGCAATGGATACCGCAATCTTAGTAAAGAACGGTCCTTCTTACGCAGCTTTGGGATTCGGCGGCGAGGGCTTCCCAACCTTTACCATTGCAAGCCGTACCGGTGAAGGACTTACCAGTGCAGCAACATTTACAAAACGCAGACGCTGTACCATGTCAGACAGCTTGTGCATCAGATAGGAGGTAAATAACGTGGAAATGAACAATACACAAATTGAAGCCATCGTGAAACAGGTTTTGAACCAGCTTTCCGGTTCTCCTGCTCCCGCAGCTTCAGCAGCAGCCGGCAGTGCAATTCCTAAGACTGCAAAGGTTGCAATGCTTACAGGACTTGAAAAAGTAGAAATCAAAGAATATCCCATGCCGGAAGTAGGCGATGATGATATTTTGGTAAAAGTAGAAGGTTGTGGTATCTGTGGTACAGATGCACATGAATATAAGAGAGATCCATTTGGTTTGATTCCCGTTGCTCTCGGTCACGAAGGTACCGGTGAAATCGTAAAAATGGGTAAAAACGTTAAGAAGGACAGTGCAGGCAAGGATGTAAAGCTTGGCGACAAGATCGTTACCTGTATGATCTTCAAGGATAACCCGGACATTACAATGTTCGACCTGAACAAGCAGAATGTAGGCGGTGCTGATGTATATGGCCTGGTACCGGATGATGATATTCATCTCAACGGTTGGTTCGCAGACTATATTCTGATCCGCAAGGGCTCCACATTCTTCAATGTAAGTGATCTGGATTTAGACTCCAGAATTTTGATCGAACCTTGTGCAGTATTGATCCATGCAGTAGAAAGAGCAAAGACAACCGGAATCCTTCGTTTCAATTCAAGAGTTGTTGTACAGGGATGCGGCCCCATTGGTCTGATCTGTATCGCTATCTTAAAAACCATGGGTATTGCAAATATCATTGCAGTTGACGGTAACGAAGGACGTTTGGCATTTGCCAAGAGACTGGGTGCAAGCGACAGCGTGAACTTCCAGGATTACAAGGGTGCAGAAGCTATGGCAGAAGGCATCAGTGCTAAGTTTGGCGGACATTTGGCAGACTTTGCGTTCCAGTGTACCGGTTCTCCTGTAGGACACTCCAATATCTACAAATTTATCCGCAGCGGCGGCGGTTTATGTGAGCTTGGTTTCTTCATCAACGGCGGTGATGCAACCATCAATCCTCACTTTGACATCTGCGCAAAGGAAATCACCACAGTAGGAAGCTGGGTATACACTTTGAGAGATTATGCGACAACCTTTGATTTCTTGAAGAGTGCAAAAGCCATTGGTCTTCCGATGAATGAGCTGATCACCGACAGATATCCGCTGAGCAAGATAGATGATGCTTACAAGAAGAACCTGGCAATGACAGGTCTGAAGGTTGCAGTATTCCCCGATTAAGCAGATAGGAGAGGATAAACTGAATGGATAATAGAGCAATCGGGCTTTTAGAGGTATATGGACTGGTGTGTGCATTCATTGCAGCTGATGCAGGATGCAAGGCAGCCAATGTAACTTTAGAGCCATTTGACAAGAATAAACCGGCAAATGCAGATACCCTGAAGGTACCCCTTTTGGTAACCATCAAATTCCGCGGCAGCGTGGATGATGTAACAGCAGCGGTGGAGGCAGGACGCAAGACAGCCGAAGCACTTACAGGCGTGGTAACAAGCCATGTGATTCCAAGACCTGATCAGGACACATTAAAAATGATGGGTATTCAGGGATTTGATCCGGACTAGGATAATGAAACGAAATAATAATTGAGAAAAAGAGAGGATATAGAAAAATGGCACAGGAAGCATTAGGAATGATCGAAACAAGAGGACTTACCGCAGCAATCGAAGCTGCAGATGCAATGACCAAATCCGCAGAAGTATCTTTAATCGGAACTGAAAAGATTGGTTCAGGTCTGGTAACAGTTATGGTTCGCGGTGATGTTGGTGCAGTTAAGGCAGCAGTAGAATCCGGTGCGGCAGCAGCAAGCCGTCTGGGCGAACTGGTAGCACAGCATGTAATTCCTCGTCCTCACACTGACGTGGAAGGCATTCTTCCGGGATTCCCTAAGGCAAAATAAATTATGGGTACATCATACGGTCTGGTAGAAGTATCCGGTGTAGTTGCTGCAGTTGAATCACTGGATGCAATGTGTAAAGCGTCTCAGGTGGATCTGGTTACCTGGGAGAGAAAATGGGGCGGACGCCTTGTCACGATCATCGTGGAAGGTACCGTGTCCGATGTGACAGCAGCTGTGGAAGCGGTTGAGCACATTACAAAAGCAAATGGCCATATTCTGGCATCATGCGGTGTGATCGCAAATCCGAGTGATGAAATCAGAAAGATGGTGGCCTTTAGTGCAAAACGTATTGGAAAAGAAGTTTTAATTTAGCACTACATAAAGGTAGAAATTGCTGCAGAAATGCAGTAATATATAAAAAAGCAAATAATTTAAACAACAACAAATTCACAACACAACAAAAACAAAACATATTTTAAGGAGGAAATGTAAAATGGCACAGGAAGCATTGGGAATGGTTGAAACAAGAGGACTTACCGCAGCAATCGAAGCAGCAGATACTATGTGTAAATCTGCAAACGTTACTTTAGTAGGAACAGAGAAGATCGGTTCTGGTTTAGTAACTGTTATGGTTCGCGGTGACGTAGGAGCAGTTAAGTCTGCAGTAGAAGCTGGCGCTATGAACGCAGCAAGACTTGGTGAATTAGTAGCACAGCACGTAATTCCTCGTCCTCACACAGACGTTGAAGGCATTCTTCCTAAGATTAAATAGTTACTCGCTTAAGTGTTTCCGGGAGAACATTCTCCCGGAACGCATAAAGCGATAAGTGTAAAATGGAGGAAGACCATGGACAAGAGAGAGATTGAAGCATTAACAAAATTGGTGATATCCTGCATTCAGGCAGGACAGGAAAAGGGAGATGGCTTTCAGGTACCAGTAGGTGTCAGCAACAGACATATTCACCTTTCCCAGAAAGATGTAGAGACATTATTTGGACCCGGACATCAGCTGACAAAGAAGAAGGAACTGATGGGCGGACAGTATGCCTGCGAAGAGTGTTGTACTATCGTAGGTTTAAAACTTCGTGCAATTGAAAATGTAAGAGTATTAGGGCCTGCACGTAAGGCCACACAGGTAGAAATCAGTTATACAGATGCAAGAAAGCTAGGCATCAATGTACCTGTCAGAGAATCCGGCGATATCGCAGGTTCTGCACCCATTGCAATTGTGGGACCGAAGGGCGCTGTTTATTGTAAAGAGGGCTGTATTGTGGCAGCCAGACATATCCACATGGCACCCGCAGATGCTGCCAGAGCAGGCGTAAATGACGGGGATTATGTAAGCGTAAAAATGGATAATGAACGTGGAACTACCTTTGATCAGGTGAAAATCCGTGTAGACGAAAGTTTTACACTGGAAATGCATATTGATACCGATGAGGCAAATGCCGGCGATATCAAGAGCGGCGATAAGGTAGTCATCGTTAAGAAATAAATTTTGTATGCCGGTCAAACGGCAGAATGAGGAAAAAAGATATTATGATTATAGGTAAAGTAACAGGAAGTGTTGTTTCCACCCGTAAGCATGAAAATTTAATCGGCAACAAATTCATGGTAGTAGAGCCCATCGGTATGATGAGCGGCGACGTGAAAGCACTTGTTGCAATTGACAATATCGGTGCAGGCATCGGTGAGTATGTGCTTGTGGCACAGGGCAGTGCTGCCCGTATCGGCAGCGGTGTGCCGGATTCACCGGTAGATGCTGCGATCGTAGGTATTATCGACGATATCGGAAAGTTGGTATAGGTTTATGACGATTGAACAGCTTAGTCAGATTTTAAGAGAAAATGGAATTGTCGGTGCCGGCGGCGCGGGATTTCCTACATATGGAAAGCTGTCAGAGAAAGCGGATACCATTATTATGAACTGTGCAGAATGTGAGCCATTGCTTAAGCTTCACAGACAGCTTTTAAAAGAGCATGCCAGAGACATTCTGAAAGCATTTACTCTGATTGCAGAGACGGTAGGTGCAAAAGAAGCGATTATCGGTATCAAGGCAGAATATGAAAGTACCATTATCTCGTTGGAAGAACATCTGGACGATTTTCCGCTGGTGCGTATACATAAATTACCCGGTGCATATCCCATGGGGGATGAAGTGGTATTGATCTATGAGACTACCGGCAAGGTGGTTCGCCCCGGTGGACTGCCCATCGAATGCGGCGTGGCAGTGTTCAATGTAGAGACTCTGCATAATGTATATCGAGCAGTTTGGGAAAATCATCCTGTTACGGATAAATGTGTCACTGTAGTCGGCGAAGTGGAGCATCCTGTGACGGTGCGCGTGCCCATCGGAACACGTATCAGGGACGTAGTGACAATGGCCGGAGGGGTTACCACCGATGAACCGGTGTACCTGTTGGGCGGTCCTATGATGGGTAATTTCGGGCAGGATTATCAACCGGTTACAAAGACCACCAATGCAGTCATCGTACTGCCAAAGGATCATCAATTGGTATATAAGAAGAAAACGAATTTTCGTACCTCTGTGGCACGTGCGGCATCTTCCTGCTGTCAGTGTCAGACATGTACGGATTTGTGCCCCAGACATGCACTGGGACATTCCATAGAGCCTCATTTATTTATGCGTTCGGCAGCCAATCAGGACTTCAGCAACATGGATGCATTTTTAGATACCTTCTTCTGCAGCTCCTGCGGATTGTGTGAGTTGTATAGCTGCCCTCAGGGCCTTTCGCCCAGAAGCATGATCGCAGAATACAAAGGGGAACTTAGAAAATGCGGTGTGAAGCCTCCGGTGGTGGAGGCGGCTCCTGTAAAAGAATCCAGAGAGTACAGAAGAGTGCCGGAAGAAAGACTGGCAGCCAGATTGGGACTTGTAAAATACGATAAAGAAGCACCTCTCGAAAATGATATCAAGACTGCCAAAGAGGTGAAGATCATGCTGTCCCAGCATATCGGTGCGCCTGCAAAAGCTTGTGTAAAAGAGGGAGATACAGTGAAAATAGGGGATGTTGTGGCAACCGCCGCAAATGGTCTTTCCGTTAATATTCACGCATCCGTAGAAGGAACTGTAAAAGAAGTTACGGACAAATTTGTGCTCGTTCAGAGCTGATACAAAAATAAAGTAGGGAATGAGAAGATATGAGCAGAGCAATTGGAATGATCGAATTTAAGACAGTTTCCGCCGGTATTACAGCAGCAGACCGTATGGTAAAGACTTCGGATGTTGAACTGTTGGAAGCACAGACTGTCTGCCCCGGAAAATATATTGCATTGATTGCAGGAGATTTAAGTGCTGTGACTGCGGCTGTGGATACTGCGAAAAACTTTGAAAAAGGCGAACTGATCAGTAGTTTTGTGCTGGGCAACCCGGATGAGTCCATTTTCCCGGCTATTTACGGAAGCAGTAATATCGAAGGTGTGGAAGCATTAGGTATTTTAGAAACCTATGATGCAGCATCTATTATTGTGGCGGCTGATATTGCAGCAAAGACTGCAGATGTTAAGCTGATCGAACTGCGTGTGGCAAAAGGTATGTGCGGTAAGTCTTATATGCTGATCACCGGTCAGGTATCGGATTGTCAGGCGGCGATTGACAAAGCAAAACAAACAGTAGGCGACAGGGGAATGTTCCTTGATTCCTCCGTAATTGCACGCCCTGATCCGCAGATTTGTCGGAAGATAGTGTAATATTGCAGGCAAAAGCAGAAATATAGTTCCTGTTCGGGCATGAATTATAGTTCTGCTTTTGTTATAATATTCAACGATATTAGTATAGGCGGGAAATGATTCATTATGCTATAAATGGGAGGAAAAAAGCGATGCTGGCTGCAGAGAGAAGGCAATTGATACTGGATCGACTTCAGGAAGACAAAAAGGTCGTGGTCAGTGAATTGAGCGAACAGTTTGCGGTGTCTGAAGAGACCATTCGCCGTGATCTGGATAAGTTTGAAAAACAGGGGATCGTGACGAAAGGATATGGCGGCGCTGTACTGAAAGAGGATGGGAAAGCGGACATGCCTTTTAATATCCGGAAAAAGAAAAATATGCAGGGCAAGCGTGTGATCGGTGAAATTCTTGCCGGTCTGATTGATGATGGGGAGCATATTATTTTAGATCCCAGTACCACGGCTATTTCTATTATTAAAGCTCTCCGCTCCAAAAAGAATCTAACCATCATCACCAATTCCATTGAAGTGCTTGTGGAGCTTGCCGGGGATAGTGAGTGGAATGTGATCTCCACCGGAGGCAATTTGTTAGGGGATTATCTGGCGCTGTTAGGGGCCAAAGCGGTTGAAAACATTTCATCCTACCACGTGGATAAAGCGATTATTTCCTGCAAGGGAATCGATATGGCAGGTGGGATCACAGATGCCAATGAATTATTTTCCCATGTAAAGAAAACCATGCTGAAATCGGCTGATCAGCGGATTTTGGCAGTAGATTATACAAAGTTTGAAATCATAGCTTTTTCAAAAATCTGTGATCTTGTTGACATTGATATTGTAGTAACAGATGCAAAGCCTTCCGACAGATGGCTGGCATACTTTGAAGAAAAAGGAATTGAGTGCCTGTATGGAGAAGAAAACTAAAGTCATAGCATTTGCAAATAATAAGGGCGGCAGTGGGAAGACTACTTCCTGTGCCAATATCGGATATTCCCTTGCGGTTTTAGATAAGAAGGTACTGCTGATCGATGGGGATATGCAGATGAACCTTTCTCTTTCCTTCTTTGGAGAGGAGGAAGTGCTGGAATTTGCAACAGGAGAGAAGAATCTTTACCATGCTGTTAAGAAGCAGGAGGATCTGACAGATTACATCGTGTCAACAAAGTATGAGAACCTGGATCTGATTCCTTCTACATCCCTGATGAGCAATATGGAATACGAATTGTTCACCAAGTGGCAGAGGGAACTGATCCTGAAAAAGTGCTTGAAGAATATCTATGAAGTAAATATTTATGATTATATCTTGATTGACGCTCCGCCTACATTGGGTGGATGGGTCATGAACATTCTGTGTGCGGCAGATTTTGTGATCATGCCGGTGGAAGCCAGTCCGTGGGGACTTTTCGGTGTGGCGAACATGTTTGAATTTTTGCAGGATGTCTTCAATATGAATGAAAAGCTGGAACTGTTAGGCATTGCAGTAACCAAAGTGGATGGCCGCAAGAATTATTATAAGCAGACCATCGAGGCACTGAAAGCCACAGATGATGTGCATGTGTTTGATCAAGTAATCCGCATTGACAGCGAGATCGAGTGGGCACAGGACGACAGTAAACCGGTAGGTGTACATAAGAGAAGTGCACGAAGTGCCGGAGAATATATGGAATTAGCAAAGGAGATTGATCGTGATGCCGGTAGGAACAGGTAGTATCAACAGAGCCGCAAGAAGCAGCAAAAAGGCGGCAGAAGTAAAAAAAGAAGAAGTTAATGCAGTTGCAGCGGAAGATGTTGCAGCAGAAGTGAAGGTAGTGCCTGAGAAGGCGGCAACTGTGCAGAAGAAAGCAACGTCGAAAAAACCGGCAGCCAAGAAACCGGCTGTGAAAAAAGCTGCTCCAAAGAAGGCTGCCGTAAAAGAAACTGCAGCAGAGGAAGTGGTTGTAGAGAAAGCTCCGGAACTGAAAGTTTACGGAAATGAGACAGTATTCGTGGTTGGAAATGAGTGTTGCCACCTGACAGAGGAACTTCCGGTGCATTTGTTGTAGAAGGTTATTTGTAAGAATCTTGACAAATATTTACGTTAGGTTTACAATGCAAAAAGATACTGGAGAAGAGGAGATGTATCAAGGCAAAGGCATTTTGTTTTGATGCATCTTTTTTGCGTGGAGGGAAATAAAATGGATACGATTAAGGTAGAGAAGAAAGCTGTATTGATGGTAGCTCACAGGGGTGTCAGCGGGCTGGAACCGGAAAATTCCATTCCGGCATTTATTGCTGCAGGTAACCGCAGTTATTATGGTGTGGAGACGGATGTGCATGTAACAAGGGATGGCAAATTTGTGATAATTCATGATGATCAGACTGGCAGAGTTGCAGGAGATGATATTGTTGTGGAAGCATCTTCCTATGATCTGCTGAGAAAGATCAATTTATACGATATCTGCGGAACTGAAAAGAATGCGGGTGTGACCGGAGAAGACAAGGGCAAGAGAGCAGACTTGATTATTCCCAGCCTGGCAGATTATATAAATATCTGCAAAAAGTATGACAAGAAGTGTGTGTTAGAGTTGAAAAATAAGTTCGAGCCGGAAGATATCAAAAGAATGGTGGAGGAAATCAAGGAGCTTGACTATGTGGACGGAATGATCTTTATTTCCTTCTCTTATGAAAACATGGTGGTATTGAGAAAGCTTCTGCCAAAGCAGCCGCTGCAGTTTTTGACCAGCAAAGTGGAAGAGGATCTGGTGGAGAAGCTGGACCGCTACAATCTGGATCTGGACATTTATTATAAGGCATTGACGAAGGAATTGCTGGATGAGTTACATGCCCATGGGCACAAGGTAAATGTTTGGACCTGTGACAGCAAGGAGGATGCGCAGATGCTGGTTGAATGGGGGGTAGATTTTATTACTTCAAATATTTTGGAGTAGAATGGTGTTTTAATCTCATTTCGGATTTGTTTTAGCTAAGTTAACTCTTGACAAAAGACCCGCATATAGACTACAATTTATGTCAGACATGTGGCGTTGAAGAGGGTTAGTACGGATGCAGAGCATTACAGAGAGAAAGCCATTGGTGGGAGGCTTTTATGAGAAGTGTCGGGAACCTGCCTTGGAGCCCTGTATGAAAATACAGCGTAACACCGGCGTTAACGGTAGGATGAGATGTGTGCAGATATGTGCATGAATTAGGGTGGTACCGCCGATTTTTCGGTCCCTATGCAGGGCTGGAAGATTCGGCGGTTTTGTGCGTCATCCGCAGAGCTGAGCGGCTGCAGAATACAAGCGGATGCTTGCATACGCTTGTATGAGTGCAGACATTCGGCGAGCGAAGCGAATGAGAAACGCCGAAGGTGTTTCGAATCTGCGGATGAAGAGAGCAGAGCCGGCGGCTGTCATCTAAAAAGGATGAAAGAGACACTTTCGTCCGCCCGAAAAAGGGAAAACGGAGGGAAAAAGTCATCTGAAAAGGATGGAAGAGACACTTTCGTCCGCCCGAAAAAGGGAAAACAGAGGGAAAAAGTCAACCGAAAAGGATGAAAGAGGCGATTTTGTCTGCTGAAAAGGAAAAAACGATAAGGACAAAAAACCAGGAAAAGGAGAATTTAAAATGTCAGAAAAGAAGATGGTAGAGGCGATCACATCCATGGATGTGGATTTTGCCCAGTGGTACACTGATGTTGTAAAAAAAGCGGAACTGATTGATTACACCAGCGTAAAAGGATGTATGGTAATCAAACCCGCAGGATATGCTATCTGGGAACTGATCCAGAAGCAGTTAGATGAAAAGTTCAAAGAAACAGGGGTAGAAAATGTATACTTACCTATGTTCATTCCTGAATCTTTGCTTCAGAAAGAAAAAGATCATGTAGAAGGATTTGCACCGGAAGTGGCATGGGTAACCCATGGTGGTTTAAATCCCCTTCAGGAGAGACTTTGCGTAAGACCTACTTCTGAGACCTTGTTCTGTGATTTCTATAAAAATGATATTCACTCTTATAGAGACCTTCCGAAGGTATATAATCAATGGTGTTCTGTAGTTCGTTGGGAAAAGGAGACCAGACCTTTCCTTCGTTCCAGAGAGTTTTTATGGCAGGAGGGTCATACTGCTCATGCAACAGCAGAAGATGCAGAAAGCAGAACGGTGCAGATGCTGAATGTTTATGCAGATTTCTTGGAGCAGGTACTGGCGATTCCTGTGGTGAAGGGGCAGAAAACGGAAAAAGAAAAATTTGCAGGTGCAGTAGCTACTTATACCATCGAAGCATTAATGCATGACGGTAAGGCACTGCAGTCAGGTACCAGCCATAACTTCGGTGACGGATTTGCGAAAGCCTTTGGTATTCAGTTCGCAGACAAAGACAACAAATTGAAATATGTACATCAGACTTCATGGGGTATGACGACTCGTCTCATCGGTGCCATCATTATGGTTCATGGTGACAATGAAGGCCTGGTACTTCCTCCCAGAGTAGCTCCTACTCAGGTATGCATCGTGCCGATCATGCAGAAGAAGGAAGGTGTGCTTGACAAGGCATATGAACTGAGAGATCTGCTGAAGTCCAACTTCCGTGTGAAAGTAGATGATTCTGATAAGAGTCCGGGATTCAAATTTGCAGAGGCTGAAATGAGAGGATATCCGATCCGTGTGGAAATCGGCCCCAAGGACATTGAAGCAGGCAAATGCGTGATCGTTCGCCGTGATACCAGAGAAAAGATCGAAGTAGCACTGGATCAGTTGGAAGCAAAGGTAGGCGAATTGTTAGAAACAATCCAGAAGGATATGTTAGAAAGAGCAAGAGCCCATAGAGAAGAGCATACTTATGTGGCTAAGAATTTTGAAGAATTTGAGGCAATCTTCAGCGAGAAGGCTGGCTTTGTAAAAGCAATGTGGTGCGGTGAGCAGGCTTGTGAAGATGTGATTAAGGAAAAACTCAGTGTAACCAGCCGTTGTATGCCATTTGAACAGGAACAGCTGGCAGAAACTTGCGTATGCTGTGGAAAACCTGCGAAGAAGATGGTTTACTGGGGACGTGCTTACTAATCACGCTCAAGAGAATTGCTCTGCAATTTCTTGCAAAATCCGGAAAGATGATACACACCAGATCCAATTTTGTGAATCAGTGTTTGGAGAAGTTTATGAATTATATTGTGATGGATCTGGAATGGAACCAGGGCTTCAGAGGACGGGACAGAGAAAGCGAGACCATTCCGTTTGAAATTATTGAAATTGGTGCTGTAAAACTAAATAGTGATTTTTATGAGACCGGTACTTTCAGCAGGTTGATCAAGCCCCAGATTTATCGGGAGATGCATCAGATCACCAGCCAGCTTGTGCACATCAATATGCGCCAGCTGCAGCGGGAAAAATCTTTTGTGGAAGTTATGGAAGATTTCCTGGAATGGTGCGGTAAGGAAGAGTATATCTTTGTAACCTGGGGAACACTGGATCTGACGGAGCTGCAGCGGAATATGCGCTTTTATGATATGGAGCCATTGTTTGACGGCCCGGCGAAGTTTTTGGATATGCAGAAGATATTCAGTATTGCTTATGAGGATGCAAAAATCAGACGTACTCTGGAGTGGGCAATTGAGTATTTAGGCATGGAGAAGGACATCCCTTTTCACCGGGCCTTCAGTGATGCCTGTTATACGGCTAGAATTATGCAGGATCTGCAGCACAAAGAGGTGCTTCGGAAGGTGTCTTTTGATTTGTTTATACCACCTAAGAGAAGAGAGGACGAAATCAAGATTGAATTTCCGGATTATGTAAAATACATTTCCAGGGTCTTTCCGGATAAAAAGACAGCATTTTCCGACAAAGAAGTGGCATCCAGCAAATGCTACCTGTGTCACCGGAACTTGAAGAAGACCCTGAAATGGTTCACCCCCAACGGCAAACATTATTATTGTGTGGCATTCTGTGAGAAACATGGATATTTGAAAGGTAAGATTCGTGTGCGGAAGGCAGAGGATGGTGGACTGTTCATTGTAAAAACCACTAAGTTTATCAGTGAGGCGAAGGTGCAGGAGCTGATAGATAAGAAAGAGAATAAGAAGCAGGAAGAACCCCAGGAGGCTTAGCGCCACCTTGGGGTTCTTCTTTTATTCCGTCGTTTGGCTTCTGCAGTACGCTGTCTGCGTTTTGCATCTGCAATTTGTGATTTACGATAGTTTTCCCTGTTGACCATGGCATAGGGGTCATGGCTGGGGCGAATTGCCTGAGTTCTGCGACGCCGGCGATTTCTCCTCTTGCGAATCTGAACATATCGATAAATAAAGAGTGCGATAATCGTGATTATGATCAGTCCAATCAATGTAAGGAGGACGTATAGGGTTACCTTGCCGATTTTGGCGAGGATGGATGTTTCGTTGGTTTTTTCATCAGTGCTGTCTAAGTTATGCTGAGAAGCTGCATCTTCGGAAGAAATCCCGGGGGAGGTCTCTTCCGGTGCGGTTAAATCTTCACTTTCTACATAGGAGTCAAATGCATAACCGCTCTCCAGCGTTCCGGTAAAATCAATAGAAGCCGTACCCACAGCCCAGTCATGATAAGTATAACTGATTACTGCAGCTTCCATATCGCAGGCGGTATCATAGCTGATACTGGACTTTGTATCAGCAAAGGTAGCAGTATTCGGCAGGACGATGTAGTCCGCAGTATTCAGGGACAAAATGGGCTTGGAATTGCCCAAAATATCGTTCCGGCTGTAGAAAGAATGGCTGGATTCCATTATATATTTGGTGTCGTTTTCTGAAACATTCAGCTTTTGAAAATTGGCAAAACCATAGTCAAACAGTGCGATGGTGTCTTCATATTGATATGGTGCCTCATCACGCATGACCACGCAGATCAGCTTCAGACCGTCTTTTTCGGCACAGGAGACCAGCGTGCTGCGGGCATCATTGGTGTAGCCGGTTTTGCAGCCTACTAAATACTCATACTCATACTTGCCGCCATCAATCAGAGACATCTGATTGTATTCAATGATGTCGTCCGGCTGGGTGGCAGAAGGTGGTATATGCAGTTTTCGGGTGGTTGTGATATTGCAGAGAATTTCGTTTGAGAAAAAGGCTCTGCCGATCATGGCCATATCGTAAGCGGTGGTTACATGTTCTTCGTTGGGGAGGCCGTTAGGATTTACAAAATTAGAGTTTAAGGCGCCCAGTTCCCTGGCGCGTTCATTCATAATATCTGCGAAATCTTCCCAGGGACCGCCGCATATATGCTCTGCGATGCCCAATGAGGCCTCATTTGCGGAACGGATCAGTATGGCATTGAGACATTCTTCCACACTGATGGCTTCTCCTACATCCAATGCAATATGGTTGCTTCCCCGGTCAATGTCAAAGATGGCGTCCCTGGAAAAGGTAACCATTTCATCCATGGCACACTCTTCTGTGGCAATGAGGGTAGTCAGTATCTTAGTGATGCTGGCCGGATATTCTTTGTTGTGTATATTTTTGGCATAAAGAATAGTGCCGGTTTCTAACTCCATGAGAATTGCGGAGCGGGCACTGACAGTGGGACCTTTGGGCCATCCTGCAATCTGATTAGACTCCACGGCTACCCGCTGATTTGCGGCGATATTGTCCTCCTTTACGCCTGCCTGAGCGGTCAGAGATGAGGTCAAAATTGTAACACCTGTAAAAAGAATGCTCAGACACCGGACAAATTTTTGTTTATATAAATTCTTTAACTGAAATAATGACATAAAAAAACCTTTCTGAAATCATACTAACTTCAATGATACACTATTTTAGGCTTTTCAACAAGGCAAAAATACGATATAATCTTATCACAATCAGAGTACTTTCAGAAAAGGAAGATAAAAATGCGTTTAAGAAATATTACAGGCTCTCGTGAGACGATTGCGGAGAGTATATATGTGGTAAATGAGACAGAGATGTTTGATTGCCCCGGAAAGTGGCATGAGATATTTGGGAATGAGCAGCCTCTGCACATTGAAATCGGTATGGGAAAAGGCAAATTTATTCACACCATGGCGAAATTGAACCCACAGATTAATTATGTGGGTATTGAAAAATACTCCAGCGTGCTGCTTCGGGCGGTGCAGAAGATGGAAGAAGAGGAACTGCCGAATCTTCGATTCCTGCGTATGGATGCCGAGGACATCACAAAGGTATTTGGGAAAGGGGAAGTGGATAAGATCTACCTGAATTTCTCCGATCCGTGGCCCAAAGACAGACACGCCAAAAGAAGACTTCCCTCAAGAGAGTTTTTGAGAAGATATGATGTGATTCTAAAAGCGGGTGGAAAGTTGGAATTCAAGACAGACAATCGGCAGCTGTTTGATTTTGCAGTGGAGGAATTGGAGCCTGCCGGCTGGACTGCAGATGTGATAACCTATGACTTACATGCAGATGCGGTTCTCGTGGAAGGAAATGTCATGACCGAATATGAAGAAAAATTCTCCTCATTGGGGAATCCTATATGTAAACTAATCAGCCATGCAGACACAAATCAGTGATCTGGCTCAGGAGAGCTTGCTCTCAGAAGACAGAGCAATGATTTGTGTCTATAGGGCGGATGCCCGACATGAAATAAGTTGGCGGCAGTTGAGTGTCGGATGCCTAAAGAGTAAATACCGCCAACTTATGAATGGCATGGCTGATGAAAAGCCACAGGCATATATTCAGTGCTGCAGAAGCGGCGGAACAGGAGGAAAATATGAAATTTACAACAGCAAATTTTGAAGCAGAAGTTTTACAGTCAGATATCCCGGTATTGGTAGATTTTTACGCAGATTGGTGCGGCCCATGTAAGATGATGGGACCATTGGTGGACAAGATGGCTGCTAAGTATGAAGGCAAGGTAAAAGTCGGTAAATTGAATGTGGACGAAAATATGGAGATTGCTCAGAAGTACCGTGTAGCAAGTATTCCGACCTTCATTTTCTTTGAAAAGGGACAGGTAGTGGAAACAAGTATGGGGGCAATGTCAGCAAGTGCATTGGAAGAAAAAATCAAGATGATGCTGCTTTGATCGGAGATTTTGGGCTGTCTGCAAGTATCTGCAGGCAGCTTTCTTACGATTTTATAAATCTTTAAGATATATGGCAGGAAATTCACATTTATTCTCTTGATTCTCGTAAGAAAAATGTTAAAATAACCATATTGAAATGGTTAATGAGGAGTTATCAAATGAATAATCACACAGATAATTTTGATACGGGAAATGGCCGGAATGGCCAGAACGGACCGAATGGTCCAATGGGACCCGGTGGTCCGAATAAAAAAGGAGGACCGGGCAATAAAAAGCCAAGTATATGGATGATCGTGATCTCAGCACTGATCAGCTTGGTAATGTTTGCCGTATTTTGGCAGATATTTTTAGGAGATAACGGCAATACACAGGAAGTGCCATATTCTCAGTTTATTGCGGATCTGGAATCAGGCAAGATTGAATCCGCGGAGATTACGGACGAGAATATTGCTTATACGCTGAAAAAGGAAGAGGACGAGGAAAAGAACTCGCTGCTGTATCAGCTTTATTTTGGTTCTCAGGATGTGGTTTATTATGCCATCCGTATTGAGGATGCCACAGTATTGACACAGCGTCTGGAAGAGCATAATGTACCTGAATATAGAGGTGTTGCAGCCAGCGGTATGAATATGATCATAAATCTGTTGATCACAGTAGTATTGCCCTTGGTGCTCATGTGGATCCTTTTGGGCTTCATGTTCCGGAAAATGGGCGGTGGCAGCGGCGGCCCTATGGGTGTAGGCAAGAGTAATGCCAAGGTCTATGTGCAGAAGGAGACCGGTGTCACATTTAAAGACGTGGCAGGTGAGGACGAGGCAAAGGAATCTCTTCAGGAAGTAGTTGATTTCCTTCACAATCCCGGCAAATATTCCAAGATTGGTGCCAGATTGCCGAAGGGTGCTCTTTTGGTAGGACCACCCGGAACCGGTAAGACCCTGCTGGCAAAAGCGGTTGCAGGCGAGGCAAAAGTGCCGTTCTTTTCCCTGACAGGTTCTGATTTTGTGGAAATGTTCGTAGGTGTGGGTGCCAGCCGTGTGCGTGACCTGTTTAAGGAAGCCACCAAAAATGCACCATGTATCATCTTTATCGATGAAATTGATGCCATTGGCCGCAGTCGTGATTCCAAGTATGGCGGTGGTAACGAAGAGCGGGAACAAACATTGAATCAGCTGCTTTCTGAAATGGATGGTTTCGACAGCTCCAAGGGTATTTTGATTTTAGGTGCTACCAACAGACCGGAGATTTTGGATAAGGCGCTCCTGCGTCCCGGTCGTTTTGACAGACGTATTATTGTAGATAAGCCGGATTTAAAAGGCCGTGTGGAAATTTTAAAAGTACATGCAAAGGATGTACGCATGGACGAGACAGTAGATCTGGAAGAAATCGCTCTTGCTACCAGTGGTGCGGTGGGTTCCGATCTTGCAAATATGATCAATGAAGCTGCCATCAATGCAGTAAAAGAGGGCAGAGAATATGTCTGCCAGCAGGATCTGTTCCAGGCGGTAGAACAGGTGCTGGTAGGTAAGGAAAAGAAAGACCGCATCATGAGTAAGGAAGAACGCCGTATCGTTTCCTACCATGAAGTGGGCCATGCACTTGTCAGTGCCCTGCAAAAGAATTCCGAACCGGTGCAGAAGATTACCATTGTACCCCGTACCATGGGCGCATTAGGCTATGTAATGCATGTCCCGGAAGAGGAAAAATATCTGAATACAGAGGCGGAGCTTCGTGATATGCTGGTAGGTCTGGTGGCAGGCCGTGCCGCAGAAGAAGTGGTTTTCGATACGGTTACCACAGGCGCAGCAAATGATATCGAACGCGCTACTGATATTGCACGTGCAATGGTGACCCAGTATGGTATGAGCAAGCGTTTCGGACTGGTAGGTCTGGCATCTGTACAGAGCCGTTACTTAGATGGTACCGTATCTTTGAGCTGTAGTGATACCACTGCAGCGGATATTGATACAGAAGTTATCTCTATCCTGAAGGACAGCTATGAAAAAGCACTGTCCCTGCTTCGCGAGAACCGTGAGTTGATGGATAAGTTAGCAGAATTCCTGATTGAGAAAGAAACCATCACCGGTAAAGAATTTATGCAGATCTTCCGTAAGGAAAAGGGTATTCCGGAGCCGGAGGAGAAGAAAACTGATGCTGTGACTGAAACAGCAGGCGAGGTGGATGCTGAGGCGAAGGTGGAAGTGAAGCCTGAGACCGGGGAAGCGGCAGGAGTTTCTGTGGAAGTGAACCAGGAAAATGATGCGGATAAGACAGAAGTAAAGTCCGAGACACCGGTGGCGGAGACTAAGCCGGAGAAAAAAGAGGAACCGGCACCCTTCGATCCCAGTAAGGTCATCAAGCCGGAAGATCCGAATGCACCCCAGGAGAAACGTGGAAGCTTTTCCGGTGGGAAGCTGTAAACTTTTTTTGCACAGTGTGTTAGAGCAGTGTGGATGATGAAGAAATGCAGGAAACTGATGAGTTGATAAAGGGATTAGGCATAGAGCGGCTCAACTAAGCTCTGATGCCTAATTGCACTGAAAAATACAGGAAAATACCACGAAAATGGTTGACATAAAGTAGCTATTTTCCATCAGAGAAGAAAATATTTGCCTGATGCCTAAAATCAGAAGATTTTTAGGCATTAGGCAGTTTTTTTGGGGGGGGGGCTATGGAAAATAGAAGCTAATCGCTCTTGCTTTTCCGGTGGGAAGATATAGATATAATCGAGAACACAAGATGCCCCTCATATTGAGGGGCATCTTGTGTTGACACCCCTCAAAATAAGGGGTATAATAAAGCTGATCGGATGGAGGGAACAAAAATGAAGTATGCTATAGGACCTTTAACAAAAGCGGAAGTAAAAGCGATACGAAAAAAACTGGGGTTAAGACAAAATGATTTGGCAGAGTTAATGGATATTTCAGTGAAAACAGTTGAAAGATGGGAACGTGATGAAAATGTGATTACAGGACCTGCGGCGGTTTTGCTGAGAATTTTAGATGAATACCCACAGTTGGAGGAAGCATTTAGGATTCCTGAAAAGAAATATTCTCTGAGACTTTGGTATTATTGTGATAATCAATTGTGTACACTTATCGATGTAGAAGAACGATTCAGAAAAGTTAAAATATATAATTATACATCAGACTTTATCATGAGAGCTTTTGGAAGGAATGAAAACCCGGATTATACAGATTATGAAGCTTTTCTGGAATCAAGATGTTTTCCCGAAAGTCGGGACAAAATGAAATTAATATTGGCAGACCTGGACTTACCATTTTATGATCCTATATTAATCATTGAAAAGACACAGGGAAGAATGGCGGAGGATAGATTTTGGATTAAAATTGAGAGGTAATGAAGTTGGTACAATTATTTGAACAAGATGTAACCACAAGTGACAGACAGTCATCAAAGGGGAATCAGCTTAAGTGGATGAACAACGAAAACTGGTACAAGGCAGATTATGCCGGCTATGAAGGGCTTGCAGAGTATGTTGTGTCTAAGTTATTGGAATTATCTACATTGGATAAAAGTGAATATGTTTTGTACGAAACGGAAGAAATTCAGTATAATTATCAGCACTTTATGGGATGCAAGAGTAGGAATTTTCTTCCGGATGGCTGGCAGATGATTACTTTAGAACGGTTGTTTCAGAGTATGTCCGGACAAAGTCTTAATCGTGCCATTTATACAATCAGGGATTATAAAAGCAGACTACAGTTTCTTGTCCAGCAAACAGAACGATTGACAGGGCTAAAGGATTTTGGAAAATATATGTGTAAGCTTTTGACAATTGATGCGTTGTTTTTGAATGAGGATAGGCATACACATAATATTGCAGTATTGATGGATGAAAGTAAAAAGTTTCATTTATGTCCATTATTTGATCAAGGAGCAGCTTTGCTTTCAGATACAACTATGGATTATCCGTTGACGATGGATTGTGTACAGTTAATGAAACAAGTAAAGTCAAAAACATTTTGCACAAGCTTTGATGAACAATTAGACATTGCTGAGGTGCTTTATGGCAATCAGATAAAGTTTCACTTTACCGGAAAAGATGTTGAAGAATTGCTGGAAAAAGAGAAGTATTACCCGGACGCAGTAAAGAAAAGAGTTTTGGAAGTGGTCCTTGAACAAAAACGAATCTATCAGTATTTATTTGAGAAGTGAGAATTTATGAGCGAAAAAAAACTTACTCCGGGAATGCTCCGGTTTGAAGAAGAATTGAAAAAGCTGCCTAACAGCCCGGGTGTCTACATCATGCGGGATAAGCGTGATACCATCATGTATGTAGGAAAGGCAGTTAACCTGCACAGTCGTGTGCGGTCCTATTTTAGGGAAAATATCGGCAGGGGACCTATGATTGACAAAATGGTCTCGCTGATTGCCCGTTTTGAATATATTGTAACAGATTCAGAGCTGGAAGCACTGGTATTGGAAAACAATCTGATCAAGGAGCACAGCCCCAAGTATAATACGCTTCTGAAGGATGACAAAACCTATCCTTATATTAAGGTGACGGTAGGAGAAGCGTTTCCCAGAATATTGTTCTCCAGGGAGATGAAGAAGGATAGGTCCCGGTATTTCGGACCTTATTCCAGCGCGGCGGCGGTGAAGGATACCATCGAGCTGCTGAACAAGCTGTTTCAGCTTCGTACTTGCAATCGGTCATTGCCTAAGGAAATCGGAAATGACAGACCATGCCTGAACTACCATATCAAGCAGTGCCTTGGCCCCTGTCAGGGATATGTGTCTCAGGAAGAATATGCAAAGCAGGTAGCCGGTGCCATGGAGTTTTTGAATGGCAATTACAAGCCTATTCTGAATGATTTAGAAAAAAAGATGCAGGAAGCTGCAGAGAATCTGGAATTTGAGGAAGCGGCAAGATACAGAGATTTGTTTGGCAGTGTCCAGTCGGTGTCCCAGAAGCAGAAGATTACGGACAGTACCGGTGAGGATAAGGATGTGATCGCACTGTACAAGGATGAGGCGGATGCTGTGGTTCAGGTGTTTTTTGTGCGTGATGGCAAACTGATCGGCAGGGAACATTATTATATGACACACGTGTCGGGAAAGGAAAAGTCACAGATTCTGGAGGATTTTATCAAGCAATTTTATGCAGGTACACCGTTTATTCCCAAGGAGCTGATGCTGCAGTATGAAATTTCGGATGCTGCACTGATTGAAAAGTGGCTTTCCGAAAGGCGAGGTGGCCGGGCATATATCAGAGTGCCCAAGATGGGTACCAAGGAAAAATTGGTGGATTTGGCAGCCCAGAATGCTAAGTTAGTGCTGACCCAGGACAAGGAAAAACTGAAAAGAGAAGAGGGACGTACCATCGGAGCCGTAAAGGAGATTGCGGAGCTTTTGGATTTAGAAACCATCGAGCGTATGGAGGCTTTTGATATTTCCAATATCAACGGCTTTGAAAATGTGGGCTCCATGGTGGTCTATGAAAAAGGCAGGCCGAAACGCAGTGATTATCGTAAGTTCCGGATCAAAACGGTCAGCGGACCGGATGATTATGCCTGCATGCGGGAAGTGCTGACCAGACGATTTGTACATGGCATGGAGGAAAGCCGGACCATGAAGGAGCAGGACCTGGATGAACATTTCGGAAGCTTTACAAAGTTTCCGGATCTGCTGCTTATGGATGGTGGCCGGGGCCAGGTAAATATTGCCCTGGATGTGCTGAAAGAACTGAATCTGAATATTCCTGTTTGTGGTATGGTAAAAGATGATAATCACCGAACCAGAGGACTTTACTATAATAATGTGGAATTGCCCATTGATACCCATTCCGAAGGCTTTAAGCTGATCACCCGTATTCAGGATGAGGCCCATCGGTTTGCCATTGAATACCACCGGTCGCTGAGAAGCAAGACACAGGTTAAATCCGTATTGGATGATATTCCGGGCGTCGGACCGGCAAGGAGAAAAGCATTGATGAAAGCATTTCCTTCATTGGAAGCTATACGGAATGCAACTGTAGAGGAACTGATGCAGATTCCGGAGATTCCGGAACCTGTGGCGGAAGGAATTTACGATTTTTTTCGATTGAAGAGCTAAGTGTAATGTGATAAAATAGAAATAGTGACCATAGAAAGGGATGAGAGATATGCCAAGCATAACATTGAAACGATTGATTGATAAAATGAAGCTTGTCAATCTGACAGATGATCTTGATATCAGCAAGATTCGCATTACCCAGCCGGATCTGAACCGCCCGGCACTGCAGTTGGCAGGGTATTTTGATTATTTTGACTGTGCCCGTGTACAAGTAATTGGGTTTGTGGAGTATACGTTTTTAGAGACGCTGGATGATGACCGGAAACAGGTGATTTATGACCAGTTGCTTTCCTACGTGCCGCCGGCAGTGGTATTTTGCCGTGATTTGGCTCCGGATGAACTGTTCATGGAGACGGCAATGAGGTATCATGTACCGGTGTTATCCACGAAGAAGTCCACATCTGCTTTTATGGCGGAAACCATACGCTGGTTGAATGTTAAGCTGGCACCCTGCATCTCCGTGCATGGGGTTTTAGTGGATGTCTTTGGAGAAGGTGTTTTGCTTACGGGTGAGAGCGGTATCGGTAAATCAGAGGCGGCATTGGAGCTGGTCAAAAGAGGACATCGTTTGGTTACCGATGACGTTGTAGAGATCAGGAGAGTGAGTGAGGAAACGCTGATCGGCAGTGCACCCGATATTACCAAGCACTTTATTGAACTGCGGGGTATCGGGATCATTGATGTAAAGGCGTTGTTCGGTGCATCTTCAGTGAAAGATACAGCGTCCATCGATCTGGTTATACGATTGGAAGACTGGGATAAGGATAAGGAATATGACCGTCTGGGTCTGGAACAAAAGTACACAGAGTATCTGGGTAATCGAGTGGTTTGCCACGATATTCCTATTCGTCCCGGCAGAAACCTGGCAATTATCTGTGAATCCGCTGCGGCAAACCACAGACAGAAGAAGATGGGCTACAATGCAGCAGAAGAATTATATGCGAGAGTACAGAATTCTCTGGCGAGAAAACGAGAAGAAGATTAATAGGGGGATCAATGATTATGAGTAAATATGCATTTGGTGTAGATATCGGAGGAACAACCGTAAAATTAGGACTTTTTGACAAAGAAGCCAATGTTTTAAGAAAGTGGGAGGTTATCACAAGCAAAGAGTGCGGCGGCACAAAGATTCTTCCTGATGTGGCAGAAAGTATTTTAAATGTGATGTCTGAAATGGGTATTGCAAAAGAAGATGTCATCGGTGTGGGTGTTGGTGTACCGGGCCCGGTAGATGCAAAAGGTACGATTAATAAAGCAGTCAATCTGGGATGGGGTGTATTCAATATTCCTGAAGTTCTGGAAGGTCTGTTGGGTGTACCTGTAAAGGCTGGTAATGATGCTAACGTAGCAGCAGTCGGTGAAATGTGGCAGGGTGGCGGCAAAGGTTACAAAAACCTTGTAGTAGTTACGCTGGGAACCGGTATCGGCGGTGGTATCATTGTGAATGGTGAAATGCTGACAGGTTCTACAGGTGCCGGCGGTGAGATCGGACATATTCATGTAAATGATGCAGAAGAGGATGTATGCGGCTGTGGCAATAAGGGCTGTCTGGAGCAGTATGGTTCTGCAACCGGTATTGCAAAGCTTGCAGCAAAGCGTCTGGCAAAGGACGATGCCCCAAGTGTGCTGAGAGACAAACTATTCGTGTCTGCTAAGAGTGTATTTGATGCAGTGAAAGAAAAGGATCCTGTAGCCATCGAAATCGCAGAAGAGTTTGGCGATTATCTGGGCAAGGGATTGGCAGTGATTGCTGCGGTAGTGAATCCGGAAGTATTCGTTATCGGCGGTGGCGTGTCCAAAGCAGGAGAGGTTCTTTTCGATTACATAAGACCTGTATTGATGAAACATGCATTCCACGGATGCAGAAATGTGGAACTGAAGCTGGCAACACTGGATAATGATGCAGGTATCTTCGGCGCAGCAGCTTTGTTTTTGATGTAAGTTTTTTGGAGAATTTGAGTATGAATATGGAAACAGTGACTGCCGCTTTGGCAGGCTTGGTACCAGAAGAGAATATACTTGTAAATGAACCAATGAGAAAACATACCACTTTCCGCATTGGCGGTGAGGCGGCATGTTATGTAAAAATAGAAAACGCAAAGCAGCTGGCTGCGGTACAGGGTTGTCTGAAAGAAATGGATGTGCCCATACTGGTCCTGGGAAACGGCAGCAATCTGCTTGTTTGTGATGATGGCTTTTACGGTGTAGTGCTGGAGATCTGTGATAAAATGAGTGATATCCGGGTGGATGGCACGAAAATGATCGTACAGGCCGGAGCGCTCATGTCAAAGATAGCCAGAGTGGCTTATGAAAATGGTCTGACTGGGTTTGAGTTTGCGGCAGGCATTCCGGGTACCATCGGCGGCGGTACAGTTATGAACGCCGGCGCCTATGGGGGCGAGCTGAAGCAGGTGATCACATCTGTAAAAATGTTAAATGATTCCGGAGAATTTGTGGAACTTTCCGGTGAAGAAATGGAGTTTGGCTACCGGACCAGCATTGTGAAGAAAAAACCGCTGATTGTGCTAGAAGTGACATTGCAGCTGCAGGAAGGCAACAAGGAGGATATCCTTGCAGTGATGGAGGATTTAGCTTTTCGCAGAAGGGACAAACAGCCTTTGGAATATCCCAGTGCAGGCAGTACGTTTAAGCGGCCGGAAGGATATTTTGCCGGTGAACTGATTATGAAATCCGGACTTCGGGGATACCGAGTGGGAGGCGCCCAGGTTTCTGAGAAACATTGTGGCTTTGTAATTAATGCAGGAGATGCCACGGCGGAGGATGTGTTGAAGCTGATGGAGCATGTGAAGAACAGGGTAAAAGAAACCTTTGGAGTGGAACTGGAGCCGGAAGTAATTGTGATTAAATAGGAGAAATACCTGCAGTGTGCAGGGGATAAGTTATGCGATTTATAGTTGTGACGGGGATGAGCGGCGGTGGCAGAAGCACCGCACTGAAGATGCTGGAAGATATGGGGTTTTACTGTGTAGATAATCTTCCGGTTTCATTGATCGACAAATTTGTAGAGTTACTCTCCAGTCAGGGAGGAGAGATCAATAAAGTTGCACTGGGACTGGATGTGCGTGCAGGCCAGTCTTTTGAAGATGCAGCAGATGTGCTGCAGCAGATCAAAGATGCTGGGGAACATCTGGAAATTTTGTTCATGGATGCGGATGAGAGGTCGCTGATTAAGCGATATAAAGAGAGCAGACGTGTGCATCCACTTGCACTGGAGGGTAGGATTGAAGACGGTGTAAAAAAAGAAAAGCAGATTTTAACCAGAATCCGGGGCATGGCAGATTATGTCATTGATACCTCCAATCTGTTGACCAGAGAGCTAAAGCAGGAATTGGATCGTATCTTTGTAGAAAATGAAGCCTATAACAGTCTGATGGTGACAGTTATGTCCTTTGGATTTAAACATGGTATTCCGGCAGATGCAGATTTGGTGTTCGACGTGCGTTTTTTGCCCAATCCATTCTATATTGATGAACTGAAGCAAAAGACCGGCAATGATAAGGAAGTGCAGGATTATGTTATGAGTTTCCAGGAGGCCGGAGCTTTTCTGGACAAACTGGAAGATATGATGACATTCCTGATTCCGAACTATATAAAAGAAGGTAAGAACCGGTTGGTAGTTGCCATCGGCTGTACCGGCGGTAAGCATCGCAGCGTAACCCTTGCGAATGCGTTATATCATGCAATGAAATATAAAGGAAGCTATGGGATCACTTTGCATCACCGAGATGTAGGGAGCCGCAGCTATTGATCATGGGAGGAAAAGTTGAAAAGATGTCATTTTCTCATGAAGTAAAGACAGAGTTGTCAAAACATATCAGTCCGGCAAGGCATTGTCAGTTGGCCGAATTGGCAGCCATTATGAGTTTTGCGGGACAATACGGCAAGGTTGGAGAAGGCCAATATATGGTAGGTTTTCAGACAGAAAACGAAGACGTTGTCAGAAAAGGCTTTACATTATTAAAGAAAACATATAATATAGAAGAAGATGCCGCAGTAAGTGAACAGCAGATGCAGGATCTATATAGTAAATTCGGGGATTTGGAAGGAATCACGGATTCTGTATTGATAAAAAATACCTGTTGTCAGCGTGCTTTTCTGCGTGGAGCGTTTTTATGTGTGGGCTCAATGAGCGCACCGGAAAAAGGATATCATTTGGAATTTGTGTGCAGCACACAGGATAAAGCAAAGCAGCTGCAGGATGTGATTCATGGGTTCGGAATAGAAGCAAAATCCATACTGCGCAAGAAGTATTATGTAGTGTACATAAAAGAAAGTGAATCCATTGTAGATCTTCTGAATGTCATGGAAGCCCATGTGGCGCTGATGAATTTAGAGAATCTGCGGATATTAAAAGGGATGCGGAATTCCATCAATCGGAGAGTGAACTGTGAAGCGGCAAATATTACCAAGACGGTAAATGCAGCATCAAGACAGATTGAGGATATTCTGTTCTTAAAAGACCATTACGGTTTTGAAAAATTGCCTGACAACTTAAGGCAGATGGCAGAGGTACGTCTGGAGTATCCGGAAGCGACATTGAAGGAACTGGGAGCGTATCTGGATCCGCCTGTAGGAAAATCAGGGGTGAATCATCGGTTGAGATCTTTAAGCGAGATTGCAGAGAAAAACCGATAGGTATAAGGAGGAGATGATATTATGACAAAAAAGGTGGTTGAAATCAAGTTACAGAACGGTCTTGAGGCGAGACCCGTTGCAATGCTGGTTCAGGTTGCCAGCAGATATGACAGTACTGTTTATCTGGAAACCTGCGGCAAGAAAGTCAATGCCAAGAGTATCATGGGCATGATGAGCCTTGGACTGGATCTTGGTGAAGAGGTTACCGTTATCGCAGACGGAGCGGATGAAGCTGCAGCAGTAGACAATATTGAAAAGTATTTAAATGGTGTAGTAGCTTAAATTACGAATATGATGTGGCATGCAAAGTGAAAATTTTAACAATTATGTTTGCATTTTACGTAAAGTGTGCTATATTATTAAGTGGCAGTGGATACACTGTCATGATAAAAAGTATAAACAACAGATATAATATTTAGGAGGTAATGAACATGTTAGTTTCAGCAACCGAAATGCTTAAAAAAGCAGTAGCTGGTCATTATGCAGTAGGCCAGTTCAACATTAACAACCTTGAATGGACAAAGGCTATCCTTCTCACCGCACAGGAAAACAATTCTCCTGTTATCTTAGGTGTATCTGAAGGTGCTGGTAAGTACATGGGTGGATATCATGCAGTAGTTGGTATGGTAAACGGTCTTATCCAGGATCTTAATATCACTGTACCTGTAGCTCTTCACTTAGACCACGGCTCATTTGAAGGCTGCTACAAATGTATCGAAGCAGGATTCTCTTCCATTATGTTCGATGGTTCTCACTATCCAATCGAAGAGAACGTTGCTAAGACAACCCAGTTAGTAAACGATGCACACGCTAAGGGAATCTCTATCGAAGCAGAAGTTGGTTCTATCGGCGGTGAAGAAGACGGCGTTATCGGCGCTGGTGAATGTGCAGATCCTAACGAATGTAAGGCAATCGCTGATCTTGGCGTTGACTTCCTTGCAGCAGGTATCGGTAACATCCACGGCAAATATCCTGCAAACTGGGCTGGTTTAAGCTTTGAAACTTTAGCAGCAGTTCAGGAAAAGACAGGAGATCTTCCTTTAGTTCTTCATGGTGGTACAGGTATCCCTGCAGACATGATCAAGAAGGCAATCTCTCTTGGTGTTGCTAAGATCAACGTTAATACTGAATGCCAGCTTGCATTCGCAGCAGCTACCAGAAAGTACGTTGAAGAAGGCAAGGATTTACAGGGCAAGGGATTTGACCCTCGTAAGCTCTTAGCTCCTGGCTTCGAAGCAATCAAGGCTACTGTAAAAGAGAAGATGGAACTGTTCGGTTCTGTAGGTCAGGCTTAATTAGTGTAAGACTGTGTAAAATAGTGTAAAATGAAGACTCGGTCAGCGTTGCTGGCCGGGTTATTTTGAAATTTCGGGTTGTAAAGAACCCCTAAAAAGGGAGGATGCCAAGCGAAATATCCTTTCGCTTGGCACTTATTATGAAAAAGTTTTATCATTAACTGTGATTGTCTGTTCCTTTGATGATTTTAGTATAAAGGAAAGATTTGTCTAAAAAATGATGAACTTTTAAAATTAAATTGAATGATTTGTAAACAAAAAATGAACGACTATCTTAACGTCCTGCAAGTTTTTCCGGTTCCGGATAATCCACGCCGAAGGTATCAACAGTAACGGTTTTCATCATCTGCTTCTGAAGTGGTCTGTCGTTCCAGTCAGTAACAGTTTCTGCAATTTTATTCACAACATCCATACCCTCGATAACCTTACCGAATGCTGCGTAGCTTCCGTCCAAATGAGGAGAGTTCTTATGCATAATGAAGAACTGAGAGCCTGCAGAGTTGGGAGCCATGCTTCTTGCCATGGAAAGTACGCCTTCTGTATGCTTTAAGTCATTTTTGAAGCCATTCTGTGCAAATTCGCCCTTGATGCTGTAGCCGGGACCGCCCATGCCGGTGCCGTCAGGACATCCGCCCTGGATCATAAAGCCTCTGATTACGCGATGGAAGATAAGTCCATCATAAAAGTTTTTCTTAACGAGGCTGATAAAGTTGTTAACGGAAGTAGGGGCAATTTCCGGATACAATTCTAATTTGATCACATCCCCATTTTCCATTGTAATTGTAACAATAGGATTCTGTGCCATAATAATTTCCCTTTCTGTCAATTTAATGGTATAATATACTCCAGAACATAATAACCCAAAATAATGAGAAGGTAAAGACAAAACGTGAAAAGATATTTAAAAAAGGTGATTTTTTGTGGAGAAGATCAGCCGGATGTCGAACAGGGTGTGCTGTACATCGTGGATACAAAGCAGAAACTGGACCGGATAAAGAACATGGGGCTGCCGGTGCTTGCCTGGCTTCATGAGGGTAATAAGGATCAGGATCTTTCCGGAGCGGCGTATGCAGTGGAAAATCCGGATGCATTGGATATGGACTTTTATGAAAAAGTCTATTGCAGGGAAATGAATATTTCCTGGGAAATTTTAGAGACGGAGCGGCTGCTGATAAGAGAAATGATTCCGGAGGATGCGGCTGCTTTTGAGGAAATCTACAAAGAAGCTGCCATCAAACGTTATATGAAGGATTTTCATGGGGATGCAGCCGGAGAAGCGGCATATATCCGGGAATATCAGGCACACTATCGTTTTTATGAATATGGGGTATGGAGTATTGTTTTAAAGGACACGGGGAAGGTCATCGGCAGAGCTGGGTTTTCGAATATGCCAGGGTATCCCATGCCGGAACACCCCGGGAATATGCAGGAGCATTCCGGGACTTTGCCGGAAGGGCAGGGAGAAATCGGAGAATTGGACGGCCTCCCCTGTATAGGTTATATGATCGGTGTTCCCTGGCAGAGGCAGGGCTATGCAGAGGAAGCCTGTAGGGCGATTTTAGACTATGCACGGGAGGAATTGGACTTTACCAAGGTTTTTCTTCAGGTGGAGGAGGAGAATGAGGCATCCATCAAACTTGCAAAAAAGCTGGGATTTGAGGGCGAGGGGACAGGTTGTCTGGTCATGAGGAAGGTATTATGAAGAATATTTTTATTGAAGGTATTCAAGGAACCGGGAAGACCACATTACTGCGTCTTTTGGGGCAGGAATTGCCGGATTATCATGTGTATTGGGAGGGGGATTATTCCCCGGTGGAATTGGCATGGTGCACTCACATGACAGAGGTGCAGTATCAGGAAACCATCCATTTGTTTCCTGATTTAGCTGAAGAAATCAGAAAGAATACTTACCGGGAAGGCGAATTTTATATTGTCACATATACCCGTATTCTGGCGGAACGCAGGGATTTTTATGAGTATATGGAACAATATGAGATTTACAATGGCAGGCGGTCTTTGGAAGAGTTTTTACAGATTTTACAGGCTCGTTACCAGGCATTTGACAGCGTGGGTAATGTGTTTGAGTGTTCCTTTTTTCAGAATACCATGGAGGAACTGCTGCTTTACTATGATCTGGCGGAAGAACAGATATTAGATATTTATCGGGAGCTATTTGCACCATTGAAGGACAAGGATTTTCTGTTGATTTATCTGCAATCAGATCAGATCGAGGAAAACATTGCTCAGATCAAGAAGGAGCGTTCCGATCAGAATGGCGTAGAGATGTGGTATCCGCTGATGCTGCGGTATCTGAACGATACCCCATTTGGGAAAAGCCATCCATTTCATGGTGGGGAGGATATGTCAGCACATTTCAGGCGGCGTATGGGGATGGAACTGAAGGTGATAGAAATGGTAATAGGTGATCAGGCCATCGTGATGCCGGCAAAAGAGTATGTGTTGAAAGAAATAATATCATTACTATAAAGTTCAGGGAGAAAAAGTATGAAGCAGATCGAAAATTATAAATCAGAGAAGTATGAAACCGGTGAATATCAGGAAGTGGAAGCAAACATCTATAAAATGATAGACGAAGATGGTGATGATCTGTTTGTGACATCGCTGTCATTTGTGCAGGAGCCGGAACTGAAAGAGGGCGGCAATGCAGCAGATATTTCAGACTATCCGCTGGAAGACATTTTGGATAGATTTTACTGTCATGTATCAGATTTTTATACCCAATTAAATATTCCGGAATCTCAGACCTGTTATCTTGAGTTTGGAAGTCCGGAGCTTCAGGATGTAGTGAATCTGAGATCTATCATCGGCAAGCATGTGTACAATAAGGAAGAGGACGAGCAGGTAAGCCTGGTCATTGAGTAGTGGAGGAAACACCATGCAGCTTAAGAAAATCAATTCGCCTATAGAATGGCTGGCGTTGAGAACACTTTATAAAAAATCCTTTCCGAAATATGAGCAAAAGCCTCTTTGGCTAATTTGGCTGGTGAAGCAGAAGCGCAAAGCGGATGTATGGATTGCAGAGAAGGATGGAGAATTTGCCGGATTTGCCATTACTATGAATGGTGCAGATCTGGTGCTTTTGGATTACCTTGCTGTGGCTGAAAAGCTTCGGGGGACAGGTGTAGGAACGGAGATACTGAAGGCACTGCAGATGCATTATCATGACAGACGACTTTTTTTAGAAATTGAAAATGTATATGAAGAGGCGGACAATCGTGCAGATCGCCTTCGCAGAAAGCAATTTTATTTAAAGAACAATATGCAGGAAATGAAAATTATGGTCAATGCCTTTGGGGCAGAGTTGGAGTTGCTGACATACGATTGTCAGGTCAGTTATGAAGAGTACTACGAACTGTACTGCTCCTGCTATGGGAAATGGGCAGCCATAAACATTGTACAGCTGCCCTATCCAGGGGAGCATGCCGGAGAAAGAAGCTGAATAAAGCGTTTAAAATGGGTGATTTTCCATAGTTCTGCGCTCAATGCCTAAATGAAACCAATGTTTACAAGGTCTTGCTTCTTTACACCATATTATACTTCTTCAGCATAGCCTTCTCAAACTCCAGCAGATACTTAGCTTCTGCATCGATGGCAGCTTCGCAAGGATTCTCGATCAGATCGCGATATACGTGGATATCACGGCCTACTTCGCCGCCCTGCATTACAAAGGGTTCGGAAACAATGCGGCCTTTATAGCCGATTTCAGCAAGTGCACCGAACACTTCATCCCAGTTGATATGACCCCTGCCGGGAGCACGACGGTTGTTGTCGCCGGTATGGAAGCTCTTTAAGCGATCTGCACCAACCAGACGGATAGCATCGCCGATGCTGTCTTCTTCAATATTCATATGATAGGTATCTAACAACACACCGATGTTCTTGCTGTCAATTTCTTCGATGTACGCAAGCGCTTCTTTTGCGGTGTTGATGAGGCAGGTTTCAAAGCGGTTTACAGCTTCTACACAGTAAGTAACGCCGCAGTCTTCCGCAACCTTGATGATCTCACGCATACTCTTGACACTTTGATCCCAGTAGGGCTTCTTGGTGTCCTGCATATCGTCGGGAGTTCCCCAGCCTGCGTAGCTGACACCTGATAATAAGGTACCACCGCCCACTTCCATTTTGCGGATGATATTCTGCAGGTAGTTAATGCCGCCTTTACGGATGGATTCATCTAAGGAAGACACATCATAACGGCGGTCCAGACCCAAGCTATATGTAAGTTCAATGCCGTATTCATCGGCAGTTTTTCTAAGGTCACGAATGTGATCATCACTCATCTCTAACAGAGGCTGTGCCTGGAACTCCAGAATATCAAAGCCGATTTCAGCAGCTTTTTTGATATATTTCTTGTGGTCAGCTGCCCAACCCTTTTCCCAGAAATTCATGAAAATACCAAGTTTATTCATAGCAGTTTTCCTTTCTTAAATGTTGTGGGCCGAATAAGACATAAGGTGGCCCATTATCGTTAATGTAACTAAGTAAAAAAAATTACAATTTTTAAAGAACCACTTCTGTGTAGCCTAAATATTTGGTCAGTGCTTCTCTGATTCTTCTGGTGTGATCTCCGGCAGTGATAATTGCGTGATGACGGAAGCCTTCTTCACTCATGTGACGCAGCTTTGTCTGCAGGCCGTCAATTTTAACAATACCGTATGTACCAAAGAAATCTTCTTCAATCTGGATGTCCATAACCTCAGCACACTCTACAAAGTAACGTGCCTGACCATTTTCCGTACGCATACCACAGATGGTGATGGTGCCCGGTTTGATGCGTCCTACGTTTACACCCCAGGAACAGTTTTCTCCCTGTGTTTTGGTGAACATTTTGTGCTCTTCCATATGACCGGGTCCGCATAAGAGGTCAATAGGAAGTGGTCCGCAGTGGAACATGATACATTTGTCCGGTTCTGAGCCGTAATTGTTGTTGATGTCCAGGCAACCTACGCCGGTACCTGAGGCCATGGCTAACGCCAACATTGCAGGTGCGTTTGTTACGTCAGTTTCGCAGACAATCGGAATCTGGCGTTTGTTTAAAATACCCATGACAGTACAAGGGGTGATCTTAAATTCATACTGCAGTTCACTCCAGCAGCGGATCGCCATGACATCCAGTTTCATCTCCGCCTGCAGTTCTTCCAATGCAACACCCAATTTACACTGATTCAAAATCGCATATGCAGGCGTGTCGGATGTGTCGGAAATGGCTTTGATCTCCTGTTCCCAATCCGCAAGGCGGGGATCATCTTCTGAGACAGCACGCATTTTGTCAAATACCTGAGTGAGATCCAATGTTTCTACATCAGCACCTCTGGACTCCAATGCACCTTCATCAAAACGAACACTCTTAAATGCTGTGGTTCTTGCACCTAACACGCCAATACGCATGTGGCGCATTCTCTTTACCATGCGGCAGATACCAATAAAATCGCATATTTCCTTGTGGAAATCCTCACTCAAAGGATGCATGGTAAAAGGTTCGCCGGATACAAATGGCACCTTCATCTGTTTCAGTACAGCACATAAGCCTAATTTTCCGCAGAATGCATCCCGTCTGTTGGCAAAGTCTAATTTGCCTAATTCATCCGGATATGCCTGCAGCAGAATGGGTACGGTTACATCCTTGATGGCTTCCTTGATGCCATTCTCATCGCCGAAGTTGGGCAGACAGATGATCAGACCATCATACTCCCCGGCATGCTCAGCAAGGAATGCAGCGTAAATTTCGCCGTCAGCTCTGGACTCTACTGCACCGTAGCGGGTCAGTGAGGGATCCATCATCAGGACTTCAGCACCCGCTTTTTCTACAGCTTCAGACATCTCGGCACGTGCAGAATCGATGACAGAGCTGGGGAAGAAACCGCGGTTTGCAATTAATAAAGCAAGTTTCATGATAATACCTCCTTCTATAACATTATCGTTAATGTAAGCATAGCATTTGCATTATTTTTTGTCAATGAAAATGTGGTTTTGACATAAGCAGCGGATGCTTGTATAATGGTGTGAAAGATGAAAATATTGGAGGGAGCTAAAGTGCCCGTCACATTAAAAGATATTGCAGAAGAATTGAATGTTTCCGTCAACACCGTTTCCAGAGCACTCCGGGATATGCCGGATATCGGTCAGGAGACCACCTTGCTGGTAAAAGATACAGCTATGCGTTTTGGCTATCGAAAGAATTTAGTTGCCAGCAGTTTAAAGACGGCTAAATCCATGATGTTAGGGATCATCGTGCCCAATATCTGTAACCCCGTTTATTCTTATATATATAAAGGTATCGAAAAGGTATGTAATGAGTCTGGCTACACCTTAATGTTAGGTAATTCCAACTCGGAATCAGAGCAGGAGTGCAGGGTGCTGGAAAATATGCTGGATCATGGTGTGGATGGCATCTTTTTGGTGCCGTCCATGAAAAATCTCCAGGTTTGGGAGAGGCTGCATGATGCATCTATTCCTTATGTTCTCCTGCAGAGAAGATTTCCGGGCATAGATGCCAATATTGTCCAGAGCAGTGATTATGAAGGCGGCTATATAGCAGCCAAGCATCTGTATGAGTCCGGCCATCGCAGTTTTGTGTATATCTCCGCTCCTATGTACATATCTTCCGCAAGGGAGCGTTATGAAGGGTTCCTTGCGTATCTAAAGGAACAGGGCTTGACCGAAGAATCGGTAAGGGTGTTTGAAAGTGACAGTACCAGAGATGGTGGGTACGAGGCTGCAAAGAAGTGGCTTGGAGGACAGGTTGGAATCGGACAGAAGTGGCCTCAACAAGAAGGTCAGGTCGGAACCTGTGAATCACCCACCACGGCGATCTTCTGCTTCAGTGACTACATGGCTTATGGTGTATATGCAGCCATAGGGGAAGCGGGGCTTAAGGTGCCCCAGGATATCTCCGTCATTGGATATGATAATAATGAGTATTCGGAAATGATTTATCCGCCTCTGACAACGGTGGATATGTTACCCTTTGAGATCGGTTTAAGATCAGCGGAGAAGATGTTTGCTTTGATAGACAGGGAAGAAGCGGGTGAGAGTCCGGAAACCATACTTTCACCAAAGTTAATATTGCGTGAATCAACAAGAGAGCTGTCGTGATGGCAGCTCTCGGACTTTAGAAAAGTTAAACTATAAAAGAAGAAACCGGATGAATGCAGTCATTGTTTAGGCACCATCAAGGCGTCAAGAGTGATGGATTGCGTTACACACAAATATTTGGAAAAGCCTGGATAGCTAAAACTAAATTTAGTAAATTATGTTTTAGTAAAATGCAAATTAGTAATTGACACATAAGAACAGGTATTATAAAATATGATAAAGTGAGGTCTGGAGGTGTGCATATGTTTATTGGTCGACAAAAAGAACTTGAGCGATTGAACAAGCTGTATCAGGCAGGTGAATTTGAGTTTGTGGTTATATATGGTCGCCGAAGAGTAGGGAAAACCGCTCTTGTGAATGAATTCGTGAAAGATAAAGATGCGATTTTTTTTACCGGTGTGGAAACGAATGATAAACAGAATCTTGAGAACTTCAGTAAGTGTGTATTGGAGCATGGAATGGGGATTACTGCTGATACAACGTTTGCCTCTTTTCAGACAGCATTAGAGTATGTATTTCTATTGGCCGAAAATAAGCGAATGGTACTCGTAATGGATGAGTATCCCTATGTTGCCCGGGCATCTCAAAGTCTTGCGTCTACTTTGCAGCTTTTGATAGATAAGTACAAGGATCGTTCCAAATTGTTTTTGATATTATGTGGTTCATCTATGTCATATATGGAAGATCACGTGCTCGCTTATAAGGCACCTTTGTATGGCAGAAGGACAGCACAGTTTAAGATTCAGCCATTTGACTTTTTTGAAACCTGTGAGTATTTTCTGAAATTTTCTGATATGGATAAAGCATTGGCGTATGGTATTGTGGGAGGGACGCCCCAATATCTGTTGATGCTGAATGATGGATTATCCATTGAGGAGAATATCAAGAATACACATTTGAACCCAAATTCATCAATTTATGAAGAACCCAATAATCTTTTGAAACAGGAAGTAAGGGAGCCGGCTATTTATAATGCAATTATTTCTGCGATAGCGGCAGGTGCATCAAAGCTTTCAGAGATTGCAGGTAAGATTGGTGAGGATACAAGCGTCTGTGCTATGTATATTAAAAATCTGATCACCTTGGGGATTGTAAAAAAAGAAATGCCTTATGGCGAGGATTCGACCCGTAAGACAATTTATTCTGTGGCAGATAATATGTTTCGTTTCTGGTATCGTTTTGTGCCCGGAAATGCGTCTGTTATTTCTCGTGGAGCTGCAGATTTGGCTTATAGACGTATCGACCCTGTATTGTCGGATTATATGGGGGCAGTATTTGAAGAAATCTGCAAACAATATCTTTGGAAACTTTTGTTGGAGAGAAAATGTGCGGTTGATTTCACAGATATTGGACGATGGTGGGGGACGAATCCAAGGACCCGGCAGCAGGTGGAGATTGACATTATGGGGGAAGAGGATAAGGATACCGCTCTTTTTGCAGAGTGCAAGTGGAGAAATGAGAAGGTTGATATGGAGGTTTTGGAAACATTGGTTGAGCGTAGTAAACTGTTTCATTATCAAAAAAAACACTACTACCTGTTTTCTAAAAGTGGATTTACAAAAGGCTGTCAGGAGAGAGCGGCTGAACTGGGAAATGTGACACTTGTGTCATATGGAGAGATGTTCGATTGAAGGATGATACAATGAAATATGAAGGAGCTGTTGCAGAATCAATGTCGATAAGTTAAGTGGATAGACATTGATTTTGCAACAGCCCCCTCGTTCATGTGTAATCAGGGTTTGTGTGCGGCAATCATTACTCCGCATAAAAAATCTGTGCAATAGGCGATTCAGGTGTCAGGAATACAGTCTTATTGTCGCCCTTCAGGGACGCCTTCAATGCATCTAAGCTTCTTACGAAAGAGTAAAACTCTGTCTTGGAAGGATCATTGTATGCGTCTGCAAGGATCTTCATGTATTCTGCTTCCCCTTCTGCTACCAGGATTTCCGCTTCTTTTTCCGCTTCAGAAAGCATTACGGTCACTTCCATGTCTGTGGAGTTGCGGATTTTCTGTGCTTCGGAATTACCTTCTGCAGTGTAGGTTGCGGCGATATTGTCTCGTTCAGAGATCATTCGCTCGTACACTGCAGTTTTGTTATCGCTTGGCAGATCCAGCTGTTTGGTTTCGAAGGATAATAATTCAACTCCGTACTGCTCCAAACTGGTGCCGATATTTTCGATGATGGCAGCAGACAGTTCTCCGTCACGGCCGGAGATCACATCATCCTGAGGGATGCTGGAGATCACATTCTTGGTCGAGTTGTATACGATGGTGTCCAGACGATTCTCAGCATTGGATACGGAAGAGTTCAGGGTCTGGGAGAATTTCAGTGGATCTGAAATGTGCCATAAAATGTAGCTGTCACAGATCATGGTCTTCTTGTCGCTGGTAATAACATCGGATGCCGGTAAGTCGTAAAGTAATGTCTGGTTGGGCAATTTGTCAACGCTTTGGATAAAAGGCAGTTTAAAACTGATGCCTGCTTCAGAAACCACGTGATCTACCTTACCAAACTGGCGAATTAAACTATATTCATTTTCATAGGTCACAACAATGCTTGACGAGCCAATGATCAAAAGGGCAAAAAGCACGATGACTAAAAACGCTTTCTTAATTGTTTTCATAATTTACCTCCTCATTTCCTGCGGAAGTACCTTCATTTCCGGTAAAGGATTCCACCGGGTAGATCATGTCCACATCACCGGAAGGACTTTCGATGATCACCTTCAGTTCCGGAAGGATCTCTTCCATAGCTTCATAGAACATACGCTGTCTTGTGATGGTCGGATTTTTAATGTATTCTTCATACATTGCGTTAAATCGTGCTACCTGCGCAGTTGCTTCATTGATACGTTCTGTTTTCTTTGCTTCTGCATCCTTAAGGATTTTGTCGGCTTGAGCCTGTGCAGTAGGAAGCTGCTCGTTGCGGTATTTGTTGGCATTGTTCCGTGCGGTATCTGCACCCTGCTTTGCAGTTTCAACATTTTTAAATGCTTCCATGACTTCAGCGGTTGGTGGTTCAGAGTCCTGAATGGTAATGTTTACCAGTTGAACACCAATATCATGTTCCTCTAATTTTTCCACGATCATTGTCTTGATGGCAGCCTGAATCTCGTTTTTGCCGGTGGTCAGCACGTCATCTACAGGATAGCTGCCCACTACAGTACGGATGCTGCTCTGGCAGATATTTTTCAGGATACCTGCGGGATTCTTCGATGCGTATAATGCCTTTACAGGATCTGCATACCGGTACTCCACGAAGAAGTCCACATTTACAAAATTGTAGTCAGAAGTAATCATTAAAGATTCCTCGTTGGAGACATTGCCGTCTTCACTGTAGCCAATGGCAAAGCCCTGGATGGTGGTATTTACCTTTTTTACCTGCTGGATCAGAGGTATTTTAAAATGTAGACCGGGTTCGGTAACAGCTTTTGCCTGACCGAAGGTGATCAGTACAGCCTGTTCCTGTTCTTTGATCTGATAAGTGGAGCCAAAGATCACTACGGAAGCCACAATTAAAAGTGCGATGGTGCCGAAGAATCCGCCTAATACTTTACCGGCTTTTTTGGATTTGTTCGGTTCTACGGTTTCGAAACCATTTTCCCTGTTTCGTTTGGATTCAAACATAATATCATTCCTTTCTTTGATTAGCTTACAACTATAATACATGAATCATGCAAAATAAACAATGTTAAAATATGCACGAAAAGGGGGATAACGTGCGGAGGGGTATTCTATCCATGATTTGTATACTCTGATTAAAAATATCTGGAACAATGTTTGAAGGTATGTTAATATGAAAAGAAAAGATTAGCAGAAAAGAGGAAAAATTATGGTAGTACAAAAATATAAAGATATGCTGGCGGGAAAATCTGTGATCAGACAGCTGTCAGAATTTGCAACTGAAAGAGGTGCAGAAATTGGCTATGAAAACGTATTTGATTATAGTTTAGGCAACCCATCTGTTCCGGTACCTCAGGAATTTACAGACACAATGATACATATGCTGGAAACAAAGGAGTCCGGTGAGCTGCATGGATACAGCCCGAGTCCGGGAATTACTTCTG
Source organism: Acetatifactor sp. (assembly GCA_045544275.1). Classification (GTDB taxonomy): domain Bacteria; phylum Bacillota; class Clostridia; order Lachnospirales; family Lachnospiraceae; genus Acetatifactor. The sequence continues at coordinate 57,611 of JAZPYS010000006.1, read as the reverse complement.
TGAGAGAGGCTGTAGCGGATTCCCTGAAGGAACGTTTTGGCATTCCTTATGAGGCAAAGCATATTTTTATGGCATCCGGTGCGGCAGGTGCATTGGCTCACGCATTCCGTCTGGTGACGGAGCCGGGAGATGAGATTATTACATTTGCACCATTTTTCCCGGAATACAATCCTTATGTGAATCTGACAGGTGCAGTGCTGAAGATCGTACCGCCGAACACAGACACATTTCAGATTAATTTTGAAGCATTTGAAGAGATGCTCAGCGAAAAGACTATGGCTGTTATGATTAATACCCCCAACAATCCTTCCGGTATTGTATATTCGAGAGAAACCATTGAACGCCTGGCTGAGACTCTGCGCAGAAAACAGGAAGAATATGGTCATGATATTTTTATCATTTCCGATGAACCTTACAGAGAAATTGTGTTTGACGGCGTGGAAGCACCTTGTGTGTCTGCATTTTATGATAATTCCATTATGTGTTATTCCTTCTCTAAGTCCTTGTCGCTGCCCGGAGAAAGAATCGGCTATGTGGCTGTCAATCCCAAATGTACGGATGCAGATCTGATGGTACCTATGTGTACACAGATTTCCAGAAGTATCGGTCATAATTGTCCGCCGTCTATCATTCAGTTGGCGGTAGCACAGGTTCTTGACAAGACTTCTGATTTAAGTGTATATGAGAAGAATATGAACTTGATTTACAATTGCCTGGTGGAATTGGGCTTTACCTGTGTAAAACCGGGAGGAACCTTCTATATCTTCCCTAAGGCTTTGGAAGAGGATGCAAAGGTGTTCTGCCAGAAAGCGTTAAAGTACGATTTAGTACTGGTGCCCGGCGATTCCTTCGGGGCGCCCGGTTACTTCAGAATGGCATATTGTATCGACACTGAAAAGGTGGAGAGGTCGTTGGTGGCTTTGAAGAAATTTGTAGAAAGCGAGTACCCGAACAGGGCATAGGAGGCATTTGATTAAAACATGTTGGAGATTTTAAAAGCAATTATATATGGTATTGTGGAAGGTATCACAGAATGGCTGCCTATCAGCAGTACCGGTCATTTGATTTTAGTGGAGCAGGTGATTCCATTTCAGGAAACCAGCGAAGATTTTTTCGGAATGTTTGATGTGGTGATTCAGCTGGGAGCCATCATGGCGGTGGTAGTGCTGTTCTGGAAGCAGATCTGGCCATTTGCCCTGAGTGCAAAAGAGCATGGCGGCAAGTCGGGCCTGATGTCCTTCGTGAAGATGGATATTATGACATTGTGGTTTAAGATCTTAGTATCATGCGTGCCGGCAGCAGTCATCGGTATTTTGTTTGATGAAGTATTTGAGAGACTTTTTTACAATCCGGTGTGTATTGCCATTGCACTGATTGTATTTGGCGTTGCGTTTATCGTAATCGAAAACTGGAATAAAGGGAAGAAGCCACAGATCAACAGTCTAACTGAGATCACCTATCAGACAGCTGTCTGGATCGGTGTATTTCAGGTGATTGCAGCAGTGTTCCCGGGAACTTCCCGATCCGGAGCTACAATCATCGGTGCACTGCTGATCGGTGTGTCTCGTAAGATTGCATCTGAATATACCTTTTTCCTGGCTATTCCGGTTATGTTTGGTGCCAGTCTGCTGAAGCTGTTAAAGTTTGGGTTTAATTTTTCGGGCATTGAAATTGCCTGTCTGTTGGTAGGTTGTGTGGTGGCATTCATTGTATCTATATTTATTCTGCAGTTCTTGCTGAATTATATTAAGAAGCATGATTTTAAGGTGTTTGGCTGGTACAGAATCGTGCTTGGTATTGTGGTGCTGGCTGCGGGGATACTGGGGTAGTGCCGGAAAGGTTTGTAATTTGAATTATTGAGTGTGAAAAGGCGGAATCTTTGGAGGATTCCGCCTTTCATTCCTCCTGATTTACATACTCTATGAAGCGGCTAAATGCCTCGATTCCTTCAGGTGTGTGCTTAAAGACACCCGCATGTTTTAGTGCCTGAGCAAACACCTTACCAATTTCCACTTTCAATATACTATCTATATTTTCGGGTGAAAAAGTATACTTTTGATTCAGTTCAAATACCCATACCTGATGTTTGCTAAGTTCTCCTTCAAGAGGGGTACCACACATAATGGCCTGTTCAATATCAGTAAGTTCCTGTTTCAAATGAGCAGGCAGGATAATTAAACCCATCGTTTCAATTAAGCTCATATTATCCTTTATGATATGATGTAATTCTGCATGAGGGTGGAAGACTCCATGAGGATGTTCTGTTGTAGTGATATTATTTCTAAGAACAAGATCCAGTTCATAGTCACTTCCCCTGCGACGTGCAATGGGAGTAATGGTATTATGAGGCTCGTTATCTGTTTTCGAAAAAATAAAAGCTTTTTTGTCATTGTAAATACGCCAACAGAGAAGTATCTTCGTTGCAAGATCAGAGAGGCGTTCTTTATTGGCACTGGTAAGGCGGATGACGCTCATGGGCCATTTTACAATCCCTGCGGATATGTCTTCGTAATTACAAAAAGTTATTTTCTGATCGATGGGGGCTCGCTCCATAGGAAAGCTGTAATGTCCGCCTTGAAAGTGCTCATAGGTTAAATTTTTGCTGCCGACAATGGCAAGATCCGCATTGCTGCCGATATTATAGTGAGGAAACTTAGTCACAAAGTCTAAAAGTTTATTCAGAGTGGCTTTGTTAATTACCACAGGTGTGTTCCGGCCGTTAAAAACGATACAATGTTCGGGGCAATAAACATAAGGACTATACTGCATATACCATTCTTCGTTATCCAAAAGAAGAGGTATTACACGTTGGTTTTGCCCTGCCGCAGTAATTGCTATAGCATCTTTTTCAGGTTCGCTTAAATTGACTGTAATATCTAAATTGCCGTATTCTGTTGCAGTTTTCCAGTGCATATCTTTTTGAATACGATAGCGCCGGATGTAATCAGTATCCTGGGAAAAGCGATAGTACCAGTCAGTGGCTGTTTCAGGTGATACCTCATACAAATCATAGAAATTTTTTATAACCTCCTTTGGAGGCGGAGTCATTACACCCATCAGCTTTGCAGAAAACAAATCCCGGCTGGTGGAGTCTTCGTTACATACTCCACGTTTGATGGCATCTTCTGCAAGACCATTCAGAATATCCTCCAACGGAAGCATCCGGGATTCTACAGGTTCATAATCAGTTACCATAAGAATATCCAAAAGCTGATTAATGATAAATATTTTATTGTTGGGTTTAAACAATTCTTTGTTTAAACCGTAATGTACTAAGGCAGTGATATAGGTATTAATGTTCATGATAAGGTCCGTTCGGAAATTAGTTTTTCGTTTGCTCTTTCTACTTTCAGTTTGGATAAGATGATGATAACGATAATATTCATGACCATAGGCAACCACAGGTAAACCACATGGAGCATGTTCATGGCACTTGTCGTCTGGGTGGCAGCCTTTTCCACAAAGCCGGCTGCATCTAATAACCAACCACAAATGGCAGTACCGATACTTCCACCTACCTTGATGCCGAAAGAAGAGCAGGAGTACATGGTTCCGTCGATGCGTTTACCTTTTGTCAGGAAGGTGTGTTCGGAGCAGGATGCAATCAGTGCATTCAGATCACCCTGCAGAGGGCTTGTTCCTAATGCTGCTAATGCAGTGAACGCCAGCATGAGAGGAATATTTTGCATATATCCGGCTGCGATTACAAGCGCACGCCCTATGATAGCAATGACATAACCGATGAGATTGATTTTGTACATGCCTTTCATTTTCTTTACCAGCCAGGGGGTGATCAGCAGTCCGGCGATTAATGGGATATTGATGGCAAGAGAGAAATCACCCAGAAGGTTTTCATTACCTAATACATATTTCATAAAGTATGCACCCATATTCAACATCGAAGCGTACAGCTGGGTACCAACGTATGTTGCACAGATCATCAGGTAATACTTGTTGGAAAACAGCATCTTGGCAGCCTGCCATAAGGTATATTTCTCTTCTTTTTCCTGTAAAGCAGGATCAGCGGTCTCATCCAGTTCATCAGCCGGAAGCTCTTTTACAGAGAGACCGGAGATGGTATTTGTTACGAGACCGATGACTGCGTAAATGATAGCCACCCATTTCCAGCCTTCTGTACCGCCGCCAAGGATTTCTACCAGGTCAAAGGTAAAGTACTGGATCAGGAGACTGGTACCGAATGCAAAGATAAAGCGGACGGAGCCAAGCTGTACACGTTCGGAACTGTTCTTGGTAACCAGTGCAGTCAGGGATGCATATGCAATGTTGTTTGCGGTGTAGAAGACAGCATTCAATAGAGTATAGGTTACAAAGAAGTAAATGTACTGTGCAGTGCTGCCCCAGGAGGTGGGAACTGCAAAGAGTGCCACTAAAGTAATTGCACAACCGATAAACCCAAAGATCATCCAAGGACGTGCTTTTCCCATTTTGGTATGGGTTTTGTCGATCAATGAGCCGAATAATACATCCGTAACACCGTCAAATAACTTGGACAATGCCATTAGGGTACCTACTATGCCTACATTCATGCCGACTTTTTCAGTTAGGTAGAACATCATGAAGGTGGATAGGAATGCGTATACTACATTGCCCGCGATATCTCCCGAACCGTAACCGATTTTGTTATACCATTTCAAATATTTTTTTTCATTCATTGGTTTGCTCCTCTATTTTGTTCGTTCTCATTTGGTAATTTTATTTTAGTAAATTTATTTAGAAAAATAAATTCACTGGTCTGTACAAAATATGGACTAATCTGTACAATAGAATTATAGAGGTATATGGGAGGAACAGATTATGTACATGAATTCAGGATATCTTAAGGAATCTTTACTGGGACTGAAGGATAAATCCAGACCGCTGATTGTGGGTAGTTGCGGGACTTATCGCCTGAGTACGGTATCAAAATTGCCAACCTGGCGTCCCAAGGGGCGACTGGACTATCAATTGCTGTACGTTGTGTCCGGTAAAGCACACTTTTATTTTAACGGACAAGAAAGAATTGTGACAGCCGGACATATGGTTTTATACCAGCCTCGTCAGGAGCAGAAATATGACTACTTCTGTGAAGACAAGCCGGAGGTGTATTGGATTCATTTTACGGGAAATGATGTAAAAAATATATTGCGTAAATACGAGATTCCGATGGATGAGCCTGTTTTCTATTCCGGTGCTTCTGCGGTGTATGTATATCTGTTTAAAGAGATCATCAATGAGATTCAGACCCGCAGGGTAGGTTATGAAGAATTATTGACCATGTATTTACATCAGATTTTTCTACTGGTGCAAAGATCCAGACAAGAGCACACTCCTTCTGTTAATTCATACATACAGGATGAAATGGAATTTGCACGGCGTTATTTCAACGAACATTATAATGAGGCAATCAGTATAGAAGAGTATGCGCAGTCCAGGGGTATGAGTGTCAGTTGGTTTCAAAGAAACTTCAAGCAGTTTGTAAATCATTCACCGATGCAGTATATCCTGATGATCCGTGTAAACAATGCGGTCAGTCTGCTAAAAACCACGGATTATAATATGGCGGAAATCGCTGCAATCGTGGGATATGAGGATCCGCTATATTTTAGTCGTATGTTTCGCAAGTTGAAGGGGATGTCTCCTTCGCAATATAGAAAACTGCTTGCGGAAAAAGGAAGCAATGGTTTGCCGGCTGAATTCTAAAGAAGTGCGAAATAGTATTTAAAGATTTGCGGAAGCCTATTGGAGGGAAATGCGTTCTGTGATAGACTGTAAAATCATCAGATAACTGATTACTTTATTAAAAAGGAATCCGGAAACCAAGGATTTTGTGCTGGATTATCCTTTGAATAAAGACAAGGATTACAACATTGATCTGACAGCCGAGGTGATTATCCTAACAGCAGACGCAACAGTGAAAAGAGCTGGGAGGTGGTGGATTTGATTCCCCAAATACGAAATCTGTGGGGATATACTTATGTGGAATGAACACTTTATGAAAACAAATTTCAGGGTTGAATAAATAGAAAAATAGTGATAAGATAAGGACATGTAACGGTCTGATGTTACATGTTCTTTTTTTGTTTTGGACAGTTCGTCCTAAGTTTTCATGGGAAATTTTGAAAAAACAATAGACACGAAAAGTAAAACAGTACTTAAACAATTTAATAAGGCTTTACACCATCAACCTCTTTCGTTTATAATATACATATAAATTGGAAAGGGAGGACAGGAAAGTGAGTGATAAAGATATGGGAATGACAAATAAACAATTTCAAGGTTTCATAAGATTGATAATTAATGTTGTTGAAACAGCAACTCAACATATAGAGCCTTCAAATGAGAAAGCGAGAGAAGCATTTGATAATGTGCTAAATATATTGCAATCAATGCTTGAAGATGGAAATTAAATAATAACCAATAAACAATGGTTTAAGGCCTTATTAAATTGTTAAAGTTACGGATAATCTGCCCGTTTATAAAATTTTTAGTTGACAAACATCTTATTTTAATGTAAACTCCACCACTGTGGTATTTACATAACATGTTTATGGTGAAAACGCCGATTTACCACAAGAGGAATTATGAAAAGTGACCAATGAGAAATGACCAGTGAGAAGATAACTTTATAAAAGGATTTATTGTTAAAAAGGAGAATGAATTATCATGGCAACTAAGAAGAATGTAACTGTTGAAAATACTGTTGAAACCGTAGTAGAAAAGAAGGCGCCTGCAAAGAAGGCTGCTTCTAAGAAAGTTAAATGTGAGATCCAGTTCGCCGGCAAGGCTTATACCCAGGATGATCTTATAAAGATCGCTAAGGATGTTTGGGTATATGACTTAGGCCAGAAGGCTTCTGCTCTGAAGAACATTGAATTGTATGTTAAGGTAGAAGAAAGCAAGGCTTACTACGTATTCAACGAAACCGAAACCGGTTTCTTCATGATCTAATTACTGAAGAAACAGATGGTTTAAGAGGCGGCGGCATATGTCCGGCCGCTGAATGAAAAAATGAAATTGTGTCCAAGCGTAAAAATGCCTTGTAAGGTCATAGATCTTACAAGGCATTTTTGTATGAACAAGAAGAGTTATTTGAATATCCGGTCTTCGATTGAAGTATTAATATCGGAGATGCAACTAGAACAATAAACAAAAACTTCCAACTATATTCGAATCATACGCTAATCATCGAATATTTTCAGGGAAAAGATTACAGTGTTTTGCCGGATATTCATTGGAGAAAACAATCGAATTCTCCTACTAAATTTATGGGTTTCGTACCTGTGGGATATTAAAGGAACTGCGCAGTCAAAGGAGGAAACAAAGACTGAAGAAATAGAAATGCATATTTTTCCCTTGAAATACCATATCGCTTCGTGAATATGTGTTCTGCAGAAAAAGATACAGTTTTAGATTCATTTTTAGGTTTCGGAACAACAAGTATTGCATGTATGCTTGCAAAAAGAAATAGCATTGGTTACGAAATGGATCCGGAGGTGGCTTCGGGTGCATTAAATAACATGAATATTCCCGTAGATACTGCAAATGAATATATCAGGGCCAGAGTGAATCGACATCTTGAATTTATAAATAGTCTGTCTGTTGAAGATAGGGAGAAATGCTGCCGTAATGAACCTATGGATTCAACGTTAAAACTTGTCAGAAAATTGAGATAGAACAGGAATAGTTAAGAAAAATATTGAAAAAAGATAATGGATACGAATGCGAGTACGCTAAGTAGCTTGTGGCAATGTTTACAAATTCGCTCAATGTTGCGGCTTAATCAGCAAGATTTATCTTACTGAATCAAATTGATTTTCTGTTTAGTGACGATGGTTCTTCTGTATTTTTATGTACAAACGTTATAAGCTTCCGTTGTCCTACCTTTTTGCTATTTGAAATATTTAGTAGGACACAATGAGCTTCCGCTGTCCTACTTTTCTGCTATTTGAAACACTTAGTAGGACACAATGAGCTTCCGCTGTCCTACTTTTCTGCTGTTTGAAACATTTAGTAGGACACAATGAGCTTCCGCTGTCCTACTTTTCTGCTGTTTGAAACATTTAGTAGGGCACAATGAGCTTCCGTCGTCCTACTTTTTTGTCATTTTCATCATTTAGTTGGAAATTACATAAATATACGGAAGAACCTATTTAATCATTTCTATGCCTAATCTCCCTATCAATTTGAACAAGAATTGCTTTTGTGCCATTCGCAAAGGCACCTAAGGTGCTTTCCGTTGCTGTCGGGGCCGCTCCCCCGGTTCAGTCGCACCCGGCCCCCAGTTCAGTCGCACCCGCGCCGCCCCCAGTTCAGTCGCGCCCGCGCCGCCCCCAGTTCAGTCGCGCCATTCGCAAAGGCACCTACGGTGCTTTCCCGCCGCTGTCGCGGCTAACTTTGCTCATAATGCGGCGCTCAGTCCATGCCCTTGCTCGTTCCGAAAAACATGCAAGCATGTTTTCGTTCTCGGCAAGTGCATGGCTGAACTGGGGGATTTATAAATTGTTTATAATTATTTTCTTCAAAATCTGTTGACAATAAGAGTGCAAAATGATATTTTATAGCAAGAAGGTGTTAGCACTCCATTGAACTGAGTGCTAACAACCCGAAAGGAAGTGATGAGTTGTTAGATGAAAGAAAAAAGAAGATATTGCAGGCCATCATTCGTAATTATTTAGAAACGGGTGAGCCGGTAGGCAGCAGGACCATTTCCAAGTACACGGACTTAAATTTAAGTTCGGCAACCATACGCAATGAGATGGCTGATCTGGAAGAATTGGGATACATCGTACAGCCACACACTTCTGCAGGCAGGATACCTTCGGATAAAGGCTATCGCTTCTATGTAGATTATATGATGGAGCAGAAGGACAAGGAAGTCTACGAGATGAAGGAGATGCTGGTGGAGCGTCAGGATAAGATGGAGCAGATCTTAAAGAAGGTCGCAAGATTTCTGGCACAGAATACCCAGTATGCCACCATGATCAGTGCACCACAGACCCATCGGAACAAGCTGAAATTTATCCAGCTGTCCAGAGTGGATTACAATCAGCTGTTGGCAGTGATCGTAGTGGAGGGCAATGTGATCAAGAATCATATTCTGCCGGTAGCTCAGGAATTGTCTGATGAGACGCTGCTGAAGCTGAATATGCTACTGAATACCACCTTGAACGGCCTATCCAATCAGGAGATTAATCTTGGTATGATTGCGGCCATGAAGCAGCAGGCAGGTGTTCACAGCGATATCGTCAGCGAGGTCATCGATGCCGTGGCAGATGCCATTAAGGCGGAGGAAGATTTAGAGATTTACACCAGTGGTGCCAATAACATTTTCCGCTATCCGGAATTGGCGGACGGCACGAATGCAAGTCATCTGATCAATGCATTCGAGGAAAAAGATGCATTGACGGATCTGGTCTATGAAACGCTGGCAAATGATGAGCAGACGGGGATTCAGGTTTACATCGGTGAGGAAGCACCGGTAAAAGGTATGAAGGATTGCAGTGTAGTTACTGCTACTTATGAATTGGAAGAAGGAATGAAGGGAACAATTGGTATCATCGGTCCCAAACGAATGGATTATGACAAGGTCGTAGGAACGCTGCGATCCATGATGAACCAGTTGGATGATTTATATAAGAAATAAGAAAGGGATGAATATATGGCAGAACAGGAAAAAGATATAAAGACTGCTGAAGCCGCTGAAGAAACCGTGGATGAGGCAGCAGAAGTGACAGAAGCTGCGGTAGAAGTTGAGGTTACAGAAGAAGCAGAAGCTTCAGATGAGATCGCAGCGGAAGCGGATGAAGAAATGACAGACGATGCCGAGGAAGCAGATGACAAAGAACCAAAGACCTGGGCGGAAAAGAGAGCTGCCAAGAAACAGGCAAAAGCAGATAAGCAGACAGATGCTTCCAAAGAAAAAATTGCTGAGTTAGAAGATCGTGTGAAACGTCAGATGGCTGAGTTCGAGAACTTCCGTAAAAGAACGGATAAAGAAAAACAGGCCATGTTCGAGACTGGTGCACGCAGCGTCATTGAAAAGATCCTTCCGGTTGTTGACAATTTTGAAAGAGGTTTTGCAACTGTAGAGAAGGAAGATGAAGAAGATGCTTTTGTAGGCGGCATGAGAATGGTCTACAAGCAGATGATGACAGAACTTGAGAACATCGGTGTAAAGCCTATCGAAGCGGTTGGAAAAGAATTTGATCCTAACTTCCACAACGCAGTAATGCAGGTGGCAAGTGAAGAATATGAAAGCGGTATCGTAGCACAGGAATTTATCAAGGGTTACACCTATCGCGACAGTGTAGTACGTCACAGCATGGTCGGAGTTGTTCAGTAAACAGTGAGAGCGGCGCTCCAATCGAACAAAACAAGGAAACAATAACAATTTATCCATATCAGGAGGAAAAGAGAACAATGAGTAAAATTATCGGTATTGACTTAGGTACAACAAACAGCTGTGTAGCAGTTATGGAAGGTGGAAAGCCTACCGTTATCGCAAACGCAGAAGGCGCAAGAACGACACCATCTGTAGTTGCATTCACAAAAACAGGAGAAAGACTGATCGGTGAACCTGCAAAGCGTCAGGCAGTAACCAACGCAGAAAAGACTATCGCTTCTATCAAGAGAGACATGGGTACAGACAATGGCCGTACCATCGATGGCAAGAAGTATTCTCCACAGCAGATCTCAGCGATGATTCTTCAGAAGCTGAAAGCAGATGCAGAAAGCTATTTGGGCGAAAAGGTTACAGAAGCAGTTATCACTGTTCCTGCATATTTCAACGATGCACAGCGTCAGGCAACCAAGGATGCAGGTAAGATTGCAGGTCTGGAAGTAAAGCGTATCATCAACGAGCCTACCGCAGCAGCACTTGCTTATGGTCTTGACAACGAAAAAGAACAGAAAATCATGGTATACGACCTGGGTGGCGGTACCTTCGACGTTTCCATCATCGAAATCGGTGACGGCGTTATCGAAGTATTGGCTACAAATGGTGATACCCGTCTTGGTGGTGATGACTTTGACAACAAGATCACACAGTGGATGATCGCAGAATTTAAGAAGGCAGAAGGTGTAGACCTTTCTACAGATAAGATGGCACTTCAGAGATTAAAGGAAGCTGCTGAAAAGGCTAAGAAAGAACTTTCCAGTGCAATGACTACTAACATTAACCTTCCTTTCATCACAGCAACTGCAGAAGGTCCTAAGCACTTTGATGTAAACTTAACTCGTGCTAAATTTGATGAATTGACACATGACTTAGTAGAGAGAACAGCTATCCCTGTTCAGAACGCAATGAGAGATGCAGGTCTTACCAATGCAGACCTTGGCCAGGTACTTTTGGTTGGTGGTTCTACACGTATTCCAGCAGTTCAGGATAAAGTAAGACAGTTGACAGGCAAAGAGCCAAGTAAGTCTCTGAACCCTGATGAATGTGTAGCAATCGGTGCTTCTATCCAGGGTGGTAAGCTTGCAGGTGATGCAGGTGCAGGCGAAATCCTTCTGTTAGACGTAACTCCACTTTCACTTTCTATCGAAACCATGGGTGGTGTGGCTACCAGATTGATCGAGAGAAATACTACGATCCCTACCAAGAAGAGCCAGATCTTCTCTACAGCAGCTGACAACCAGACAGCAGTAGACATCAACGTTGTACAGGGTGAAAGACAGTTTGCAAGAGACAATAAGTCTCTCGGACAGTTCCGTCTGGATGGAATCCCTCCGGCACGCCGTGGTGTTCCTCAGATCGAAGTTACTTTCGATATCGATGCAAATGGTATCGTAAATGTACCTGCTAAGGATCTTGGAACCGGTAAGGAACAGCACATCACCATTACTGCAGGTTCTAACATGTCTGATGCAGACATCGAAAGAGCAGTAAAGGAAGCTGCTGAATTCGAAGCACAGGATAAGAAGAGAAAAGAAGCTGTAGAAGCAAGAAATGATGCAGATGCATTCGTATTCCAGACCGAAAAGGCACTGGAAGAAGTTGGCGATAAGATTCCTGAAAGCGATAAGACTCAGGTTCAGGCAGATATGGAAGCTGTAAAGGCGATCCTTGACAGAACTGCTAATCAGGAAATGAGCGACAGTGATGTTGATGAGCTGAAGGCTGCAAAGGAAAAATTAATGAACAGTGCACAGAGCCTGTTTACCAAGATGTATGAATCTATGCAGGGTGCACAGGGTGCCGCAGGTCAGGCAGGTCCTGATATGGGTGGTGCTTACCAGCAGCAGAGTGCTCCTGAAGATGATATCATCGATGGAGACTTCCGTGAAGTTTAATCATTGACGAAACGTAACAAATGCTATAAAATATTATGCGGAAATGCGACGGCGGACCCTAAGTCCGCCACCGCATTTCTATATACGTTTAAGGAAAGTGTATTTAGAAAGGCTGATTCATTATGGCTGAACAAAAAAGAGACTACTACGAGGTCCTTGGAGTAGAAAAGAATGCCGATGATGCGGCGATTAAAAAAGCATATCGTGCCCTTGCAAAGAAATATCATCCTGATGTAAATCCGGGGGATGCCGAGGCGGAAAAGAAGTTTAAGGAAGCGTCAGAGGCGTATGCGATCCTCAGTGATCCGGAAAAGAGAAAACAGTATGATCAGTTTGGTCATGCTGCCTTTGATGGCGGCGCAGGCGGTGCCGGCGGATTCGATTTCAGCGGTGCGGATTTCAGCGACATATTTGGGGACATATTTGGAGATTTCTTTGGTGGTGGCAGCAGACGTGCCCAGAACAATGGCCCTATGAAGGGGGCGAACCTACGTACCAGTGTTCGTGTGACCTTTGAGGAGGCTGTATTTGGCTGTGAAAAAGAAATTGAACTTACTATAAAAGAGAACTGTAAGACTTGTAATGGTTCCGGTGCAAAGCCGGGGACCTCGCCTGAGACCTGTTCCAGATGCGGCGGAAAAGGTCAGGTGGTATTTACCCAGCAGTCATTCTTTGGTACGGTGCGTAATGTGCAGGCATGTCCCGATTGCCAGGGAAGCGGTAAGGTGATCAAGGAAAAATGTTCTGATTGTCGTGGAACAGGTTATGTTCCTATGAGAAAACGCTATGCTGTGGAGATTCCAGCAGGTATTGACAATGGTCAGTGCAAACGTATGCCGGGCCTGGGTGAGCCGGGCACGAATGGCGGACCAAGAGGCGATGTACTGGTGGAAGTGATCGTGGGAAGACATCCTATTTTCCAGAGACAGGATTACAATATCTTTTCTACGGTACCTATGTCCTTTGCAGTTGCTGCACTGGGCGGCGAAGTGGTGATCGATACTGTTGACGGTAAGGTGATTTATGATGTAAAACCGGGCACTCAGACCGACACCAAGATTAGACTGAAGGGCAAGGGTGTGCCGACACTTCGCAACAAGGATGTGCGTGGTGATCATTATGTAACGCTGGTTGTCCAGATTCCGGATAAACTGTCCCATGAGGCAAAAGAGCTCTTACGGAAGTTTGATGCAGAAAGCGGTGATAGTTTGAATGCTGCCAAGAAGGTGGATGCAGAGAACGACAGCAAAGACCCCAAGGATAAAGATAAAAAAAAGAAGTTTTGGAAGTAAATAAAAAAGGGTCTCCCAGACAATTGTGACATTATTGGATGGGAGACACTTTTTTATAAATGTCATTGACAAGAGGTACAGTTTACTTTATAATTTATGAATAAAAGAAGTAGCGGCGGGAGGATGAATCAATATGACCCAAATTAAATATTCCAAAACATTAACGATAAAGAAGAAATACGACATAATCGTTTGTGGCGGCGGTGTTGCAGGTGTGGCAGCGGCAGTCAGTGCAGCAAAAAATGGATTTTCCACACTGATTTTGGAAAAAAGTAATATTCTTGGTGGACTGGGGACACTTGGATTGATTAATTTATTTGTACCTATGTGTAACGGAAGAGGTAAGCAAATCATATTCGGATTGGCAGAAAAGTGGCTGCGTCTCAGTGCAGAATTAGGTTGGGACACAATTCCGGAGGCATGGCGTGAAGGAGAACCAAGTGAACCGACAAATATCCGGTATGTGCAGAGGTATTCTCCGGCTATATTTGCATATCAGCTTACAGAAGAGATCAGTAAAAGCGGAGCAGATATCCTTTTTGACTGCATGGCGGTAGATCCTATTATGGAAGGTAACATTTGCAAAGGTGTGATTACCGAAAGTAAGGGTGGAACCGAATTTTATGCATGCGATATGTTGATTGATGCTACAGGTGATTGTGATGTGTTGAGACGTGGTGGCATACCCACCGTAAGCGGTCAGAATTTCTTTACTTTTATTTCTAAAATGGTAACTCTGGAGAGTTGTCAAAAAGCGGTAGAAACAGGGGATATCCGACATATTTATACCGGTATTAGCGGTGGCGGGATTAATCTGTTTGGCGACGGTCAGCCCGATGACGTACCCCGTTGGTCAGGACTTACCAGTGAGGAAGTGACAGATTATATTGTCAGGAACCATCTCTTAATTTTAGAACGCCTGAAACAAACAGACAGAAAAACAAGAGAAGTGGTAACAACTCCTGGGATGCCGCAATTCAGAACCACCTGTCATATTCGCGGCGATTATTCGCTGAAGGTTTCGGATGCGTATCGTCATTTTGATGATTCCATATGTGCGATCAACGACTTTGAACATAGAGATCATTTGTTTGAGGTTCCGCTGCGTTGCTTGACAAGAAGAGATTATCCTAACATTATTACAGCCGGAAGAAGTGCTGATGGAACAGGATATGGATGGGATTTGCTCAGAGTTATTCCACCTGCAATTCTGACGGGGCAGGCAGCAGCGGAGGCGGCATGTCTGGCAATTAAGACAAATAAAGGGATTGCAGATGTGGAAATAAAAGTGCTGCAAAATAAATTGGAAAAAGAAAATGTCATGGTGCATTTTCCGGATGAATATGTTCCGGAAGATAAGACGGTAGTTATTCACGGAGTAAATGCCGTTGAAATCGAGGGAGGACATTTTTAATTGTGTAATAGATTACAGGCGGTAGAAATTTCTACCGCCCTTTTTATTCCATCCTTGACACTCACATTCCCAAAGGTTAAAATATAAATAATTATGCAATAAATTAGAATGGGACAAATGTGGGAAGGACAACCATTATGAAGTGGATCAAATTTAAAATTAAAACAATCACTGACGCTGAAGACATCATTATCAGCACTTTATATGATATCGGTCTGGAAGGGGCCCAGATCGAGGACAAGATTCCTCTGACAGCAGTGGAGAAGGAGCAGATGTTTGTGGATATACTGCCGGAAGGTCCTGAAGATGATGGTATCGCATACTTAAGTTTTTTTGTGGAAGAAAAAGAAGATGGAAGCCTGGAGGTGCAGGGAGAACCGGCCACAGTGGAAAGCATTATGGCAAGTGTGCAGGCAGAGCTGGAGGATTTGCGTGATTTTATGGATATTGGTGAGGGGACAATCACCATTGATGAGACGGAAGATATTGACTGGATCAACAACTGGAAGCAGTATTTCCATCAGTTTTATATAGATGATATCCTGGTGATTCCCTCCTGGGAGGATATTAAGCCGGAGGATAGTGAGAAAATGGTACTCCATATCGATCCGGGTACAGCGTTCGGTACCGGTATGCACGAGACCACACAGCTGTGTATCAGACAGCTGCGCAAATATATCACCTCTGAGACAGAGCTTTTGGATGTAGGAACCGGCAGTGGTATACTGGCGATTCTTTCGTTGATGTTCGGCGCAAAGCATGCGGTAGGCACAGATCTGGATATCTGTGCAGTGGAGGCGGTTGCCGACAACTGTCGTGCCAATGGAGTAGAGCCGGAGAAGTTTGAAATGATGATCGGTAATATCATCACCGACAAAGAGATTCAGGACAGAGTAGGATATGAGTGCTACGATATTGTAGTTGCCAATATTTTGGCGGATGTACTTGTGCCGCTGACCCCTGTTATTGTGAATCAGATGAAGCCCGGTGCCATCTATATTACCTCCGGTATTATTGATGATAAAGAACAGACAGTGGTAGATGCTGTAAAAGCAGCCGGACTGGAAGTGCTGGAAGTCACATACCAGGGCGAGTGGGTAAGTGTCACAGCGAGGAAGTAAAAGTAGCATTGTCGGTGTAAAGTACTTCGTTTTCATGAATTGTGTTTGTGAAATTCTCTGAATTCCAAGCTGGTGCAAAAGTATTTCAATGCAGGGGCCTTTCGAGGCGTCGGCACTTGAAATTTTCGAGTGCAAACGACGAAAATTTCTTAGTGTCCGCTACGACCGAGAACGGAGCGAGAGCGTCCCCAAATGAAATATTTTTGCACCAGCTTGAAAGTGGATGAATTACACTAATATCCATTATTTCATGCAGTTTGAAAGGAGTGACACTATGTACCAATTTTTCGTAGAACCCCATCAAATCCAGGGCAATTGTGTCCTGATCGAGGGCAGTGATGTGAATCATATCAAAAATGTGCTCCGCATGAAGCAGGGTGAGGAAATCGCTGTGAGCAATGGTCTGGACGGTAAAGAATACCGTTGCGGCATCGCCCAGCTGGAAGAGGATCGAATCGTTTGTGAACTGAGATTTGTGAAAGAAGACGGTGTGGAACTGTCCGCTCAGGTATATTTGTTTCAGGGGCTGCCCAAAGCGGACAAGATGGAGATGATCATTCAGAAATGTGTAGAATTAGGTGTGCATGCGGTGGTACCTGTTGCTACGAAGCGTTGCGTGGTGAAACTGGATGATAAAAAGGCAAAGTCCAAAATCAGTCGATGGCAGGGCATTGCGGAGGCGGCAGCGAAGCAGAGTAAACGGCGCATTGTACCGGAGATTCTGGATGTTATGAGTTTTAAGCAGGCGATTCAGTTTGTGAAAGATTTTGATGTAAGAATCATTCCTTACGAACTTGCGGATAATATGGAAAGGACCAAAGAAATCATTGGTGCATTGCAGCCAGGACAGCGGATAGCAGTGTTTATCGGCCCGGAAGGTGGGTTCGATGAAGCGGAGGTGCAGGAAGCACTGGATAATGGAACAGAGCCTATTACGCTGGGCAGGAGGATTCTGCGCACGGAGACAGCAGGACTTACTGTCATGTCATGGATCATGTACCGGTTGGAGAATTGACGCATATAATAATCATAAGATTAATATTTGGAATTCACAGAAATGAGGAGTATCATGGAAGTTTATTTGGATAATTCAGCTACGACGAAGGTGTTTCCGGAAGTCGCGGAGCTGATGACCAAAATCATGTGTGAGGATTATGGCAATCCGTCCAGTCTGCACCGTAAAGGGGTGGAGGCGGAGCAGTATATCAGATATGCCAAAGAAACGCTTGCACGCATTTTAAAGGTTACAGAAAAAGAAATTTTTTTCACCTCCGGTGGTACGGAAAGTGACAATATGGCATTGATCGGATGCGCCATGGCAAATATGAGACGGGGAAAGCATCTGATTACTACCCAGATTGAACATCCCGCAATTTTGCAGACCTTTGCATATTTGGAGAGCATGGGTTTTAGAGTGACTTATTTGCCGGTGAATAAGCAGGGAAGGATTCGATTAGAAGATCTTCAGAAAGCCATGACACAGGAGACTATTTTAGTATCCATTATGCATACGAACAATGAAATCGGGTCTTTGCAGCCCATAGCAGAGGCGGGGGCATTGATCAAGAAGATGAATCCGGGTACCCTGTTCCATGTGGACGCAGTACAGGGTTTCGGTAAGGCACGGATTTATCCGAAGAAGATGAATATTGATCTGTTGTCTGTAAGCGGACATAAGATTCATGGGCCGAAAGGTGTAGGGTTCTTATATATCGGTGATAAAGTGAAGATCCAGCCTATCGTGCATGGAGGCGGTCAACAGAAGAATATCCGATCCGGTACAGAGAATGTTCCCGGCATTGCAGGTATGGCTAAGGCTGCGGAAATTTTATACCAGGGTCTGGACGAGGAAGTTGATAAGCTGTATTCTTTAAAGGAATATTTTATCAAAGGACTGGGTAAGTTAGAAGGCATTCAAATCAATGGTTTGATTCCGGGAGCAGGTGATCTGACGGGGACAGCACCTCATGTTGTCAGTGTGTCCATTGCGGGAGTGAGAAGTGAGGTGATTCTGCATGCACTGGAAGACAGAGGAATTTATGTCTCAGCAGGCAGTGCCTGTGCATCAAATAAGCCTCAGACATCAGCTACGTTGAAGGCAATCGGGTTGCAGAGAGAGTTATGGGATTCTACCATCCGTTTCAGCTTTTCCGTTTATACCACAAGAGAAGAGATTGAATACACATTACAGATAATGTACGAGCTGATTCCCATGCTTCGAAGATATACACGCAAAAAATAGAAAGGACAAGTGAGAATGTTTACTGCATTTTTGATTAAGTATGCCGAGATCGGCATAAAAGGTAAGAACAGATATCTGTTTGAAGATGCGCTGGTACAGCAGATGAAATATGCACTGAAAAAGTGTGAAGGCCAGTTTAAGATCCACAAGACACAAGGACGTATTTTCGTGGATGCACTGACAGAATTTGATTTTGATGAGGTGGTAGAGCGTCTGCAGAGAGTATTTGGTATATCCGGCATCTGCCCTGTAGTCTATGTGGAGGACGAAGGGTTTGAAAAGCTTTGTGAAACTGTGATCAAGTATATTGATGACGTTTATCCGGATAAGAACAAAACGTTTAAGGTGGTCTCCAGACGTACCCGTAAAAATTATCCCAAGGAATCCATGCAGATCAATATGGATATGGGCGAGGCAATCTTAAATGCATACCCGGAGATGAAAGTTGATGTACATCATCCGGATATTATGCTGAATATTGAGGTCAGAGAAAAAATTTATATTTATTCAGAGATCATTCCGGGCCCCGGCGGTATGCCTGTAGGAACCGGCGGCAAAGCGATGCTTCTATTGTCTGGGGGGATTGACTCTCCTGTTGCCGGCTATATGATTGCAAAGCGTGGTGTAAAACTGGATGCAGTGTATTTCCATGCTCCACCATATACTTCTGACAGAGCAAAGCAGAAGGTGGTGGATCTTGCAAGACAAGTTTCAAAATATACCGGACCAATTTATCTGCATGTGATCAACTTTACGGATATTCAGCTTTATATTTATGAGAAATGTCCTCATGAAGAATTGACCATTATCATGCGCCGTTATATGATGCGTATTGCAGAAAGTATTGCCAAGGATACGGAATGTCTTGGACTGATTACCGGCGAAAGCATTGGTCAGGTGGCGTCTCAGACCATGGCTTCACTGGTTGCAACAAATGAGGTGTGCGAGTTGCCGGTATACAGACCGCTGATCGGATTTGATAAGCAGGAAATCGTGGAGGTATCTGAAAAAATCGGCACTTATGAGACATCCATTCTGCCGTATGAAGACTGCTGTACCATTTTCGTGGCAAAGCATCCTGTTACCAAACCGAATCTGAAAGTGATTCGCAGACACGAGCAGAACTTAGATGAGAAGATTGATGAGTTGGTTCAGACTGCATTAGAGACTGATGAAGTGATTATTGTAAGTGAATAAGTCCTAAAATGGGTAAAAAAATAGCCATGCAGATGAAATGGCTGCATGGCTAAAATGGATTAAATGATGTATGGTGCTAATGTTTCCAGAATTTCGTCAATATTATCTTCTGCATGAACGTTCAAATCGATGGATTTGGAAAGGTCCAGACTGAAAATTCCCATGATGGATTTTGCGTCTATTACGTATCTGCCTGATACCAAATCAAAATCATTATCAAACTTTGAAATATCATTAACAAAAGATTTAACCTTTTCGATGGAATTTAAAGAAATCTGTACAGTCTTCATAGTTAACCTCCTTATTTGTATCATCTCTTTTAAATTCATATTAAAGGGCAATGGCATAAAAGTCAAGGAGAAAACATCACAAAATAGAGCGGAGAATTGTAAAAAAATATGGCAGAATCAAGAAAAGTAGCATTGCACAATCTGGGATGCAAGGTAAATTCTTATGAATTAGATGTAGTACAACAGAGTCTGGTGGAAAAAGGATACGAGATTGTCCCTTTTCATGAAGAGGCTGATATATATATAGTCAATACTTGTACGGTGACCAATATTGCAGACCGCAAGAGTCGTCAGATGCTGCATCGTGCAAAAGCCAGAAACCCTTTGGCGGTAGTGGTGGCAGTTGGCTGTTATGTACAGACCGGCAAAGAAGATGTGGTCATGGATGATTGCATCGATCTTGCCATTGGCAATAACCGAAAAAAAGAGCTGGTATCCATTTTAGAAGAATATTTGGAGAACAGAGGGACATCGGAGGTGGACAAGACACTGAAGGATACCACCATCATCGATGTGAATAATACCTACGAGTATGAAGAGATGACTTTGAAGAAGACAGCAGAACATACCCGTGCGTATATTAAGATTCAGGATGGCTGTAACCAATTCTGCAGTTATTGTATTATTCCCTATGCCCGGGGGAGAGTTAGAAGCAGAAAATTAGAAGATGTGCTGTCGGAGATCAAAGGGATTGTAGAGACCGGTTATCAGGAGGTAGTGCTGACGGGAATTCATATCAGTTCCTATGGAATAGATTTTGAGGGCAAGCGTGTTTATTCCGGCCAGTCCAAACTGATTGATTTGTTGGAGAAAGTGCAGAAGATTGAAGGACTTAAGCGGATACGTATCGGTTCCTTGGAGCCTCGTATTGTAACAGAAGAATTTGCAAGGCGTCTTGCTGCACTGGACAAGGTATGCCCTCATTTTCATCTGTCCCTTCAGAGTGGCAGTGATGCTACGCTGAAAAGAATGAATAGACATTATAGTGCAGGGGAATATTATGGCAGTGTGAAGATTCTCAGGAAATATTTTGACAGACCGGCTATTACCACAGATGTTATTGTGGGATTTCCCCAGGAATCAGAAGCGGAATTTCAGGAAACATGTGCCTTTCTGAATAAGATCCGGTTTTTTGAAATGCATATTTTTAAATATTCTAAGCGAAAGGGAACTGTGGCGGCAAATATGCCGGGGCAGGTTCCGGACACTGTAAAAGCTGAGAGAAGCAGTCGTCTGCTGGAAATGGAGGCAGAACATTCCAGGGATTTTAGAAGTTTTTACATAGGAAAAGCAGCAGAAGTACTTTTTGAAGAATGTAAAGTGATAAACGGAAAGAAATATCAGTTGGGACACACCCGAGATTATGTAAAAGTTGCCCTGGAAACCGAGGAAGATCTGACAAATCAGATCGTGACAGTAAAAATAGATGCATTTTTGAATAATGAAATCCTGAATGCATTGAAATTTTCTGACAAATAGGGTAATATTATAAGATAATAATAAATACAAGAAGAAACGGCGAGAAAAATAATATTTATATACATCAGGAAGGAGCAGTGCATTATGCAGGATTTAGGACACACACAATATTTTAAAGTACAGGCAGAACCGGAAAACGGCGTGAAGATCATATTGGCTACCGTGTACGAAGCACTGACCGAAAAGGGATATAATCCGGTAAATCAGATTGTGGGTTATATCATGAGTGGGGATCCGACGTATATTACCAGCCACAAAGGAGCACGCAGTCTTATTATGAAAGTAGAACGTGATGAACTTGTAGAGGAACTTCTGAAAGGTTACATCCGTACGAATAACTGGTAAACGCTGCGGTTTTTGGGAAAGGTGGTTAGAACGATGCGTATTATGGGGTTGGATTTTGGTTCCAGAACTGTCGGCGTTGCAATCAGTGATCCATTACTGATCACTGCTCAGGGAATTGAAATCATCAGACGTAAAGAGGAGAATAAGCTCAGACAGACACTGGCAAGGATTGAAGAATTGATCGTGGAGTACGAGGTAGAGGAGATCGTGTTGGGGCTGCCCAAGAATATGAATGCAACGGAAGGCGTACGTGTGGAGCTTACCAATGAGTTTAAGGAAAAGCTGGAGAGAAGAACGGGGCTTCCTGTTACCATGTGGGATGAGAGATTGACCACTGTGGCAGCAGATAAGGCCATGATGGAAGCGGGGATCCGCAGAGAAAAACGTAAAGATTATGTAGATATGATCGCAGCGACATTGATTCTGCAGGGATATCTAGATTTGAAAAGAGGTAAAAATGAGTAAATTGGAGAAAATCACATTTCGTCCGGACAATGATGAATCGGTAGATTTTTATGTGTTGGAACAGACAAGAATAGGCGGCTATAATTATATTCTGGTGACAGATGTAGAGGAAGGCGACGGAGAGGCATTGATTCTCAAGGATCTGTCACAGGATGGTGAAGAAGAAAGTGTTTATACAATCGTTTCCGATGATGAGGAATTGGATGCTGTAGCCGGTGTGTTTGCAAGTATGCTGGACGATGTAGATTTGGAACGTGATTAACAGTAGACGAATTGGAGGAGACTGATTTGGCAAAGAAACAAACAAATATGACCTGTTCCAAACTGAAGATCATTCCTTTGGGAGGTCTGGAACAGATCGGTATGAATATAACTGCCTTCGAGTACGAGGACAGTATTATTGTCGTGGACTGCGGATTGGCGTTTCCGGCAGATGACATGCTGGGAATCGATCTTGTCATTCCGGATATAACTTACTTGAAGGATAATTTTGATAAAGTAAAGGCGTTTGTGATCACTCACGGTCATGAGGATCATATTGGTGCGCTGGCTTACGCTTTAAAAGAGATCAATGTGCCGGTATATGCAACCCGGCTGACTATGGGCATCATTGAGAATAAACTGAAAGAGCACAATATGCTCAAGACCACCAAGAGAAAAGTGGTGAAATTCGGACAGTCTATCAATTTAGGACAGTTCAGGGTGGAATTTATTAAGACCAATCATAGTATTGTGGATGCAGCTGCACTTGCCATTTATTCCCCGGCAGGTATCGTAGTACACACAGGTGACTTTAAAGTGGATTATACACCTGTATATGGTGATGCCATTGATCTGCCCCGTTTTGCGGAGCTGGGAAAAAAGGGCGTTTTGGCATTGATGTGTGATTCTACCAATGCAGAGCGTCCGGGATATACCGCATCTGAGATAACAGTGGGTAAGACCTTTGATACCTTATTTGCAGAATACAAAAACACCAGAATCTTTGTAGCTACCTTTGCTTCCAATGTGGACCGGGTGCAGCAGGTCATTAATTCTGCCTACAAATATGGCAGAAAAGTGGTGGTAGAAGGCCGCAGCATGGTGAATATCATTGAAACTGCGTCCAAGTTAGAATGTTTGAACATTCCGGAGAATACACTGATCGATATCGATCAGTTGAAAAATTATCCGGATGAGCAGCAGGTTATTATTACCACCGGCAGTCAGGGAGAAAGTATGGCTGCACTGAGCCGTATGGCAAGCAATATGCACCGCAAGATTACTATTGGCCATGGGGATACGGTTATTTTTTCTTCAAGTCCTATTCCGGGCAACGAAAAGGCAGTTACGAAGGTTATCAATGAATTACTGCGTAAAGGGGCGGAAGTGATATTCCGGGATACCCATGTATCCGGACATGCCTGTCAGGAAGAAATCAAGCTGATTTATTCTCTGGTGAAGCCTAAGTATGCAATCCCGGTGCATGGTGAATACAAACATCTGAAAGCCCAGTCCAAGATTGCGGAGAGCCTGGGAATTGAGAAGGACCATATTTTTATTCTTTCCTCAGGCGATGTACTGGCGTTGGATGAGAATAGTGCAGAAGTAGTGGATAAAGTGCCTGTGGGAGGTATTCTGGTAGATGGTCTCGGTGTCGGCGATGTGGGTAATGTAGTGCTTCGGGACAGACAGCACCTGGCTGAAGACGGCATCCTGATCGTGGTGATGTCACTGGATAAATACACGGGTCAGCTGGCAGCGGGGCCGGATATTGTTTCCAGAGGTTTTGTGTATGTGCGTGAATCTGATGAACTGATGGAAGAAGCACGGGATGTGGTTTACAATGCGGTGATGAACTGTCTGGACAGAGGAATTACTGATTGGGGCAAGCTGAAATCCGTGACAAAAGATTCTTTAAGCGATTATGTGTGGAAGAAGAACAAGAGACGTCCTATGATTCTGCCCATTATTATG
This sequence comes from Acetatifactor sp., assembly GCA_045544275.1. GTDB lineage: Bacteria > Bacillota > Clostridia > Lachnospirales > Lachnospiraceae > Acetatifactor. The sequence continues at coordinate 33,519 of JAZPYS010000006.1, read as the reverse complement.
GAAGTATAAAGAATGGAGATTAATAAGTGGAACGTGCGTTAGATGCGTATATTCAGGAGATACTGAATTCTCCTGAATATAAAGCGTATGCTGAGATTCGGGATAAGGTAAAGCTGTATCCCGATTTAAAGATACAGATAGATGAATTCAGAACAAAAAATTTCGAGATGCAGAGGAGCAAAGATGCTGCATTTGAAAAGTTAGAGGAATTTGAGAGGGAGTACGGAGAACTCAGAGATATTCCCATGGTATCCGAATTTTTGGGGGCTGAGTTGGCATTTTGCAGAATGATGCAGCAGAATAACAATATCATTATGAATGCCATTCGTTTTGAATAGAGTTCGCAGTTTTTGAAAGGGATGAATACTACTATGAAAATTACAGATGTGATCGTTGCGGTATGCGGAACGATTATCAAGATCGCATTGGCAATTGTAGCAGTGGTTGTAATATACCGCGGTGCAGTCAAAGCATATGATTACGGGTATCGGATTTTTCAGGAAGAACCGGTATCTTCCGGAGAAGGTTATACGATTACCGTTACCATTACAGAAGATATGTCTGCTAAGGAAATGGGTAAGATGTTGGCTGACAAGGGATTGATCAGAGATCCCCAGCTATTCCAATTCCAGTATCTGCTCTCTGAATTCAAGGAGGACCTGATTCCGGGTGAACATGATCTCAGTACTGCCATGACTGTGGAAGAGATGATGGAAGAGATGACGAAGGAAAAGGTGATTGAAACGGAACCGGAGTCAGAAGGGACTGCAGAAAGTTAATATGATAGTGGATGAAAGAATGGTTGCCTTTATTAATTCCTTTGATAAAGGCAATACAACATTTTTGGATGAATTAGAAAAATATGCGAAAGCCACCGATGTGCCGATTATCAGAAAAGAAATGCAGATATTTTTGCGTTTTCTTTTGGGGTATGCCAAACCTCTGAAAATACTGGAGGTAGGTACGGCAATCGGTTTTTCCGCTTTGCTGATGAGTGAATATGCGCCGGAAGGTTGTCAGATCACAACCATTGAAAAATATGAAAAACGGATTCCTCTTGCCAGGGAGAATTTTGCCAAAGCAGGTAAGGAGGACTGTATCACTCTTTTAGAGGGGGATGCGGCGGATGTTTTGAAAGAACTGGAGGGGCCCTATGATCTGATCTTTATGGATGCGGCAAAGGGACAGTATATTCACTTTATGCCGGATATCCTGCGTTTGCTGGCACCGGGAGGTTTGCTGATCTCGGACAATGTACTGCAGGACGGGGATATCATCGAGTCGCGTTTTGCAGTGACCCGGAGAAACCGCACCATTCATAGCAGAATGCGGGAGTATTTGTTTGAATTGACGCATCATGGGCAATTAGAGACATGTATCCTGCCGGTTGGTGATGGTATCACTCTGAGTGTCAGGAAGGAGAAATAAGATGAAAAGACAAAAACCTGAACTTTTGATTCCGGCAAGCAGCCTGGAAGTTTTGAAGACGGCGGTTATATTCGGTGCAGACGCAGTCTATATTGGAGGCGAGGCATTTGGACTGCGTGCGAAGGCCAAGAATTTCTCGCCGGAAGAAATGGCGGAGGGCATTGTATTTGCCCATAAACATGGCGTAAAGGTGTATGTAACGGCAAATATTTTGGCTCATAATGGTGACCTGGACGGTGCTGCAGCCTATTTTGAAGAATTAAAGAATATGCAGCCGGAGAGACCGGATGCACTGATCATATCTGATCCGGGTATGTTCACCATTGCAAAACAAGTATGGCCGGAGGTGGAAATACATATCTCCACTCAGGCAAATAATACCAACTACCACACATATCTGTTCTGGTGGAACCTGGGGGCTAAGCGTGTGGTTTCTGCAAGAGAACTTTCATTGCAGGAAATTGCCCAAATCCGTGCTAATATTCCGGAAGAGATGGAGATTGAAAGCTTTATCCATGGTGCCATGTGTATTTCTTATTCAGGACGATGCCTGCTCAGTAATTATTTTACCGGCAGGGATGCCAACCAGGGGGCCTGTACCCATCCTTGCCGCTGGAAATATGCGGTGGTAGAGGAAAAGCGTCCCGGTGAATATTTGCCGGTTTATGAAAATGAGCGTGGAACCTATATTTTCAATTCCAAGGATCTGTGTATGATCGAATATATACCGGAAATCGTTGCGGCAGGTATTGACAGTCTGAAGATTGAGGGTCGTATGAAAACAGCCCTGTATGTTGCCACGGTTGCCCGTACGTACCGTAAGGCTATAGATGATTATTTTGAATCGGAAGAAACCTATAGAAATAACATGCCCTGGTATAAATCTGAGATTTCCAAGTGTACCTACAGGCAGTTTACTACCGGGTTCTATTTCGGCAAGCCGGATGAAAATACACAGATTTATGACAGCAATACTTATGTAAATGAATATGTATATCTGGGCATTGTGGATCAGATCAAAGAGCAGCAGGTAAATGGCGAAAGTAAGCTGCTTGCACGAATCGAACAGCGCAACAAGTTCTGCGTGGGTGATGTGATTGAAATCATGAAGCCTGATGGACGAAATGTTACAGTGACAGTAAAGGCAATGTATAATGGTGAACTGGAGCCGGTAGACAGCTGTCCCCATTCCAAACAGGAAATCTGGCTGGAGTTGTCGGAACTGCCAAAGCAGTATGATCTACTGCGTGTGAAAGCGTAAAAAAGAGAGGATATAAATCATGAGCGAACTGTTAAAAGTTGATGAGGTGTTTGCCAGTAAAGTATTTACGGTAGGAAAAATGAAAGAACGCCTTCCCAAGGAAGTGTTCAAAGAAGTAAAGAGAGTAAGGGAGCAGGGTGGAGAACTGTCTCTGGCAACTGCGGATGTAGTGGCCAAAGCCATGAAAGACTGGGCAATTGAAAACGGTGCCACACATTTTACCCATTGGTTCCAGCCGCTGACCGGCATCACTGCGGAAAAACATGATGCATTTGTAACCCATCCGGATGAAAATGGCCGTATTATTCTGGAGTTTTCCGGAAAGGAGCTGATCAAGGGAGAACCGGACGCATCCTCCTTCCCATCAGGTGGATTACGTGCCACATTTGAGGCAAGAGGATATACTACATGGGATATTACTTCTCCTGCATTTTTGAAGGAAGATGCTACAGGGGTTATTTTGTGTATCCCTACTGCGTTCTGCTCTTATAAGGGGGAGGCTCTGGATACGAAGACCCCGCTTCTGCGTTCTATGGAGGCTTTGAGTGAACAGGCCCTTCGTATTGTAAAGTTGTTTGGCAATACGGAAGCGAAGAAAGTGGTTCCCAGTGTGGGGGCAGAACAGGAGTATTTCCTGGTAGACAGACAGAAATATTTACAGAGAAAAGACCTGATCTTTGCAGGACGTACTTTATTCGGTGCGCCGGCACCGAAGGGGCAGGAAATGGATGATCACTACTTTGGTACCATCCGTGAAAGAATCGGGGCGTATATGAAGGACCTGAATGTGGAATTGTGGAAACTTGGAGTGACCGCAAAGACACAGCATAATGAAGCTGCACCTGCACAGCACGAGCTGGCTCCTATTTATGAGACTGCAAACATTGCTGTGGATCACAATCAGCTGGTCATGGAGACCATGAAAAAAGTAGCTGGGCGTCATGGACTGACCTGTCTGCTTCACGAAAAACCATTTGCAGGTGTCAATGGTTCCGGCAAGCATGATAACTGGTCTCTTTGTACAGACAATGGTGTGAATTTGCTGGATCCGGGTGAAACCCCAAATGAAAATATACAATTTTTATTTGTGCTGGCATGTATTATGAGAGCTGTGGATATCCATGCTGATCTGCTCCGCCAGAGTGCAGCGGATGTAGGGAATGATCACAGACTTGGTGCCAATGAAGCCCCCCCGGCGATTATCTCCATTTTCCTGGGGGAACAGTTGGAAGACGTTGTAAGACAATTGGTAGAAACCGGTGAGGCCACCCGCTGTGCAGAGGAAGAAATTTTCCAGACAGGTGTTTCTACACTTCCAGATTTTCAGAAAGATGCAACGGATCGTAACAGAACTTCACCATTTGCCTTTACCGGCAACAAGTTTGAGTTCCGTATGGTTGGTTCATCTGACTCTGTGGGAAGTCCGAATACCACACTGAATGCAATTGTTGCAGAGACCTTCTGCGAAGCGGCAGACATTTTGGAGAAGGCAGAGAACTTTGAACTGGCGGTACATGATCTAATGAAGGAATATATGGCAAAACATCAGAGAATTATCTTTAATGGCAATGGTTATTCCGAGGAATGGGTAAAGGAAGCTTCAAGAAGAGGATTGCCTAACATTCAGACTATGGTGGAGGCAGCCAGTGCTTTGACAACCGAAAAGGCAGTTGCGTTATTTGAAAAGTTTCATATTTTTACCCGTGCTGAGCTGGAAGCAAGAGAAGAAGTACAGTACGAAACATATGCAAAGACCATTAATATAGAAGCACTCACCATGATCGACATGACTAAGAAACAGATCTTGCCGGCAGTTATGAAGTATACTAAGAGTATGGCGGATACTGTGCTTGCCGTGACAGAGGCCGGCGCAGATGCAAGTGTACAGAGAGATATGCTCAATGAAGTGAGTGAAAAGCTGGTAGAGACCAAGCGTGCACTGGAAGCCCTGGAGGTGGATGCGAGAACAGCGTTGGATATTTTAAGAAGGGAAAGCAAGCAGATGCTGACTAAGGAACAGTGCAGAGATCTGGCATTTTTCTATAAGGAAAATGTTGTTCCAAAGATGGCCGCTCTCCGCAAACCCGTGGATGAACTGGAAATGTTGGTGGCTAAAGAAATGTGGCCAATGCCTTCTTATGGAGATTTGCTGTTTGAGGTATAAAAGAAGTGATTTTGTGTCCGGGTTCGCCTTTTGGCGAACCCGGATTTGACGCTATTGCATATATAAATAAAAAAATCTTGAAAATTTTTAAAAAAAGTATTGCAAAAACATGAAACATGGTGTATACTTCATCAAGTAGTAAACAAGACATAGCGCTATCGCCAAACGGTAAGGCAACGGACTCTGACTCCGTCATTTCAAGGTTCGAATCCTTGTAGCGCTGCTGATGAACCTCTGAAGAGAAATCTTCGGAGGTTTTTTGTTGCCCGGAAAATGGCCAAGATGTTTTTGCTTGTAAAATGTGCACACTGTGCGGTATAATATTTTAATAGGTGGGTAATGTATATGAAAAAAGGAAACACATCAAAATACAGCATATTAAATTATATGATGAATCACATCTCTGTCACAAAGGCGGATTTGTCCAGAGAACTGAATCTGAGCATGCCGACTGTCATTTCCAATGTAAATGAAATGATGCAAATGGGTTTGATTGTGGAAACAGGAGAAGCAGAATCCAACGGCGGCCGAAAGGCTAAAGCACTGGATGTGAATAAGGACTATTGTTTTGCGTTGGGAGTGGATATCACCCGCAGGCATGTTGGCATGGTACTGTTAAATCTCAAGGGCGAGGTTGTAAAACAGGAGCGTGTCCGCAGGGAATTTGTGCCGGATATTACATATTGCAGACAACTAGAAGCGCAGATACAGAAGTTTTATCAGGGAGAAGTAAATCAGGAAAAAATATTGGGCGTGGGCATTTCTCTGCCGGGAATTATTAACCAGAAAGAAAAAGTTTTGGTTAAGTCCCATGCATTGAACATTGAGAATTACAGCTTGAAAATGATAGAGCAGTTCCTTTCTTTTCCGGTGTATTTTGAAAATGATGCCAATGCCGCCATGTTAGCGGAAAATCCGGAAATGCTGAAAAATGCCATTTATCTGTCGCTGAACAATACACTGGGCGGAGCCGTCTCGATTAACGGGGAACTGTATAGTGGTCAGTGCAGGAAAGCAGGTGAGTTTGGACATATGATTCTGCAGCCTAATGGAAGAACGTGTTATTGTGGAAAGAAAGGATGTGCCGATGCTTACTGTGCGGCCAGTGTATTGACACAAAATGGACAGGAGACACTGGAAGGTTTTATGGGGCGGATCGGCCGGGATCAAAAAATGGATGAGAGGTGGCAGGAATATCTGGAGCATTTAGCGATGCTGATCTCAAATCTGCGCATGGCATTTGATGCAGATATTATACTGGGCGGTGATGTGGGAGGCTATCTGGTCGATCATATGCCGGAATTAGGGGACAAACTGTTTCGGTATAATTATTTTGATGGGGACATGAGTTATGTGAAAAATTGTTCCTATAAAAAAGAAGCATCAGCAGTAGGGGCAGCGAAGTATTTTTTGCGGCAACTTCTTTTATAAATATAATCATCTGTTATTGACAAAACTTCATCTTTAAATCATAATATAAATACTTTTATAAAATGCTTTATGCAAGTGTTGGCGTAATAATTATATTTATGGAAAGAGAGGAGTTTAATAATGTTAAAACAGATTATGACAAAACCCGCTGAAATTGTATTTGAAGAAGTTCCCGTGCCGGAGATATCGGAGGATCAGGTGCTGATCAAAATCATGAATATCGGCATCTGCGGATCAGATATTCATGTATATCATGGAGAGCATCCCTTTACGTCCTATCCGGTGACGCAAGGTCATGAAGTATCCGGAGAAATTGTGGAACTTGGAAAAAATGTATCGGAATTTTATGTGGGACAGAAGGTGACCATTGAACCCCAGGTATACTGCGGCAAGTGTCATCCCTGCCGTCACGGAAAATATAATCTCTGTGAAGAGTTGAAAGTTATGGGTTTTCAGACCACCGGTACTGCATCAGAGTATTTTGCTGTGGATGCATCGAAGGTAACCCCCATCCCTCAGGAGATGTCTTTTGAGGAAGGTGCCATGATCGAACCTTTGGCCGTTGCAGTGCATGCAGTAAAGCAGGTGGGAGATGTGACCGGAATGAACATTGCCGTACTTGGAGCAGGTCCCATTGGAAATTTGGTGGCACAAACTGCCAAAGGGATGGGAGCTTCAAAAGTCATGATTACGGATATCAGTGATCTGCGTTTGGAGAAAGCAAAAGAATGTGGCGTTGATGTCTGTGTAAATACGAAAAATAAAGACTTTGGTGAGGCAATGGTGGAGGCCTTCGGACCGGATAAGGCAGATGTGATTTACGATTGTGCCGGCAACAACATCACCATGGGACAGGCCATCAAATATGCCAGAAAAGGCAGCATCATCGTGTTGGTGGCAGTGTTTGCCGGAATGGCACAGATTGATCTTGCGGTTGCCAATGACCATGAGCTGGACATTAAGAGCACCATGATGTATCGCCATGATGATTACCTGGACAGTATTCGTTTGGTAGATGAGGGAAAAGTACATTTAAAACCGCTTATTTCTAAGACCTTCCCTTTTAAAGAGTATTTAAAGGCATACCAGTATATTGATGAGAACAGAGAGACCACCATGAAGGTCATCATAAATGTACAGTAACCGAAGTTTTATAGGCTGTAGGAGAAAATCCGGTTACTCGTTTGAACATCCGGGTAAAATGATGAATACTGGTGTAACCCAGACGTTCGCTGATTTGGGTAATGGTCAGGTTGTCCTCACGAATCAGTTTCTTGGCAGCCCTCATTTTCAGGTTAATCCAATAATCTATAGGGCTGGTGCCGATTTATTACATGGATACTCTGTGTGGCGTGAACTTTAATCCCACAGAGTATGTGGATGTGACAGATTATATTGAGAAAAAGTTGGAAATGCTGAATTGTCATGAATCCCAGATTGTCTGGATGAGAGAGCATGATCATATCGACTTTCCGGAAATGGTAAAGACCTGCTGCAGGTATCGTGGATTCCAGTGCGGTGCGGAGTATGCAGAAGGCTTTAAACAGTGTCAGGTTTACTTAAAAGGGACAACGAAGAGGCTGTTGCCGTAAATAAAAAGCGGGAAACCGGGAAGGAGGAATGACTTCCCGGTTTCTCGCTTTTGGCGTAAGCATTGCTTTTAGGCAGGTTAATAGCGCCGGTATCCCCCTTCCGCTTTTGTTGATAAATCTACAATTGTACCATCATTGTGATAAATCATACACTTACCGTCAGTATAGGTGGAATACGCGATAAAGCTTTTGAAAGAAGGCAAGGAACCGGCCTTCAAAGATATATGGGGTAATGTAAAAAATTATTCATTAACATTCCTCCAATTGTGTGGTACAATGTCATATAGTGAATTGTGCAGTAGGAGTGGACATATGAATATACTTGTTTTGAATGGAAGTCCGAAAGGGCAATACAGTGTCACATTGCAGACCATAAATTACTTAGAGAAGAAGTATCCGGAGCACACCTTTGAGGTGCTTCATGTGGGGCAGCGGATCAAGATGCTGGAAAAGGATTTTACACCAGCCAAAGAAGCTTTGGAGAAGGCGGAGCTTTTGATTTTCTCCTATCCGGTATATACCTTTATCGCACCTTGTCAGCTGCATCGATTTATTGAACTGATGAAAGAATCAGGGCTCTCAGTTGCGGGCAAATATGCCACACAGCTGAGTACATCCAAGCATTTTTATGATGTGACGGCCCATCGGTATATTCAGGATAATTGTCAGGATATGGATCTGAAGTACATCCGTGGTCTGTCTGCAGATATGGATGATCTGTTGACAGAAAAGGGGCAGAAGGAAGCCAGGGATTTCTTCGATTATGTATGCTGGTGTGTGAGTGAGGACAAGTATGAAGCCTTTCCGGTGAAACAGCCTGAGACGTCCGGTATGCCGGTGACTGTGCCGGGAACAGGTGTGCCGGTGGAGGAAGGAGATGTAGTTATCGTAACAGACTGCGAGCCTGAAAATAAACAATTGGCGGATATGATCGCACGCTTTACAGCTGTACTTCCACGAAAGACAAGGATCATAAATATCAGAGAGTATCCTTTTAGGGGTGGGTGTCTGGGCTGCTTTAACTGTGCAGTTTCAGGAAAATGTATTTATACCGATGGATTTGATGATTATCTGCGAAACAATATCCAGACGGCGCAGGCAATTATATATGCATTTACGGTGAAGGATCATTCCATGGGGGCATTATTTAAGATGTATGACGATCGCCAGTTCTGTAACGGACATCGTACGGTGACCATGGGCATGCCGTTCGGATATCTGATCTGCGGTAATTACAGCAAGGAATTTAACCTGCAGATGATTCTGGAAGCCCGTGCCCAGGTAGGAGGGAATTTCCTGGCAGGTATTGCCACCGATGAAACTGATCCGGATAAAGAAATCGACCGTCTTGCGTCGACTCTTTGCTATGCATTGGAGCATAGGTACGTACCGCCCCAGAATTTTTACGGTGTGGGTGGTATGAAGGTGTTCCGGGATCTGATCTGGCTGATGCAGGGAATGATGAAGGCAGACCACCAGTTTTACAAAGCCCATGGGCAGTATGATTTTCCCCAGAAGAAATGGGGTACTATGTTGAAAATGTATCTGGTGGGAGCACTGATTTCCTCCCCTAAGCTTAAGGGTAAAATGGGCAATATGATGAATGAAGGCATGTTGATGCCTTACAAGAAGTTGTTGGAAAAATGAGAGGCGTATAATTATGTTTTGTTTTGAAAGCAGGATCAGATATAGTGAATGTGATGCATCATGTAAGCTTTCACCGGAGGCGTTGCTGAATTATTTTCAGGATTGCTCCACATTTCAGTCGGAGACCATAGGAGCAGGATTTGATTATCTGGTCCCCCGGAATCTGGTATGGGTGCTGGCCTCTTGGCAGATTGTGATACACCGCATGCCGTCTCTCATGGAAGAGGTGGTTATCGGTACATTACCGTATGATTTTAAAGCATTTATGGGATTCCGTAACTTTTTTATGAAGACAAAGGACGGGGAGATGCTGGCTACCGCCAATTCCCTTTGGACTTTGTTGAATTTCAGCACCATGAAGCCGGCGAATCCTTCGGCGGAGCATTTGACAAAATATCCGGTAGAACCAAAACTGGATATGGCGTATGCGGGCAGGAAGATTACTGTGGGAGCAGGCGGTGCAGTGCAGGAACCGGTAATCATCAGAAAACAGCATTTAGACAGTAATAATCATGTCAATAACGGACAGTATATCAATATTGCCAGTGATTATCTTCCGGAAGGATTTGAAGTCCATCAGATCCGTGCAGAGTATAAGAAACAGGCGCATCTGCATGATGTGTTTCTGCCCTACGTGGTGACGGAAGAAGATAAGGTGACTGTATCGCTGCAGGATGAAAATGGTGCAGTTTATATGAATGCAGAGTTTTCGGCAAGAATAATGTGAGGAGACCATAGATGATCAGATTAGGTGAAAAACAAAAATTAATCGTAGTAAAAAAAGTAGAATTTGGTGTATATTTAGCAGTTTCAAAGGAAAGTGCGGATGAACGTATCCTGCTTCCGGCAAAACAGGTGCCGGAAGGAGCGGGAATTGGGGATGAAATAGATGTTTTTGTTTATCGTGATTCAAAAGACAGAATGATTGCCACCACCACTACGCCAAAACTTGTGATGGGGGATGTAGCGGAGCTGACTGTATCCCAGGTAACAAAATTCGGAGCATTCCTTGACTGGGGACTTGAAAAAGATCTGCTGCTTCCTTACAAACAGCAGCTTTTTAAGGTAAAGCCGGGAGACTGTGTGCTGGTGTCTTTGTATATTGACAAGAGCGGAAGGCTTTGTGCAACCATGAATGTGTATCAGAGCCTGCGTGCAGATAGTCCTTATAAGAAGGATGATCAAGTCAAGGGTAGAGTCTATACTATCAGTGAGGAGTTCGGTGCTTTTGTGGCTGTAGACAATATATATTCGGCCTTGATTCCGAAGAAGGAAATGTATGGTCAGATTCGGGCTGGAGAAGATATCACAGCACGAGTGACGGAGGTAAAACCGGACGGCAGACTGACTCTCAGTATCAGAGAAAAAGCGTATCTGCAGATAGAAAAGGATGCCCAGGAGATATTATCCATTATTGACAGTTATGACGGTGTGCTGCCATTCAATGATAAAGTATCTCCGGAAATCATTAAACGGGAGACCGGTATGAGCAAAAATGAGTTCAAGCGTGCAGTAGGAAATCTTCTGAAGGCAGGCAAAATTGAGATCACAGATAAAGTAATTCGAAAAAAATGAGAATTTTGTGTAAAAATGCATAAAAAACTATTGCTTTTTGAAACGAATTTTTGTACATTTATAGTAAATGATTTCTTAAACAAAAGGAGCTTATACAGATGATATCCAATCAGATTTTACAGAATACTATTGAAGGAATTAAGGGAATTGCCAGAGTGGAAGTGTGCGTCATGGATGTGGATGGCAAGATGGTTGCATATACGATGGATATGCATCATTTGACAAAGGCCGCAGGAGAGTTTGCAAAATCAGCGGCGGATTCTCAGGAAATTCAAGGATATCAGTTTTTTAAAGTATATGATGAACAGCAGTTGGAGTATGTGCTGGTAATCGGCGGAGCCGGTGAAGATATATATACCATTGGCAGAATGGTGGTATTCCAGCTTCAGAATCTGCTTGTTGCATATAAAGAGAGATTTGATAAGGATAATTTCATCAAAAATCTGCTTTTGGATAATCTTTTACTGATTGATATTTACAGCAGGTCAAAAAAGCTCCATATCCAGACCGATGCTGCAAGAGTAGTCATGATCGTGGAATCTAAGAATGTCAAGGACAGCAATGTGCTTGAAGTGATCCGCAATTTTTGCGGAAGCAACAGCAAGGATTTTGTGACCGCAGTGGATGAGAACGATGTTATTGTTGTGAAGGAACTGGCGGATTCTGACAATAGAAAAGAAATTGAGAAGACTGCGAAGGGTCTGATTGCATGCCTGCAGAAGGAAGGTCTGAAAAAAGTGCGCATTTCTTATGGTACAGTAGTGCGTGAGATCAAAGAAGTGAGCCGCTCTTATAAAGAAGCAAAGATGGCATTGGATGTAGGGAAGATATTTTTCGATGAAAGGGATATTATTGCCTACAGTGAACTGGGCATTGGACGTCTGATCTATCAGCTGCCCATTCCGTTGTGTAAGATGTTTATTCGTGAAATTTTTGATGGCAAGAGTCCTGATGACTTTGATGAGGAGACACTTACCACTATTTATAAATTCTTTGAGAACAGCCTGAATGTCTCCGAAACATCCAGACAGCTGTTTATTCATCGAAATACCTTAGTGTATCGTCTGGACAAGCTGCAGAAGAGTACCGGTTTGGATCTGAGAGTATTCGAGGATGCCATTACTTTCAAGATTGCGTTGATGGTAGTGAAGTACATGAAGTATATGGAAAGTTTAGAGTATTAATTTAGGAGAAGTACATGGCGCGGAAAGATTTGATTAAGAGACAGGAAGCGCAGATCGTTGAAGAACATGGTCTGATCTATTTGGATAACGTGAGTAAGTCCTATTCCACAGGTTCACCCGCTATTAATGGGATCAGCCTGAGTATAAAAAAAGGAGAGTTTGTATTTATTGTAGGAGACAGCGGCTCGGGTAAATCTACCCTGATCAAGCTGCTTTTGCGTGAGCTGACTGCCACCAGCGGCAGTATTTATGTTGCAGGCAAGAATCTGTCTAAATTAAAGCACAGGGAGATTCCCAGATACAGACGTAATATCGGTGTAGTATTTCAGGATTTCAGGTTGCTGAATGACAGAAATGTATTTGAAAATGTGGCTTTTGCCCAGAGAATTATAGAAAAATCAGCAAAAGAGATCCGGAGGAATGTACCGAGGATTCTTTCCACAGTGGGGCTTGCAGGAAAGTATAAGGCAAAGACCAATCAGTTGTCAGGCGGTGAGCAGCAGCGAGTTGCATTGGCCCGTGCACTGATTAATGAGCCATCCATTTTGCTGGCGGATGAACCCACCGGTAATCTGGATCCTAAGAACTCCTGGGAAATCATGAGATTATTAGAAGAAATCAATGATGCCGGCACCACTGTAGTGGTGGTTACCCACAGCAGAGAGATTGTCAATGCCATGCAGAAACGTGTGGTTACTATGAGAAAGGGTGTTATTGTAAGTGATGAAGAGGAGGGAATGTATATAGATGAAGATTAGTACTTTTCTTTATACGATCAGACAGGGATTTGTCAACCTGTTCAGGAATAAATGGTATTCCCTTGCTTCAGTTGCAACGATTGCTGCATGTCTGTTCCTGTTTGGGGTGTTCTATGCCATTGTGACAAACTTCCAGCATATTGTAAAGAGTGTGCAGGAGGGAGTTTCCATAACTGTTTTCTTCGACGAAGGACTTTCGGAGGAGGAAATGCATAAAATCGGAGCACTGATCGAGGCAAGGGATGAGGTAGCAGAGGTGAATTTTACCTCGGCAGATGAAGCCTGGGAAGAGTTTCAGGATGATTATTTCGGTGATAGAAAGGAAGAGTTTCTGGAAGGGTATCCGGATAATCCTCTTGCCAATGATGCCAATTATGAAGTGTTCTTAAGTGATGTATCTAAGCAGGCAGATCTGATCACATTTATAGAGTCCATTAGGGGTGTGAGAGATATTAATGCTTCCGTGGTGACAGCGGACACACTCAGCGGAATCAATCTCCTGATCAGCTATGTGTCGATTGCAATTATCGGAATATTGCTTGCAGTATCTGTGTTCCTGATCGGGAATACCGTCACAATTGGTATTTCTATCAGAAAAGAAGAAATTAATATTATGAAGTATGTAGGAGCTACAGACTTCTTTGTACGAGCCCCCTTTATTATTGAGGGTATCATTATCGGTGTCATTGGTGCAGGGATTCCATTGGTTATCATTTATCAAGCCTATGATAAGCTGATCAATTATGTGATGGATAAATTTGCTGTTTTGGTCAGACTGCTTAACTTTATGACAGTGGACCAGATCTTTGAAGTGTTGACCCCGGTATGTTTGTTGGTAGGAATCGGTATTGGTTTTGTCGGAAGTTATACTACCGTTAGAAAACATTTACATGTATAAAAGAGGAGAAACTCCTTTATTTGTTATCATGCGCCCAACAATTCCAAGCATGGAGATTGTTGGGCGCATGATAATAAAAAGAATCGTTTTACGAAAGGCAAGGAAAGAATGACGAAAAGGAAAATAAGGAGAATTGTTCTGGCACTGGTGGTATGTATGGGCATAGCATTCCAGCGGCCGGTTCAGGTAGACGCCACCAGCCTGTCGGGCATCACTTCCAGTACCATTCAGGATATGCGTGAACAGATCAGCAATGCGGAGAAGGAACGCAGTGAACTGCAGAATTCTCTTTCCAGTGTCAAGGATCTGGTGGCAAAGCTGGAGAAAGAGAAAACCAGCCTGAATAACTATGTGGCGAAGCTGGATCGGAATCTGGCAGAAATAGAGACAAAGATTATTCAGCTGAATGAGCAGATTGTGTTTAAGGAAGCAGAGATTGCTCAGACCCAGAAACAGTTGGAAGCTGCTCTGGCTAAGGAAGAATCCCAGCATGATTCTATGGGTAAACACATAAGATTAATATACCAGAAGGGAGTAAGTCATTACTTTGAGATCCTTCTGCAGGCGGACAGTCTGGGAGATCTGTTGAACAGAATTACTTATGTAAATTCTATGGCAGAGTATGATAAAGCGATGTTGGATGATTTCATTGCTACCAGAGAGTATGTGGAGTTATGCAAGGAACAGCTGGATTTGGACAAAGCACTTTTAGACGAGACGAAAGCCGGTGTAGAATCCGAACAGCGGGCTCTGGAAGTATTGATTGGGGAAAAGGCCGCAGAGATCAAGCGTTACGAAAGCAATATCAGCACCCAGGAGCAGGCCATTGATGAATATGAGGCAGAATTGGCGGAACAGACGGAGCTTATTGCACAAATAGAGGCAGCTATCATTGAAGAACAGAAGCGGATACTGGAAGAAAATGGGGTAGTATTGGAGTATGACGGCGGGGCCTTTGTATTTCCCGTTGCATCCTATACCAGAGTATCCAGCGATTATGGGTGGCGTATCCATCCTACATTGAAAGTGGAAAAGTTTCACAATGGTATCGATCTTGCAGCGCCTAAGGGCACTGCCATCTATGCAGCATATGATGGTGTAGTGGCGGCATCAGCCTACAGTGCTACCATGGGAAACTATGTAATGATCAATCATGGCGGCGGCTTATATACTATATATATGCATGCGTCTAAGCTGTGTGTGGAAAAGGATGAGATCGTCGTCAGAGGCGAGAAAATCGCAGAGGTAGGAACCACGGGGCGTTCCACAGGCAATCACCTGCATTTTACGGTGCGTAAGAATGGTGAATATGTATCTCCGTGGAATTATATATCAAAATAGATAAATAAGTCTTAAGTGAAGGAAGTAGTAAGATGGAAACTTATCAAAACGCAGAAAACAGAGTGAAGAAAAAAAGAGGCTTCTGGGCAGGTATGTTGTTAGGAACAAGTGCCACGCTTCTGATAGTGGTGATTGTATGTGCGGGGCTATTTGCTTACAGATATGTGCAGATGCAGCAGATGCAGCAAATGCAGCAAAATGCTGCAGAGACCATAGCAGACACCGGTATGCAGATGAAAATGCAGACGATAGAGCAGATCATAGATTTTTATTATTATAAAGATGATGTGGATGCTGAGGCTTTGTCGGATGGTGTCTATCGGGGGATGATGGATGCCATCGGAGACCCATATTCCACTTATTATTCTGCAGCAGAGTTGAAATCCCTGATGGAACAGACGGAAGGGATTTATTATGGAATCGGTGCATATGTGGCGTTGGATACAGTGTCCGGTCTCCCTAAGATTGCATCTGCCATCCCCGGAACGCCTGCGGAGGCAGCAGATTTAAGGCCGGATGATATCATATATAAGGTGGATGGTCAGGAAGTGTACGGCATGGATCTGACGGCGGTAACAGCACTGATTAAAGGTGAAGAGGGGACAACAGTCAATTTGACCATCATCAGAGAGGGAGAAAGTGATTACCTTTCTGTAGGTGTAGTTCGTAAAAAGGTAGAGACACCTACCGTAGAATATGAAATGTTCGATGATGGTATGGCATATATTCAGATCATTGAATTCAATGATGCAACAGTACCTCAGTTCACAGATGCATTGGCGATGGCGAAAGGGTCAGATATGCAGGGACTGATCATTGACCTGCGTGCCAATCCGGGGGGCAATCTGGATGCAGTGGTGAGGATTGCACAGATGCTCCTGCCGGAAGGATTGATTGTTTACACAGAAGATAAATACGGCAATAGAGAAGAGTATAAATGCGACGGCAAGCATAAGTTTGAGTACCCTTTGGTAGTGTTAATCGATGGCAATTCGGCAAGTGCCTCTGAGATCCTGGCAGGTTCCATACAGGATTATGAAATCGGTACATTGGTGGGAACGACTACTTTTGGTAAGGGTATCGTGCAGCAGGTCATTACGCTGAATGATCAATCTGCTGTGAAGATTACGGTCAGCAGTTATTATACACCAAAGGGAAGAAATATTCATGGTGTGGGCATAGAACCTGATATTGTATGTGAGTTTGATGGGGAGGCTTACTATAACGAAGACTTCGACAACCAGTTGGAATATGCAAAGGAAGTATTGGCGGAGAAGATTGCTGAATGAAGATCATAGCGCATATTTATACGGATTTTCCGGAGAAATTCGGTATTCCCAGACAGAGCGGTCTGGTTCCTGAATTGAAAGGGAAGATTGTGTTTGAGCCTGAATACCGCAATCCCGAGGCAGTAAAAGGATTGGATGGGTTTAATTATATCTGGTTGATCTGGCAATTTCAGGGAACGGACAGGGAAAGGTGGTCGGCAACCGTAAAACCCCCCAGGCTTGGAGGGAAGAAGCGTATGGGAGTGTTTGCCACCAGGTCACCATTTCGGCCCAATCCGTTGGGTTTGTCTTCCGTCAGGCTGGAGAGGATTGAATATACGGATCAGGGACCGGTCTTATGGGTGGCAGGAATTGATTTAAAGAGTGGTACGCCGATTTATGACCTGAAACCATATCTGCCCTATGCGGATTGTCACACCGACGCAAAAGCGGGATTTGCTGAGGAAGTCAAGGAATACGGCCTGCAGGTGGACTTTCCTGAGCAGTTGATGGGGAAAATTCCGGCTGAGAAGCGGCAGGCAATCATAGAAGTATTAAAGCAAGATCCGAGACCATCGGTACAAAGGACGCAGCAAAAGGAATATGGGGTATCTTTTGCCGGCTTCAATGTGCGTTTTATTGTAGAAGGAGAACTGCTTCGGGTGATTGCGGTTGAACGGGACGGCAGGAACGGCATAGATTGAGAAGAAGGTATTTATCAGGGAAGAGAGAGGTAAAACAGCGGGGGAAAAGAGTATGGCAAAGTACGTAATGGCGCTGGACAGCGGAACCACCAGCAACAGATGTATCTTATTTAACGAAAAGGGGAAAATGTGCAGTATTGCGCAGAAAGAATTTCGGCAGATATTTCCCAAACCGGGCTGGGTGGAGCATGACGCCAATGAAATCTGGTCTACACAGTTGGGTGTTGCGGTAGAAGCAATGCAGAAGATCGGTGTATCTGCAGAGGATATTGCGGCGATCGGTATCACCAACCAGCGTGAAACAGCGATTGTATGGGATAAAAATACAGGGGAACCGATTTACAATGCCATTGTGTGGCAGTGTCGCAGGACAGCAGAATATTGTGATTCCCTAAAAGAAAAAGGTCTGACAGAGGTGTTTAGACAAAAGACTGGTCTGGTAATTGATGCATATTTTTCAGGCACAAAGATCAAATGGATATTAGACAATGTTCCCGGTGCGAGGGAAAGAGCGGAAAAGGGCGATTTACTATTTGGTACCGTTGAAACGTGGCTGATCTGGAAAATGACAAGGGGTGCAGTGCATGTGACCGATTATTCCAATGCCTCTCGTACCATGTTGTATAATATTACAGAACTTAGATGGGATGAAGACATCTTAAAAGAGTTGGACATTCCTGGGTGCATGCTTCCGGAAGTCAAGCCTTCCAGCTGCATTTACGGTATGTCGGATGCTTCTTTCTTAGGGGCTCCGATTCCTGTTGCAGGCGCGGCAGGAGACCAGCAGGCGGCACTGTTCGGACAGACTTGCTTTGCACCGGGAGAGGCAAAGAATACATATGGAACTGGTTGTTTCCTGTTGATGAATACAGGTGAAAAACCGGTATTTTCTGAGAATGGTCTGGTGACCACGATTGCCTGGGGCATTGACGGCAAAGTAAATTATGCACTGGAGGGTTCTATATTTGTTGCGGGTGCGGCGGTGCAGTGGCTTCGCGATGAGATGCATTTGATCGATAGTGCAGAAGATTCTGAGTATATGGCAAGTAAAGTGAAGGATACCAATGGCTGTTATGTAGTGCCTGCGTTTACGGGCTTAGGTGCTCCGCATTGGGATCAGTATGCGAGAGGTACGATTGTGGGTATTACAAGAGGTGTCAATAAGTGCCATATTATCAGGGCTACACTGGAATCCCTGGCTTATCAGACTAATGACGTACTGCAGGCAATGCGTGCGGACTCCGGCATTGAGATGAATTCTCTGAAGGTGGATGGTGGTGCCAGCGCGAATAATTTCCTCATGCAGGCACAAGCTGATATCATTGGTGCACCGGTCAACAAGCCTTCCTGCGTAGAGACTACTGCTATGGGAGCTGCTTATCTTGCAGGTCTGGCTGTAGGTTACTGGGAAAGCAAGGATGAGGTTAAGAGGAATTGGGCCATTGCAAGAACCTACGAGCCAAGGATCAGTGAAGAAGAGCGTGCGAAGAAGATCAAAGGCTGGAACAAAGCGGTAAAATATGCTTACGGTTGGGCGAAGGATGAAGATTAGTGATAGAACATAAAAATGCCTGTGTTTTAAGGTTCGGATACTTAAGACACAGGCATTTCTTGCTATATTTTATTCAGTAGTGTAGTTATCGAAATAACCCTGGATATAAACGATAGGAGTACCCTTATCGCCGGAACCGGATGTCAGGTCGCACAAAGAACCGATCAAGTCAGTCAGCTGGCGAGGAGTGGTACCTTCAGATACCATCTGACCATATAAATCGTCGTCCTTCTGCTGAATCTTCTCTTTGATAGCAGCCTTTAATGCATCGCCTGAAAGATCTGCAAAATCATTGTCTGCAAGGTATTTCAGCTTCAGCTCATTAGGAGTTCCTTCCAGACCTGCAGTGTAAGCAGGAGATACAACAGGGTCAGCCAGCTCCCAGATCTTTCCAACAGGGTCTTTAAATGCGCCATCACCATAAACCATAACTTCTACATGCTTACCGGTTGCAGCCAACAGTTTTTCCTGAATTGCATCTACAACAGGCTGGCAGTTACGAGGGAACAGCTTGACAGTATCTTCGGTAGCTTTGTTGGAACCTAAAAGGCCATACTGTTCGTTGCAGCCGCTTCCGTTTACAGGCGCATTCATGATTTCATCCATACCGTAAACTTTCTCAGCACCTGCGGCCTTTAACAGACGTTTGGTACGTGCACGGCTGTGGATATCGCAGCAAAGAACATTTTTGGTGTAATTCAAAATCGCACGGCAGTCATTAGCAAAGATAATCTCTACTTCTGCACCGCATTCGCAAATCAGGTTTTCATAATATTCTACATAATCAATACCGGTGAATCTGTGCTTCTCATAACCGAACAGTTCACGATATTTTTCAAGAGTAAGCACATCCTTGTAAGGATCAACTCCCTTTTCATCCATTGCATCCAGGCTGATCAGGTGATTGCCAACCTCGTCTGAAGGATAGGACAGCATAAGAACGATTTTCTTAGCTCCCTTAGCAAAACCGCGGAGACAGATTGCAAAACGATTACGGCTCAGGATAGGGAAGATAACACCAATAGTTTCTCCACCAAGTTTTGTGCGAACATCATCGGCAATATTATCTACGGAGGCATAATTGCCCTGTGCACGAGCTACAATAGCTTCTGTCATGGCAACAATATCACGGTCACGAATTTCAAAACCATCATCTGCTGAGGCTTCCAGAACGGAATTTGTAACAATTTCTACAATATCATCACCGTTTCTGATAATTGGGGCACGAAGACCTCTGGATACGGTACCAACCATACGACTCATAATTATACACACTCCTTATTATAAAGTTGGCGGTCATTCCTAAAGAAAGTGAGGAATTCTCGCCGTTTCAACAATTTCTTACTGAGTTAGTATATCAAGAAATTGTGCGCTTGTAAATCAAAAATCTTGAAAAATTGTATAGGTATATTTAGGAAATAATATGCAACATGCTGTAAGAAAATATACAGAGGGCGTGACTTTTGAGTCACGCCCTCGTTGTATCAGCCTCAAGGCTGGTTTATTTATTTTGCCTGCTCAAGAGCAAGAGTTACAGTTGTGATATCACAAACTTCTGCAGGTCCGTAGTACTGGATCGCACCGGGATATACGAAGCAGGTATCAGCTGCCCACTCGTCGCGGTGAGCTTCAAAGTATTTGAAAGGAGCACCTTCTAATTCTACCAAAGCTTTTCTGATTACCGGTTTATCTTCCCCATGTCTTCTTTCGATGTTCATCATCTTGGTGATGGGCATACCGCCTGCAACCCATTCATTTGCCGGTTGAGACAGGTTGGAAATCTTTGATAAGTAACCATTGTAGCCGTACTGGATCAGCATGAATGCATTGTATCCTAATGAATAGCAGTAGTCTGCATCAAAGTTAGAAGGGAATGCACATCTTCCTTCATATCCTAAGAAGTGATGAAGGGCGTTGAATTTGCCGTTGTATGTGCCGGCTGCTTTTCTTTCGTCTAACTTGTCTTTTACGAGCGCAGAGAACAGCTTCTCAGATTCGATCAGGGAAACCTGTACGTTTCCGTGAGGGTCTCTCTCTAAGAATAACTGCTGCTGGATGGAAGGAGGCAGCAGGTTGAATACTTCCAGGGATTCCTCGGTTAAGCCTTTTTCAATAAATGCATTCTTGTCAGCCCAGGTAAGGAGTGCATTAAATTCATCTGCCTTGCTGCCTGCAAGAAGCTCGTTAATCTCCTGAATCAAAACGGAGAATTCAGGAACGAATTCAACAACACCTTCAGGAATAATTGCAACACCAAAGTTCATGCCTTTAGCGGCTCTTCCGGCTACAGAATCAGCAATGTAATCAGCAATCTGTGAAAGAGACATTTTTCTTTCTGCTACTTCTTCAGAAACCAGGCAGATGTTTGGCTGGGTCTTAAGAGCACATTCCAAAGCAACGTGAGAAGCGCTTCGTCCCATAACCTTTACAAAGTGCCAGTATTTCTTAGCAGAGTTTGCATCTCTCTGGATGTTTCCGATGATTTCACTGTAGGTCTTTGTAGCGGTATCGAAACCGAAAGAGCATTCGATGTCTTCGTTCTTTAAGTCACCGTCGATGGTCTTTGGACAGCCGATGACCTGAACGCCGGTGTTATGAGCTGCAAAGTATTCAGCAAGAACAGCAGCATTGGTATTGGAATCGTCACCACCGATGATAACGATAGCAGTGATGCCGTGCTTTTTGCAAACTTCTGCAACAATTGCGAACTGCTCATTTGTTTCCAGTTTGGTTCTGCCGGAACCGATAATATCGAAACCGCCAGTATTTCTGTACTGATCGATATATTCGTCATCAAAAATCAGATAATCATCTTCAATAAGTCCGCTTGGACCGCCCTTGAAACCATAAAGAACGTTTTCCGGATTGGTTGCTTTTAATGCATCGTATAAACCACAAATAACGTTGTGTCCGCCGGGAGCCTGTCCACCGGAAAGGATCACGCCTACAACCTGTTTCTTTGCTGCAGATGTGTTCTGGCCTTTCTGGAAAGTGATTTCCTTTTTGCCGTAGGTATTGGGGAAAAGGGCTTTGATCTTTTCCTGATCAGCCACGCTCTGAGTTTCAGCACCTTCACTTACGCAAATGTCTGCAATGCCGTTTCGTAACATTCCGGGAAGTTTTGGTGTATACTCATATCTGGCTTTCTGTAAAGCTGAAATTTCCATAATGAATCTCCTTGTAATTGCTTGTTATTTTTTTATCAGTTACATTCTAATACATTTTGAGAATAAAGTAAATAGTTCTATAAAAAACTACCCATCGGGGTAGTTTACAAACCAAATTATACCATGTATAGTATAAGTACAAAAATGGGAAACCAGACATTTTTAACATAATAGGGAGAGCATTTATTTGACGAAAAATTATACAGGTCTCATTGAAAAATTAAATAGAGAAATGAATGCTCCGATTACCCTGACAAAGCTGTGGGAGATGAAAGATGAACTTTATGGAATACCGGAAGAGGTGCTCCGTGAAAATCCATCCGCAGCGGTCTGTATGATCAAGGTATTGGTTATGGAAGGGAAACTTGAGGAAGCTGAAAGGTATCTGAAGTTTACGGATAAGGATCCGTTGATGTATGATTGGGGCCAAATTATTCTTCCTACGGTGGATCGAAACCGATTCCGCAGAGTTGTTGAAAGGCGTATGCGGGAGTCCCGGCAGAGGATTCCTAAATTGATATTGACTGCCGGACGCCCCAGTGTACTCAATGGATTTCGTGATTTTACAGAATATGGGAAGTACATAAAACAGCTGAAGGATCCCATAGTCAGAGCTTGTCATGTACTATACGGAGATGCTGCCACAGGCGTATATGAAATCGCATTGGCTGAGCATCTATATTGGAGAAATGAATGCTTTGAGGCGTTGGTGCTGGTAGTAGGAACCATTCCTTTTATGGAAAACCTGAAGGATGTCAGGTGCCTGTTCGCAGCATTGACACTGGAAATTTTCATTTTAGTGGCAAATGGGCAGACGGCGGCAGTGGAACCGCTGATTGCAAATCTGCGCAGGCGGGTGGAGCAGTATGGCAGTGAAGAACTAGAGCACAATCTGACAGCATTGGGGGTCTGGGCAGCCATGTATGATGGCAAAACAGAACAGATCAATCGATGGATGAAAGAGGAGGCTCCGGATGAACACAGCGGTTTCAGTATGCTGGATACTTTCTGCTATATGATAAAACTCAGATGCTATCTGATTCAGGAAAAGCATATGGCACTTTTGTCAACGGCAGAGCGGATCAAGCCTTTGCTGGAAAAAGGGCACCGGTGGATGGATCTGTGTGAGATGATGATGATTCAGGCAATGAGTTTTCATGCCCAGGGCAGGAAAGAGCAGGCATATGAACTGCTGGATAAAGTATTGCATTATTCAAAGCGATACGGATATGACCGGCTGATCGGTGACGAAGGAAACCGGATGTACAAGCTTTTGTATGATTATCGCCGGGATCGGGGCAGTGACCCGTATTTGACGCGAATTATGGACATTGCCCGTAAAATGGGGCTGCTTTATCCTGACTACTTGAGGGCATCTTATGAAACGGTCCAAAAGATGACCGGTATGGAGTTGGATGTGCTTAGGCTAATGACAGAAGAAAAAAGTAATGGAGAAATCGGTGAATATTTAGATATTTCCACCAATACAGTAAAGTTTCACGTGAAGAATATCTATAGGAAGCTGATGGTTTCTTCCAGAGGACAGGCTGTGAAGAAGGCGAAAGAGGCTGGAATATTGTGAAAAATAGGATGTAAGCCCAAAACGGCAAAACATCCTTAAAGATAAATGATTTGTAACACATATGCGATAACAATAAAAGAGACTGGAGGAGAAAAACGCATGAAGAAGATGAAAGGGCTTAAAAGAACCCTGGCGGCAATGATGGCGGTTGCTTTGATCGTAACCGGATTGCCGGAAATGGGTCTGAAGGTGCAGGCGGATAACTCTGCATCGACAGCGGGCATTACGACTGTGGCAGATCCCGAAACACTGACAAGACCGGTAACGATTTATGGAGAAAATACTCAGAACGCCGGTAAAATCACGGTAGGTAAATCCGTAAGCGATGAGGCGGTTACGCTGGAGGCAGGCGGTGCGATCACACCCGCTGACAATAATTTTATTGTAACATTGTCTCAGTCTGCACAGGTGGCAGGACTTTCAACAGAGATTCCGGTGCCTATCGATGCAGTTTTTGTATTAGATACATCAGGAAGTATGGAGGATGACGGTAAAGCGGAAGCCATGGTGACGGCAGCAAACAATGCCATTTCCACATTGCTTTCGGCAAATGAGCACAACCGTGTGGCCGTAGTGGGTTTTTCCAGCAATGGTTATGGCGGTGGTACCAGTGATAACAGAGCGGCAAGTGTGCTTTCGACTCTGTATCATTATACCGGTACGGCGGCTGCTTTACATCTGCAGTGGGTTACCAGCGAAGGCTCCACAACTACGAATCAGGGCGGACAAGGCGGTAAACCTGGTGGACCTGGTGGAAACGATGATAATTCAAAGGATTATATTGCAGGACGTACGGTTGCAGGTGAAAGGGGCAACTATCGCCATGGCAAGGATGGCGGTACCAATATTCAGGCAGGTATTGCATTAGGTGCACAGCAGCTATTGTCTGTAACAGATAAAACAGTAAATATTGATGGTCAGACCGTTACCCGTCTGCCCTTTATCGTTGTGCTTTCCGATGGTGCACCTACATTCTCTGCATATGAGAGAACCGGGAATCGGGATTCGGGCTATAACGCTGAAAACTGGTATGCTTTAGATCTTTCTGATGGAGTTACCGAGCAGGGACCGGGCAGCGATTCGTACGAAGGCAATGGTTTTTTGGCAGCTTTGACAGCAGCTTATTATAAAGGAAAGATCACGGAGTATTATTTTGGAACTGCGGCAAGTGAAGACAACCGCTGTTCCATCTATACCATCGGTGTAGGGGTGGATTCCTTGGAAAATCAACAGGGAGCATCCAATGATGACACGGATCTGGCACAGATTACTTTAGATCCAGCGACTTATACCACCGGAGATTATGCGGCGGCAAATGCAACGAGTTATTGGAACTATGGCAATACTGCAAATGAAGGTAATGCCGGTCTGGATAGTGTATATGGCTGGAAGAGCTACTGGACAGCTTATCAGGCAGGTACTGCTTTTACTGTAAGAGTGGATCGTGAATGGGAGGATGGCCGTTGGGTAAATAGTCATTGGGTAGATGGCCATTATGAAGATGAACTGTATGCAATCAGTGCACCATCCATCGCAGACACCAAAGATTATGTAAATGGCGATCGTGTAGATGCCAATGGCAATGTGGTGAATATGTACGAAGGCGGCATTGCTTATAATGACGGTTATTTTGCATCTTCTAATGCATCCGGCCTGAATGCTGCTTTCGAAGGTGTGGTAAATGCAATTTCGTTAAAGGCAATTTCTTCACCGACCATGGTAACTACAAGTGCAGACTTTAGCGGTTATGTACATTTTTATGATATTATCGGTGAGTATATGGAAGTGAAGGATGTTCGCGGCATTGTGGATGAGGGACATTACTTTCAGGGAAAATCCTTTGCACAGAAAATGGTGAATTTCGGAACAGCCGGCGCAGATGCAGAGTTTGATGCTGCTGTAATCAACGCTTTGAACGGCCGTCTGGGGCTTTCCGACAGTAATGCTATGGATGCAGCTGCCATCAAGGAGTTTGTCTCTCAGGCAGTGGCTTCCGGAAATCAGCTGCAGTACAATGCGGATGGTACCTATGACAACAGCCTTTGCTGGTGGGGAAATTCTTATACGGATGAGCATGGCGATCAGCAGATGCAGATGTTAGGATTTGCAGCAGATGATTCAGTAGAATATATTACAGATACTGCAACACAGATACCGGCCAATGCAGACTATGTATGCCGCTCCTATTATTTCTATGGTGCAGCAGGCGGTGAAATCGATCCGATCGATAATTTCCTTCTTTTAGCAGTACGTGTAGAGACCTCTCTGACTGATCCATATCAGCAGACAGTGGTGGTGAGTATTCCTGCAAGTCTGTTATCAGTGGATCGAGTATTTATCACAGAAAAAGATGGTAAGTATACTGCAGAAGTTGAAGCGGAAGATCCTATGCGCATTGTATATGAAGTGGGTCTGAGAAGCGATATCAATGCACAGAATGTGGATAGTATCGTGGGAGATGCATATAAGAGTGAAATGACCGCAGATAAGTCTACAGGCAGTGAGGATAACTATGATGCAGCTACAGATACCTATTATTTCTATACAAATGACTGGGATCGTACAAAGACGGAGGCTTCTCATGAACGTGCGATGACCAAGGCAGGTTTTGATGTGTCCACGGACAATGGTTTCTATACCTATCAGGAAGATACAAAGCTTTACACTAAAAGTGGTGATGCATATACTCCTGTAACAAGTGGTGTTACAGCAGGCAAAACTTATTATTATCAGCGTGTGTACTATGATTGGACTGGAAAAACTGCAAATACAGATGGTACATATAACTGTGAACAGAAAACTGTCTGGGTACAGGTAACTGCACCGGCCAACCAGACAGAAGTGAATGGTTCTGTAGTGAAGGATACAGATGGTGTATGGTGTGTAAAAAAAGGCATTTATACAGCATCTTCCCTGCAGGTAACTGGTGATGATACCACCAAGACCGCAAATAGCACAGCCACATCAGCTATCGTGGCGCATCCGAGAAGAACCAATTCACTCGATGATTCACACTACACCGTATACCTTGGCAACAATGGACGTCTGGCACTGACGGCAGATAAGACAAAGAGCGTGGCATTAGAACAGTCGGGCTCAAACTCTGGAATTGCTGATGCGGATGGCTATCTGGTAACAGTAGGTGATGAACTGATTTATACCATTAAGGTGGTAAATAATGAAGGTGCTGCAGCAGATGCGGTTGTGACCGATAAAGTGCCGGTAGGTACGGAATTGGTAAAGGATCCTGCTGACAATAATAATTATGTGATTTCCGATGGCGGCAGCTATGATGAAGCAACAGGTGTCATTACCTGGAATATTGAGGATATTCCGGCCGGTGAAACCGTTTATGTTTCATTTAAGGTAAGGGTGACTGAAGCAGCACTGCAGAGTGCTTCAAGTACTTTGGAAAATACAGGGTCTATCAAAATTGGTAATAACCCTGCATATAATACAAATACAACTAAGAATCCACCTGTAGGTAAGACTGTTGCAGGTGAAAATGTAGATATCAGTGCCGGTGGACAGAGCGGTATTCAGGTGGGACAGACCCTGACCTATCATATTTATTGGTCTAATCCGGAAGAAGCTGTATCAGATGTCATTATTATGGATAAAATTCCGGAAGGAACGGTTTATGTAACAGGCACAGCATCTGATGGCGGTTATTATACAAATGGAACGTTAACCTGGACACTTTCAGATGTTCAACCGGGAGCAAGAGGCGTAGTAACTTTTAAGGTTATTGTTGATGCTGACGCTAAGAGTCCGATTGTAAATGGAGCGACAATACAAATTGGTGAGAACGGACCGAAGATAACAACAAATTCTACTGAAGTGGATGTTCTGACAGGAGATATTCGATTAAGTAAGAGTGTTGTAAATGGCGGCGCCGACTACAAAAATTTAGAATTTGAAGTAAGTCTTGCTACAGCGGGTAGTCAGATGGGTGCCGGCTATGGTCAATTGAACGGTACCTACGATATTTATAAAAACAATGCAAAAACAGGTACTGTAACATTTGTAAATGGTATGGCATCAGAAAGTATTAAAATTAAAGCAGGCGAGGCGCTGACAATCAAGGGACTTCCGGCTGGTTTAATGCTGATTGTTTCAGAAAAGAATGTACCAAGAGGTTATACTGCAAGTTATATGGTAAATGCTGTTGCGATGGATAATGCACAAGTGCAGGTAAAACCGGGGGCAGACGTAGCGGAAGTGGAAATTATCAATACTTATTCGGCGACACCGGGAACTTTCCAGCTGACGGGTACAAAGGTATTTAATTCAGATGATCACAATTTTGCGGGAGCAACCTTTGCATTTGAAGTATGGACTGCTGATGTAAATTGGAATAAGACGGGTACAGCACCGGCAACCAGTGCAACTGCTGTTGTTTCATCTGGTAAGGGTTCGCGGGAAGCGACATTTAAGTTTGCTCAAAGAACCTTCGATAAGGAAGAGACCTTATATTATGTGATTGATGAGTTAAAAGGTAATATGGGTGGCGTGACTTATGATCAGACCCAATATGGATTGAAGTTAGATGTTGTAGATAACGGACAGGGTGCGTTGAATGTTGTACCTACAGTGTACAAATATGATCAGACAACCGGTACCTGGATGGAAGTTGCTACAGGGACAGCTGTAACAGGGGAAACGGTTCAGTTTATCAACAGCTA
The DNA here is from genome assembly GCA_045544275.1 of Acetatifactor sp. Lineage (GTDB taxonomy): Bacteria > Bacillota > Clostridia > Lachnospirales > Lachnospiraceae > Acetatifactor. The sequence continues at coordinate 5,282 of JAZPYS010000006.1, read as the reverse complement.
TAAGCCTGCAGAGGCAACGCTGACTTTAAATGCGGATAAGGTATTGAAGAATCGTACTTTAGAGACAGGAGAATTTGGTTTTGTCGTGCTAGAAGGAACGACTGAAGTGGCAGCAGCTGTTAATGATGCATCCGGTAATGTAAAATTTACACCAATTACCTACTATCAGACCGGTACACATACCTATATCGTGAAGGAAGTGGTGCCGGAAGATAAGGCAAAATTGCACAATGTGACCTATGATGAATCAAGTTATGAAGTAACAGTCAATGTAACGGATACAGATGGCACCTTGAAGGCAGAAGTGACTTCTGTAAAGAAAGATAATGTGGACGATGCAAATAAAGAAATTGCATTTACTAACGTATATGTACCGGATGATATTAGTATCAATCTGACAGCTAAGAAAGAGCTTGAAGGGGCTGAATTAAAAGCAGGTGCATTTACATTTGAGGTATTAAATAGTGCTGGAACAGTGGTGTCAAGTGCGTCCAATGATGCATCCGGAAATATTCAGTTTCCGGCGATCCATTTTGCATATGATACAAGTGTAACTTATCCGCAGACATTTACATATACAGTAAAAGAAGTGGTACCGACAGAAGGTGCAAAAGATCCATATATGACCTATGATGGTTCTGAGTACAAAGTAATTGTTGAGATAACATATGTAAACGCTATTTTGAATGCAGCAGTAACTTCCATTACAAAAGACGGTAGTGCTGTAAGCGAAATTGCATTTAAGAATGTGAAGAATGCGGAAAGTATATCAGTAACTCCTGTAGGCTGGAAAAATACGACAGTTTCAGGTGGTGATATCCTTCCGGGAAGTACATTCTCCTTCTCTGTAATTAATGCATCCAATAACCATGTGGTTTATACGGGTATTGCAAATGCGTCTGTCAGCGGATCAGATATTGCATTTACATCTTTGGAATATACCAATCCGATGCAGGGTAGCACATTAGCGTATGACTACTGGATTGTGGAAAATCAGAGCGCAGGAGATAATGGTATCACATATGACAACGGCAGATATCGTTGGCATGTTGAGGTAACCAACAACAATGGTAAGCTGGAATTAAGCCAGACTTATTATCAGTTGGATAGTGATAAGACTGTAGGAAGTACTACTTTAAGTGATTATAATACAATATTGACAGGCAAACCCACCTTTACCAATGAATATGCGGCAGAAGGATATTTAAATATTACTGCGAAAAAGGTATTGGAAAACAAGAACCTTGAAAACAGAGCGTTTGCTTTCAGATTGAAGAGAGTAGATACAAATGAGGAAGTAGAAGGTTATAATGATGCTGATGGCAATATCACATTTGCGACCTTATACTATTCAGCAAAGGATTTCAGTGCAAATGAGACAACAAAGACGATACAATATGAAATGTCTGAAATCATCCCTGAAATCAATAAGATTCCGGGTGTTACTTATGATACCAATAAGTATACATTGTATGTACAGTTGACTCATGATGGAGCAGGAAATATTCAGGCTACGCTTTTGGATGCGAACCAGCAGGAATTAGGTTCCGGAGATGCTTCAGGTACTCCTGTAAATTCTGGTATAAAATTTAAGAATGTATACAAGGTTGTAACAGGAACTAACGCTACCATAAATGCATATAAGAGTCTCAGTGGTAGAGATTTGAGTGAAGGCGAATTTACATTTAATTTGTATTATTTGGGCGAAACAAAACAGTTAGTTGCATCTGCAAAGAATGGTGCATCTGACAGTGCAGGAGTGGAAACAGTATCTTTTGTACGTGAATATTTGCCTACTGCAGTTAAATTCCCGTCAGGACAGAACAGTGTAACCTACAAATACGTTGTAGAAGAGCTGAATGAGAATAAGGGTGGCATTGAGTATAGTACCGCACAGTATTATGTACTGGTAACAGTAACAGATAATAAAGATGGTACTATGAGCAGTGATGTGCAGTATTATTCTGATGAGGCATTCCAGAATAAAATCACTCTGGCAGATGTTGTATTTACCAACAAGTACACTGCACAGAATACGAGCTACAGACCGGAAGCTTGGAAGAATTTAGAAGGTCGTACCTTGGCTGCAAATGAATTCTCGTTTGAAGTAAGAGAATGGAACGCAGATAATACAATAGGTGAAAGAGTATCGGTAGGTATATCAGATGCAAGTGGAAAGATTGCATTTACACCGATTGGATACGAAGATGTAGCCGGAACAGGGGAAGTTGCATATAAGTACATTATCACAGAATTACCAGGTAGTCTTGGCGGTGTGAAGTATTCAACGGAAGATTATTACTTGAAAGTCACAGTAAAAGACAATGGACAGGGTATCCTTACTGCAACGCCTGAGTATTATGCAGACAGTACATTTACGGAAAAGATTGATATTCAGAAGGTTGTATTTACGAACACTTACAGTGCACCGAATGGTACAGTTATTCTGGAAGCAGCAAAGGTATTAAACGGCCGGGATATGTTGGCAGAAGAGTTTGACTTTGTTGTGAAGGATGCGGCCGGCAATACGGTTGCTTATGGTGACAATGCAACGGAAGCGGCAGATGGTAGTGTTGCCACAGTATCGTTCTCAAGTATTAGTTACACATTAAAACAGGTACGGGGAGATGATAATGCTTCAAGTCGTAGTTTTGAATATTGGATAACCGAAATAAAGCCGGTGCACTTGAATGGTATTGCAGAGAATACCCAGCAATTTAAAGTTGTAGTAACAGTTACGGATACTGGTGCCGGTAAATTAGAGACGTCTGTTCAATATTATAGTGAGGGGCAAAATGGTGTAGCACTTGAAGCTGGTAAGGTGCCCACATTTACCAACACATATACTCCGGCACCTACAACTCTTACGCTGACAGCAAGCAAGCTGTTAAAAGAGAAGAAGCTTTTTGCAAATGAATTCTCCTTCAACCTTTATAAGGATAGTATAGCGGCTGAGAACGTGGTTGAAACTGTTAAAAATGCAGAAAACGGAGCAATTACCTTCGCAACATTGCATTTTGATATGGCAGGTACTTACACGTATTACGTTCAAGAAGTAATTGATAATACAAAATTAGATAATTACATTTTTGATGATACCACCTTTAAAGTGGTTGTAAGTGTAATTGATGACGAGTTAGGGGCGCTTCGCGCATCTGCTAAGTATTACATCGGTGAAGCAGAAGTACAGAATATTGCATTTGCAAATCAGTATTTACCGGGTTCTGTAATTGCAGATTTAAATGCTGCCATCGGCGCCACTAAGAAAGTGGTCGATGCTGACAATAATGAAATTACCGATTATAGCCTTGAAGGTTTTGAATTCATAGTTAAGGATTTCGCAGGAAATGAAGTGAACAGGGGAACCAGCGTATCAAGCGGCGATGTTGTATTTAATGACTTTACCTTTACAAAGGCGGATGAATATCGTTATACGATCAGTGAGATACCATCAAATAAACCTGGAGTTACGGATGACCTTCGTCAGTGGGAAGTACATATTCATGTGAAGTACAATCCGGATATTACAGGTATTAAGGATATTTACGATCAGGAAGTTGGAATTGGTAAGCTATATATTGCAGAACTGAGTGTATATGCTGTTAATAGAGCTGTTGCCGGGGTAGAATCAACCCCTGACTTTATCAACACCTACACAGCAACCCCGGCATCCCTGACCCTCACGGCAGAAAAAGAATTGACCGGACGTACACTCAAAGACAAGGAATTCCTGTTCCGTGTAATGAATGGCGATGTGATTGTTGCAGAGGCTCGCAATGATGCGAAAGGCAAGATTGGATTTAACCTTACCTTCGATAAAGTGGGTACATATGAATACAAGATAGTGGAAGTAATTCCCTCAGATAAGGCTTTAGGAGTGACCTACAGTGAAGCAGTTAAGACGATCACTGTTGAAGTGGTGGATGATTACAGCGGCCAGCTGAAGATCAAGAAAACGGAAACTGTTGCTGTGGCGTCAGACATCATGGACGCAGGTAAATTTGTAAATACCTATGCACCGGTAGGGGAAGCAGTTGTTTACATTACAGCAAAGAAGGTTCTGAATGGTGCAGAGCTTACAGCAAATGCATTTGCATTTGAACTGGTTGATGAAAACGGTGCAGTTGCAGCAACGGTAAAGAACTACGCAGATGGCAATATCGTATTTCCTAAAATGTCATTTGACGCAGCAGACATGAAGGATGCACAGGGCAATGCAGTTGACCGAATTGTTAAGACTTACACAATTCGTGAAGTGGCAGGTACCGATGTGAATATGACCTATGACAAATCAGAATACACAGTGACCGTCACCATAACGGATGACAAGGCAGGAAAACTTCTGACAAATGTGGAATATGGTACGGCGACAGATACAGCGCCTGTATTCACCAATACCTACACCGAGCCTACACCGCCACCTACTCCAACTCCTACTCCGGAGCCGGACGAACCAAAGGCGGTAGTGAAGCTGGAAGGAAGTAAGAAATTCCTCGGTGGCAGTATGACTGACGGACAGTTCCAGTTCCTGGTACAGAAAGCAGACAAAACGGCATGCGGATCTGGTGTCAGCATGGCGAACGGAAACATCGAATTCACAGAAATGGCATTTGACGAGAATGAAGTTGGTAAGCATGTGCTGACCATTTCAGAAGTAAATGATGGCCAGAAGGGTATCACTTATGACAGTAAGAAATTAGAAGTAGTTGTAGATGTATACAATGAATATGGTACATTAAAGGCTAAGGTTTACTATCCGGAAGGTGGTTTGACATTTACCAATACAACGGCTGGCTATCATGGTGGAACGAGCCCAGATACCGGTGACAATTCACCGATTATGCTTGTCCTTGCAGCACTTCTTGTATGCGGAGGCGGCCTCGGCGGACTCCTTGTATGGCGCAAGAAGAAGGGACAGAAGAATTAAATAAAGTGCGTATCCTGAGGATACTGCAATAACGGACTTCCCGACTGTGTGCAGCACAGCCGGGAAGTTCTTACTGTAACAAACAAAAATCATTAGCTCGTTTAAAAATGGTACACAAATCCGAAATGAGATAAAAATATAACAAAACAGTTGCAATCCCTCTTGCAATAATTCAAATGTTATGTTAATATCCTATTATAAATTCTATCAGCAAAGTTCTGATATCTGAAATTCAAAGTTCTACATTCAAATGGCGATTCTGCCGTTTTACACAGAAGTTTGAGAAAATTAAAATGGCAGAGGTTGTGATTCCCGGTATAAGTTTATATGTGTACCTCTGCGTAAGTAAGGAGGA
>JAZPYS010000005.1:0-2705 GCA_045544275.1 Acetatifactor sp. | reverse complement strand
GCATGAATTCCTTAAACCACTATGCTTACGGAAGTGTTGTCCAATGGATGTATGAGAATATGTGCGGACTGACACTGAAAGACATCGGTTATAAGAGCTTTTATGTAAGACCGGAATTTTCAGAACGTTTTGCCTTTGTGGAGATGAAATATAATTCCCCTAAGGGCACCATTGAGATCAAGTGGGAGAAAGCCCCCGATGATAAATACAGCTTATACGTGAAGGTACCTTTTGATACTACTGCTATTGTTCAGTTATCCGGGGAAGGTAATAAGGAATACGTCCTTGCGGCTGGGGAGCACTATCTGTAACACTGACGCACAAAACATTACTGCCCACACCCAATGTCATGATACCGGAGACAAAGGGGCTGTCGGGAAATCAATGTCAATAAGTTAAGCTAAAGACACAAGTTCTTTAAAGAGTAGATTATACATCAAATGTATAACCTGCTCTTTTTTTGTAATAAATCAAAAAAACACTTGACAAATCCCCAAAAATTTGCGGCGAAGCCACTTAAATATATTTCTATTTAAGGAGGCGTTCTCATGAATCATGAATCACCTGAAAATCTAAGGGGCTGTCGGGAAATAGATGGTCCAAATCCGGGGAGGATGTAGTTCATACGAGCTACATCCTCCCCCAAATTTTTCCTTAAAAAGAGAAAAAAGATGGCTAACGACAACCATCTTTCCTCCGTTACATGTTATAATGTAACTATGCTAAACCATAAATATTATACCGAATTTTTTGAATTAGGGCAACAAAAAATTAACTTTAGTTTCTTCGAATTGCATTTACCCGATGACGATCCGGTCTATACCCTTAAAAAAGTGATGGAGGAGATGGATTTTTCGAGCCTGACTGCTCGGTATTCAAACAAGGGAAGAAGCGGGTACAATCCAATCATGATGTATGCTTTAGTTACTTACGCAAACATGCGTGGCGTCCGTGCTGTTGACCGCATTGTAGAATTATGTGAAAGAGACCTGGCTTTTATCTGGCTTGCCAAAGGTCAAAAGCCTAAACGGGATGCTTTTTACGATTTCAAAGGGGAAAAACTGACCCCTGAAATCCTGGATGATCTGCACTACCAGTTTCTTCGCCGGTTGGAAAAGGAAGAGCTGATCACACTGAAAGAACTGTTCATTGATGGAACCAAGATAGAAGCCAATGCTAACCGATATACCTTTGTATGGCGTGGCACCATCAATTACCACCTGGCGGGACTGCTTGACACCATAGATGTCCTTTATAAAAAATACAATACTTTTCTGACCGAAAACGGGTATGATACCAAATATAAACTAGGGAATGCCCGGATGTTCATCATTGAAGGGATGGATAAGGTACGGGAAGTCATCGAAAAGAACCGTTCCAGAAAACTGACGAAACATAAGAAGCTGTCCAATAACACCCTGATAGAGATCGATTCCTGTTCCCCGCTGGAGCTTCTGAAGCTGCAGACCAATCTTACAAAGATCGCCAATGGAGAGGGAATTACCTTTGTAACCGGAAAAGGAAAACACAAACCACAGATCCAGCAGCTTTACGAGGAACTGGAGGAATGCGGGAAGAGGCTGATGCAGTACAAAGAGTGCTTTGAGATCATGGGAAAAGACCGTAACAGTTACTCTAAGACAGACATAGAAGCTACTTTCATGCGTATGAAAGAGGATCATATGCTGAACGGTCAGCTAAAACCTGCATATAATGTCCAGATTGCCGTGGAGAATTATTTTATCATCCACAGCTATATCAGCAGCGACAGGACGGACTACAATACCCTGATCCCGGTACTGGAAAAGCACAAAACAGCCTTTGGCAGTTATCCGGAAGCTGCCACTGCTGACAGTGGCTACTGTAGTGAGAAAAATCTGCTGTTCCTGAAAGAAAACGGCATAACGAGTTACATCAAGCTTCAGGATCATGAAAAGAGAAAAACCCGTGCGTATGCCGAGGACATCGGCAAGTACTATAACATGAAACGTGAGACTTTCGAAGATGAGGTCTATTATGTGTGCCAGTATGGTCGGGAGCTTCGTCACATCCGCACAGAAACGAAGAAACAGGATGGATACGAACAGACCTATGAGGTGTACGGATGTGCGGATTGTAGCGAATGCCCACACAGGGCAAAATGCCTGTATAAGTACAATGAAGAAACGGATGCCGATAAGAATAAGGTCATGAAGATCAATGAGCGTTGGGAGGATCTAAAAGAAGAAACCCATGCAAATATCTTAAGTGAAAAAGGGATCCTGAACCGCCAGATCCGATCCATCCAGACGGAGGGCCATTTTGGTGACATCAAGGAAAATGAGGACTTTCGCAGGTTCAACTATCGTTTGTCTGAAAAAGTATACAAGGAATTCATGCTGTATGCCATAGGGCGGAATCTGAATAAATACCATCGTTTTCTGCATGGTGAGATCCAGAAGTTTGAAGGAAAAAAGGAGCAGACAGCCGCTTAAGAAAAAAGCAGCCAATCCGTCACAAAAGGTTTATTTCGTGTACCCTAAAATAAGGAATCAATTTAAAATCTATTATAATAAAAGACATCCCCCAAAAATGCAATGCATGAAAAACATTGATTTTGGGGGGATGTCTTAATTCTGTGGATATGCCGGTTAAAATTTCACATTAACCGACAACCCCTTTATTAGGAAAATTACTCAAAACATATTTTGCTGCTGTATTATTTT
>JAZPYS010000004.1:0-6181 GCA_045544275.1 Acetatifactor sp. | reverse complement strand
GGTGCTGCCCAATAATTTGCAATAAAACAAAACCCATGAAAAGCAAATTTAACAAAATGCTTTTCATGGGTTCTTTACATATTTCTACTTCTTCAGCAATTCAATCTGTTCCTGCAATCTTTCGATTTCCCGCTTTGCAGCCTTGATATCATCACATTCTTTTATAAAAGGATCTTCCGGCATATCTCGATACAGATCAAAATAACGCTTACCGATTTCCTGATAATTCTTTCTGATCAGGTCCTCCTGTGTATTTATCTGTATCTTCAACTGTGCCAGACCGGCTACTTCCTTTGCTTTATCTGCAGCGACTTTACTCTTCTGCTTTAATGTCTCACTAAACTTTTCAAAAATCTCCATAATTATCCTCCATTCCGAGCCAAAACTCTTATTGTATGCTTTCTCTTAGTATAACTCTAAATTTAAATAATTTCCACTACAATTTATGATAGAATTTTCTTTTATTATGTGTTATTCTATTCTCAGAACTAATAATCTATGTTTCATACATAATCAGCAGAAAGGTAACGGCATCATGCGTCAGACATACACCCCATTAAAAGTAAACAATGAAATCGAACTCTGTGAAGTTCGAAATGAAGAATGCAAAAAAATGATTGAAAAGGCTCTTCTTCAGAACCGCATTTCCTACTTTGTCAGATGGACAAAAAGCGGTCTTCTACTTACCAGACGGGAACATTGTACCATCTGCATCAATGAGAATGCTAAAGAAGAAGCTGTGGAAATCGTACGTACCATATGCGAAGAAACCGGATACAAAGTAAAGTTTCTCTTAAAACCATCACAAACAAATTATTTATAATGTTCAAAAAATTTGTTCAATTTAATGTTGACAAACTCTGCATCCTTTGATAAAATATGTTTTGTGATTGAGAGAGATACATCTCCAAGCATGCTGCTGTGGCTCAGTCGGTAGAGCGTCGCATTGGTAGTGCGGAGGTCACGGGTCCGATTCCCGTCAGCAGCTTTAAAAAAAGCCTTGTGTTACAAGGCTTTTTTTAATATCTCTATGTCACGTCAAAAAGTTAATCATCGGCCACATTATTATCGCGCGCCAAAATATCCGCAATCTTTCTGATCATCTCATCTTCCTTCAAACGGAACTTGATCTCCACTCGCCTGGAAGCTGCCATATCCACTTTGCCATCTGCATCATAAATGGGTGAACTGAAGGAGCGGCCGTTGATGGTCAGGACTGAGCGCAGCTTTTCAATTTCTTCTTCACTCAGACCGTTCCGTGTGTTCAGGCAAAAGCTTGCAACCTCTCTTGCTCTATCTGCCGACAGTTCCATATTGTGCGCATAACTACCGTCCGTATCCGTATGCCCTTCAATGATAATCTCTGCGATATATTCCATATAATTATCCTGCAGAAGTACTCCCAGATACATGGGAATGATCTCCCTTAAAGTCTGTTTGCTGGTTTGATTCAGTGCAGCACTGTCTACACCGAACAACACATCCGCAGAAAAAGTGATGGAACCGGTCTGGGCATCCACACTCATGCTGGAATTATTAAATTTACTCTGTAACTCTCCAATAATATCTGTTCGGATACCTACGATATCCTGTAACTCACTTTTTGTATTTGCAAGCTCTTCATTGGCCTTCTGAATTTCCAGATTGGCATTTTCTATTTCCAGATATGCTGCCGCCAACTCATCCTGCGTCAATGCAGCCTTCTCGTAAGCCTCCTGCAACATAATATATGAATTTTTCAGTTCATCCTGCGATTTTTCAATCTCTAATCGATAGTTCTCCAGATCAATCCTGGCTGCCTCTAATTCTTCTGAAGCCAGATTCAGTTCCTTCTGGGTCTGCTCCAGATCCGTGGTCTTCTGTCTGTATATCATCAATGTAATCGCAATGATCAGAATGAACATCAGCAGGAGTGCTGCCATCATATCGGAATAAGATTGCCAATAACTGTGCTCTGAATAAGCACGCCTTCTATGTCTGACTCTTCCCATACTTTACTCCTTTCTCGCCACAACTGTTACTTCATGCGGTTCAAAGTAAATAACTGGTTGCTGATTTCTTCATTGATCATATTACAGGTCTCTTCCACACGTTCCCGCTGATTCTTAAGTTCTTTCTCCAGCTTTTCCTGACGATCCATAGTGGTCTCAATGGCCTTCTGCAGGTCATTATTTGCCTTCAGCAGTGCTAATGTAGTCTGCTCCATCTTCTTATAGTTTTCCGCATAGAGCATCTGATCCTGACTTGCTTTTGTAAGAGAATTGCCCAGCTTGGTAAAATCCGTACATAGTGCTTTTTCCATACGGTTTACAAACTGATCCACAATGACCTCCACTCCCTTAATCTGGTTATCCGCCTGCCCCTTCATAATTGCAGTAAGTTCTTTCATGGAATTTGCCAGATTTGCCTGATATAACAGCATTGCTTTCATATTCTCATCGGAAGTTGTAATCGGCGGTTCTACACATTCCCTATACACTTCCAAAAATTCATCCAATTTTTCATACGCACAGGACATTACACATCTATGTACATACGTAAACACCAGTGAGAAGAAAATACCGTATACAGAGGTATGAAACGCCACTTTCATACCTGCAAGTAAGGGTCCGATATTGTCAGAAATGGTATAAATATCTGTCCCGTCAAAGGATCCGAGGCCCATTGCCAGCCCCAGGAAAGTTCCCAAAATCCCCAAACCGGTCATGGTTCCTGATACGGTAGAGTTAAAATATGTCATACCTACCTGATCCACAAGCTCTTCATTAATATAATCTTCCAGATCCACAACCTGTGTCACACCAGACTTCGTTCTGAAATTGCGCATCTTTTTCAGATATCTGCTGAAAGGCTCATCAATATCCGGATCTCCGAATATCTTTTTCTTATTGGAATACTCTTCCCACAGATTCTTACGTTTTTCCTGATATTCTCTTGCAATATCTTCTGTGGCTGCTTCCAGAACCACCGCCAGATTATTGACCTTTACAAAACTTACGATTGAAATACAGAAAATGACACCGATGATCAGCAGAAATACCAGATTGATGACCAGATTCGCCCTATCCGGAATATTTCCTGTAAACACACCATTAATATATAAAATGATGCCCACCACTGCCACGTAACACAATACCAATAAATAATACATTCTGTTTTTCATATCGCCGTTCCTCCTTAAGTCAAATATATGCATAGTTTACCACGTTTTTTGTCAGATAACAATGGTCTGAGTGGTTAAGTTTTCTTAAGATTTTAAAGTTTTTGACTCTTTTTTCCTCTCCCCATGAAGATTGCATACACTGACGGGATTACGAACAATGTCAGAAGTGTACCATACACCAATCCTCCGATGGTAACAATCGCCATTGGCTTCGTCATCTCCGCCCCCATATCTTCAGAGAACACCATGGTAGAAAGAGACAAGATCGTCGTCAGCGCTGTCATCAACACCGGACGAAGCCTGGTTTTCCCTGCCGTGATGATAGCTTCTGCCTTCTCCATCCCATTTTCACGCAGCTGATTCATATAATCTACCATTACAATACCATTGTTAACAATGATACCTGACAGCATCACAAAACCTACCAATGCAATGACACTGATTTCGCTGCCGGTCAGATACAGTCCCAGAAATCCTCCGGTAAATGCCAGCGGAATGGTGAACATGATAATGAACGGCGAGAGCAGCGACTGGAACTGTGCTACCATAATCAGGTACATAAATACAATCGCCAAAAGCAGCATCAACATTACCTGTTCCATTGCATCATTAATGGTCTCATTCTCACCCGAGTACACAATACTATAACCTTCAGGAACTTCATATGCCTTCATTCTGTCTTCCAGCACTGCTGAAACCTTACCGATATTATACCCATCTTCCAATGCTGCCGAAACAGTTACATACCTGCTCTGCTCTAGACGGTTGATGGTATTCATAGCTGTCATATCTGTAAACTCTGCAATATCAGATAGCTTTACCTTTACTTCCTTACCTTCTTTACCGGTGCCTGTAATTTCAAGTTCCTTGACAAGTTCACGGGTAAGTGCTTCATCTCCGGCATGCTCAATATATACCTTGTAATCCTTATCCGCTTCTGCCAATGTAGTGGCACTACCTGCCTCTGCAAGCTTTGGTGCAATCTCTGCATATACCTGCGCCACCGTCAAACCATACTCGATAGCCTTTTCCTTATCAATGGTAATACGGAGTTCTGTGCTGGAATCCTCCAAACCATTGGAAACTGCTGTGGTTCCCTCCACTGATTCCACGATTGCCGACACTTCATTTGCTATATTTTGCAGCACATCAAGGTCACGTCCTTTTATCTGAATAGAGATACCACTGCCTCCCAGCGCACTCATATCCATTGTAGATGTGGTAACAGCAACCTGCGCTTCGATATCTGCAGTCTTTTCCTCAATGATATCCGCAAGTTCTTCATTAGAGTGCACTTTATCTTCTTTTGTCACTACATAAATAATGGTACTGTTGGTACTTCCATTTCCTCCTGTCAGCATGGACATGGATGAAGCATTGCTCATTGCACCGATATTTTCAATATCTTCAATTTCAAAAAGTCTCTCAACTACTTCATCGGTGACTTTACCGGTCTCCTGAAGGGTTGCATCCTCTGACATAGTCACATTAACCGTCAGCTGCGTAGAATCCATCTCCGGCATAAATGCTGTACCCCTGGTCCAGGCAAGGGCCACACTGATCACCAGCATGGCAACCGATATGACAATGACAAGGGATTTTGCCTGTAATGACCATCCCAAAAGCTTACCATACCCCTCTATGATTCCATTCAGTATACGTCCACTCTGTTTATCCTGACTTTTGGAAAGTACCTTTGATGCCAGTGCCGGTACTACTGTAAGAGCAATCACTAAACTCGCCAACAGTGAATATGCAATCGTCAGACCCATATCCACGAACAGCTGTCTGGTGATTCCTTCCGTAAATACAATTGGGAGAAATACACAGACAGTGGTAAGCGTAGAGGAGGCTATTGCACCTGCAACTTCCCTTGCACCTTCTATGGCTGCCTCCCGCATACTGTACCCTTCACCGCGCAGACGATAAATATTTTCAATAACTACAATAGAATTATCCACCAGCATACCGATCCCCAGAGCCAGACCGGAAAGTGAAATAACATTCAAAGTAACGCCGCTGAAATACATACAGACAATGGCTGTAACCAGACTGACTGGTATCGAAATGGCAATTACCATAGTAGGTCTGATATCCCTTAGAAAAAGGATCAGTATCACAATTGCCAACGCTGCACCCAGGAGCACATTGTTAATAATGGAGTCCATTACCAGGTCAATGTATATTCCCTGATCCATCAATGTAAGAATACTAAGCCCTTCCTCTCTCTCCATCAGCTCATGAAACCGTTCCCCCAGCAAGTCGGAAACTTCTCCGGTGGAATATCCGGTTTGCTTCTGAATGGTCAGCATGCAACCCACGCTGCCGTTTACATTGGTATAAATTTCAGCAGAATTATCTGTGTAAAATACATCTGCCACAGATTCCAATGTAATCACTTCCACACCGTCCATATTCAGATTTAAAAGAGGCAATGCTTTTAATTCTTCCAGATCAGCAGGTTTATCCCCCACTCTGACCAGATAGCTTTCCCCTTCTTCTGTCACATAGCCTGCGGGCATGGAGAAATTCTGCGCTGTCAGCAGGCCCTTGATCATATCGACTGTAATGATTTCCACCATGTTGGCATTTTTATAGGCTTCCTGCCTTGCATCTTCCAACTGCTTTTCACCCTCTTCAATCTGTTCCCAGGCATCTTCCAGCTGCTTGGCTCCGCTCTCCAACTGTTCTAACGCTGCATCCAACTGGGTTTTAGCAGACTCCATCTGTGCTTCCCCCATAATGATCTGCGCACTTGCATTGGCAAATTCTACAGCAGCTGTCAACTGCCCCTTCTCCACTTCTTTCAGACCATAATCAACCTGCGCCAGACCCTCGTTGATCTTTTTCATATTTTCACTTACCATAGCACTATATGCTTGATAGTCCATACCGCCAGTAAGCGAATTGATATTGTTCTGCAACTCCAGCGCCTGGGCACCCAGTATCATATCCAATACAGTCAGATTTTCGGAAACCGTCTGAACATTTGCCGGATCCGTCCAATCAAGTGCCTCA
>JAZPYS010000003.1:0-19785 GCA_045544275.1 Acetatifactor sp. | reverse complement strand
GCAGCCATCAAAAAAGCAATAATGTACATTTCATTCAGCACAGCCTGACTCATCCCCTCAAATATACCCAACTGACCGCAGATAATCATCTCAATTACAAATCCCGCATAAATCAACAACGATCCAAGTGATACATAATGGGTCATAAAAAAAGTACCAAAGAACAATATCAACAGCATCGGAATAAAGAACGGATGAAACGCAATCATCAAACCTGCTGAAGAAGCAATGCCCTTTCCACCTTTAAACTGCATATAAAAGGGGAAATTGTGTCCCAATATTGCACCTGCAGCGGTGTAAAGACACAACAGATAAATCATCTCTGCATGACTTTCCCCAAAAAGAACTTTGGTCAACAATACAGCAATCATACATTTCAGGCAGTCACCTAAGAATACAATCACACCTGCTTTAGCACCAAGTACTCGCAGCGCATTGGTTGTTCCGGAATTACCGCTTCCATGCTCTCTGATGTCGATACCCTTTGTTTTTCCATAAAAGAATGCAGTCTGAAACAAACCAAACACATATCCCATAAGCAAACAAACGATTCTTGCCATTACTGATCCTTTTCCTTTCTTTCACGAATGATAAAATGCAGCGGCGTACCTTTGAAACCAAAAGTATCACGGATCTGATTCTCGATATATCGAGTATAAGAGAAATGCATCAATTCTTTATCATTCACAAAAATAACAAATGTAGGCGGCTTTACAGACACCTGCGTAATATAGTAAAGACGCAGTCTCTTGCCCTTATCTGAAGGTGGCTGCTGCATAGCCACTGCTTCTGCCATAATTTCATTCAGCACACCTGTAGCCACTCTCATTGCATGGTTTTCACTAACCATATCAATGGTCTCAAACAGCTTCGGAAGTCTCTGACCGGTCTTTGCAGAAATGAAAAGCATCTCCGCATAAGGCATAAAGGATAATGTGTTGCGGACCTTTTCCGTAAAACGATAAATCGTTTTATCATCCTTTTCAATGGCATCCCACTTATTCACTGCAATGATCACAGCCTTACCTCTGTCGTGGGCAATCCCTGCAATCTTAGCATCCTGTTCTGTCACACCTTCAGAGGCATCGATTACCATAACCACCACATCTGCACGTTCTACCGCAGTAACAGTACGGAGGATCATGAAACGTTCCAATTCTTCCTTGATCTTGTTCTTTCTACGCAGACCTGCCGTATCAATAAACACATACTCTTTTCCATTGTGGCTCACTTCCGTATCCACCGCATCACGAGTAGTACCTGCAATATCAGATACGATCAGTCTGTTTTCACCCAAAAGCTTATTGATAATGGACGATTTACCTACATTGGGCTTACCGACGATAGCAACACGAACCCGGTCATCCTCTTCTTCTTCCTCATCCTCTTCCGGGAAATAAGAAGTCACTACTTCCAACATATCGCCGATGCCCAATCTGTTGGCAGCTGATACCGGATACGGATCGCCAATTCCCAGATTGTAGAACTCATAAACATCCGCCATGTATTTTTCAAAGCTGTCCACTTTGTTTACTACCAGCACTACCGGCTTGTGGGAACGACGGAGCATATCTGCTACCTTTGCATCTGCATCCTGCAGTCCCTGCTTTACATCCACCAGGAAAATGATCACATCCGCAGTTGCCATTGCGATTTCGGCCTGTTCACGCATCTGTGACAAGATGATATCATTGCTGTCCGGCTCAATACCGCCGGTATCAATCAATGTAAAGCTTCTGTTAAGCCAGGTAACATCCGCATAAATACGGTCTCTTGTAATACCCGGAGTATCCTTAACAATTGATATATTCTCTCCTGCCAATACGTTAAATAATGTAGATTTTCCCACATTGGGTCTTCCTACCACTGCAACGATAGGTTTGGACTTTCTATTTGCCATGTTTTCCTCCATTTCTATGATTCTCCCAGCACACTTCGAATAAAGTCATATCCGCTTGATTTTACAATATTAATGGGAACTTGTAAAGCATTTTCCAGCTCAGTTTTGGTATAATCATCCAAAAATACATCTTCCCCGCTGCGAAGTACATTCTGGGGCAGCAGCAGTCTGGTGCCCAGTACTTTTCCGGTTAACTGCTTTAATATATCCTGTCCCGTCAAAAGTCCTGAAACGGTAATCAGTTCTCCAAAGAAATCATTAATGATCTCATACACATGAATCTTAAGATTCGGAAATACTGCTTCCATTTCATCTGCCATCTTCGTTATATATGGATATGCCAGTCTGCCTGTTGCTATGGAAATTTCTTCAATTACAGATTCATCGGGCAGCACACGACCGGCCTTCAATTCTTCCATTCCTTCTTTAAATTCTTCCAGCTGCAAACGGATCATACCTACACCATTTTCCAGCTGCAGATACCCATCATAGCGATCCTCTTCCGGCACTTCCCGTCCCGCAAGAATATACCCCTCATCACTTGCATGAATAAAATGAAGACCGTAGTCCTGAAAAACCTTATTTTGCCAACTCTCAATGGTATCAATGACCTTTTCTGCATCTTCCCTGGTAAACGGTTCTAAAGGATACAACCCCTCACGATATTTGGACAATCCCACCGGCACCACAGACACACTCTCCAAACAAGGAAGGTATTTGGTCAACTCACGGATGCTGTATTCCAATTCCTCTCCGTCATTTACCCCCTTGCACAGAACAATCTGACCATTCATGGTAATCCCTGCCTCAAACAGCTTGTCCACCTTTTTCAACGCCTCCCCTGCAAAACGATTGTTCAGCATCTTACAGCGAAGCTGTGGATTCATGGTCTGAAAAGAAATATTGATAGGTGACAGGTGGTACTTGACAATACGGTCAATATCATGCTCGGACATATTGGTGAGCGTTACATAATTTCCCTGCAGAAATGACAGCCTGGAGTCATCATCTTTAAAATACAGCGTTTCCCGCATTCCGGGAGGCATTTGATCGATAAAGCAGAAAATACATTTATTATGACAATGTCTATATTCATCCATCAGCCCGTTCTCAAATTCAATACCTAAATCCTCATCATAATCCTTATCCACTTCTAAGAGCCACTGCTCCCCGTCAGGCTTTTCAATCAACACTTCAATATAGGTATCCTGAATCAAAAACTGATAGTCAAAAACGTCTTCTATTTCTGTATTGTCGATGGTCAGCAATTTATCCCCTGCTTCTATCTCCAATTCCTCGGCAATGCTGCCGGGTATGATTTTACTTATGATATGTGCTTTCTTTTTCACTGATACTTTCTCCTAAAACATAATCTACTATCTACTATACAAGAAAAACCTTGACGTGTCACTATCTGAATGTTATAAATTAATTGTTGAATTATGTAATTTTACATTTTTGGGAGGGGAATTATGCCTAATTTACTCGAATTGGAAAACGCAATGCCTGTTGCACCATTAAAAATCGTCGCACTTTCTTCGGCAGCTGACATGGGCAACAAAGTAAATGATTATTTAGTAACTTTTCGTAAAAATATTCATAATGAAAAAGTAAAGAATGATCCGGCATTCCACGGATATATTGAAGAAAATTATCTTGTCAATGCAGAATGTCCGCGTTTTGGCAGCGGTGAAAGTAAAGGTATCTTCCATGAATCCATTCATGGTAAAGATTTATTTATTTTAGTGGATGTATGTAACCACAGCATCACCTATAAAGCAAATGGATACATCAATCATATGTCACCCGATGACCATTATCAGGATTTAAAGCGTATCATCGCAGCTGCGGGCGGCAAAGCAAAACGTATCAATGTTATTATGCCTTTCCTCTATGAAGGCAGACAGCACAGAAGAACCGGCCGTGAGTCTTTGGACTGTGCTTATATGATGACAGAATTAGAAGCTATGGGAATCAATAACTTTATCACATTTGATGCTCACGATCCCCGTGTACAGAATGCTACCCCTTTAAGCGGCTTTGATAACTTCATGCCTCATTATCAGTTCCTGCGGGCTTTATTAGATTCTGTAGATGATTTGAAAGTAGATAAAGAACATCTGCTGGTTATAAGCCCCGATGAAGGTGCTTTGGACAGAGCCATCTATTTTGCAAGTGTACTGGGAGTAGACACAGGTATGTTCTACAAACGCCGTGATTATTCTGTGATCGTAAATGGTAAGAATCCTATCGTGGCTCACGAATTTCTGGGGGACAGTGTGGAAGGTAAAGATATCATTATCATTGACGATATGATTTCTTCCGGCGGAAGTATGCTGGACACAGCAAAGCAGTTGAAAGAAATGGGTGCAAAACGTGTTATCATCTGTACAACTTTCGGTCTTTTCACAGATGGTTTCGCAAAGTTTGACAAAGCCTACGAAGCCGGTCATTTTGACAAGGTTATCACTACCAATTTAAACTATCTGCCTCCTGAGGTTTACGAAAAGCCATATTTTGTGGAAGCAGATATGAGTAAATTTATGGCACAGATCATCGACTTTATGAATCATGACCTGTCACTCTCCCATGTACTTACTTCTACCGAGAAGATTCACGAGGTACTTGAGGAGTATAATAACAAATAAATCCGACTACTTTCTATACTCAGGAAATCTGACTGTAGCTTTGAACAAATCTCCATCCAGGAAAATGATGAATTCACCATTCTGGAGCTCCGTCAGATTTCTTGCAATAGATAATCCCAAACCACTTCCTTCCGTAGTTCTGGAGATATCACCTCTGATAAATCTTTCTGTCAGTTCCTCCGGTTTAAAGTTCAATGCACTTTGAGAAATGTTTTTGATAGACGCTTCCACCTTTCCATTTACATTATGCACATCGATGTATACTCGTGTTCCCGGCATTGCATATTTGCATACATTATTGAACAGATTTTCAACAACACGCCACATACGCCTGCTATCCGCATAAATGGTGGTATATTCTTGACAATCATTGATCACAGCAGTCAATCCACAATCTTCAAATTTTTCAGAGAACTCTCCTGTTGCCTGCATGATTAACTCATATAAATTCATCTGTGCTTTCTCCAGCACGATATTGCCTGAAGAAATCTTGGATGCTTCCACCAGATCATCTGTCAAATGCTTTAGTCTCTGGCTCTTGGCATCCAGCACATCAATATAACTCTTGACCGGCTCTGTTGTAATCTTTTCACGTTTCAGGAGCGCTACATAGTTGATAATTGAAGTCAGCGGTGTCTTAATATCATGTGACACATTGGTAATCAGATCTGCTTTCATACGCTCATCTTTCATACTTGTCTCTACCGCTTTTCTGATACCTTCACCAATATTATTAACAGCTTCTGCCAACTCCTTATTATCCCCATGCAGATTCTCGCTGTCCAGTACAAAATCCACATCCCCGGCACGTATTTTATTGATACCGTCAATAATATCATTTACTTCAGAGGCTCTTCTGTACAGATAAAATCCCACTGCTATGTCCACACCAAGCAAAACCAATAAACACAATGCAAAATACATTTCATTGATACGCATAGTAACATAAAGTCCCAGGATTCCGGTCAGGTTAAATACCAGAAACACATTGTAAGGAATGAGTGTCCTTACAACAGCAATCCTGTTGCGCGTAATTCCTCTGAACATCCGCAAAATGACATTTAATATGCGACAGCTGATACTTCCTTTCCACAACACACCAAACCGGAGCCTGCGCAGAAAACTTCCCCAAAACAGCTGCAGCAATATGCTGAAAAGAACTCCATAACCTGCAATCAACATAACAAAATACGTCTTAGCATATGATGTATCTGAAATCCAACTGTCATACTTAAAGTATATATTAGTCTCCAATACATCCGACAGATGTGAGAAGCCCATCACAAAACCAATTACGGAAACAAAAACTGCAATCCCCGCAATTTCTGTAGGAATCCTGTCAAAAGCATTTAACCCGGACACATTTTTCCCATCCTCATCGTATATCCTTCCGGTTGTCATGGTGAAATAAATTCCCAATACGATCCAACCCAGACCAAAGAATAAAATACTGATCAAAAACTTCCAAATATGAGGTACCACATTATTGTAGGTATTATATACATAAAAATACTGATCATTCTCTACCTTGAAGTTAGTATCTACACCAATCCAAATCTGCGTGCTCTCTGAAAATGCATATTCATAACTGCTGACATTATTAAACATTTCATCTTCCGAAATCTCCACATTACTCTGGTATTTCATATCATCCGGCGAATAAATGACATATTTACCCAGTGATTTGAAGTGATCATTCAAAGTCACAACATCCTGATTTACCTGTTGTGAAGACATATTGGTATAATGCTTGATTCCATCCACCGTGTTGGTTCTTACCACAAACTGAACATTTGTATTACCCGGATCATAAACCTCATTACGATTAATATACTTTGAATAATTATCGGTCATATTAATAATCGTCTCGATAACATTCATTTCCAGCATACTATAAGTCACCCAATCCGAAGCCTTCTTTACAATATTCTTGCCATCGGTTGTCATATACCGGTTATCAAGCGCATTTAAAATAACCTGTTCCTGCCCGCCATTTGTAACCACCTGCGGTTTTTTCCCGCCTTCATTCTCCATCTGTTCAACTACCTTTTCAAACAGATTATCCACAATCTGCCGATTGGTCAGTTTTTCCGTCAATCTGGCCTGCATTTCCTTTTCTATATCTTCTGCCGCCATTAAGCTTAACTCTTCATCCGTATAAGGAAGCACGATTTCCTCATCAATCTCCTTACAGAGATTATACAGAAAATCATTGCCATCCGGAGCAAAATACACCAAAAAATCTTTTTTGCTCTGAAAACTCCACTCCTGCATGGTGATCCCATAACGTCCCCACTTTATCAAATCTTCGAGACAATAGACCGCAGTGATGGGGCAATCACTCTTATGCTTCTTTCTGTTAACATACTCCGTTACATCCACAAGCTTGGCCCCATCAAAAACACCATCCGTCTCCATCTGCCCTTTTATAACTGCGTACTGAGTGATATCATTGATAGAACTGCGGAACATTTCTGTAAAGATATCGGATTCCACAAATGCCTCTGAGTTTTCCAGAAAGGCAATATTATAACGGATCCTCTCACCGTACATATTGTCAACTATGATATAGGAGTTCATAACGATAACAGCCACCAATATAGATATCATCAGCGCAAACCCATGCTGAAGAATTCCTAAAAGCCATCTTTTGATTTTAATTTTTTCCAGCTTTTTTTTCAAATTTATATCCCCTTATTGCTTTTCCACTTTGTATCCAACACCCCATACAACCTTTAAATATTTGGGTTCTCTCGGATTGATCTCGATCTTTTCACGAATATGACGGATATGTACAGCCACCGTATTATCTGCACCAATTGCATCTTCATTCCAGATGTTTTCATAAATCTGGTTAATAGAAAATACTTTCCCCTGATTCTTTACCAACAAAAGCAGAATATTATATTCAATGGGCGTAAGCTTTACCTGCTCCCCATCCACTTCCACTTCTTTGGTATCATCATTCATCTTCAGACCGCCAACCTGATATACATGGGAATTCTCCGCCTGTTCCAGACTTCCAAGGGTAGTATAACGGCGAAGATTTGATTTCACTCTTGCCACTAATTCAAGGGGATTAAACGGTTTCGTCACATAATCATCCGCTCCTATATTCAACCCTAATATTTTATCTGTATCCTCTGATTTTGCGGAAAGAATGATAATCGGAATACTGCTGGTCTCTCTGATCTTCAATGTAGCCCTGATACCATCCAACTTCGGCATCATCACATCAATGATCAGAAGATGTACTTCTTCCGTCTTCAAAATATCAAGTGCTTGTTCCCCATCATATGCTTTTAACACATTATATCCTTCATTTTTCAGATAAATGTCTATTGCGTCTACGATTTCCCTATCATCATCACATACTAATATATTTGCCACAGTCATACCCTCCTGCCTACGGTTTTATCATCAGGAATGCTGCAAGATTGCCTCGCATTCCTTTACTTGCTCTGTGAGAGAAAAGATACTCCGGATTACAGCACGTACACACATCCGTAATATCAATGTTGTCAAATCTGATTCCTGCACTCCGCAGTACGATCAGGTTCGCCAGCCACAAATCCAACTGATATTTACCGGGTTCTTTTCCCGGGATCAGTAACTCCACTTCCGGATAGATTCCCGATGTTCGGATTTCCTGGCAGAATGTCCGGATATTCTCTTCCACCCAGAATCCTGTCCAAAACTCCTCTGCCACCTCTTCACTGACCTCATAACACTCCTGGCAAATGGATGGCCCGATAGCAGCAACAATATGAGCCGGATCGCACCCGTAAAGTTCCTGCATCCTACTTACCATACCTCTTCCTATTCCGGCTACAGTTCCCCGCCAGCCGGAATGGGCCAGTCCAATTACATGCTTTACCGGATCCACAAAATAAAGTGGCACACAGTCTGCGTAAAAACATGCAAGTGCAATGCCCGGAACATTTGTGATCAATCCGTCAATATCCGTATAATCCTTTTCGGCAATGATACCCTTGCCTGCATCAGCCTCAGAAACAATCCGGATATTGGTGGTGTGAGTCTGATGGGAAGCTACCATTCTGTCTATACTGCAGCCCATGACCAATCCAATCCTTCGGTAATTCTCCAATACATACTCCTTCAGATCTCCTCTTGAAAAACTCAGATTCAAAGATGCCAAATGTTCTGTACTGACACCGCCGGTCCTGGTCGTGAACAGATGCTGTATCTGCTCCATCTCTGCCAATTTGGGAAACTGCAGATATTCTAACTCTGCATTCTCTCCGTCAACCTCCTGCAATCGGTAACACTGCTGTATGATTGTCTTTTGTCTGTCCTTTGCTCTGATCACAGGATACATATGCCCTCCTAATAAATATGCTCAAATGCATTTTGATACCAACGAACGGTGTCCTGCTCTATGGCAATTACATCATATCGAATCGGCGTACTAAGAGGTATCCTTCTGGTACTCCTGTAATAATCAGCCACACGACAGATCTGCCTTTGCTTCTGCAGCCCCACAGCCTCCTCTGGAAGTCCTTTTGCCGGGGAAGACCTGTATTTCACCTCAAAAAACACCAGATAGCCTTTGTCATAGCCGATCAAGTCTATCTCCCCCTGCCTGATCCTGAAATTCCTGGCTATGATCCTGACACCGCTTCCCTCAATATACGACACTGCCAGCTGTTCCTTATCTGCTCCGATTTTTCTTTTATTCATTGTCCGCTCCTTTCGCCTTCTCCGACGAATTGACCAAACAACTCTTTCTCTTTTATTTAACACCAAATAGAACAATAAGAAAATACTCTTTCACAAATCATAAGAAATTTTTAATAAAACTTTTTCTATGTATAGGTGTAGGGCCGTATTTCTTCAAAGCCTCTATATGTGCAGCACTGCCATAGCCTTTATTTCCCGCGAAATCATATTCCGGGAAAATATGCGCATAGTCCGCCATCAACCTGTCCCTTGTAACTTTGGCGATGATACTTGCTGCTGCGATGGAAATACTCTTTGCATCACCTTTGATAATGGGCACTTGTCTGATACTGACCTGAGGAATATTCACCGCATCATTCAGTAAAATATCCGGCTGCTTGGACAGATTTTTGATTGCCTGACGCATAGCCTCATAAGTAGCCTGTAGAATATTAATCTCGTCGATCCTTTCCGGTGAAGCATATCCGATACCGCAGGCAACTGCCTTTTCCATAATGATATCGTACAACTCTTCCCTTTTTTTCTCAGAAAGCTGCTTTGAGTCATTGATATACAATATATCACAGTTTTTCGGCATAATTACAGCACCTGCCACCACAGGTCCTGCCAATGGTCCTCTTCCCACTTCATCTATACCACAGATATATTGATATGTGTCATACTCTCTTTCATACTTCTGCAGCTCCCAGATGCGCTGTTTTTCCCTTTCCAAGGCTACCAGCTTCTTTTCTGCACTTATTACAAGCTTTTGCACACTGGCTCTTTCGTCGCTGCCAAACCGGTTGATAAATTCAGGCAGCTCATTCTCACAAGCTGCCTGGTAAATGGCTTTTACTTCATTGATACTGATTGCCATACCCAATCCTCATCTCTTTCGTCTAAACTCTATTGATGTTTTAAAACTTCAAAATCATTGAGCGGCCAGATACGCACCCATGCTCTGCCGATAATATCTTCCCTTTCGATATTACCCACTTCCGGTACCCGGCTGTCCTTACTGTTGTTTCGGTTGTCACCAAGCACGAAATATTCGTCTTCACCCAGCCGAATTTCCTCCGCAGCCAGTCCAATATATTCCGGTCGTATCACTTCTCTGCCGTAGGATTCCACCAGCACTTCTCCGTCGATATATATTTTACCCTCTCCATCAATCTGTACCGTTTCCCCCGGCATTCCAATGATACGCTTTATGTAATAGACATTATCTGCATACTCAAAGGGGAACACGATAATGTCAAATCTTTCAGGATCATGAAAGCGATAGGTCAATTTATCTACAATCAGATTATCATGATCATTTAATGTGGGCATCATGCTTTCACCTTCCACAATCGTTCTCTGTCCTACATAAGCTATCAACAAATATACCACACAGACAACCCCTAACAAATACAGGACCGTGCTCAATATCTCTTTTACAATTTCCTTCATGTAATAATTTCTCCTAAGGTCTCTCCAATGTAATACGTCCCAATTTACCACTTCTGAAATCATCAATCAGCATATTTGCCGCTTTAACCAGATCCAGTTCTTCACCCTTGCTGTAGCATTTTCTGTTCTCGGCAATTCCCTCCAACACAGACACCGGACTCTCTATCTCTGCAAGATTATATCTCTCCTTCAGTGCCTCCGGATACAGCTCCTTCATCACTTTGATCAGGTCACAAGCCATTTCTTCCATAATAATAATTTCATCATTGATGGAGCCGATAAATGCCAGACGCATTCCTACAATCTGATCTTCAAACTTCGGCCATAAAATTCCAGGTGTATCCAACAATTCCAATCCTTTGTTCAGCTTGATCCACTGTTTCCCTTTTGTAACCCCAGGCTTGTTCCCGGTCTTTGCACAGGCTTTTCCTGCAAATGCATTGATAAACGTGGATTTTCCTACATTGGGAATGCCTACTACCATGGCTCTGACAGGGCGATTCACAATTCCTCGCTTTCTGTCACGCTCAATTTTCTCTTTACATGCCTCCTGCACAAGTCCCTGAATGGACTTCACTCCTGCACCTGTCTTAGAATTAATCTCCAACACATGGGCACCTTTCTCCGTAAAATAGGAACTCCATTGTTTGTTATAACGGGGATCTGCAAGATCAGACTTATTAAGCAATACAATCCTTGCTTTTCCCGCAGCCAGCCCGTCAATATCCGGATTACGGCTGCTTAAGGGAATTCTTGCATCCACCAATTCAATCACTAAATCAATTAATTTTATATTTTCCTGCATCATACGCTTTGCTTTCGTCATATGACCGGGATACCATTGATAATTCATCTGTTTCCTCACTTATGTTATTTTACTATTTAATGAAACCCATACCGCCTACTTCGCTGCCGGCATGGAACCATGCTTTGCCGAGGATGTCTCCATCCTTGACAGGCCCGATATTGGCAGATCTGCTGTCTTCACTATTATCCGGATTATCTCCTATACAAAAGTAGCTTCCATTTTCAATTAAAATATCATTCTCTGCTATTCCTGCCTCAGAAATTGTCTGTGTAATATGCTCACTTTCCTCACCATTTACATAACATATTCCATCCTGTATCCTGACGGTATCACCGGGAACTGCAACCACTCTTTTTACATAATAATGTTCATTCTCATTGCCATTTGGTAAAAAGACCACCACATCCCCCGCCTTAGGATTCGATAACATATAGCTAAACCTGTCAATATAAATAGTCTGACCATTAAAAAGTACAGGATTCATAGAATCTCCGATAACTTTTGTAGACATTCCCCAGAAATAGATAATGACAATTGCCAGAAACACTGCGATCATGATTCCCAATATATAACTGATAATCTCTCTGAAAATGGCTGACCCTATCTTCTTTTTTCTTCTGTAAAAACTAAGTCCTCTCTGTTTTGCCATTTAATCTGCACCTTTCAAATCATCCGGACAGTGGTCATTCTCCGTGGATGATTCTGTCCTTACTGTACATCATACCACAGAATCTTAAAATAGAAAAGGACAACTACAAAAAGTAATTGTCCCATTCAAGCGTAACTTATTTTACTAATTCTTTAACCTTAGCTTTCTTACCAACGCGGTCTCTTAAGTAGTTCAGTTTAGCACGTCTTACTTTACCTTTTCTTACTACTTCAATCTTTTCTACGTTAGGAGAATGTACCGGCCAGGTCTTTTCAACACCAACACCGTTAGAAGACTTTCTTACGGTAAAGGTTTCTCTGTTGCTTCCGCCCTGTCTCTTTAATACAACGCCTTCGAAAACCTGAATTCTTTCACGGTTACCTTCTTTGATCTTACCATAAACTTTTACGGTATCACCAACTTCAAACGCTTCTACGCTTGCTTTCAGCTGTTCAGCTTCGATTTCTCTGATAATATTACTCATTGTGAGCCTCCTTATAGACTGGATGTTCTTAATACGATTATGTAACAGCGGACCATCTCATTTTTCGCAACGTTGGTATTTTATCACAGGTTGGGGAGGAATGCAAGTGTTATTTTAATTTTTCGCAATATGTTTAGAGTGGTTAGGCATAGAGATGATTAAATACGGTTCTTCCGCATGATTATGTGATATTCTGATAAATAATGAGCATACGAAATTCTAAAAACAACTCCCTTCTCTGAATTGTGTGTTTAATATATAAATACATGACAAAAGCGAGCATTTACGGTCGGATTTTATATTTCTACAAATTAAGCCTTACTTATTTTTCGGGTTTACGGTCACATTTATATATTTGCATCATTGAACCGTACTATATCAGCAAATTTTACGGTTGTTTTCTAACAATGGATTATTTAAACTGTAATATGCAATTCATATTTACGGTTTATATAGACAAAACGCAAAATAAACCGTAGTTCCTATACATTATTACGCTCGAATGAAACACAGGACCAAAATGAACCGTAATTTTATTCGTGCTATATACAGCCTATTTTGAAGAAAGTATGATACCAACCGTATAAACAGATAATTTTATTTTTCCTATATTTGGATTCCCCCTATTAGAAACACAATTGTAAAGGTCTGCAATTCCAAAAGGTTTTACCAGACTTTTCAATCTGACTGTTCCACTTATTTTTTCTACACCAAAAATGTACTGATTTCCTTCCCCTCATATTGAATTACTTCTCGGGTATATTGTTCTCTCAGCAACTCCTTATTCTTATTAAAACAGAATGTTACCATCCACCCTTTCGTTTGAAACCGACTCTCCAGGTATCCGGCTAACTGTTTTACGCCTTCCGTATCTTTTTTCTCTCCATACCACTTTTTCAGTTCAATGATATACTCCTCTGCACCATAAAAGACAACAATATCCATACGACCATTGTCTCTTGTCTGGGGCTCTACCACATAGTGCCCAGTCCCGTTAATAATCAGCTTTAGGAAACAAAGGAATAGTAAACGTCCCTGCTTTTCCAGAAATTCATCATCACTGCTACGGTATTCCGCCTTCATTAATTCCTGGAATTTTGCTAAAATAACATTCATATTTAGCTTTCCATCCATTGTCAGGAACTGACTTCTAGGTATCTGAATTACCGCCTGTTTCATGAGACGCTCTGCTACAAAATGATCATATATATATGTTTCAAAAATGATATTGGATATCTGACATAGACCATCCTTCTCTTTGATAATTCCAAAGGTCACACCAAGGTTTATTTCCGGATTAGATACTTTAAAGGGAACCTGATTTCCTTCCAATAAGATCCGCTCCACAAACGTTCCAAAAGATTTAATATTTTCTATATTTTTAATGATATCATCAAAGAGCGTATTAGAATTTTTTACGATCTCTCTTACTGCCTGACGTACTCCGGATACATTCCATTCTTTATGCCCTTTTTCCGGCAATCGCTCGTCAATCCATAAGCAAATAAGGCTGACAAGAAACGGATATCCGTCAGTATATCTGTATATTTCTTCTGAAACAGCTTCAATATCTATTCCATACATATGGTCTTCATCGTATGTCTTCAGCATGGTTCCGATCTCTTTTGTAGAAAAACTCATATCTACCCTGAAATCCACGGCCACATTCCATGGGGAATTGTATTTTCTCTCATCATCCGGGCGAAGCTTTAATTTTAAATTTTTAATATCGTACACACCTGCCAGTATGACACTTTTGAAGGTAACCGCACCATAAGCACGCTCCAAATACATCTCTCGCAATACTCCTAAAAAGTTTAAGAACAGCTGATTATCCGAGCTTTTATCAACTTCATCAATAAAAAGGAGCACCTCCCTGTCCACTGATGTACAGAACCTGCGAATCCTTGTTTTCAGGCTGTCCATGTCTTCTGTTGTATCGCCGCATTCCCAATAACCCGGCAAAGTTTCATCATAACCGGTCAATTTCAGACTGTCAGCAACCCTACTGCAAAATCTCCTGACGAAGGTATCTTCTTTTTGAAATACATCTGCTCCCATGCCTTCAAAGCTGATACTGATAACGATGTATTTCTCTTTCAAAGCTTTCCAAAGTAACATCAGAGAAGTGGTCTTACCGTATTGTCTTGCTCTGTTGATTGTAAAATAACTTTCCTGCTCAATCAGTTTCGTAATCTGATCAAGCTTTGCAGATGTATCAACCATATAATGCTTTTGCGGAATACATGTTCCTGTAACATTAAATCGCTTCACGATTCCAATCCTCCAATTCTCTGATATTTATGGTTTCATTGTACCATACGCAGATATCCTATGTCAATTTTTCTCGGCCACCACATCACTATTTTCTCAGCCACCACCTCAACTGTTGTAATCATATAAGTTTATATTCTGCCAATAACTGCTTTTGAAATTCTACATCTGCCATCGCTTTAAGCAAATCATCCATTCGATTATCCTGCACCAATTTTTGATTAAGGGTATTTAACAGGGTAATTCCCGCTGCATGTCCTTCTGCATGTCCTTCTGCACGTCCTTCTGCACGTAGTTGTTTTAATGCTGTACACATATCCACCTTCCCTCCTTCCTGTCTGATTCTTTCTTCCATAAATGCTTCTGCTCCAATCAATACACCTGCAACACGTGCTGTTTCCTCATCCAATGCTTTAAATGTAGGATCACTTTCTATGGCTGTCTCAAGCTTTTTTCTGTCTTCCTGATTGGCCAATATTAAAAATAACTGCCTTAACGAAGTACGAAACTTCGAAAAATCCTTTAATTCGTTCACGCAGATCAGATTCATCTGATAATCAGCAAACCATTTTTCCACGGTTCTTTTACCGCACCGGCATTCATCATATCTTTCAGGCTCCTCGGACCCTGCCACGGCTTCTCTCCAAGGTACAGACAGACTGTATATACCGGATCCAATCTGTCTTCCTTTGTCAATCCACACAAAAATTCCTCGCCCGATTTTAACCTTTTCTCTTTTTTATTTTGGCTCTTTATTTCTTTTATCTGAGCACCATACTCCAATGTATCGTAATTCATATGACGCCACGGCATGGTATAATCTTCCGACAACTGGTTTTCTATTGCCAAAATACGTAAATTCTCTCCGCTTTTCAAGCGTTTTTTAACATCACGTATTTTGGCCGAAGTCTCACCCCTGTCCTTTTTTTCAGTATTCCTGGATTTAGCTGCATACTGATTTTGCCTCAGGTCTTCCTGATGATAAACTTCCGATCCCTCCAACAATTCCTCAGCCGGCACTATCTGCTCTCCGCCAAAACATCCTCCATTGTAAAGGTCTGCAAATCTTGCCGTATCCTTCAAATACTCTAACACTATATCATTTTTTCTTCCCATATACATACCTCCTGTTCAGCAGAGTCAAAAAATATAATATGGGAATTGATCTCTGCCGCTTTCATTTCATTCATTCTTCCGGGTATAACGGCAGAACTGCCATTCGATTATAGAAATCCAGAATTTCAGAACGTTTTATTGTATTAATAATAACACCATACAGAGGTCTTTGTCAACTGTTTTATTTAAAAATCTCATTTTAATTAAAAAACTACCTGCTTGATAAATCCGTTAATCAGGCAGATAGTTTTTTGAAAATCAAGGAATCTATATGCCCTGTTATACATAGTAAAAAGACATTGGGCATATAGAAGTCTTCTTTTTGAGATGTATAGATGCTTCAATATTTATCTGTCGCATCTATATTTTGTATTTTTCTGTATTTTATATGCTTTTTTGCATTTATTTCAATCAGGCATGACTCTTCGCAGCCGACTTTATTAGATTTTTCTTAGCCACCACACCGGTGTGTCAGACACATAAAGTCCCAACTTCTCCTGCATGGCCAGAGAAGGCACATTGTCCACACTGACCTGCCCGAAGGGCGTATATCCGTTGTTCTTGACTGTATTAATAATAAACGCCTCTAAGGACGCACCGATGCCCATTCTCCGATAAGCTGCATCCACATACAGGAGTCCACAGCTGCCATCATTGTGGATGCCTACAAAACCAGCCAA
Organism: Acetatifactor sp.; assembly: GCA_045544275.1. Taxonomy (GTDB): domain Bacteria; phylum Bacillota; class Clostridia; order Lachnospirales; family Lachnospiraceae; genus Acetatifactor. The sequence continues at coordinate 3,094 of JAZPYS010000003.1, read as the reverse complement.
CTGCTCTTCCACATATGCTCCGTACATCACACCGGCATTTATGCGGTCTTCCAGATATTCCCTGGAGTCATAGGTATAATGCGCTGCCATATAATCCAGTGCAGACATGTCCAGTCTGCGGATATCCTTATGTTTCACAGGCATGGCTTCTTTCAGGGTATAGCACGCCTGATAAAAGCATCCGCATACCTGCATACCATACTCCTGTTCAAACATATCTTTCAGGAACTCCTTATTGACAACACATTCCTGAATATCCTGATCATAAACTGCCAGCATCTTCCTTGCTGCTTCCGGAGATTCAGCAGTCAGCTGATGAAGTCCCTGCCCTTCTAAAATCAGATTCAGTCCATCTTCATAAGCGATCTCACCCAAGCCACGATTTAAGAATTCCATCATATGGATATTCACACGTTTCTTCTTAGACAGGCGCTTGATCACCTGTTGCTTTCTCTCATATTTTGCGTATAGATCCGGTCTGTTCTTTTTCGTCCGTTTCATTGACTGTTCCAGTCGCCATGCAACGATATTTTTGTGATTACCTGACAGAAGCACATCCGGCACCTTCTTATCATGCCATTTTTCCGGTCTGGTGTACTGTGGATACTCCAACAGATCATTGTGAAAAGTCTCTGTTTCTGCAGAGATATCATTATTCAGCACTCCCGGAATCAATCTTGCAATAGCATCGATCATGACCATCACCGGCAATTCTCCGCCGGTCAGCACATAATCACCGATAGACACATAATCAGTCACAATCTCTTCTAAAACTCTCTCATCGATTCCTTCATAGTGACCGCAGATAAATACCAAATCTTCTTCCCTAGCCAGCTCTGCAGCCATCTTCTGGTCAAAACGTCTCCCCTGAGGCGTCAGATAAATAGTACGTGGCTTTTTGCTCATATCCGCTGTAACAGCCTGATAACAATCATATACAGGCTGTGCCTGAATCAGCATCCCTGCACCGCCGCCGTAGGGATAATCATCCACCTTACCATGCTTATCAACTGTAAATTCACGCATATTTACCGCTTCATAGGATATATGCCCTGCTTTTGCTGCGCGTCCGATAATACTGGTACCCAGGCCATTTTCAATCATTTCCGGAAATAGTGTCATTACATGAAATTTCATGAAATCATTTCCTCCTACAGATCCAGCAGACCATCCAGCACATGTACTTTCATCTTTCTGCCTTCTATATCAACATCCAAAATACACTGTTTGATGGCCGGAAGCAACAGTTCCCTGCCGTCCTTCATTTTTATTTCATATACATCGTTGGCACCGGTCGTGATCACATCTGTAAGCACACCCAGTTCCTGCTCATTTTCATCAAACACAACGATATCGATCAAATCAGCTACAAAATATTCATTACGACTTAAACGTACCGCATTTTTTCTGCTCACGTACAGACTCTTCTGTCTGAAACGCTCCACATCATTCATATTGTCAAAACCCTTGAATTTTAAAATCGCAAATTGTTTGAAAAACTTTACGCCTTCAATCTCTACTACGATCTGCTCTTTTCCTGTATCAAGAATCGCTTCTTTCAATCTCTTAAATCTTCTCACATCATCGGTGGTAGGAAACACCTTTACCTCTCCTCTGACGCCATGTGTGGAAGTGATGACTCCCACCTGCAACAATTCTTCCATATTCCCTCACATACTCAATAGGCGAAACACGCCGTGCATGTTCCGCCTATATTCTTAGATAATTTCTACATCTACAATTTTATTGTCTTTGGAAGATGCAGCTTTTACTACGGAACGGATTGCCTTCGCAATTCTTCCCTGCTTTCCAATGACCTTACCCATATCGGATGGAGCTACATGAAGTTCTACAACGATGTTTTTACCCTCGGTCTTCTCTGTTACCACTACTTCATCCGGGTTATCTACAAGATTTCTTGCAATAACTTCAACTAAATCCTTCATATACACCTCCAAAGAAGCCAGTGTTAATTATTTCTCGATACCAGCAACTTTGAAAAGTTTTGCAACTACCTCTGTAGGCTGAGCACCATTTGCTAACCATTTCTTAGCTGCTTCTTCATCAATCTTGAATGTACTTGGATCTGTACTTGGATCATAAGTACCGATTTCATCGATGAATCTGCCATCTCTTGGGGAACGAGAATCTGCCACGATAATTCTATAGAAAGGTGCTTTCTTCTGTCCCATTCTTCTTAATCTGATTTTAACTGCCATTGTTCTTTACCTCCGTAAATTAAATTATTTATATTGTTCCTCTTTTTATCTATGATAAGAACTTTCTTAAGTCCCTTATCTGCTTTTACTTAAAACGGAAATCTTCCGCCGCCCATGCCCGGAAATCCTCCAAAGCCCCTGCGTTTACCGCCTCCTGCAAATTGTTTCATCACCTTCTGGCTCTGTTCAAACTGCTTGATAAAGCGATTTACCACAGCAATATCAACACCGGCACCTTTGGCAATCCTATGTTTTCTCTTAGGATTGAGAAGCTTTGGATTCCTTCTCTCCTCAGGAGTCATAGAAAGTACGATTGCCTCCATGTGAGCAAGCTGCTTTTCATCAATCATGCCTTCTAAATCACCGGCCTTCACGCCCATGCCGGGCATCATGCTCAAGATACTTCCGAGACCGCCCATTTTCCGCATCTGCTTCATGCTCTCCAGATAATCTTCAAAATCGAATTTACCCTTTTTCATGCGGCCTGCCATCTCACGACCTTTTTCTTCGTCGATATCAATGCTTGCCTGCGCCTTATCAATCAGGGAAAGCACATCGCCCATTCCCAGGATTCTGCTCGCCATACGGTCGGGATAGAACTGCTCCATATCGGACAGCTTCTCGCCCATTCCCACATACAAAATTGGCTTTCCGGTAACGGCTTTAATGGAAAGTGCAGCACCGCCCCTGGTATCCCCATCCATCTTGGAAAGAATAACACCGTCTATTCCAATCTGTTCATCAAACTGCTTAGCCACATTTACGGCATCCTGACCTGTCATGGCATCCACAACAAGCAGAGTCTGATGAACCGCAATCTGCTCTTTCATGTCTTGAAGTTCATGCATCATGTCCTCATCCACATGAAGACGTCC
>JAZPYS010000002.1:0-20415 GCA_045544275.1 Acetatifactor sp. | reverse complement strand
CTTATTACATTACAACAGCCATCGCCTACACCTCCGGTAAGCCCCACATCGGCAACAACTACGAGATCGTATTGGCAGATGCAATTGCAAGATTTAAAAGAAAAGAAGGATATGATGTATTTTTCCAGACCGGTACCGACGAGCATGGTCAGAAGATTGAATTGAAAGCTCAGGATGCAGGTGTTTCACCCAAAGAATTTGTAGACGGCGTTGCAGCAGTGATTCAGGGCTTGTGTGATCAGCTGAATATTTCCTATGACAAATTTATCCGTACCACAGATGATTATCATGAGAAACAGGTACAGAAGATTTTCAAGAAGCTCTACGATCAGGGAGACATTTATAAGAGTTCTTATGAAGGACTCTATTGTACGCCTTGTGAATCATTCTGGACAGAGTCCCAGTTAGTGGACGGCAAATGTCCTGACTGTGGCAGAGAAGTAAAGCCTGCCAGTGAGGAAGCATACTTCTTCAGAATGAGCAAATATGCTGACAAACTGATTGCTCATATCAATGAGCATCCGGAATTTATCCAGCCTGTATCCCGCAAGAATGAGATGATGAACAATTTCCTGTTGCCGGGACTGACAGATCTGTGCGTATCCCGTACCTCCTTCAAATGGGGTATTCCGGTAGACTTTGATGACAGACATGTGGTTTATGTGTGGTTGGATGCACTGACCAATTATATCACCGGTATTGGCTACGATGCAGACGGCAACAGCAGTGAACAGTACAAGAAGCTGTGGCCTGCAGATCTGCATCTGATCGGCAAGGATATTATCCGTTTCCATACCATTTATTGGCCTATTTTCCTGATGGCACTGGGTGAACCACTGCCCAAGCAGGTGTTTGGTCATCCATGGTTGTTACAGGGTGATGGTAAGATGAGTAAATCAAAAGGAAATGTGATCTATGCTGACGATCTGATCGATTTCTTCGGGGTGGATGCAGTCCGTTATTTTGTGCTTCATGAGATGCCCTTTGAAAATGACGGTACCATCACATGGGAGCTGATGGTGGAAAGATTGAATTCCGACCTGGCAAACACCCTAGGTAATTTAGTAAATCGTACCATATCCATGAGCAACAAGTATTTTGACGGTGTGGTGGCGGATAAAGGAGTAGTAGATCCGGCAATCGATGAGGATATGAAGGCAGTTATTACCGCTGCTCTGGGAAAAGTGAAAAGCAAGATGGCTGAACTCAAGGTGGCAGATGCTTTAACTGAAATCTTTGCGATTTTCAAGAGATGCAACAAATATATTGATGAAACAGAACCATGGGTATTGGCAAAGGATCCTGAAAAAGCTGACCGTTTAGCAACTGTAATGTACAATCTTGTAGAAGGTATCACTATCGGTGCCTCTCTGCTGCAGCCATTTATGCCGGAGACAGCGGAAAAAATCGTGGCACAGTTAAATGGCGAGATTCGTGAATTTGACAAGCTGGAGCAATTCGGACTTCGTGAAAATGATGTAAAGGTAACGGATGCACCTCAGATTCTCTTTGCAAGATTGAAGACAGAGGAAATCGTAGAAAAGGCGGAAAGCATGTATGCAGCAAGACGGGCAGAGGCTGCCGCAGCAGAAGATGCTTCCGGTGCCGCAGCAGAAGCGGAAGTCCCAGAAGCAGAAGAAGCGGTAATCGATATCGATGCAAAAGAAAAGATTACTTATGATGATTTTGCAAAGCTGCAGTTTCAGGTAGGTGAGATCATCGCTTGTGAAGCGGTTCCAAAGTCCAAGAAGCTTCTTTGCTCTCAGGTAAAGGTGGGCAGTCAGGTGCGTCAGATCGTATCCGGTATCAAGGCCCATTACACACCGGAAGAGATGGTGGGCAAGAAAGTAATGGTACTGGTAAATTTAAAACCGGCTAAATTGGCAGGTGTAATGTCAGAAGGAATGCTTCTCTGTGCAGAAGATGCAGAGGGTAATCTGGCATTGATGACACCTGAAAAGCCAATGCCTGCAGGTGCAGAAATCTGCTAAAATTCTTTTTGAGGGGAAAGTATCAGTAGTTTAAGAAATATTCTTTTTAGGAAGGACGAAAGAAAATGAAAATATTTAATTTAGACAGCCCTTTAATGCAGTTTTTGGGAAAAGTGGCAGATTTGATGATTATCAACATTCTGACTATGCTGTGCTGCCTGCCGATCATTACGGTAGGCCCGGCACTTACCGCAGCCCATTATGTGTGCCTGAAAATGGTGAGGGATGAAGAGTGCTATATTGTAAGGAGCTATTTTAAGTCATTTAAGGAAAATTTTAAGCAGGGAACGCTTATCTGGCTGATTCTTCTGGCGGCAATACTGATTCTGGCAGGAGACTATTACATAATTACCAAATCAGGGCTGGAGTTCAGCAAAGTATTGACCACGGCAATCATTGTAGTTGCCATTGTGTTGCTCATGGTCACCATATTTATTTTCCCCACACTGGCGAAATTTGATAATACAATCAAGGCGACCTTCAAAAATGCTTTCTTTATGGCGATTTTGCAGCTTCCCAAAACGGCTTTGATGGTAGTGCTGTATGTGGCACCTGTTGTTATCATGGCATTCTTTTATCAGGCGGTTCCGGTGGTGATGATGTTGGGTATCTCCGTACCTATTTTCCTGTCCGCGATGCTGTATAACAAATTTTTCCAGAAAATTGAAGACAATATTCTGGAGGCCCAGGCTGAGGCAGAAGGACCCAAAGAAGAAGAGGATGATCCGGATAGAATCTTCAGTGACAAGCTGGATGAGGCTTTGATTGAACAAAATATGGAACAACAGTAAACATTGTATAAATTGCGCAATAAAATAAAAATGGTTTGTACAATCTGCTATTTGAAAATAAATGCATGTAACTTTATAAGCAAATCCCACAATCTGAATGAAAAACTTTGTGGAATAGTGGCATAGCCAAAAATTGTGAAGTTCGGTATACTATTAACAAGTTGAGGTGTGTGAGGCCTCGGAAAATTTTATCGTTTAATAACGAAAGGAGTTACATTTAGTTATGGCAAGTTTATCATTAAAGAACATTTGCAAGGTATATCCTAACGGATTTGAAGCTGTAAAGAACTTCAACCTTGAAATTGCTGACAAAGAATTCATCATCTTCGTAGGACCTTCAGGTTGTGGTAAGTCTACAACTCTTCGTATGATCGCTGGTCTGGAAGATATTTCTTCTGGTGAATTATTGATCGGTGACAAAGTAGTTAATGACGTAGAACCTAAGGACAGAGATATCGCGATGGTATTCCAGAACTACGCTTTGTATCCTCATATGTCCGTTTATGACAATATGGCATTTGGTCTTAAGTTAAGAAAAGTACCAAAGGATGAAATCGATAAGATGGTTAAAGAAGCAGCTAAGATCCTTGACTTAACTCCACTTCTTGATCGTAAGCCAAAGGCTTTGTCCGGTGGTCAGAGACAGCGTGTTGCTATGGGTCGTGCTATCGTTCGTAATCCTAAGGTATTCCTTATGGACGAACCTCTTTCAAACTTGGATGCTAAGCTTCGTGTACAGATGCGTATCGAGATCGCTAAATTACATCAGAGATTAGGAACCACCATCATCTACGTAACACATGACCAGACAGAAGCTATGACTCTTGGTACCAGAATCGTAGTTATGAAGGACGGTGTTGTTCAGCAGGTAGATACTCCTCAGAACTTATACGAAAAGCCACAGAACTTATTCGTAGCTGGTTTCATGGGATCTCCTCAGATGAACTTCCTGGATGCTACTGTTAAGGTAGAAGGTGATGTTGCAAGCCTTGAAATCGCTGGAAAGAGCATTGCGCTTCCTGCAGAAAAGTCTGCTAAGTTGATTGCAGGCGGTTATGCTGGAAAGACTGTTGTATTTGGTATCCGTCCTGAAAACGTATCAGATCTTCCTGAAGATGTTGAAAAGGCAGCAACTGTATTCGAATCTACTGTAAGAGTATACGAATTACTCGGTGCAGAAGTATTCTTATACTTTGACATTGATGTATTCCCTGTTACCGCTAGAGTTGATCCTCGTACAACTGCTAGACCTGGCGATGTTATCAAGTTCTGCGTTGACGTTGATAAGATTCATGTATTCGATAAGGAAACACAGCAGGTTATTACCAACTAATAAGTGTAACTTTATACATAAAGGGGTGCTGGAAACAGCACCCTTTTCATTCTTGCAGATTTGGTAAAAATGCGATATTATAAATTAAAGACAACATAAGATGGGAGAGATGGCCATGATATCAAACCAAATTATCCAGAATAGTCTGGACGAACTGAAAATGATAACAAAAGTAGACTTGTGTGTATATGATCTGGGCGGTTCGATTCTGGCAACTACGTTCAGTATGGAGGATATTTCTGGTTATCTGATTGCCAGCTTTGCCAATTCTCCTGCGGACAGTCAGGTTATCGGAGCATATCACTTACTGAAGGTTCGCGATGATGGGGAACTTTTGTATGTTCTTGTGGCAAAAGGCTCCGGTGATGATGCTTACATGATTGGAAAGATTGCAGCGTGTCAGATTCAGAACCTTGCAGTTGCATATAAAGAAAGATTTGATAGAAATAACTTTTTCCAGAACCTGTTATTGGACAATCTGCTTTTGGTAGACATTTATAATAGGGCAAAGAAATTACATATAGATCCCTTTGTCCAGAGAGCAGTATTTTTGGTAGAGGCAAAAGGAGAGAAGGATGGTATTGTCACTGAACTTTTAAAGGGAATGTATACCAGCCATAGCGGTGATTATATCACGGCGGTAGATGAAAGTAATGTGATTCTGATTAAGGCCTTAGAAAGCAATGATGTAAATAAAGAATTGGAGAGTGTTGCCAATACGATTGTGGCAATGATGAATGCGGAAGCTATGCTCAATGTCAAAGTGGCATTCGGTACAGTGGTGCAGGAACTGAAGGATGTTTCCAAGTCTTATAAAGAGGCAAAGCTTGCATTGGATGTTGGAAAGATCTTTTATGCTGAAAAGAATGTAATGGCATATAGTACTTTGGGAATCGGGCGTGTGATTTATCAGCTGCCGGTAAATCTGTGCAGAATCTTTATCGAAGAGGTTTTTGGTGAAAACATACCGGATGAGCTGGATGATGAAACACTTACAACAATCAATAAATTCTTTGAGAATAACCTGAATGTTTCGGAAACTTCCAGACAACTGTTTGTACATAGAAATACGCTGGTATATCGTATCGAAAAGATTCAGAAGAGCCTGGGGCTGGATCTGAGGAATTTTGATGATGCATTGACATTCAAGATTGCATTAATGGTAGTTAATTATATGAAATATTTGGACAATATGGAATATTAAGGACACTCCCCTAATACATTTGTAGTACAGCAAATGTGTTAGGGGGTATTTTTATGGCTTGTTATAAAAGAATTTATTACATTGACTATTATGAAGGTGGAAAAAAACATACAAATGCAGGATTTTTAAAATTGGTGCAATGGAAAAAAAGCGAATCCAGTGAGGGGACATGCCTTCAGATTTATTTATCCAAGTTTTTGGCAGATAATGATATGAACGGGGATGTACGAGTCATATGTGGTTCACACAGTATATTACTGGGACAAGTTACAATTGTATCCGGTGGAGGGATTGCGCAGATTGAAAATCTGGACGACATACTTATGATTCTGGAAGAAGAAAATGGTGATAAAATAGTATTGCGTGTGGCGCTGGAGGCACAAGGTTATTTTGAGTGTGTACTGAAACCGGCAAAAAGTATTCCGGCCGGTAAGACGGTTCTGCAGGTTGCTGAGGTGGCGGAGGAAATACAAACGCCGGAAGAGAAGATTCCGGAAGAGAACATGCCCCAAGAAAAGATGCTGCAGGAGAAAAAGCCGGAAGAGAAAATACCTGAGCAGAAACCTGACATGCAGCATATAAAGCGGGATAAATGGCAGGAACTGTGGAGGGTATTGCCCCATATGTGGCCTTTTGAAGATGAAAGAGAATATTTAAAAATAGAGCTGCAGGATTTAATTGTCTTGTCAAGGTTGTATTACAGGTTGGTGGAAAATAGTTTTTTGCTCCACGGGTATTATAATTACGGACATCTTATTTTGACAAAGGTATATCGAAGAGGACAGGAGCGGATATGTGTAGGTGTTCCGGGTAATTATTACGAAAAAGAAAAGCAGGTAGCCGTAATGTTCGGGTTTGAAAGCTTCGAACCTAAGGCAGAACCTGCAGAAGATGGTGATTTTGGATATTATATGATAGGGGTGGATATATAAGGCTGAAGGAACGCCGGACAATACCGGATCAAATGCCTTCCAGGTTGAAGGGGGGAATAAAACTTTCTTCGGCGGTATCCCCTTCCTGAATAAATGCATTAGTAATGTCCAGTCTCATAGCATAATTTACGACCCGGTCATATTCAGCGTCGGTCAGTTTGCGATTTAATTCAGGAAAAGATGAAACATGGTCAAGGGGAGTATACTGATTCATAATGCTGATGCATATATTGTCCCCATATGTGTCATGCAGGTAGTGAAGAATCTTTTTGGAGTCTTTCGTCTGTCCGGGAAGGATCAGGTGGCGGACGATAATGCCTCGTGTCAGCATTCCCTCATGGTCAAATGTGCAGGGACCGGTTTGGCGGTACATTTCAGCCAGGGCCTCACATGCCTGCTGAAAATAATCAGGAGCAAAAGAGTACTTTGTGCTTAATTCAGAAGAAAAATATTTAAAATCCGGCAGATATATGTCTATGAGACCCTCCAGAAGACGAAGGGATTCGGCCTTTTCATAACCGCTTGTATTATAAACTATAGGAAGGTGCAGTCCGTTTGCCTTGGCTTCTGTTAATGCAAGATGGATTTGCGGAATGTAGTGAGTGGGGGTGACCAGGTTGATATTGGCAGCCCCTTTTTTCTGCAATTCTAAGAAGATATTTGACAATCTGGTAATAGAAATTTCCTTCCCTGTTTGTCCAACTGCGATATTATGATTTTGGCAAAAAACACATTTTAGATTACAGCCGCTGAAAAATACTGTTCCGGAACCGGTTTCCCCTACCAGACAAGGTTCTTCCCACATGTGAAGGGCTGCTCTGGCAGCAAAAATCTTAGAAGGTTCGCCACAATATCCTACTTCACCGGACAGGCGGTTGACGCCGCAGTTTCTGGGGCATAGTGTGCAATTGGATAAAAGTTGCAGTAATGATTCCATAAAAAATCCCTTTCCGGGTATATCAGCCTGGGTTATGGTATATGTATTGGTTACATACAAAGGCCGTACATCACGGTATGGATATTCTTCCACCCGGCACCCTCACGGCACATAGGAGGTTCTGCTTAGTGCTGCTTTGTTCCCAACCTGACACGGTTCGCAGTTCCTATTGCGTGAGACCGGATTTCATAAAATATCCATAGTTCTCCGCCAATGTACGGCTTTTATAGTTTATACTTTTTGAACGGGTTTGTCAACAGGGATTTTTGTTGATAATTGCGGGTTTTTGTAGTAAAATAAATACAAATTTAGAAGGTAATATATTGGGTGGGAATATATGCTGTTTAATTCTTATGTCTTTATTCTTTTGTTTATGCCTGTGACATGGGTAATATACTTTTTATTGAATGGTTTTGGTTGTTATCGTGTGGCGCAGGTGGCCCTGGTGGCAGCATCTTTTATATTTTACGGTTATTATGACTGGCGTCTTTGTGTCTTGCTGCTTACCACTGTTGTTGTAAATTATGCATTTCATCTGATTCTTACACAGATTTCCCCGGGTATTTTAAAAAAGTCAGTGTTGGCGTTGGGGATTTTTGTCAATCTGGCATTATTGTTTTATTTTAAATATTGGAATTTTGCATTTGAGACTTTATATGGATTGCTGGGAAAAGATTACGTTATGAAGAATATCGTTCTGCCCCTGGGAATCAGTTTCTTTACATTTCAACAGATCTCCATGCTGGTGGATAGCAGTGAACCTGAAATGGAAAGGTATGGTTTTTGGGAGTATGCATTATTTGTGAGTTTTTTTCCGCAGCTCATAGCAGGTCCCATTGTTCTGCATCAGGAAATGATTCCCCAATTTAATGATGTGGAGAAAAAGAAGGCCAATTACGGAAATATGGCAATTGGACTGGAATATTTTGTTCTTGGTTTTGCAAAAAAGGTATTGATAGCAGATTATTTTGCCAGAATCTGTGATGCCGGATATGAAAATTTGAGGCAGTTAAATAGCTACAGCACAATGCTGACAATTCTGGCATTTACCCTGCAGATTTATTTTGATTTCAGTGGTTATTGTGATATGGCAAAGGGGATAGGAAAAGCTTTTAATTTTGAGATACCTATAAATTTCAATTCACCATATAAAGCATTGACCATTGCAGAGTTCTGGAAACGCTGGCATATGACACTGACAAGATTTTTGACAAAATATTTGTATATTCCGCTGGGTGGCAATCGGAAAGGTAAAAAACGTACATATGTTAATATTATGATTGTCTTTTCTTTGAGCGGGTTGTGGCATGGGGCGGATTGGACATTCATCTTCTGGGGGATGATGCATGGTACGCTGCAAGTATTGTGCAGAGTTGGAAAAAATATTATTGAAAAGATTCCGAAGTGCCTGCAGTGGGTGATGACATTTGCTTTGATTAATATTGCATGGGTATTCTTCAGGGCGGAGTATACAAGACAGCCGTTTTTGCTGCTGGAAAGATTGATAGTGGGAGGTCCCGGTTTAGGTGCAAGAGAGTTAGTGGATGCCGGTACTGTTATGGGAATTGTTTTGCTGGAAAAAGTGTTGGTGTCTGGAGTGCCTGATATCATAAGACAGGTATGGGTAATGCTGTCTTTTGTAATAGGTGTTCTGGTATGCATTAAAATGCCTTCCAGCCACGAGATGGTTGAAAAAGCGAATAAGAGTACTGCATATTATGCTTTTTTGGGAATTATTTTTGCTTGGGCTTTTTCGTGTTTGTCGGAAGTATCGAAATTTATTTATTTTAATTTTTAGGATGACCAAACGGGAGAAGCTGAAATGATTGAAAAAAAACGATTTTATAAAATGGCGGTATGTTTTGTACTGTGTATGGGTATATTGGGCGGATTTGTGTGGTTTGTTGATCCTTTTTATCATTACCATGAACCCTTTTTGAATATGCCTGTAGTGCTTGATAATGCGGTTTATCAGACAGCAGGTGCAGCCAAAAATCTGACATATGACAGTGCAATTATAGGTACCTCTATGACGGAGAATATGCATACGTCCTGGTTTGATGATGAAATGGGATGGACTACCATGAAGCTGTCATATTCCGGAGCCCGGAGTAACGATCTGCGGGCCATATTCGGTGAAATTGCCCGGAAAGAAGATGACCTCAAAAATGTGGTTATGGATATCAATGATTATCAGCTTTCCGTTCCCAGCTGGACGAAGTATGTGGAACGTCCGGAATATCTGTATGATGAATATTTATATAATGATTACGAATATCTTTATAATCATGATGTCATTGTACGAAGTGTGGAGAGATGTATCGATGGTCTGATGGGAGTGGAGGATAATATCGATATCGCATATACCTGGGAGGAGGATGCACTTTTCGGAAGGGAAATTGTAAGGAATACCTTTGCCGGTGAGCGGGAGAGACTGCTGCAGGAAAAGGGCGGAGAAGCAAATGCATATCAATTATCCGGAAAGGTTTCTGATGAACTTCCGGAGAAATTAAAAGTGTGTCAGGAGAATTTGGATAATATTACGCCTTTTATAGAGTTATGTAATGAAACAGATTTTTATATTATGATTCCCCCTTACAGCATGTTGTACTGGGAAGAAAAGGCTTTGTCGGGAAGCCTGGAAGATACAATGGCGATTTATGTATATGCCATACAAGAATTGCTACAATATGAAAATGTGAAAATTTATTATTTTCAGAACGAACCAATGATCGTCACAAATCTGGATAATTATAGAGACAGTTGTCATCATCGACCGGAAATTAACAGATACATGTTTGAGTGCATCAGGGATGGCCGGAATCTTCTGACGGCGGATAATTATGAAGAGAAGTTGACCGCCATGTATGAATTTGCTGCAAATTATTCCTATGGGAAATTGTGGACAGATTAAAAATATTTTTAAAGGATATTTACAATCATAACTAAAAAGAATATACTGAAATCAGTTAATACAATTTTATTGTGCCAATGGAGGTTACTATGAATAAGAATGCATTCAGACAATTGTCGTACGGAGTATACGTAATAAGTACATGGGACAACGGCAGACCTACCGGTTGTACTGCCAACAGTGCTATGCAGATCACATCAGAGCCTGCAACCATAGCTGTAAGTATCAACCATGATAATTATACCAATCAGTGTATCAAGGAGAATGGCCGCTTTGCGATCTCTATTTTAGGAGAAAATTCGAGTCCTGCCATCATTGGTACATTTGGTTTTAAAAGTGGCCGAGACAATAACAAATTTGAAGAAGTAGAGATGGCAGTAAAAGGCTTCATGCCGGTGGTGGCAGATGCCTGTGCATGTATCTGTTGTGAAGTGATCGATACCATGGAGACAAATACCCATACTGTATTTCTTGGCAAGGTGACAGATGCTGATGTGTTGAAGAAGGATGATCCCATGACCTATGCATATTATCACAATGTGATCAAAGGTAAGAGCCCGAAAGCAGCACCTACCTACATCCCAGAGGAAGATGCTCCTAAGGGGGAAAAATATGTATGTAGCATCTGTGGTTATGAATATGACGGAGAGATACCATTTGAAGAATTGCCGGAAGATTATAAATGTCCGGTATGCAAGCAGCCCAAGAGCGTTTTTAAGAAAGTATAAAAAGATCGCATGTTAAAAGCAACAGGGGAAACAACCATTAAATGGCAGATTCCTGTGTTGCTTTTTTTGCCGCTTCTTTTTCTTGTTTGTTGCGCTGCCGCAGTTCTGTAAAAAATGTTTTCAGCATCTGGCTGCAGGAATCTTCTAAAATACCCCTGACTACCTTGACTTGGTGATTAAATTCAGGCATTTCCAAAATGTTGAGAATGGAACCGCCGCAGCCGGCTTTGGGATTCATGCATCCCATGACCACTTCGGTAATGCGTGCCTGCACGATGGCACCGGCACACATCTGGCAGGGTTCTAAAGTCACGTACAGGGTACATTCCTCTAAACGCCAGTCACCGATCTTTTTACTGGCTTTATTGATTGCAGTGATTTCAGCATGGGCAAGGGTGTTCTTGTCTGTATTTCGTCTGTTATATCCACGGCCGATGATCTTTCCTTCGTGGACGATGACACAGCCGATGGGGACTTCACCTAGGGCGTAAGCCTTTTCTGCTTGCTTCAAAGCAGTTTTCATATATTTTTCGTGGATTTTATTGATGTCAGCCATAGATCTGCCTTTCTTTCTGCGGAAAAAGTCCGGTGGTTTTGTATGTATTCCTTGGAGAATACAGTTGAATTCTTGAAATAACTCAGCTATACTAAGTACAGTATAGTGTAAAACGTGGAAGAGAGTCAAGAAGAGTATGGAAAAGAAATGGATTCACAAGTTTATTGGTGATAAAGCTTTTTATAAAATGGTACTTACAGTGGCAGTGCCGATCATGATTCAGAATGGTATCACCAATTTTGTGGGACTTTTGGATAATATTATGGTGGGCCGTGTGGGAACGGTGCAGATGTCAGGAGTTGCCATAGTTAATCAACTTATGATGGTGTTCAACCTGGCTATTTTTGGTGCCATTTCCGGTGCAGGTATTTTCGGAGCCCAGTTTTTTGGATGCAAGGATCATAAAGGTGTGCAGCACACCTTTCGTTTTAAAATTTATATATGTGCATTGATTTTGCTGCTGGGTATTGTGATCCTGGCGGGGTGGGGAGAAGAATTGATCCTGCTGTATCTGCATGGGGAGGGCGGTGATGTTACCGCACTGGAAGATACTCTTTTCTATGGGCAGCTGTATTTGCTGATTATGTTGTTTGGCCTGCCGCCGTTTTGTGTGGATCAGGTTTACACCAGTACTCTGAGGGAATGCGGAGAAACCATGCTGCCCATGAAATCAGGCATTGCAGCGGTATTGGTCAATTTAGTATTGAATACAATATTGATTTTTGGTTTTCTTGGATTCCCGGCCATGGGTGTAGCAGGTGCGGCACTTGCTACCGTTATATCCAGATATGTGCAGGCAGCGATTACGGTGATCTGGACGCATATGCATGGCAAGCAGATGATGTTTATTAAGGGTGTATACCGCAGCTTTAAGATTCCGGGTAATCTTGTAAAGAAGATTGCCATCAATGGTACTCCTCTTATGCTCAACGAAATTCTATGGTCCATGGGTATGGCAATGCTGATGCAGTGTTATTCTGTCAGAGGACTGGATACCGTTGCAGCCATGAATATCTCCAGTACCATTACCAATCTGTTCAATGTGGTCTTTATTGCCATGGGCAGTGCGGTGGCGATTTTGGTGGGACAGCTTTTAGGTGCCGGCAAGCTGGAAGAAGCAAAGGATGTGGATACCAAGCTGATCGCTTTCTCTGTAATGGCATGTATTGTAATGGGCACGTTGCTGATAATCTGTGCACCGCTGTTCCCAATGATGTATAATACCAATGATGATGTAAAAACATTGGCAGCATCCTTTATGTGGGTAGCGGCAGTCTGTATGCCCATGCATGGTTTTCTGCATGCGGCCTATTTTACACTTCGTTCCGGCGGCAAGACAGTGATCACATTCTTTTTTGACAGTGTGTTCTTGTGGGTAGTGGCTGTACCCACTGCGTATGTGCTGAGCCGTTTTACGGATATGCCCATCGTACCGCTGTACCTTATTTGTCAGCTGACGGATATGATCAAATGTATTATAGGATTTATTCTTTTGAAAAAAGGCATCTGGATCAACAATTTAGTGGGTGCGTCAAAAAATAAATAAACATATTTGGAGGAGATTTACAATGATCAGAGGATTTAAAATGAAGCTTTTTCCGGGACAGGAAGCAGAGTATGAAAAGAGACACAATGAATTGTGGCCTGAGATGCAGGACATGATTCATGCACATGGGGGCAAGAATTACACCATTTTTTTGGATAAAGAGACGCTGACTCTGTTCGGATATATTGAAATTGAAGATGAAGAGCTGTGGGCTAAGGGTGCAGATACTGCCATTAACCGTAAATGGTGGGATTTCATGGCAGACATCATGGAAACCAATCCGGACAACAGTCCTGTCAGCGTGGATCTGCAGAATGTATTCCATTTGGATTAAGCAATATGACAAAAGAACTTTTGGATGAATTGATGAAGGTGACGCCGGAGGAGCAGGCGATTTTAGACGGTAAGACGCAGATTGAAAAGGGCATCTATATGTCTTCTGAGAAGAAGCAGAATGTGATTGAGGCCCGTAAGCTGCTGGATGCAGGCAAGCTGATCCAGGTGCGTCCGCATACCCGTTTTGTGCATTTTCCGGCACATACCCATGATTATGTGGAGATGATCTACATGTGTGCGGGTGATACCCGCCATGTAATCGACGGAGATGATGTGGTCCTGAAGGAAGGGGAGGTCTTGCTGCTGAATCAGAAGGCGGTACAGGAGATTTATCCAGCCGGGGAAAAGGATATTGCGGTCAATTTTATTATTCTGCCGGAATTTTTTGATTATACCCTTCGCCTGATGGGGGAGGAGAAGAGCCTTTTGCGAGATTTTGTGGTGGATTGTCTGACCGGTGAAAATGCTTCCGGGGGCTACATGCATTTTAAAGTGGGGGATGTACTGCCCATTCGTAACCTGCTGGAAAATTTGATCTGGACCATTTGGAACAGGCAGCCTAATCGAAGGAGTATCAACCAAGTAACCATGGCGTTACTGTTCCTGCAGCTCATGAACCATACAGAACGTCTGGAGACCAATGCGGCCAACAGCCCCCAGCATCTGATGATCGATGTACTGGGATATATAGAGGAGCATTACCGGGACGGGGGGTTGCATGAATTGGCCCGGCTGCTGCATTATGATGTGTACTGGCTGTCCAAAGAGATCAAGAAGCTGTCCGGCAAAAATTATACAGAGTTAGTGCAGGAGAAGCGTCTGAATCAGGCGGGCTATCTGCTGGCACATACCAATATGTCCGTGATGGATATCGGATTGGCAGTAGGGTATGATAATAGCAGTTACTTTCATAGGCTTTTTCAAAAGCAGTATGGTATGACACCCAGAAATTACAGGATTGATTCATTATAACGGTGCGTTCTTTCATTCCTACAATATCGGTTTCTCCGGATAATCTACGATCTGTCCAATCCGTTTACTGCGCCTGAATTCTGATGGTGTTATACCTGTCTGATCTAAGAACGCCCGGTTAAAGGTGCGCATGGTCTGGAAACCGGAGTTCAGAGCAATTTCCGTAATGTTTTTTTCCGTATGAATGAGTTGGTCGCAGGCAAAGTCAATGCGGTATACATTTAAGAACTGTTTGAAGTTCATGTGAAAGTGTTCATGGAACTGGCGGGATAGGTAGTGATATTCGTAGCCGTAGGCTTCTGCAATCATCTTTAAGGAAATTTCTTTCTGAAAGTTTGCAGAAATATAGTGAATCATATCATAGATGAAACTCTTTTCTGTAGAGGCATCCTGCAGGGTGGAGCAACGCAGGAATTCACCGCATACTGCATAGAGTGCAGACTTTAACAGAAGTGCACTTTGCTTTTCGGTTGTAATTAAATAATGTAATAAATATTCTCTGATTTTAGGCTGACAAGTAAACATGGGCTTGTCGGTCTTTTTGTGTGCTGTCATTTTGGCAAATTCTCCTACAAAGTCTGCAGAGAAAACTCCGATCCATACCCGGGAGTGCTCTGGGGTGTGGTAGGCATGGAACTCATTGGGCAGGATAAGGGCAAAGGTATCTGCCGGCAGGATATATTTATTTTCACTTAAAGTCAACTCCACGTGGCCATCCAATACATAAGCCAGCTCATAGTTTTTGTGGAAGTGATAAAACCACTCGCAGTTGTCGTAAAAAAAGGCATTGTAGTTGTGATTGCCAAGGGAATTGTGCTGCTGATGTATGATCATAATACTGCTCCTCGAAAAAGATAACTTTTGTCTATAAAAATACAATAAATAGCTTGATATGTCAACTAAAAACCGGGTATTATGAAGAAAAGATACAAAAAATGTCTTGACAAAAGGCGAATGGCGAAAGAATCAGGGAGATGGGTTATGAAATCAATGAGAGCGTATTTGAATTTGGAGAACGGGGAGAGACAGGACTATCATGTGAGATTGTCTGAAAAAGTGGTGGAAGACGTACATGCCGTATATATCGATGGATTCTCCAATTCCATGCTAAATGCGGAATTTGGGGCAGGCATTGAGTTTGAGGTAGAAAATGTAAAAAGTTGGATGGCAGATTACCGCCACAGTGAGTTCTGGTGCCGCCCTGCATTTGGCGAAAGCTTTAGGGAAGTTCCAGAGGAGACTCAGGGACTTGTTTATGAAAAGGAAGATGGCAGCTTTGGTGTGATCCTGCCGGTGGTGTCGGAAAATTATAAATGTGTGTTGGAGGGAGCCGGAGAGAAGGTGGTTCGTGCGAAGCTGTTCAGTTGGTACGAGAAACTGGTAGATTGTAAGGCACTGGCCTTTGTCTGGGCAGAAGGAGACAATCCATATGTACTATTGGAAAAGTGTGCAGAAGTGGGACTGCAGCTTTTGGGGACCGGGTATCGTACCAGAAAGATGCGCAGATATCCGGAGATTTTCGAATATTTGGGCTGGTGCAGCTGGGATGCCTTTGAAATCCGTGTAGACGAAAAGAGTCTGTTGGCAAAGTGTCAGGAGTTTAAAGATAAGGAAATTCCGGTGAAATGGGCCATCATTGATGATATGTGGGCGGAAATCCGTGATTTTTACGGTATAGAATACAAAGACCGTGGGGAAATGTTCCGTCTCATGCATTCTTCCAAAATGTACTCCTTCAAGGCGGATCCCTATCGATTCCCCAATGGCTTGAAAGGCTGTATTGATAAGATCAAGGATTATGGCATCACCGTAGGCATGTGGCATCCTACTACGGGCTACTGGATGGGTGTGGATCCGGAAGGAGAAATTTATAAAGAACATAAAGATTGTCTGATCCAGACGGAGGACGGAAGGTATATCCACAGTCCTAAGCAGGAAAAGGCATATGAGTTTTACAATGCATTCCACGATTATTTAAGGGAGTGCGGTACAGAGTTTGTCAAGATCGATAATCAAAGTATGACCCGTCGGTATTATAAAAAGCTTGCACCGGTAGGTCAGGTGGCAAGGCAGTTCCACAATGCTATGGAGGCGTCAGTGGGCCAGCATTTTGATAACCAGATGATTAACTGCATGGGTATGGCAAGTGAGGATATGTGGAACCGCAGTGTCAGCCCCATTTCCCGCTGCAGCGATGATTTTCAACCGGAGAACAGAGAGTGGTTTACAAAGCACATTTTGCAGTGTGCCTACAATTGCCTGATACAGGGACAATTCTACTATTGTGACTGGGATATGTGGTGGAGCGATGACGGGCAGGCGGTAAAGAATAGTATCCTGCGTGCCATCAGCGGCGGTCCTATTTATGTCAGTGATACCTTTGATAGAAGCCGGGCGGAAGTTCTAAAGCCCCTTACGTTAGCAGACGGAAGAATTCTTCGCTGTGAAAGACCGGCTATGCCCACAAGGGACTGTCTGACGGTGAATCCCGTAGATTCCGGCAAGATCTTTAAACTGCAGAATCTGTGCAACGGTAGCGGTGTGTTGGCAGTGTTTAATTTGGATGAGAAGGAAAATGCAGTGGTGGGAACGATCTCGCCAAAGGATGTAGACGGACTTGCTGGAGAAGAATTTGGTGTGTACGAGTATTTCTCCAAAGCATTTAAGATCATGAAGACAGAGGATGTCATGGAAATCAAGCTAAAAGACAGTGAAGATTACAGACTTTATATTCTGGTGCCTCTTAAGAATGGCTGTGGCGTGATGGGCAGAACCGACAAGTTTATGGCACCGGCAACTGTCAGATATCATGCAGATGGAGGTTTTGAACTGGTGGAAGCAGGTCCGTATGCATATGTGGAGAACCGGGAGTTAAAATTTGTGTAGAAGTTGTCTGCAGCGGGCTGAAAAAGGGGCTCGGTGTGGTTGAATGGAAAGAAATGAGGAAAAGTATGAGCAGAACCTTGTTAAATTATATTGTAAAAAAGGAACATCACAAATATAGAAAAGATCATCCGGAGTTGGCCGGTCTGGCGGCAGAATTCAGCCAAGCAGGCTTGAGTCCTAAAGAAAGAATGACCAGGAGGTTTGAAATCTTGTCAGGTCTGGAAGAACCCATATTTTTGCCGGAGGAAAAAATATGCTTTCTGCGTACAGTCAAGGAGATTCCGGACTGCTTTACTCCTCAGGAGTGGGCAGAGATCAAAGAGAAGCATTTTATTCATGAGTTGGGATATATGTCTAACCTGTCGCCGGATTATGAAGGCGTGATCCGTGTGGGGCTGCTTGCAAAGAAAAAGGAAGCGGATGAGTACGGTCAGAGAGTCATTGATGCCATTATTATGCTGACGGATCGCTACAGATCCCAGGCCATTGCAGAAGGCAAAACAGAATTGGCAGCAGTGCTGGAGAGAGTGCCCCGCTATGGTGCCACCTCTTTTTATGAGGCGCTTCAGTTCTTCCGCATCATTCACTATTCTCTATGGTTAGAAGGCAATTACCATAATACAGTGGGACGATTTGACAAGTATATGTATCCATACTTAAAGGCGGACATGGAGAAGGGGCTGTATACCAGAGAGACTGCTTTGGAAATGGTGGAAGATTTCTTCTTAAGCTTCAACAAGGACAGTGACCTGTATCCCGGTGTCCAGCAGGGGGACAATGGACAGAGTATGGTGTTGGGCGGTATGGACGAAAATGGAGAGGAAGTGTTCAACCTGCTTTCTGAACTTTGTCTGGAAGCCAGCCGGAATCTGCTGCTGATCGATCCGAAGATAAATCTGCGTGTCAATAAAAATACACCGGCAAGAATTTATGAGTTAGGTACGGAACTGACCAAGGCAGGGTTGGGCTTCCCCCAGTATTCCAACGATGATGTGGTGGTGGAAGGTCTGGTGAAGCTGGGTTATGATTTGAAAGATGCCAGGGATTACGCTATGGCGGCCTGCTGGGAATTTATTATCCCCAAAGTGGGTGCCGACGTGGCAAATATCGGTGCACTTTCCTTCCCGAAGGTGATTGATACTTGTCTGCACAGGGACTTAGCGACCTGTGATACCTTTGAAGCGTTTATGGATGCGGTCAAGGCACAGATACAGAAGGAATGTGACAGTATCTGTGACAATATGAAGGATTTGTGGTTCGTGCCATCCCCATTTATGAATGTCATGATGGAAGGTGGCATCTATGAGGGCGGTAAGTACAATAACTTCGGCATCCATGGAACCGGAGTGGCCACAGCAGCGGACTCATTGGCAGTAATATGCAAATATATATTTGAAGAAAAGCGATTTACAAAAGAAGAACTGATTGAAGCGGTGGATTCTGATTTTGCCCTGCACAGTGAAATGCTGCCGGTGCTGCGCTATGAAGCACCCAAAATGGGTAACAACGAGGAACTGCCGGATGCTATGACAGTACAATTGCTGCAGTTGTTTGCAGATGCCCTGAAGGGGAAGAAAAATTGCCGGGGGGGTGTCTACCGTGCGGGGACGGGATCTGCTATGTATTATTTGTGGCACGCAAATGAAATCGGTGCTTCCCCGGACGGACGCAGAAAAGGGGAGCCCTTCGGCACCAATTTCTCGGCCAGTCTTTTTGCAAAGATCAATGGTCCCTTATCAGTGATCCAGTCCTTTACAAAGCCGGATTTTACGGAAAATACCAACGGCGGTCCGCTGACATTAGAGTTTGCGGCATCTATGTTCAAGGATGAGGAAAGTGTGAAAAAAGTAGCAGCGCTGGTAAAAGCATATATTGATATGGGTGGTCATCAGCTGCAGTTGAATGCGGTAAATTCAGAAATGTTAAAGGCGGCTCAGGAGTGCCCGGAAGAACATCGTCAGTTGGTGGTGCGTATTTGGGGCTGGAGTGCCTATTTTGTGGAACTGGATAGAGAATATCAGGATCATGTGCTGAGACGGCAGCAGTATACGGTGTAAGATGTGGCCGCCTGGGAAGCCTGATGTGATGCGTCCGATGGAATGGGAGATTGTGAGATGAATGGAACCATATTCGATATCAAAGAGTTCACGGTCCATGACGGTCCGGGCTCTCGTATAACAGTATTTTTAAAAGGATGTCCGTTACGGTGTAAATGGTGCCATAATCCGGAGGGATTGAGCGTGTTAAGGCAGCTCATGTACAAGGAAAACTTCTGCAGTCACTGTGGAATGTGCCGGCAACCCTGTGAACATGAGGAGTGTAAGGCTTTTGACAGATGTATTCATGCCTGCGCCAATGGTTGTCTAAGTGTTGTGGGGGAAGAGGTTTCCAGTGACCAATTGGCCGGGAGGCTGCTTAAGTATGCGAATATACTGGATATGATGGGCGGAGGCGTTACTATATCAGGGGGAGAGCCATTGCTGCAGCCGGAATTTGTGTGTGAGCTGGCTGGAAAATTGACTGGCATACATAAAGCCATCCAGACCAGCGGTTATGCTTCGCAGGAAATTTACCGGCAGGTAGTTGGACATTTTGATTACGTGCTGCAGGACATTAAATTAGTAGACAGAGAGGCCCACATAAGGTATACTGGTGTCAGCAATGAAAATATCCTGCGGAATGTGGAATGGCTTAAAAACAGCGGCAAGCCCTTTGTCTTCCGTGTTCCCTTGATTCCCGGGATCACGGATACGGAGGAGAATTTAAATGCCATTGCGAGCATTGCAGGGACCCATCGGGTGGAACTCATGCCTTATAATGAATTGGCGGGGGCAAAGTATCCTATGATGGGGATGGAATATACCCTGCCGGCGGTCAAGAACCGGGAGGAGGATTTTACCCGATATTTTCAGAATGCGGTGATGCTGAAGTAGCTTGAATAGACGTTTGCGGAAATCGCTGAATTTCAAGCCGGCACAAACTAACTCCAATGAAGGGGCCTTTCGAGTCGTCGGCACTTGAAATTTTCGAGTGTAAACGATGAAAATTTCTTAGTGTCCGTTACGACCGAGAACGGAGCGAGAGCGTCCCCGAATGGAGTTGGTTTGTGCCGGCTTGGAAACAGCGATTTCCGTAAACGCTAAATAAAGATACGAAACGAAAGGAAGGTAATCAAAATGAACATTTTATCAGTAAACAGCCCGGAATTTAAGGCTTACGGAAAAGTAATTGACAATGTAGATCTGGCACCATTGGTGGAGGAACTGAAAAAGACACCTGTGCCGGATGG
>JAZPYS010000001.1:0-7703 GCA_045544275.1 Acetatifactor sp. | reverse complement strand
CCTGCCGTCACTGCTGAAGCTGTGACAGATGCCCGCCTTCACACAGTTCCCCATATCCGTACCATTACCCCGGCGTTCCACACCACTGGATGTGCATGCCACATCGTATTTTGCACTGTCCGTCAATATTTCCAATTTATCTATCAGAGACATCTCTCCGGCGTTTATCATAAAGTCTTTCATCTTTGCCATTCCATTCATAAAGCTTCAAAATCGAACTAACGTTCTATTTTATAATACCACACCTTTTTAATATTTGCAATAGCAACGCCAAACATTTGTTCTCTGTTTGCATACAAAAAATCCCCGACTTTCCGTCGGAGATTTCACAAACTACTCTAACTCCTCTACATACCCGATTTCCAATATACCATCGATGCCTCTATACAGACGTCCGCACAGGCAAGCCCCATTGCCAAAAAAGTCATGATAATCAGCAGAAATACCGCTGCCTTATCGTAGATGATCTCCCGCTTCAGCCAGTTTGAAAGCAGTAACTCCACTCCCAAACTGATCAATATCAGTGGCCATAAAGAAAATATAATTTCATAACTTATCATATCAAATAGCGTATGCATTAATAGCAGGATGCCGTACACAACCATACACAATCCAGTTGTGATGGAACCCACTCTGTGGGTCCTAACAGTCATTGTATCACTTTCTCTCACTATCTGATGCCTCCTTCTCTCTGCCTGACGCTTCAATCTCAACCGACTCTTTGGCACTATTCAGTTCTTCCTTTTTTCCTGCAATCAGCTTAAATCCCACAGCAATGATGATCAATGCCACCACAATCTGGGGTACTTCTCTGATCACCGGAGCCAGATACTCCAACAACCATTCCGGCATTATGTGAAAGAGCATATCAGACAGCGTCTGCCATAACAACACAACACCGTAAAATATTAAAATAACTGCACCCCATTTTCTCAAAGTCGGATTTGAAATTTCGATTTTCTTAGCCCATACCAGGTCCTCCCAGATATATTCATCCGGAATATTCTGCAGCTGTTCTTCACTGCAGGATGCAAGATTCCTTGCATGAAAGAAAGCATAGAACCAAATCAAGCCTGCTATCAGCACAAACACATCACTCACCCGCAAGACAACCGGGATAATAAAGCTCAGAAAAAAGATCCCCATGATACTGATACCATTCTTCATAAATCCCATGTACATTTCTGCTGCGCCCGGCAGCAAAGAACAAATAAATGTTGTAAATTTACCCTTTTTATGCTTCATAATCATACCTCCATTTTATCTACTAAAAAAATGAAAACTGTCACCCTGACCAAAAATATGTGCGCCGCCGAAAAGCTGATGCATGATATAACTGTCACTGCTTTCTTCTGTCCGGGACTCATGCCCGCTCTGCATGATATCCTCCTGCCTCTTAGGAATCTCTGCCAACAAAAATACCATAAGCACTGCTGCTGCCACAGAGGTCCATACACGGAAGCGGTATCGCCTGTACTCCTGCCACTTATTATCAAAGCTATGCTTCCTTTGCGAGAGCTCTGCTACAATATTCTCCACCAGCTCCGGAGGTGCCGGGACCATGTCATTTAACTCAATCTCGAATATCAACTGCTCCAACTCTCTATCGGATAAATATTCATCTTTTGGTATCATTCCCGCAACAACTCCTTTCTGAAAGTTTTTTTCAACATTTCTCTTGCCCTGTGGATTCGTGTCTTGACTGTATTCAGCCCCACCTGTGATTGTTCTGCAATCTCTTTTGCTGTTTTCCCCATTATGAAATGCTGGATTGCCACCGCATCATAGGGCGGCGACAGTGCCTCACAGCAGCTTTGCAGTTCCTTCATTATTTCCCGGTTCAACACCTGACGCAAGGGCTCATCCCCCTCAGGTGCAACATCGCTATGTATCTCTTCCTCCTGTGCAGGTATCACTCTTCTGGCGGCAGCCCTGCAATAATCCGTACATTTGTTGGCAGCAATCCGGCAGAGCCATGCTTTTTCAGCCTGCCCGTCAAACTCATGCAGGTGCCCGTACGCCGCAATAAAAGTTTCCTGTGTCAGGTCTTCCGCAGCAAAATAATCTCCAGTCAGTCTCAAGCAGATGGAAAAAACAAGATTCTGATACTGATTAATAAGCCTTATAAAATTTTCTCGTGAATCGATTTTCCCCACCTCCTGTCTGCTTTCATATAATATAACGTATTACAATGAGGAAAGGATTCAAATTTCGAAAAATTATTTACGCCTTCCAAACTGCTTTGAGGATCGATCCAATCTTTGGTGTCGTACCGTAAAGCAACACACCCACACGGTAAATTTTTGCTGATACCACACCTACGCCTACCACAGAACCAATGAGGATCACAATGGAAATCAATATTTCATACCATGGCACAGTGCTCATGGCAATACGGGTAAACATTGCCATGGACGAAGTAAACGGCACAAATGAGCACACTTTCATGAGCAGATTATCCACTTCACCGGAAGTGAAGGAGAATACCACCACCATAAATCCTGCAACAAACAGCAGCGTAATCGGCATCACTGAAGTATTGATGTCCTCTAATTTTGATGCGGTGGAACCCACTGCACCAAACATAAATGCATAGATCAAAAAGCCCAGTACAAAAAAGATCAGCATAAATCCAAACAGCTGTGCCGGCATATCAAAAATCGATGCAATAATGTAATTGTCCCCCCAATATTCTTTATTCATACTATAGAACAAAATCGCAGAACCAAATACCGCAACAATCTGCAGCAGTCCCGCCAGGCAGGAGGCCAGCACTTTGCCAAACATCATGCTTACCGGTTTGGCACTGGTGATCAGTACTTCCATGGCTCGAGAGCTTTTTTCCGTAGCCACATTGGTGGCCACCATCTGCCCATACAGCAGGATGACCATGTACAAAGCAAAGATCATGATATAGGTATACCAGAAGTTCTGGGTCTGATCCGCTCCATGATTTTCCACACTGCCCGCAATCTGCACAGACATAACTGCAGCGGCCTGTTCCGCAGTCATACCGCTTTCCAGCATAACATTCATCTGATATACCTTTTGCAATACCTCACCTGCAATGGATGTATTCATATCATACATAGAAAGATTATCTACATAATATGTATATGTAGTATCATCTGTCATTACAAAGGCACACTCTGCTTCTCCGGATGTAATTTTATCCTTTATCTCATCAACAGACATTTCTGACGCCTGCACATCATAATCCGGAAAAGCCGCAGCAAACATTTCCTGCAGCATTGTTTGCTGCTCCGGCAGTTCTGCTTTCAAGAGCATCACCGCACTCTTCTCCTGCACAGCTTCTGCACCTTCCTCCGCTTTGAAAAAACCTGCAAAACGTGGGAAGAACATGACCGCTGCAATGGCCAGCACAAAAAACACTGTCACACCCACGAAGACCTTATTTTTCAGATAATATTTCAACTCAAAATTAAATATTTTGCCAAACTGTTTCATGGTCTAATCCTCCTTCGCAGCATCACCTGCATACTCAACAAATATATCATTGAGGGAAGGTTCAAACACCTTCATTTCGTCGATGTCATAATTTTCAGCCAGGCGTTTCATTACCGCCTTCTTTTCCCCTGCGTCCTTCAGACGGATCATCAGGCTGCCATCTTCCATGGTGCTGCAGGCATCACCAAAATCTGCCCGTATGTGTTCCGGCTCCTCCGTGCGGACCACCAGCCGATCTCTCACATAATTACGCTTAATATCATGAAGATCTCCATGCAGTGCAACTTTTCCGGCATTTAAAATGGCAATGCTGTCGCAGAATTCCTCAATATAACTCATCTGATGGCTGGAGAACAGCACAATCTTACCTTTGGCAATCTGCTCCTTCACCACATCCTTTAAAAGCATTGCATTGACCGGATCCAGACCGGAAAAGGGTTCATCCAATATCACAATATCCGGATCATGAGCAAGTGCTGTGATCAGCTGTATCTTTTGTTGGTTGCCTTTGGACAATGTATCAAGCCGTTTGTTTCGATACTCTGTCATGCCCAGCCTCTCTAACCAGTAATCTATAGATTTCACAGCCTCTTTCCGACTCATGCCCTTTAATTCTGCAAAGTAAAGAAGCTGATCCATAATGATCTTCTTCGGGTACAGCCCTCTTTCCTCCGGCAGATATCCGATCTGCACCTTTTTGTAATCAATGGGCTTGCCGTCTATCAGCACCTCTCCACTGTTGGCCGGAAAGACATCCATTAATATACGGATAGACGTGGTCTTGCCTGCCCCGTTTCTGCCAAGCAGGCCGAAAGCCTTGCCGCCCTCCGCCTGAAAAGACACTCCGGTAAGTACCTTTTTCTCACCAAAAGATTTTTCGATATTTTTTAGTTCAAGTAACATGTTAGCATCCTCTCTTTTTTATTGTTCTCAACCCTGCCTTATGGAATGTTCTTCAGATACTCCCGATATATTTTCGCTGACCGGTAAAGATAAATCAATTTTAATATTGCAACCACTGTCAGAGCAATTGCAGCAACAATTGTCACTAAAGCTCCTAAAATCGGCACAATCATCATAAAGACAATTCCACCCATCAGTGCAATATACACACCTATGTACCATTTCCAGAGATCACTCCAATTGCCGGCCATCTGATGGTCATAATAACTGATCACTTCACTATGTCCCGCATATTCATGATATTCTCCCACCAGAGAAAGCACCAGCGCCGGGAGTGTCAGCACCAATGGAAAGGCAGCCGTATCACCTCCTGTGGCAAGTGTTACCACTATACCTGCTGCCGCTGCGATCAGACAGCAGATTCCGGATGTTCGATAATGGGCATTCTCCCTGGAAAGCTTCAACAACACCACACCATATATAACAGTACAAAGAATATTCAATATTTCTCCCGGTAGAGATAACGCAGGAAACCATCCAACCACTATTTCAGTGGTCATGATTCCTGCAATCGTTGACGGAACCACCAGCCAGAACAAAATGCTCAACCACTTGCATAAAAGGGGAGCTTTCTGTCTGTTTACCTTCTCTTGCTGATCCTTTTCCTCCTGATCTTTTAATCGATAAATCGGCACATTCCCCCGTCCCTGCCGAGTAACACAGTTTACTGCATAACTGCAGGTATCACAGGTTTCGTGCCCCTTATCCCTGCAGCATCTTGCAAGCTCACACGCACCCGAACCGATTCTTCCAAAATCTTCTTTACAGCCGCCACAGCCCACTCTCTCTTTATAGGTACATTCTTCACAACTTTTACCGCAATATGTTTCTCCCATGAACATATCCCCCTTCCTGTCTTTGTTCAAAAATGCTTCTTAGCATTCCTTACTTCCTCTCTGCGTCAATACAGGCATCGATCACAAGCACCACCGCCAATGCTGATATTTCATCCACGTCCGGCCCAAATTGGATCTCATAGGCATCTCCCCAAGTCATCCACTCTTTGGAAACAGATGCCACCATGCGTCCCCCATCTGTGATCTCATAATTATGATCCCAGAAATCTCCATGCACCTTCCATCCCAGACCATTTACGCTGTACTCCGGCTTAAAGAATGTAAACTCCTTGACTACTTCTGCGATTTCCATGCCATTTCTGGAGACGTGGTATTTTGGCAGAAAAGTAAATAATTCCTGTTCAATAAAAGCAAGTTCTCTGCCGCTTTTGTCATACAGATGCAGTTTTTTGCCCCATGTAAATACTTCCCCTTCTACATAGTATTTTTCACATCCTGCTTCATCATAAATTGAAAATTTCTCTCCCCATGTAAAAATGTGTTGTTTTATGTATAGATTCATACCGTATCCCCCTCGTATATGATACTATAATTGTAAAAAATACTTGCTTAAAAATATAGTATATAATTATGCACTATACTACCTGTAACGTGCAATATAATTATTTCCAATTATTTTACCATGGTAAATTCATATGCACAAGCATCCATAGTTGGCAAAGTGCCATGTTGCTTGGCTAAACTACCGCAAAATAATAAAATAAATATGTTGCTTGGGCACGAAACACTTATATGTGGTTCTTCCTCATTTTTATATGCCAACATTATAAGCTTCCGTTGTCCTACTTTTTTTGCTGTTTGAAACATTTAGTCGGGCACATTGAGCTTCCGCTGTCCTACTTTTTTGCTGTTTGAAACATTTAGTAGGACACATTGAGTTTCCGTCGTCCTACTTTTTTGCTGTTTGAAACATTTAGTAGGACACATTGAGCTTCCGTCGTCCTACTTTTTTGCTATTTTCATCATTTAGCAGGATATCACATAAATATGCGGAGGAACCTATATAGTACACAGCGGATAATCCTTTACAATGTGAGCCTGGGCAAACTGTTACCATCCACATGATTCATAGTAAAAAAACACTTGCCAAATACAACAAAAAGAGTTTTAATAGTAAATAGATTGATTGGAAAGGTATGGTACTCTTATGAAAGCAAACTATATTCCAAGAGGCTACAAATCTGAGCTGAACCTATACGAGACTCAGGTAGCAATTAAAACTGTAAAAGATTTTTTTGAAAGACTTT
Source organism: Acetatifactor sp. (assembly GCA_045544275.1). GTDB lineage: Bacteria > Bacillota > Clostridia > Lachnospirales > Lachnospiraceae > Acetatifactor. The sequence goes on along the minus strand of JAZPYS010000001.1, from coordinate 1,168 downwards.
TAGCTGACAGACTGGATCTGCTGCGTGTATCCGCACCGTTATTCGTTGATCCGGCATCCGGTATGAATGACAATCTGAGCGGTGTAGAGCGTCCTGTAAGCTTTGATATAAAAGAACAGGATGGCCGCAAAGCTGAAATCGTTCAGTCTCTGGCAAAATGGAAAAGATATGCGTTGAAAAAATATGGCTTCCATGTGGGTGAAGGCTTATATACTGATATGAGCGCAATCCGCAGAGACGAAGTGGTTGACAATATCCATTCTATTTACGTGGATCAATGGGACTGGGAAATGATCATTGAAAAGCAGGACCGCACGTTAGAAACCCTGCAGGAAGTGGTACGTGATGTATACAAGGTACTCCGCAAGACTGAGAAATACATGGCGATCCATTATGACTACATACAGGAAATCCTGCCTAACGAAATCTTCTTTATCACTACAAGCGAGCTGGAAGAAATGTTCCCGGATTACACACCAAAGGAACGCGAATATTACATTACCAAAGCAAAAGGTGCTGTCTGCCTGATGCAGATTGGCGACAAGCTTGGTGACGGCAAACCTCATGATGGCCGTGCTCCGGACTATGATGACTGGTCTCTCAATGCTGACATCCTGGTTTACTACCCTATACTGGACATTGCACTGGAACTTTCTTCTATGGGTATCCGTGTTGACAAAGAAGCTCTGCTGAGTCAGTTAGAAAAAGCTGGCTGTCCGGAAAGAGCGGCACTGCCATTCCAGCAGTCCATTATCGAGGGCAAAGTGCCTTACACCATCGGCGGCGGTATCGGCCAGTCAAGACTTTGCATGTTCTTCCTGCGCAAAGCCCATATCGGCGAAGTACAGTGTTCTCTGTGGCCGGAAGAATTTATGGAAGAAGCAAACCGCAAGGGGCTGCAGTTGTTGTAATTACTATGAATATTCCAAAGGCGACAGCAAGGAGTAAAACTCCCGCTGTCGCTTTTTTCCGGAATTTATTATGCAGTTTCGGTATAATACTGTGCCTGTGCGTTCCATAGCTCGTAGTATTTTCCGTATTCATCGGCAAGAAGGGTTGCATGAGTGCCTTGCTGAATAACAGCACCCTCATGGAATACGGCGATCTCATCGCAGAATTTGCAGCTTGACAGACGGTGACTAATATAAATAGCGGTCTTGTCGCCTGC